>NZ_WOEY01000079.1 GCF_013177695.1 Paraburkholderia solitsugae | reverse complement strand
CATTCAGGAAAAAGCCTTCCGCCTCCTGAACGTTAACCCCGCCTGTACCCAGTAACCATCCCGCCTTCGCACGCATAACAGCGCGAAATCAATAGCTTATGTTTCGGCCTGGTCAAAGTTCGGCCTAGGTGGGAGGCTCCAAACAAAGGGGGCGTTGGTGCGGTATTGGGGGTGGGCGTCGAGCGGGTGAATGAAACGGGTGTTTGCGGATTTGCTGCGATGCACTTCGAGAGCGTCGCCTCCGCTGTCAGTCGAAATTACGAAATGATCAAGCCCGCATTGACGCGGGCCTGGTCTCACCGCAAACAAAAACGGCGGCCCGAAGGCCGCCGTCCACTACTCACTCGCGCATATCAAACTGTCGCTTCAGCTTCTGCTTCGCTTGTCACTTCGTCTACATCACTGCTGCGGATCAAGTGGTCAAACGCGGAGAGCGATGCCTTCGCGCCCTCGCCCACGGCAATCACGATCTGCTTGAACGGAACCGTGGTCACGTCGCCGGCGGCGAACACGCCCGGCACTGACGTCGCGCCGCGTGCGTCGACGACAATCTCGCCGTGCTTCGACAATTCGACCGTGCCCTTCAGCCATTCGGTATTCGGCACGAGACCGATCTGCACGAACACGCCTTCGAGTTCAATGCTCTTCGTTTCGCCCGAACGCAGGTCCTTGTAGACCAGACCGTTGACCTTCTTGCCGTCGCCGGTGATTTCCGTGGTCTGTGCCTGCGTGACGATCGTCACGTTGGCAAGGCTGCGCAGCTTTCGCTGCAGCACTTCGTCAGCACGCAGTTGCGCGCCGAATTCGAACAGCGTCACCTCACGCACGATACCCGCGAGGTCGATCGCCGCTTCAACGCCCGAGTTGCCCCCGCCGATCACCGCAACGCGCTTGCCCTTGAACAGCGGACCATCGCAGTGCGGGCAGTACGCCACGCCGTGGTTACGGTACTCGCGCTCGCCCGGCACGTTGATCTCGCGCCAGCGAGCGCCCGTCGCCAGAATGATCGTCTTCGCCTTCAGCACCGCGCCGTTCGCCAGACGTACCTCGTTGATGCGCCCCGGGATCAGCTCTTCAGCGCGCTGCACGTCCATGATGTCGACTTCGTAACTCTTTACGTGCTGCTCGAGCGCCATGGCGAACTTCGGTCCTTCCGTTTCCGTTACGGAAACGAAGTTTTCGATCGCCAGCGTATCGAGCACCTGCCCGCCGAAGCGTTCCGCCACGACACCCGTCGCAATACCCTTGCGCGCCGAGTAAATCGCAGCCGCTGCACCCGCAGGACCGCCGCCGACGATCAGCGTGTCGAACACCGGCTTCTTTTCCAGTTCCTTAGCCGCACGCGCACCGGCATTGGTGTCGAGCTTCGCGAGAATTTCCTTCACACCGCTGCGGCCCTGGCCGAACACTTCACCGTTCATGAACATGGTCGGTACCGCCATGATCTGGCGCGCTTCGACTTCGTTCTGGAACAGCGCGCCGTCGATCGCCACGTGGCGGATGCGCGGGTTGAGCAGCGCCATCACGTTCAGCGCCTGGACGACTTCCGGGCAGTTCTGGCACGACAGCGAAAAATACGTTTCGAATTGATAGTCGCCGTCGAGACTGCGGATCTGTTCGATCACCGCATCGTCGAGTTTGACCGGATGGCCGCCGACCTGCAAAAGCGCGAGGACGAGCGACGTAAATTCATGCCCCATCGGAATGCCGGCGAAACGGATGCCCGTTTCCTTACCCGGCTCGCCGATCGAAAACGACGGCTTGCGCTCGCTGTCGCCGCGACGTTCAATCACGGTGACGCGTTCCGACAACGTCGCGATATCGTTCAGCAACGCCAGCAACTCTTGCGATTTCGCGCTGTCGTCGAGCGAAGCGACGATCTCGATAGGCCTGCTAACCTTTTCGAGGTAGGATTTCAACTGAGTCTTGAGATTGGCGTCCAGCATGGCTTTCGATTCCGTGACGAGGGGTGTTGGGTCCCGGGCGCCGCGCGCATCCGGATAGGAGGCGCGCAGCCCGGGGACGCGCGAACCGCTGTATCAATCGGTCCGCACGGCGATGCGCCGTGAGGCGCTTACTGCGAGAGGCTTTTAGACCTTAGATCTTGCCGATCAGGTCGAGGGACGGGGTCAGCGTTTCAGCGCCCGGCGTCCACTTGGCGGGGCAAACTTCACCCGGGTGAGCCGCGATGTATTGCGCGGCTTGAACCTTGCGCAGCAGTTCGCCTGCGTCACGGCCAATGCCGTTGTCGTGAATTTCGGCCAGCTTGATCTCGCCTTCCGGGTTGATCACGAACGTGCCGCGCAGTGCCAGACCTTCTTCTTCGATCAGCACGTCGAAGTTGCGCGAGATTGCCAGCGTCGGGTCAGCGATCATCGGGTACTTGATCTTCCGGATCGTGTCCGACGTGTCGTGCCATGCCTTGTGCGTGAAGTGCGTATCGGTCGACACGCTGTAGATTTCAACGCCGAGCTTCTTGAATTCGGCGTAACGATCGGCCAGGTCGCCCAGTTCGGTCGGGCAGACAAACGTGAAGTCAGCCGGGTAGAAAACGAAAACCGACCACTTGCCCTTCAGGCTTTCTTCAGTGACGGTCTGGAAATCGCCATTGTGATAAGCCTGTGCCTTGAACGGTTTGACTTGACTGTTGATGATCGGCATTTGCTGAGTCCTCTTTCGGAGTGGTTGGAAAGTGGAGTCAGTATGTCAGACGTTACTTAATAGGTAAAGTGGCGTGTCTAAATTATTTCGATAGTTTATTACTATTTGACTGGCTACCGGCGGCTATTGCGTCGCACCAATCCTCGGGTCACTCTCTCATGAGCCGCCAGAGGGTTGTTCGGCCGATTCCCAGCGCCCGGCTTGCTGCAGCGCGATTGCCGCCAGCCTGTTTGAGAGCGCGTACGACATCCTCGCGGGTGGGTGAGCGACGGACTGGGGTGTCCTGGATGGCTGGGTCGCGAGCCATGGCACCATGCATGTCCGCGGCCGTCTGCCGCATCCGCTCGAACTCCGGAAACACCGCCTGCAGATCCTGCCAGCCCTCGCCGGCCGAATCGCTCAGATAAATCGCGGCGCGCGCCAGCAGATTTTCCAGCTCCCGGACATTGCCGGGCCACGCATAGTGCTCGAACAAAGGCGTGAGGAACGCCAGCACCCGCTCGAGCGCGGCACCCGACAGCCCATATTGGAGCGCACTGCGGTTCAGCAAGTGCCGCGCCAGTTGCGCGACATCGCCGCGCCTTTCGCGCAGCGGCGGCAATTCTATCTGAAGCAGGTTCAGACGAAAGTACAGATCCGCGCGAAACACGCCCTGCTCGACGAGTGCGTGCAGATCGCGGTGCGTGGCGGCAATCACCCGCACGTCGACGGGGGTTGCGCGCCCAGAGCCGAGCTTCATGACTTCGCGCTCCTGCAACACCCGCAGCAGCCGGCTTTGCAGGGCCGCCGGCATCTCGCCGATTTCGTCGAGAAAAATCGTGCCGGTGTGAGCGATTTCGAAGAGGCCCGGCTTGCCGCCCCGGCGCGCGCCGGTGAACGCGCCTTCTTCATGACCGAACAACTCGCTCTCGATCAGGCCTTCGGGCAGCGCCGCGCAGTTGAAGGCGACAAACGGATTGCCGCGCCGCCGGCTGGCATTGTGAATGCCCTGTGCGACCAGTTCCTTGCCAGTGCCGCTTTCGCCGCTCAACAGCACGGTGGCATCGTGAGCCGCGCCTGCGCGCGCGAGCCGCCGCACCCGCTCGAGCGCCATCGAGTTGCCAACCAGATCGTCCAGCTGGTGCCGCGCGACCAGATGCTTCGGCCGCTGGCTGGTACGCAGCGAGCGGTCGATCCGCTGCGCGACCAGCGCGTCCTGCACCGTGACAACCGAGCCGGATCGCACGCCCTGCTCGACGATCGGCACGCAGTTGACGATCAGCGCGCGGCCGCCGATCTGCTCGATACGCTCCTCGACCGGCATGTCATGCTCGAGCGTCTCGCGCAGTAACGGGCCGACGGCGCGTGTCAATTGCGCCGGGACGTCCTGTTCGCGGTCGAGGCCGAGCAGATCGAGCATCGCCGGATTGACGGCTTCGAGCTGACCAGCGTCGTCGAAGGCGGCCACGCCGTCGCGCAGATGGGCGACGATCGTGTTCAGGCGCACCCGCTTCGATTCCTTCTGGCGGCTCACGCGCGCCAGTTCGACCGAGCGCTCGAACGCCTCTTCGACGGCGCCCAGCGAGTACAGAAAAACGCTCTCCAGCCCCGCTTGCTGTGCGAAATCGCAGGCCATGCCGGGGCCGATGATGACGCTGCAGCCCTCTGCCGCGAGGCCCGCGACCGCGAGCCGCACTTCGTCGATCGAGCGGTAGGCGCGCTGTTTCAGGCCGACGGTCAGCCACGCGCTCAGGTCGGCGAGTTCGTGTGAGATGGTTTCGTGCAGGACAAGGCCGATCCCGGCGCCAGGCCAGGTCGTTGTGGCGTGGGTGATCGCGCTCAGCACGTCGAAGCCGTTCACCTTGACCATGACCACCGGCACGCTCAGGTTGTCGCGCAGGTAAGCGCCGTTCGATCCGGCTGCCAGCACGACATCGACCGAGCCCGCGTCCACATGGGCCTGCAGGGCCGTGACGGCGGCGCCGTAGCCCTCCCGGACCGAAAAGAACCGGGCCTGCCCGGTGTAACGCGGCGCGACTGTCTCGCAAAGCGATTGCAACCGGCTGATACTGACCAAGGCAACGCCTGGGCGGCCGGGATGGGGGTTGGCAAGGGGCGACGTGAAAGTGGACACTGCGATGCTCCGCTCGTAGCTGGAACGTTCCATGAAACGTTTCATGAAACATACCGCCATTCTGCCATGAACCAGCGCGCCGCTCCCGTTTCACCTAACCGGCTGATTCTTCGGCACAAATCCTGTGAGCCCGCAAATGGCATGCTTCCTGCAAGTTCAGCTCTGCGTTCTACCCACCCTTTCCCATCTGGAGACACACCGTCATGAGCACTTCCGCTAATCGTCGCGCCGCATTCCGCGCCAAGGTCAACCAACGCCAGGGTCTGCTCGTGCCGGGCGCCTTCAACGCGATGAGCGCGCGCGTGATTGAAGATGCTGGCTTCGAAGCGATCTACATCACGGGCGCGGGCGTCACCAACATGTCGCTCGGCCTGCCCGATCTCGGCTTCATCGGCCTGGCCGAAGTCGCCGAGCATTGCGCGCGGATTCGCGACGCGGTCGCGCTGCCGCTGATCGTCGACGCCGACACCGGCTTCGGCAACGCGCTGAACGTCCGCCAGTCCGTGCGCGTGCTCGAACGCAGCGGTGCCGACGTAATCCAGTTCGAAGACCAGATCATGCCGAAGAAATGCGGCCATTTCTCCGGCAAGGAAGTCGTCAGCACGAGTGAGATGGTCGGCAAGATCCGCGCGGCCGTCGATGCCCGCGAAGACGGCAACCTGCAGATCATGGCGCGCACCGATTCGGCCGCCGTGCACGGCATCGAAGACGCGATCGAGCGCGGCCACCGCTTCATCGAGGCCGGCGCCGATATTCTGTTTATCGAAGCGACCGAATCGCTCGCCGATATCGAACGTTTGCCGTCGCTGTTCGACAAGCCGCAACTGATCAACATCGTGATCGGCGGCAAGACGCCGGTGCAATCGCGTGAAGCGCTCGCCAAGC
Organism: Paraburkholderia solitsugae; assembly: GCF_013177695.1. GTDB lineage: Bacteria > Pseudomonadota > Gammaproteobacteria > Burkholderiales > Burkholderiaceae > Paraburkholderia > Paraburkholderia solitsugae. Next base: position 116,334 of record NZ_WOEY01000079.1, on the reverse strand, counting down.
TCGGTTACGGCATCGTCCTGTACGCGAACGCGGCGCTGCAAGGCGCGGTGCTCGGCATGCAACGCGCGCTCGGCACGTTGAAGAGCAATGGCCGCCTCGATGAGGACGCCACGCTCGTCGCGCCGTTCAGCGAACGCCAGCGCCTTGTCAACAAGCCGCTGTACGACAATCTCGATCGCGAATACGCGGCCAAGGACTGAGCGGCAGGAAAGGCCGTGTTTCCGGCGCGCGCCTCGCCATGTTGGCGTGGCGCGCCGCTGTCTGCTGCGGATTGTTGCGTTACGATGCAGGGCTGGCTGACGCCAAACAAGCCGCGACCTCGTTGCTCGTCTGTACTGAGGGGTGCCGGAAACACGCTTTCGAAAGGTAGTCGCAAGAACATGAAGTCAACACAATCGCGCGGGACAGGCCGGCACGCTAAAGGCGTCATCGAATTCACACGCAATGGCCAGGCGCCGGGGGCGGTGCAATGACCGGCGGCGCACGCAATTCACATGTCGGCTGGCTGCCGTATGTCGTCGCGGCCACCTTCTTCATGGAGTATCTCGACACCACGGTGATCGCCACAGCCTTGCCGCAGATGGCGCACTCATTCGGCGTCGGGCCGAACAGCCTGAGCCTCGGTATGACGGCTTACATGCTGGCGCTGGCGATTTTCATCCCGGTGAGCGGCTGGGTCGCCGACCGCTGCGGCTCGCGCACGGTGTTCTTCAGCGCGATTGGCGTGTTCACGGTCGCTTCGGTGTTGTGCGGCTTATCACAGAACGTGACCGAGTTTACGGCCGCACGGCTGCTGCAAGGCATGGGCGGCGCGATGATGGTGCCGGTGGGCCGTTTGATCGTGGTGCGCAACACCGAGAAGAGCCGGATGATGCAGGCGATCTCGACCATCACTTGGCCGGCCATTGCCGCGCCGGTGGTCGGACCGCCGGTGGGCGGCTTCATCACCACCTATGCGTCATGGCGCTGGATCTTTCTACTGAATGTGCCATTCGGTTTGGCAGCGATGGCTGTGGCGCTCGCGCTGGTGCCGAACCTGCGCGGCACCGAACGCAAGCCGCTCGACGTCGTCGGCCTCGTGTTGAGCGCCACGACGCTGACGGCGATTCTGTATGGCGCCGAACTGGCGAGCCAACCCGGCGAAAACCCGTGGGTGGCTGGCGCGCTCATCGCCGGTGGATTGCTGATGGGCGTGGTGGCGTTCCAGCACGCGAAGCGTCACCCGCATCCGCTGATCGACGTATCCACGCTGAAAATCCCGACTTTTTCCGTGACGGTGGTGACGGGCTCGTTCACACGTATCGGCATTGGCGCAGTGCCCTATCTGATGCCGCTGCTGTTCCAGGTCGGGTTCGGCTTGTCGGCGTTCAAGTCGGGTTTGTTATTGCTCGCGAGCGCGCTCGGCAACCTCGGCATGAAGGCACTGACCACGCGCATCCTGCAACGCTACGGTTTCCGGATGGTGTCGATTATCGACGTCATGGTGGCCGGTGTTTTCATCATTGCGTGCGGGCTGTTGACGCCGAACGTGCCGCTCGTGCTGGTGTTGTTCGTCGTGTTCATTTACGGCGTAGCGCGCTCGATGCAATTCTCGACGCTTGCCACGCTCGCCTATGCCGACGTCGCACAGCCGCAGATGAGCGCGGCGAGCACGCTATGGAGCGCCGCCGCGCAGATGACAATCGGCTTGGGCATTGCCTTCGGCGCCGTCTCGCTGCGCGCGGCAGCGGTCTTCAACGGCGAGACGACCGGCCGTGTCTTCACCCTGGACGATTTCCGCCTGGCGTTTCTGTTTGCCGGTGTGCTGACGCTGCTGTCCGTGACCGGCTACCTGGGTCTCGCGCGCAACGCCGGACAGAGCATCGGCGGCGGTTCGCGCGGCACCGAAGACCCGGCGAAAAGCTGAGCGCCAAGTGGGCTGGAAGCCAGGGTTTGAAGCGGCGGCGCTCAACCGGCGCCGCGTCCTTTGATTGCTTGATCAAAACAGGTGGAGACGCGCGGTGCAAGCCAACGATCTGACGATTTCGAGCCACAAGACCGACCTCGACATAGAGATGATCTACGCGTTCCTGTCGCAAGAGACAGCATGGGCGAAGGGCATGCCACGCGAGACGTTCGACCGGGCGATCGAGGGGTCGCTATGTTTCGGCGCCTACATCGAAGGCAAGCAAATCGCGTTTGCTCGCCTGATAACGGATCAGGCGACATTCGCCTACCTGTGCGATGTTTTCGTGCTGCCGGCGTACCGTGGCAAGGGATACGCGTCAGCGCTGATGACGCACGTATTCGCCAGCCCATCGCTGACCGGTTTGCGCAGAATCGTGCTGGTGACGACAGACGCCCACCACGTCTACAAGCCGCACGGCTTCAAGGAACTGGTGACGCCGGAGCGCTATATGGAACTGCACAATCCGGACGTTTACAGCAAGACGGCTTGAGCGAAGCGCGGGCGCCTAGTCGCTGGCCGCTCGCGCTTCGCGCCGTAGGCACAAGCCGGGCGCCCCACTCGCCCAAGTCCGGGCAAACGAGATACATCTGATCGCCTATAGCGGCTGCGGCACTGTCATCTGGAGGCCACCTTCGACAGGTAATTTCCTGCGACAACATAAAACGTCCCGACCCAATGCCAGAGTCTTCCGCCGTGCGAGACAGCGACTGTCACAGCCCTGCTGTACAAGGCGGCCGCTTTGCTTAAAGCCGCCGCACGCCCCGCAGCCGAATAACGCGTGCCTCAGCCGTAGGCCCGCTCGCGCATCCATTTCGTCATGATCCATTTGTCGCCACCGAGCACCGGCGCGCCGCCGTGCAAGGTCAGGGGGTCGAGTTGACGCTGGCCGTTCATGTAGCGGAAATACACCGCGCCACCTTGTGTCGCGGCGACTGACATACCCGCTTCCGGGAAAATCGTTTCGCCGCCGTCGGGGACGTCGTTCAGATAGATCACGAGTGTCGCCACCCGCTGGCCGCCCTGGGCGGTATGCACCGCGCTGCCGGGCTGATCGGGCGGGAAATAGTCAAAGTGCGGGCGATACTCACCGGTCGTGCCGTAATGCAGAATCTGCAGCCCTTCGCCGTTTTCAACCGGCCAGTTCATCAGACTCGAGATGCGGCGGTCCATCTGCTCGATGAACGGGTCCTCGCCGCGCTGGTACCAGATGCCTTCGCTGGTGCGATTGCGGATCACGTCTTCCTTGCCGGTGGCGGGATTGACCGTGGTCGAGCGTTTCAGCCGATGACGCGAGCGTTCGATCACCTCCTTGCACTCGTCAGGCGACAGCACATCCGCGAACACGATCACTTGCGGCCGCTCGCAGCGCATCACCACGCGGACGTCGCGATCGTGTGCGCGGATCACATTGCCGCGCGATACGGGCGACTCGTCGTACTGGTACGTTTGCGGCGAGGCTTTTTCCAGCGCAGCCTCGGATGCCGCGGGTACCGGGACCGCTGCGTCGGCCGGATCCCTGCCGAACGCTTTGTGCACCTCCGCGCGCGCGGATTCCGTGGTGAAACCGGCTTGCACCATCGCGTCGACCATCGAGTCGATGCTGCAACCGCGCGCTACGTTGCTGCTCAGCCAGCCTTCCCATGACGCATCCACTACCGGCATAGAACTCCCCTGCTTGTCCGTATCACGAAATACTGCATCAACTGGCCGGCTCATAGCAAGGCTGGGGGGATTGCGCCGGGCTGAACTGCTATGCGCGGCGCTGCCGGCGTCGATAGAGGTCGAGGCCTTTTCTCGCTTGTGCCCTGATTGCGCGCTGCACGAAAGGCGTCCAACCGAGCAGCGTGCCCTTGATTCCCAGCGCCTGACGGGCCCAGCGCCAAAGGTCGAACGTATCGCGATGTTCGGCAATGCGCCCCCCGCGAAACACGAAGCGGGCGTCGATGCGGTTGACCACCGTGCGGTCCGTCTGACTGAATGTGTAACGGGCCACCCAGTTGGCGCGGCCGTTGCGCTCGTCCGCTTCGACGCCGTCAAACGTCAGCGAGAAGTCCTGTGCGCGCGCCACCAGCATGCGCCACATGTCGCGCGCTTCTTCGCCGCGCAGCTCGCCAAAGGCTGGATCGCTGAAGACCACATCGTCGGCATAGCAGGCGGCCATTGTTTCGGCGTCGCGCTGCTGGAACGCGGTGTAAAAACGCTCGATCAGTTCGGTGTTGGGATGACTCATTTTCTTGTGCTGTGCGTGCCCGGTTGTGGAAGCGGCATGGAAAGGAGCGCGTGCCAAGGTTTGAGCGCGCCCGAGCAGCACACAATATCGGAAAATGGGGCGCGGAGGGATGAGGCAACTGGGACGGCTTGGGCCGCCGGGGCCGCTGGAACGGCTGAAGCAGCAGGAGCGACTGGCGGCAGGCGGCAGGCGGCAGGCGGCAGGCGGCAGGCGGCGCAGGCTACCCGTTCGACGCGACCCGACGCACCTGCACGGCTTCACCCTTGCGCCCCAGCAGCCACATTCCCGCCGCAATCGACACCGCCGCCGCGCCAGCCAGATAAAGTGCCGCAGCAAAGCCGCTGGCGAAGCTCGCGTGTGCGGCCGACGCCAGCGTGGCCCGCAGCGCAGGCCGCAGATGCGCGGTGGCCTGGGCGATATCGCCGGCCAGCACGCGTGACATCAAGCCCTCATCGAGCGCGGCCCTGACATCGGGCGTCATGGGCGTGCCGGCGAGGAACGCAGCGTGGGTTCGTGCCGCGAGTACCGCGCCCAGCACCCCCACCGACGTGACGATGGCCGTGAAGCGCGTCGTCGTACTGATGCCGGACGCCATGCCGGTTCGGTCGGGTGGCACGCACGCCATGATGGCCTTCTGCGTATCGCCATTCATCATCCCTGCCCCCAGCCCGGTCACGACCATGCCGAGCGCCACCAGCGCATAACGTCCGTCGCCGGCAACCAGCGCATAACGTCCGTCGCCGGCAACCAGCGCCGTCAACAGATTGCCGGCCCCGATCAGCAACAGCCCGGTCGACAGCAACGCCATGCCCGGCAAGCGCCTCGCGAGCGTCGCGCCGATGTATGGCCCGAGCACCATCGCCAGCGCGAACGGCAGCATGCCGACGCCTGCCATCACCGCCGACAGACCGAACGCGTTCTGCAGGTAGAGCGGCAAAAACGTCATCATCACCTGCGCGCAGGCGGCGTACCCGAACATTGCGAGCACAGCGGCGACAAAGCGCGGCTGGCGGAACAGCGCAAGATCGACCATCGCATGCGCCCGCGAGCGTTGCACGTGGACGAATGCGCCAAACAGCAGCGCGCATGCCGTGAGCCTCGCGCCCGTTGTCCAGCTCGCGAGTCCGTCGGTCGGCACCTCGATCAACGCCCAGATGCCGAGCGCGAGCGCAAGGCCGAACAGAATACTGCCGGCGGCATCGAGCGGACCGGGTTCGGCATTACGCGACTCGCGAATCGAGCGTGACGCGCACCACGCGAGCACCGCGCACACGGGCAGATTGAGCAGGAAAATCCAGCGCCACCCCAGCCATTGCGTAATCACGCCGCCGACGAGCGGCGCCACCGTCGTCGCGAGGCCCATACAGGTGCCCCACACGGCCCATGCTCGCACGCGCGCGGGACCTTCGTGAAAGGTATTCGCGATCACGGCGAGCGCCGCGGTGAGCAGCATCGCGGCGCCGACCCCTTTGACCGCGCGCGCCACGTTCAGCATCGCCGCCGATGGCGCCGCCCCGCAACCCAGCGACGCCAGAAAGAACACGGCAAGCCCGAGCAGGAGCATCCGCTTACGGCCGACGCGATCGGCGAGACCGCCCGCGGGCAGCAGGCACGATGCGAAAGCGACCATATACGCGCTGACTACCCATTCGACGTCGGCGAAACTCGCGTGAAACGAGCGCGCAATCGACGGCAAGGAGACAGCCACGACATTGGTATCGAGCACGATCAGCGCACAGGTCGCCGAGGCGGTGGCCAGCACGAACGCGGGGTTGACGGATTTTGAGCCGTTGCAGCCGGACGGCTGCGCGGGCAGTGTGGGACGGGCGGACGTGGATGACATACAGACAGGCGGAGTCGAATCGAAGTCATTCAATAGTAACGAAACGACTATTAGCTGTCATTGCCATAGAATTACAGAATAATTAGCGCAAGCGGCAATACTGAAAATCATGCGAAAGCTCGAACTCCGCCATATCCACGCATTCGTTTGCGTCGCGAAGCATCTGCACTTCTCTCGCGCCGCGGACGAATTAGGCATCGCGGCACCCACGCTAACCAAGCTGATCCAGGAAGCAGAACGGCTGCTCGGCGTGCGGCTCTTTCATCGCACCAAGCGGTCGGTGGCCTTGAGTGCGGCAGGCAGTGCCTACCTCGCCGAAGCGCTCAGCGCGCTCGATCACCTCGTGCGCGGCGAAGAACGCGCGATTCTCGCCGAGCGTGGCGAGTTGGGCCGGATCGAAGTCGGCTATGTGGCTTCGGCCGCTTATGCCGGCGTATTGCAACAGGCGGTCGGCGGTTTTCGCACTCAATATCCGGGCGTCGACATCTCGATTCGCGAGGTGCCGATGGACAGCGCGGCCGAGATGCTGCGCGACGGCCTGCTCGACGCAGCCTACGTGCGCCCGCCGATACCGCTCGTCGACGGCATTCAGGCAACCACCGTCCACCGCGATACGTTCGTCCTCGCCCTGCCGGAAAACTGTGCACTGGCTGGCTCGCCGGACATCAAGCCTGCGCAACTGTGCGACCAGTGTTTCGTGTTGCCGGAACAGGAATCCGGTACCTTCGAAGTCGCCCGGCGCGGGCGTTTTTCGCCGCGGCTGGGGTCACGCCCCGGCACGCTTGCGGCGGTTCTGGCCTGCGTATCGCTCGGCGGCAATGTGGCGGTCGTGCCGCATACGCTGGCGGATTGCATCGCATTGCCGGGCGTCGTCTACCGAAACATCGCCGGCAAACCCATCGCCTCGGAAATCGCCATTGCCTATCGAAAGTTCGAACGGGCGCCCTCCGTGCGGGCGTTTCTGGCGTTCGCGCTCCCCCGGGTAAAACCGCCTGCGCTACACTCACGCCGCCTTTCGTTATATCCTGTCGAATATCACGGTCTGCTTCGTGGAGCGTGGCGGCCCGGCCGCCGCCGCGCACGACGAAGCGAAACAAGCAAGCAGGAGCCAGCAGCGGTGCCTAGTCGATCCACAGCGCGATCCCCATCGCAACCCCCATTGCGATCCACCTTGTCCGACCCGGCGGAACGGTTCCCGAAAGGGCTTTCGTCGACCATCGTCGCGGTGAAGTCGGCGTCCGAGCGTGGCCGCGCCGAGCTGATCCGCGATGTCGTCGACGCGTACCGGCGCCTTTATGGCAGCGTGCAGCGCTTCGTGCTGATGCTGACAGACGATCAGTTGAATTTCGCGTCGGTGGGTACCTCGCGCTCGCACTCATTGAACCAGTTGTTGTCGATCCTCGCCGAGCAGGCCAAGGCGGCGGCTTTCGTTCGTCTGCGCGATCTGAAAGCGTCGATCGAAGAAGCGCGCTCGGCCGAGCAGCTTCGCGACGCGATTTTCTCGGATGCGTTAAGCAACGACCTGGCCGCGTTACGCAAGGTGGTGGCGGAACTCGAACGGCTCGACGCCGCCTTTATCGGCCTGTGCGTTGGGCATGTTCTGGATCGTCATTGCGTCACATGAACGTTTTCGTGCGTCCATCGTTATATATTTCCATATACATCGCCAGCGGCGCTTGCGTGGCGAGGGTGTCCAGCACGCACCTTCAGGCAGCCTGACGCCAGAACCGGATTCGAGGTACCCATGCACACGCCCCCGTTTCGTCTCGCCCAGCCATCGCGCCTCAAACTGTCCAGCGACGAGCTCGCCGGCACGGGCCTGCGCGCGGCCGATCCGTGCTGCACGCCCGCCAAGGGTTCGCTTTCGAACGCCAAACGGCGCGCGCGCCTCGGAGAGCTCGACGGCCAACTGCATTGTTCGATCATCGGCACCTGTCTCAGCACGCACGAACTGCGCAGGCTGGTGCCCAAATTCACAGGCCTCGATCGCCGGGATGCGAGCGATCTGGAGGTTCATCACTCGGCCGTAGAACTCGCGATCGACGGCGGCGCGGGCGCCAAAGCGCTGCATAAGTTGCTCGACGAGCACTATGCGGCGGCGATCCGCCGCTTCGACAAAGCCACTGACGGCGTCGAGTTGCTGAAGCTCTGGGACGAAGCACTGAAAAGCGGTGACATCCCACCTGCTTACTGGGCCTTGATGACACATCCGCACGCGACCTTGCACGTGCGCCAGAAAGCGTTCGGCGAATTGCACATGCTGTCGCATCTGGTCGGCGCGGCAAATCGCGCGGACATCCGCAGGCTGGTTGCGCTCGAGGCCGAAAACGCCGAGTTGAAAGAGAAAGTCGAGCGGCAGCAAAGCCGCTTGCAGGAGATCAGCACGCAGCGCGACGCATCGATCGCCGCGCTCAATGCGCAGATCGCGCAGCTCACAGCCTTGTCCACGCGACAGACGCCGACGGATCCCACCAATCCCGAAGCCGAGATATCAAGGCTGCGCGACAAGCTGGCCGACATCGACCAGCGGGTGGCGCTGCACACGAGCCGCCGTGAGGCCGCTGAACAGCGCGTGCTCCAGGAACAAGGCGCGGCGCTCGCGTTACGCAAGAGCCTCGATCAGGCGTTAGCGCTTCTCAAGCTGGTGCAAAGCGAGTGCGACGCGTTGGAATGCGCGACCGTGGATGCAGCGGACAGCCATGGCGCGGGGACACGGCAAGCGAGCCTCGACAACGTGCGCGGCAAACGGATTGTGTATGTGGGCGGCCGGCCCGGCTCGAATGCCGCGCTCAAGCGGCTGGTGGAAGCGGCCGGCGGTGATTTCGTGGTGCACGACGGCGGCGTGGAAGATCGCAAAGGTCTGCTTGCCGCTGCGCTGCCGGGTGCGGATATCGTCGTGTTTCCGGTCGACTGCGTCGATCACGATTCGATGAATACGCTCAAGCGGGTTTGCGAACGCCATCAGATCGACTATCACCCGTTGCGCACGGCGAGCGTGGCGAGCTTCGTCGAACTGGTGGGCCGCCTGCGCCCCGAGCATCGTGCCCAGTTGGGCAATCCGCCACCGTCGGCGTTTTGCCTGCGCCACGGCTGAGCGTTGAAGCCTAAACCGAACGCCCCTCCACCACTCAGGCGCGAATCAGTTTGGTCAACTCGGCGATCTGTTTCGCGCAACTTCGTTGCGCCTCGACTTCGACCTCGCGGTACAGATGAATAATCCGTTCGCCCACCGGCGTCAGCGTACAGCCGCCACCGCTTTGACCGCCCTGCTCCGAGTGGGTGGCGGGCGCTTTGAGCGAGCGGTTCAGCTCGTCGATCAGCAGCCAGGCGCGCCGGTACGACATGCCGAGGCTGCGCGCCGCAGCCGAGATCGAGCCGTATTCGCGCACGGCTTCGAGCAGTTCGACTTTGCCCGGCCCGAGCGCGACGGCATCGCCGTTGCGGATGCGCATTCTGAAGCGCACTTCGGGGCGCGGCTTCGCAGACTTTGTCGCGGATTTTGTCGCGGGTCTTGGTGTGGTTTTCGCGGTATCAGCCATGCGCGAAAGGATACACGAACCGCCTCGCCCTGCCACCCTGGCTGAGTGAGTCTTCAAGGGTGGTCCGGGAAGCAATGCCCGTAGTCTTCGCAGCCCGGGCAACCGGGCGCCGGGCCGGGCTCAAGCCCTAAGGACAGCGCGCGTTGCTGGGCGAGGAATTTCTTCCAGCGCAGATTGTCAACATTCAGCACAACGAGCGTCGGGAAATAACGCGTCAGCATCCATGTGACTTCTTCACGGCCCGCAAGGCCGAGGTCGCGCCACAGGTGATCCGGCCGCAAGCACGCGTGAGCGATGATCGAGGCGAGACAGTGGGCGTCGTTCGCGTCGACGGTGGGACTGGAATACGTGAGCAGCAACGCACGCAGCGTGTCGACGAATGCCGCGTGTTCGCTAGTATCGACGGGCGGCAATGCAGACAAAGGCGCTGGCACGGCTGCGAGCGCGGCGGCGTGCACAAAGTGCCGCTCCAGTAGCGCCCGCCACACCTGCTGCGGCAACCCCAACAGCGCAAGCTCGTCGCGCACGTCGCGCGCGGCAATCAGCCTGGCGAACAGTTGCGTATCGGGCAATGCGGCGTCCGTGGCCGCGGCCAGCCACTTTGTCGTGCGCTCGTCGACCCGCGCATCGAGTGGCGCACGCAGCGGTGCGGGGCGGGACGCAGCAACGCCAACAGCAGGCGAAAGCGGTTCGTCAGACATGGCGGCAACGCGATGAAGAACAGCGAACCATATTACGCCAGTCGCTCGAATCCCCTACGCCAATGGCTTCAAAACATGCGCCTCGATACGCGCGAGGCGCTTGACGTGGCGAGGCGCGGGCAGAATGTCCGAACCGGAAAACAGAATCGGCGCACCGTCTTCAGCATCGAGCGCGCGGCCACCGCATTCGTACGCAACCAGCACGTTCTCGCCGACCAGCGTGTTGAACAGTTCATGCCACGAGAATGTCACGACGTAGCCATCGTGTCCCACCGCCACGAACACCGTACGCTTGAACTCGCCTGGCACGTCGTTCGGCAGGCCCGCTTCCGAGATCAAGGTCGTCAAACGCACGCCGCGGTAAGAATCGACGCTGCGGATGAAACGGTTCGTCGTATAGCAGCGTAGATCGAATGGCGTGGCCAGCACGCTTTCGTAAGCCTTGAGCCGCTCGAGGTCGAAAGACAGCGGGCGCTGGAACCGTCCGCTCAAGACGAGCGCGCCTTCAACGGCAGGCGCGGCAATCACATTCACACTATCCATCTGCGCTTATCTCCAGCATTGATGCCTGAGCGGCTTGTTCACTCGTTATGTCGGTGTGTATATTACGCTGCGATGGCCGCCGCGGCGCAAAAATGCCTCGATACGCACTATATCGCCAGGCATATCGGGCACTCCGCCAGCGTCATCCCCATCGATAAAAATTCACGGCTCGCATCGACAAGCCGGCTTCGCGGCCGACCTCTGCCGGATCGCGCCGGACGGCACCATCAGCCTGCTTGCAAATGACTTTCAGGACGTTCGCGGCGTGGCCGTGGACGCGCCCCGGCACCAGTTGTACGCCATCGACCGCGCTGGCAGCACTGGCGGCACCAGTTACGTGCGGATTTTCCCGCTCAATTGATCACACGACGCGCGCAGCGCCGCACAACGCAACGCGATGGCGTCGTAATATAGCGCTCTTAATAACGCATCGGGATTAGTCACATGATTCGCAAGCTGCTCGCATCTTTCGTGGTCGTTGCCGGGGTGGCGACGGCCCCGCCCGCCTTCGCGCAGGACGACACGGTCAACGTGCTGTACGCCGGTTCGCTCGTCAATCTGATGGAGCGCAGCGTGGGCCCGGCCTTCGAAAAGGCCACCGGCCAGCACTTCCGCGGCTACGCGGCGGGTTCGAACAAGATCGCGAACGAGATCAAGGGCAAGCTGCGCCGCGGCGACGTGTTCATCAGCGCGAGCCCGAAGGTGAATACCAGCCTGATGGGCGAGGCGAACGGCGACCACGTCACGTGGTACGTCAACTTCGCCGAATCGCCTTTGATGATCGGCTACGACCCGCAAAGCAAGTTCGCTGCGGACTTCAAGAACAAGCGCTGGGATCAGGTATTGCAGGAGCCGGGTATCCGTATCGGCCGTACCGATCCGAAGCTCGATCCGAAGGGCGCATTCACCGTCGAGATGATGACAAAGGCCGCAGAGCTCTACCATCAGCCGGACCTCGTCGAGAAGACGCTGGGCGCCGCGGAAAATCCCGCACAGGTTTTGCCTGAGGAAACCCTGGTGGGCCGCCTCCAATCCGGCCAACTCGATGCCGGCTTCTTCTACTCGACCGAAACGTCCGACCTGAAAATCCCGGCGATCCAGCCGGCGCCCGAATTGCAGGCCAAAGCGAGCTACACGCTGACGATTCTCAGCGATGCGCCTAACCGTGCGGGCGCAAGCAGCTTCGTCGACTTCCTGCTGAGCGCACAAGGGCGCGCGCTGCTCAAGCAGCACGGCGTGGATGTGATCAAACCCACCGTGACCGGCAACGTGCAAGCGATGCCGCCTTCGGTGCAAGCCGTGATCGACGCCGCGCAGTAAGGTGGTGAACCAGGCGGCGAAACGGTCCACCGCGCGGCCGCTGCTGTGGCTGGCGGCGCTGCTTGCCGTCTATCTGTGCGCCCCGTTTATCGCGAGCGTGCCGCAACTCGGCGCGGCTGATTGGCCGAATGTCGACTGGCAAGCGGTGTGGTCAGCGGTCGGCATTTCGGCGGCGAGTGCCAGTGTGGCCTCGCTCGTGATTCTGCTGGGCGGCGTGCCGCTCGGCTATTTTCTGGCGCGCTCGAGTTCGCGCAAGATGGCGCTGCTCGGCTTCGTCGTGCAGTTGCCGCTTGCCTTGCCGCCGCTCACGAGCGGCGTGCTGCTATTGTTTCTGCTCGGCCCGTATAGCTGGGTCGGCCGATTCACTAACGGGGCGCTGACGGATTCGTTTGCCGGCATCGTGCTCGCGGAAGTCTTCGTCGCCGCGCCCTTCCTGATCATCGCGGCGAAATCGGCGTTCGCCGCCGTGGATCCCGTGCTCGACGACGTGGCCGCGACGCTCGGCCATCATGCGGGCAGCCGCTTCTTCCGCGTGATGTTGCCGGTTGCGTGGCCAGCGATTCGCGCCGGACTTGCGCTCGCATGGTTGCGTGCGTTTGGCGAATTCGGCGCGACTGTGATGGTGGCCTATCACCCGTATTCGCTGCCGGTGTACACGTACGTCGTATTCGGTGGCCAAGGCCTGCCGGCGATGATGCCGCTGCTGCTGCCGACGCTCGCGATTGCGATTGTCTGCGCGGCGCTGTCGATTTATAGCCTTCGGCAAAAGGCCGCGCTCGAACAGACCGAAAACGGCGACGACGCGCCGGAACCCGGCGCGGATCTAACGGCGAGTCGTGGCGAGACGTCCGATCGTCGACTCGCCTTTCATTTGCAGCGCCAATTGGGCGCGTTCGAACTCGACATAGCGTGGACGCCTGCAACGCGGCGGCTTGCGATCATCGGGCCGTCGGGCTCCGGCAAATCCCTGGCATTGCGTCTGATTGCAGGGCTCGAATCCAATGCATCCTGTTCCGTCCGGCTCGGCGCAACTGACCTGAGCACGCTGCCGCCCGAGCGCCGCCAGATCGGTTATATGCCGCAAGACTACGGTCTATTCCCACACATGACGGTCGCGCAGCAACTCGCGTTTCCCGTCGACGCCGACGCGGCCAGCGCGCGTTACTGGCTCGATCATCTGGGCCTCGCGCGACTGGTGGCGCGCTTACCGCATCAATTGTCGTTCGGGCAGCGGCAACGCGTGGCGCTGGCACGGGCGCTCACACGTCATAGCGAATTGTTGCTGTTCGATGAGCCGTTCGCGGCGCTCGATACGCCGCGGCGGCGCCGTTTACAGCAGTCGCTGCGGGCGTTGCAGCGCGAGATTACGGCGGTGACGATCATCGTCACGCACGATCCCGACGAAGCGGCGCTGCTTGCCGACGAGGTGCTGGTCGTCGAACAAGGGCGCGTGCTGCAGGCGGGTTCCATCGATGCCGTGTTCGAACGGCCGGCTTCGATGCGCGTTGCTGAGTTGCTCGGCTTGCACAACGTCGGCGAAGGCTTGATGACGGCGCCGGGGCAAGTCCAGATTGGCAAGGGACTGGCGATCGCGACGGACGATCGCGGTGCTGTCATGCCTGCCGGGCGGCGGGTGATGTGGCGCATCTCTTCCCACGCCGTGGTGATTTTGCCTAATGGCGCTCACGCCGGCGTGGTCGACGCGGTCGAGTTACGGCGCGGTGAGCGCTATGTCCGCCTGAATATCGCAGGGGTGCGGTTCGATATCGCGAACGAAGATGCCCGGCTGCGGGAAGGTAGCCCTTGCCGGATTGATATTGATACCCTCGGCGTTTCGGTTTGGAATGTGAGCTGACACGTTTGTTTTAGCTCCCGCAGCGGCATGACGATTTAGCCGTCAACGCGGCTAAATCCCAACACCCGACTAACCCTCGCCCGCGTGAGCCCACTTCCTGACCTCAGAAAACGCGACGTCGACCAGCAATTTTCCAGAATCAAACACAGTGACGAGCGCTTCGTCCCAATCGCCTTCCACGGTACGGTCATCCCAAGCCAGCGGCAGCGTCGCCGTCCGATACTCGCCTGTGTGACGATTCACCAGCAACGTCAGCCGCCCTTTCATCGAGCGCTTACCGGCATCCGTGACCGGGTCCTTGTGTACGTCGTGCCATTCATCCCCAAGCCGGATGGCCGAACACTTCATGGCGAACCGCTGCGTATCGCGGTTGATCTGCTGCAGCAACGCACCGCCCATGCCGAAGACGATGTTGTCCGCCGCAAAACCGGCCTCGTCCATGCCCGCCAGGATCGCCTCAATCGAATCCGGATTCACGCCGTCGCCCTGAATCACGCGCACGCTGTTGAGCACGCGCCGCCCCTTGCTGTTCACCGTCGAACCGAACGACGCCTCGAGCGCCCGCAGGGTCTGCAGGACAATCGTGCGCGGATCGCCGGAATCTGGCCGGATCACCAGGGTGCCCCCAGAATCGAGCACCGCCTGCTTCAACTCCGTGCCCCATACCTCGAGCGCGGCAAACAGGTCGTAGGAATCGGACACCACCGAAACGATCGCCCCCGGCTTGCCGAACGTCGTGATCATGTTGCGGAATGCTTCGGTTTCACGCTCGCGCCCCCATGACGTGATCGTGCTGTGCTCCGCGGCCGGCACCGAAAACGCCGCCATCGCTTCGTTGTAGTAGTGGTTCGCCGCAACCACCCCAAGCACCGTATCCGAGCCCATGAAACTGACGAGATGCGCCGCACCGCCGATCGCAGCCGACTCCGCACTCGAGACGCCGCGCGCACCGAAATCGTGCAGTTTGAACGGTAATTGCGTGAGGTCGTCGCTACTCTTCTCCAGATAAGCGCGAATCGTCTTGCGCAGATGCCAACTTTGCGTCGCAACCGTAATCGGATACCACACACGCATCAGCATCGTTTCCAGATACGAGGTCAGCCAGAACACCTGGGGATCGTCACATTCAACCGTGACCAGAACGTTGTGCGTGGGCACGACCGAGCCTTCTGGTACCGCACGAATCCGCACCGGCAGATAACCCGCATAGTGCTCGACGACGTAGCGCCAGCCGGCTTCGTTGAACGGCTCGCCATGCGCCGCGAAAAACGCCTTTGCTTGCCCGATCATGGCCGGCGTAATGGGACGGCACAGATATTCCTTGATCAACATCTGAAGGCCGAAGAACAGCGTGCGGTCATAGCGCCCGCCGCGCGACTCGATGTATGAAAACATCGCCGACGCTTCCGGCGGATATTGCAGGTAGTGCGACGCCTTGTACGAATCCGTGTTGAGGATCGGATTGGACAGGATCGACGCCATGTCGTTGAACGGCTTGATATCGTTTTGCATGGATGATGCTGCGCGCGTGCGGCTCTCTCAAGGGTAATCAGGCAGGCTGGGGGTCTTGCCCCTTACGCCATAGGCCAAACTACACCATAACGCGTCAAAACACGCCGGGAATCACCCGGCACCGCACCTTACACCTGTAAGCCCGATACTGCTCGTCGTTGGACAGGAGCCGCTCCTCCCGCACAATGCGCCCAACCTGCAGCGCAAACTGGCATCCGTAAACAATCACGTTCTGAATCCCGAAGTTCGCCAGCAAAAAGCCGATATCCGTAACGAAATACCCCAGGTACATGGGGTGGCGCACGAACCGGTAAGCCCCGCGAGACACCACCCCGCGATTGGCGGGCAAAATGCCAAAGGACCTGCGCAGCGACACCTTCGCGAACAGTTGCCAGCCAATCCCCAGCAGTTGCAACGCCGCGCCGGCCACCTCGGGAATGAGCTGGGTGCCGGGCGAAAGCCGCACGGCAAGAAAATAGAACGTCCCACCCACCGAGCAGATGAAAGCGAAAGGCGTCCAGTCACGTTTGATGGGCACCCGCGCAAATAGCGACAAACCGAGGGTCATGAACGCGCTCACCACGAGCAGCAACAAGGTGATGCGGGTGGGCGCCGCGAGCCATTGCCTGACGGCCGAGTAAGTAAAGATGCTCAGCATGAGCGCCGCGGCACTGCGTGCGAGGATTTCGATCGACGCCTCGCGCAAGCCGCTCGCCGGCATCACAGCGTCTCGACTGTCGGCGCAAGGGACTGCGCCCGCCGGGCCGCCAATCGTGTCATCCTGGAGACAACCCTCAGTATCGAATTCCCGCGAGGGTGTGGTCTTTGTCATGGGATGCTCATTTCGATATGCGAATTATTCTTCAAGCCCGCTGCGTGAAGGCTTCCGGTCCGTTAGTACCGCAGCGTAGCAGTCGCATCGGCCGGATGTCCATATCATGCCACGGGCGCCGGGCTCTAATGCGGGCGAGCGAGGCCCAGCGGTCGGATGGGCTCAGTGACCGGGCTTCAGCCGGGGCGGCACCTGCGGCCGCGTCGCGAACAGGCGGCCGAGCATGCCTTTGCGGGGCTCGGCGATGGCCGGCCACAGCATGTCGGCGAGCAGGCAGATGCCTTGCGCCAGCGCGCTGTCGTGGGCGGAGGTGACGAGCGGCACGCCGCGGTTGAGCGCCTCGTTGGCCTGTTTTTCGTCACGCGGAAGCTGGTGCGCGACCTTCGCGCCGAGGGTCTGTTCGAGCGTCGCCAGGTTGATGCGCGCGTTCTTGTCGTATTGATTCACCACGACCCGCACCTTGTTGGGCGGATAACCCAGTTCCTTGAAAATATCGAGCATCCGGCGCCCGCCGTGCAGGTAAAGCGGGTTCTGCCGCACCACCATACAGATTGCGTCGCTGTAATCGAGTGCATGGATCGTCAGTGGATTGAGGCTCTGGCCGATGTCGATCAGCACCGCGTCGTACCGCTCGCGCACCAGCACGAGAATCTGCTCCAGTTGCGCGGGCAGCAACCCGGCTGCCTTGAGCGGGTCGCCGGCGCCCGCCAGCACGTCGAGGTTGGCGTGGACATGCATCACACAGGCGTCCAGCAACGCGGCGTCGAGGCGGTCGATCTGCGAGCACAGATCGGCAAGCGTTACGGGCGGCGGCTTGTCGGCCATGAGCAGGCTGGCATCGGCGAATTGCTGGCTGAGATCGATCAGCAACACGCGCCGGTGGCGCAATGCGGAAAGCGACCAGGCGAGATTCACGGCAATCAGCGTCGTGCCGCTGCCGCCCTTGCACGAGACAAGCGAGACGACCCGCCCGGCACGGCGCACGCCCGCGCTTTTTTTCGCGGCGATCTGCGTGAGCGCGGCGGCGATCTCGCAGGCATCGAGCGGCCATGGCAACACGTGGCGCACGCCGACACGCATCGCCGCGGTCAGCAAGGCGGTGGACGGCTCCGGCGTGACCAGTATGCAATTCAACGCCGGCGAGCAGGCCAGCGCCTCTTCGACGCCGTCCAGTTCGCGCGCGCTCAGATCGACATCGTCGACGATCAGCAGATCGGCACTCCTTATTGCGCGGGCGTGCATGCCCAACTGCCGTACCGTGCAGTAAGCGGTGCGCAAGCGATACACCACACCGCTTTGCGCGAGGTGCGCGGCGATCTGCGGCGCACGCTCCGCGCTGGACGAAATCAGGAAAATATCGATCATGTCGGGGCTCCACCGGCCCGAGGCCTTTCAGTTAGAAAGGCCGCGTCAATGAGAGCCGACATTCAGACGTAGTCGTCGGGGTCGGATGGATAGGTGTCCGCACCGCGATCCTGGCGTCGTTCGGGCGAAACGGGGATCTCATAGATCGCGTCGCGCAGCACGTCGCGCTGAATCTCGGGCTGCGCTTTGCGCTTTATCGCCTCGGCGATCACCAGCGTGAGCAGATCCACCGACGGCGCGGCGAACAATGGCTGCTGCCGCGCAAAGTGACGCCGATATGAGAGACCGGCGCCATGCGCCTCGGTGTGGTGGGCCAGCCGCGATGCGGCCGGCTTGCTGATTGTTTTCATGACAACCCCCGAATGGTGAGTCATTTTCAAGGCCGCGCCCGGGTAAGCCGTGCCCGCGCTAACGCGCGGGCACGGCACCCCGTTCACCTCGTAACCTATGCCCCTCTATGGAGGCTCTGACCATTCCTCCCCGCTGCTTTCGCGCCGGCCGATCCTGACCGTACGCGCCCCTTCCCTGTTCTGCCTGACGTGCGCTCGCGAATTGCACGAGCACGATATCTGTCGCTACGGCCATCAACTTCGCCCATCAACCCCGAATCCGTCCAGCTTGACGGAAAAAGTGGCGGGATCAGTGCTTCACGTCGTCCGGTGACGAATGGCCGATACTTCGTATCGGCCATTTGCCCCGTTTTTTTTGACGTCCGTTTTTCAGTGGCCCCGCCGCACCCTCGTAAGACACATTGGCTACCCCGGCCGTGCTTACGAAGCTAATGTTTGCCGCCGGGCTCCGTCTGCTTTCCCCGTGCTTCAGGAACCTGTGGCAATGCATTTGCTTGTGAAGCTCCTAAGGCAATGGCTGTGCCATGCACCCTCAATCCCTTGCCGCGTGGCGATTGTTGCTGCGCCGCACCGTGCCAGACCAAGCATTGCGTCACAGGTTGATTCGGATTCGACACACGACGGATTCACCCGTTAGCGCGTTGCAGAGGGATCGACCTGTTTGCATGACTGGACGCGATCCTCATCGAACCGCATCCGGCCGCGCCTGGGCGGCGTGACCCGGTCAAATGTGCCGATGCTTCGGGACCCGAAACAGCCATTGCAGCAGTTGCCTAATATGTCGCAAGCTTGAGACACCGCGAGCCGAAGGCGCGGTGTCCTCGGCGCGATGACGACAATCTGGTTTGCAACGCTCTGTGGCACACCGCGCATAGCCGGGGTTGACTGGCTATTTTTGAACGGGAAGCGCATGCGTTGCCGCGAGAAAATCGTTTCTGAATCCAGATTTGTTTGTATAGCGCTCGAATGCGCTTTCGCTTATCGTTAAGCCATGCGCCACGTAGAGCGCCGATGTCAGGCCACCGAGCTAGAAAACGGCATATTTGTAATTCGGGGATGAAATAGTCAGGCGGTTTCAGTGCTGAACGCCGTTCTACCGCCTGTCCGATGTGTAGCACCCCGCGGCTCGCACGGCCGCACCATGCCCCCCGCCATTGCCGCTACCGTGAAATTGTCATTGCCGGTCTGTCCAGTACGTCAAAGAGCCGTTATGAGAGTTGCAACGATTCGGGGGTAACATGAATACGACTTGCACGCCTGTCGAGACCGAACGCACCGTTCTATACGTGTCGAACTCGCCCGATCAGGATCTCGCCAGCTTCCTGGCCGCATCGGGCTGGCAAGTGATGCACGCGAAGAACACGGCGACTGCCGAACGCCTGATCGAGCGCGGCAATATCAAGGTCGGTCTCGTCGAATTGCCCAGCGACTGCACGTCCCAGCATTTGTCCGTGCTGGCCTCCTGCATGCGGCGAGTCGAAACCAATTGGGTCGCGCAGATCGCGCCGGGCCAGGCGGAAAACGAACTGATCAGCCGCTTCATCCTCGACTATTGCTTTGATTTCGTTACCCGGCCCTGGCTGAACGACCGGCTCGTGTTCGCGCTCGGCCACGCGCACGGGCTGTCGAGCCTGCGGCACCCGCCAGCCGCGCCGGAGCCATCGCTCGGCCGGCACGGCATGGTTGGGCAATGCGAGGCGATGCAGCAGCTCTACCGGCGCATCGACAAATGCAGCGCGACCGAAGCGCCGGTGTTCGTCGCCGGCGAATCGGGCACCGGCAAGGAACTGACCGCCCGTGCGATTCATGAGCGCTCGCCGCGCGCCGGCCAGGCGTTTGTCGCGATCAATTGCGCAGCCATTCCGCCGAGCTTGCTGCAAGCCGAATTGTTCGGCCACGAACGCGGTGCCTTTACCGGTGCGTTACAGCGCAAGATCGGCCGGATCGAAAGCGCTAACGAAGGCACGCTGTTTCTGGACGAAATCGGCGACATGCCGCACGAATGCCAGGCCGTGCTGCTGCGTTTCCTGCAGGAAGGCACCATCGAACGGTTGGGCGGCAATGGGCCGATCAAGGTCGACGTACGGGTGATTTCGGCGACGCACGTCGATCTGGACCGCGCCGTCGAAGACGGCCGCTTCCGCTCCGACCTGTATCACCGCCTGTGCGTGCTGCGGCTCATCGAACCCCCGTTGCGCGAGCGCGGCGGCGACATCAAGCTGCTCGCCAACTACGCGCTCAGCATGTACCGGCAGGACGGGGCGCGCAAATTGCGTGGCCTGTCGAGCGACGCGATCGTCGCCATGTCGAACTATCCGTGGCCGGGCAACGTGCGCGAGTTGATCAACTGCGTGCGCCGCGCCGTGGTGATGAGCGAGGGGCGCTTTATCACGGCAAACGACCTCGGCCTGCCGGAAGCCGAAAACGGGCCGGCAGTGACGCTGGCGGAGATCCGCAGCAAGGCCGAAAAGGACGCCATTGAGCACGCGTTGCAGCGGCACGGCTACCGATTATCCGAGGCCGCGGCCGAGCTCGGCATTTCGCGGGCCACCCTGTATCGCCTGATCCATGCGAACCGGCTGCATCAGGAACCCGCGGCCGGGCGCGCGTCGCACGCCAACGGCGCGGACGCCGACGACGAGGCGGAGCGGCACGCGCGGTCGCTGGTTTGATCTGACAGGCGGCCTGAGCGCGCAGACCTCCGCGGATATTGCCGCGGCCCGTAGCGCCGGACATCGCAACCGCCTATCGGATCCCGCCTGGCGTTGCTATGCTGAAAGCCGTTCATCCACGCGGGAGTGGACTTGGCCGATCAGCACGCTCCGGCGCTAGCGCGCCGCCCCTCCTCCGTCCTCCCCGCCCAGGCGAGCCCGTGCGACGCGCTCGCCATCGACGCGCAGCCTCCCAGCTTCGAACACCCGTGCAGGCGCAAGAAGCTCGCGCTCGCCGCGACCATCCTCGGCTCGAGCATGGCGTTCATCGACGGCTCCGTGGTCAACGTCGCGCTGCCGTCGATCCAGACCGAACTGGGCGCGAGCGTCGCGGCGATCCAGTGGGTGGTCAACGCATATCTGCTGTTTCTCGGCTCGCTGGTGCTGGTGGGCGGCTCGCTCGGCGACAAGCTCGGCCGGCGCACCGTGTTTATCGCGGGGATTGGCTTGTTCACGCTGGCCTCGATCGGCTGCGGACTCGCGCCGGGTGTCGGCGCCCTGATTGCGACGCGTGCCGCACAAGGCATCGGCGCGGCGCTGCTGGTTCCGAGCAGCCTCTCCATCATTGGCGCGGTGTTCGATGACAAGGAGCGCGGCAAGGCGATCGGCACTTGGGCCGGTGTCGGCGCGATTACGTCAGCGGTAGGGCCGGTGGCGGGCGGCTGGCTCGTCGATGCGTTTTCATGGCGGGCGATTTTCTTCCTGAACGTACCGATTGCGTGCGCAACCATCGCGCTGGCGATCATCGCGGTGCCGGATAGCCGGCAGGAAGACAATCCATCCAACCCAGACGCCGCGCTCCCGGGGCACACGCTGCCCAGGCTCGACTGGCCGGGCGCGGTCGCAGCCGCCGCGGGGCTCGCCGCGTTGACCTACGGCCTGACCCGCGCCTCGGCGCACGGCTTCGGCGACCATTGGGTGCTGGCGTCGATCCTCGGCGGCCTGCTCGTGCTGACCGGCTTCGTCGCGCTCGAAGCGAAGACCCGCAATCCGATGATGCCGCTCGACGTGTTCCATTCGCGCGACTTTGTTGGCGCCAACCTCGTCACGCTGCTGCTCTACTTTGGGCTGGGTGGCGCACTGTTTTTCCTGCCGTTCACGTTGATCCGCGCGTATGGCTATAGCGCGACCGAGGCAGGCGCCGCGCTGCTGCCGGTGCCGGTCACAATCGGCCTGTTGTCGCGTTTCACCGGTGGCCTGACGGGACGTTATGGCGCACGGGCCCTGCTGGGCATTGGGCCGGGAATCGCAGCGATTGGCTTTGCGATGCTCGCGCTGCCCTGGGTACGCGGTGAATATTGGCGCGGCTTCTTTCCAGCGCTTGTGGTGCTCGGACTCGGCATGACAATTACCGTCGCCCCGCTGACGACGACCGTGATGACGTCGGTGTCCGCCGCGCGTACGGGTGTCGCCTCGGGCATCAATAACGCCGTCGCCAGGGTGGCGAGTCTGCTGGCGATCGCGGTACTCGGGATTGTGTTCGTGTGGTCGCACGACGCGGCGCTCGACGCGCGGCTCGATGCGTTGAATATGCCGCAAGCGGCGCGTCAGGCAGCGCGGCTGGCACAAACCGGCATGCATGCAGGCTCAGCGCCACCCGCCGCCACGCAAAGCGCTTCGCAGCCCAAAGTGATCGTGGCCCAGGCCGAGGCGTTGGGTACGGCGCTGCGGGCGGTAGCGCTGGTGTCGGCGCTTTGTGCGCTGGCCGGCGCGGCGTTGGCGGCTGTGACGATCCGCTCGCGAAGCGAGCCGTAGCGTGGTCGTGCCATCCCATCGACAGTTCAGAGTGCAGTGAAACGTCGCGGCCAACCGATCGCCATACTGATGCTCAGGTATTTAACATCACCCTTACCCGAACGGGAGCTTGCACATGACGATTACCTGCTTCATCCGTTACCAGATCGACCCATTCCAACGCGATGCCTTCAACGAATACGCGCGCAACTGGGGCCGCATTATTCCCCGCTGTGGCGGTCATCTGATCGGCTACTTTCTGCCCCATGAAGGGACCAACGACATCGCCTGGGGATTGATCGCATTCGACAGCCTCGCCGCGTATGAAGCCTATCGGGCGCGGCTGCGAGCCGACGCCGAGGCGCGGGAAAATTTCAGGTTCGCGCAAACGCAGCGCTTCATTCTGCGCGAGGAGCGCACCTTCACCGAGGTGGTCGAAGGCACGCTCGGGGTGGCGGCGACGGGCTCGGTGGAAGCAACGGAATAGGCGGCGTCGCCGGGCAGGCAAGCTTTCTGCTACCTGACGTTACAATTCGATCCGACTGGCCGAACTTTCGCATGACCGCCGAAAGCACCGAAAGCCGCCGCGGATGGAACTTGTACGATCAAACCCGTGTCGGTTCAGGGTCACGCCGCCGAACCGATCCACGGGTTCCGGCACCGCCGTACGCACCTGGTACCCCGCCTTACACCCTATGCGCAAAATATTTCACGCCTGGTTTCTCCTTTTTCTCTTCCTGAGCGCGTCGCCGGCCTTTGCCACCGCGGCGCAACCCGCCGCCGCATCCGCGGCATCCGGCGCCGCGCTCACCCTGACGCCCGAACAAGCCCGCCAGGCCCTCAGCGTCCTCAATGACCCCACTCGCCGCGCGCAAGTCAGCGACACGCTCCAGGCGATCGCAGCAGCGGGCGCCCTCAGCGCGCCGCCTGCATCGGCGGTTGCGGCCACGCCGGCACACGCCGCCAGCGGCGCGGCCGCGTTCGTTCCCGCCACGTTCCAGTCCAATGGCCTCGCCTCGCAACTGGCGCGTCAGGGCGCGCATTGGGCCGCGCACCTCGGCACGTCATTGCGCAGTTCGGTCGCCGCGCTGCTCGACGTAGCGTCGGTGCGTGCCTGGTGGCATTGGCAATCGACCAACCCGCAAGCGCGTAGCGTGCTGGGTCAGGTCGTCTGGTCGCTGCTGGCGGCGCTGCTGCCCGCGCTCGTGCTCGAATGGTTCGCGCGCCGCCTGTTGCGCCGCGCGTACACGGCCCTCGCCGCGCGCCGCGAACGTGGCGATGAAGACGGCACGGCGCAGGCAGCGACGCCCGGAACGTTCTCGCCCACGCCTGCCGCAACCGGCCAAGTGCCCGAAGCCAAAGTCAAGCAGCGTGCCATACATCACTTGACGCTCCTGCAACGCCTGCCGCGCGCGCTGCTGACAATGGTGCTGCGCCTGTTGCCGTTGGCGGTATTTATCGGTGCGGCGAGCGCACTGATGTCGATCGTCACCGACGACGGCACGCCGCAAGACCGCGCGCTCGATTCGCTGATCGACATCTACGTGCTATGCCGCCTGATCGTGATAGTCAGCGGCTTCTTCCTGCAGCCGACTGCGCCACGCCTGCGTCTCTTGCGCATGAGCGATGCGTGGGCCGTTTTCGTGCAGCGCTGGATCGTGCGGATCGTCGCCGTGGTCGGCGCCGGTTCGGCAATCGCGGAGATCGCGCAGTCGCTCGGGTTGAACGAAGCGGCGCATCTCGCGCTGATGAAGGTCGTCGCGCTCGCCGGCCACATCATGATCTCGATCCTGATTCTGAAATGCGCGAAGCCGGTCGGCGAATTGATCCGCAACCGCTTTGCCGCGAGCAAATCGCTGCAAATGTTCGGCAATGCGCTCGCCGATGCGTGGGCATGGTTCGCGGTGTTCGTGGTGATGGCACTGTGGTTCATCTGGGCGCTCGACGTGCAGAACGGCTATCGCACCCTGCTGCATCTCGGCGGTTTTACGCTGGCGATCCTGGTGGGCGCGCGGGTCATCGCGATCGTGATCTTCGGCGCCATGGCGCGGCTATTCCATGTAGAGGGCGACGCGGAAAAGACGCTCGTGCAGCAGCATGCTTACCGCTATTACCCGCTGCTGCGGCGGGTCGTCTCCTGGATCATCGGCATCGTCACCGCGCTCGCGCTGCTGCAGGTATGGGGCGTCGACGTGGGCGATCTGTTCCAGACCGGTTCGATCGGCCATCGGCTGGCTTCGGCGATCGTCACGATCGGTGTGGCCGCGGTGATCGCGCTGGTGGTGTGGGAAAGCGCCAACGTGGCGATCGAACGGCGGCTGGACCGCTGGACCACCAGCGGCGACCTCGTGCGTGCCGCACGCTTGCGTACGCTGCTGCCGATGCTGCGCAGCGCGCTCTTTTGCGTGATCGCGCTGGTGGTGGCGCTCACCGGCCTGAGCGAACTCGGTGTGAACATCGGGCCGCTGCTGGCGGGCGCGAGTATTTTCGGCGTGGCGCTCGGTTTCGGCTCGCAAAAGCTGGTGCAGGATTTCATCACCGGCATGTTCCTGCTGATGGAAAACGCCATGCAGGTCGGCGACTGGGTCACCCTCGCGGGCGTGTCCGGTACGGTTGAATATCTATCGATCCGCACCGTGCGGTTGCGCGGCAGCGACGGTTCGCTGTACACCGTGCCGTTCAGTTCGGTCACGACGGTGAACAACACCAATCGCGGACTCGGCAATGCGGCGGTGAAAGTGAATATCGTGTTCGGCGAGGATGTCGATCTGGCGATCGCCACGCTGAAGGAAATCGGCGCCGCGCTGCGCGAAGACGAAAAGTTCAAGGACGGCATCCTGTCCGACTTCAGCTTCTGGGGCGTGGATGGCGTGGATGGCTCGGCGGTGGCACTGGCCGGCCAGATCCAATGCCGCGACACCGCGCGCTGGGGCGTGCAGCGTGAATTCAACCGGCGCATTCTCGACCAGTTCAGCGCGCGCGGCATCGAAATCGCGAACCCGCAGCGGCATTTGCTGACGTGGGACCCGCAAAGCGAACCGGTCAAAGTGGAATCGAACGGCGCGCCGGATGACAGCCCCAAGGGCGCAGCGAAGGACCAACCGCCTTCAACGGCGCCTGCTGAAGCTTCGTTGAAGGCGGCGGCCGGGAAAGCCGACGCGCCGGTGGAAGATCAACTGCCCGTCGACCCTAAGCCGGCCGGTGGCCCAGGAACGCCAGCAAATCCTGGTTCAACTTCTCCGCATGCGTGAAGTACAGGCCGTGGCCGGCGCCTTCGTAGACGTTCAGTGAAGCGCCTGCTATCAGCGCCGCGGTCGGCCGCCCGGTCAGCTCGAGCGGCGCAGAGGCGTCCCGGTCGCCATGCACGACCAGCGACGGCACCCGGACGCGGGCCAGCTCCGCACGGAAATCGGTGATGGTCTGAACATGGGCGAGTTCGAGCATGGCCTGATGTGAGGTTTGCAGCATCATGCGGATCGTCCAGTCGAGCGGCGCGCGCGACACGCCCGTGCCGAAGTACGGTGCTGCATTGGCCTCGATCCAGTCGGGGAAGGAACGGCTCAGCGCGAGGCGGCCTTGCTCGAACAGTGCGGCGTCGATCCCGTTCGGGTTGTCTTCCGTTTTCAGCAAATACGGCGTGGCGGCGGGCGCGATGAACGCAATTCGGGCCACGCGCGCTGAACCATGCCGCGTCAGGTAGCGCACCGCTTCGCCGCTTGCGATCGAATGCGCGACCAGCGTCACGTTGCTTAGTTCGAGTGTGCTCAGCACGCTATCGAGATCGTCGGCGAGCGTGTCGAAGTCGTAGCCGCGCCCCGGGTCGCTCGAACGGCCATGGCCGCGGCGGTCATACGCGATGCAGCGGCAGCCGAGGCGTGACAGCGGTTCCATCTGATAGGCCCACATGTCGGAATTCAGCGTCCAGCCGGACAGGAACACGAGCGGCGTGCCGTGTCCCCAGTCGCGGTAGAAAAGGCGCGTGTGGTCGGCGGTGCGGATGATGTTGGGATCGTCGGTGAGATGCGGTGCGGTCGCGTTCATGGAAGCCTCTTTACCTTGGGTTGGGATCGTTGTGCCGTGACGCCACTTTGCCTGGCGGCGGTAGGCAGGTCGATTACCTGACAGGTAAAGAGAACGGCTTGCGAGCCGTCGGTAAGCCGCTTATTGCACCTGCCACCAGCGCGGCAACAACCGCTGCACTTCCGGCCGCCGGTAGCGGTCGTCGATCAGATGCACCACCCCCAGGTCGTGCTCCGTGCGAATGACGCGGCCGGCGGCCTGCACGACCTTCTGCAAGCCCGGATACAGATACATGTAGTCGTAGCCGTTGCCGAACTTCGCGTCCATCGTGCGGCGCATCTGTTCGTTGACGTCGTTCATCTGCGGCAGACCCAGCGTCGCAATGAAAGCGCCGATCAACTGCTGACCGACCAGATCGACGCCCTCGGAGAACGCGCCGCCTAACACCGCGAAGCCGACACCCTGGTTCGTGGTGCGAAAGCGCGCGAGGAACGCGTCGCGCGCGGCCTCGTCCATGCCCGGTTCCTGCGCCCATACCGGCAGTTCCGGATGACGCTCGCGCATCAATGCCACCACTCGCTGCAGATACTCGAAGCTGCTCAGGAACCCGAGATAGTTGCCCGGCAGCGCCGCGTACTGCTTTGCAATCAGATCGACAATGGGCACGAGCGAACGCTCGCGGTCACGCCAGCGCGTCGATACATTACCGGCCACGCGCACCTGCAATTGCTCGGCGCGGAACGGCCCTTCGACGTCGAGCCAACTCGTCTGCTCCGGCAGACCCAGCGTGTCGCGATAGAAATGATGCGGATTGAGCGTGCCGGAAAACATCACCGTGGTGCGCGCCGCAGCGTAGCGCCCCGCGAGGAACGGTGCCGGAATCACGTTGCGCACGCACAAGGTGGCGCTGGTTTTGTCGCGCGGCGCGTAGCGATCCGCAGTGAGCGTGATGTCGAAAATCGAATGCTCGCCGAATTGCTCCGCCAACGCGACGAAATGCATGGCGTCGAAGAAAAACCGCAGCGACGCTTCGTCGATTGAAAGCGGTGCTTCGGCGAGTTGGTCCGTCACCGCGCCGATCAGGTTCTGCGCGGCCAAAAGCAGTTTGCCAGGTACGTCGGCGTAGACCTGATAGGTGTCGGTCTGTGCGCGCTTGCCGGCGCTCCATTCGCGCTGAAGCCGTTCAAGCGGCTTCTTCAACGACGCAGGCGCGGTTTTGCGTGCGAGCCGGAACGCCGCCTGATCGAGCGACGCGCTGTACATGCGCCGTGCCCGGTCGAGCAGGTTGTGCGCCTCGTCAACCAGCACGCCGACGCGCCACTGATTGATCTGCGTGAGCGCGTACAGCATCGCGCTGCTGTCGTAGTAGTAGTTGTAATCGCCGACTACCACATCGGACCAGCGCGCCAGTTCCTGCGCGAGATAGTACGGGCAGACCTCGTGCTCGCGGGCCGCTTCACGTACCGACGCGCGGTCGAGCCTCGGCCCTGCCAACGCCGCGCTGCGGGCCGCGTCGAGCCGGTCGTAGAAGCCGCGCGCGAGCGGACAGGACTCGCCGTTGCAGGCCTTGTCGGGATGCTCGCAGGCCTTGTCGCGCGCGACCAGTTCCAGGGTTCGCAGCGGCAAGCGCGCAGAAGACAGTTCGGCGCTTTGATGGAGCGTTTCGATCGCATCGAGCGCAAGCGCGCGGCCCGGCGTCTTGGCAGTGAGGAAGAACACGCGGTCGATCTGATCCGAGGCACACGCTTTGAGCAGCGGAAAAATCGTCGCCAGTGTCTTGCCGATGCCGGTAGGCGCCTGCGCCATCAACGGCTTGCCGTCACGCGCCGCGCGATACACCGACACCGCCAGCTCGCGCTGCCCGCTGCGGAACTGGCCATGCGGAAACTGCAAAGCACTGAGCGCGGCATTGCGCGCGGCGCGATGTGCCTCTTCCTGCACGGCCCAATCGAGAAAGCGTTCGCATTGCTCGACGAAGAAAATCTCCAGCTCACGCGCGGTGTGCGTTTCAGTCAGCAAGGTTTCCTTCTGACTGCCAATATCGAAGTACACCAGCGTGACCGTCAATTCGGCGAGCCCGCGGGCGCGGCATAGCAGATGGCCATACACCAGCGCCTGCGCCCAATGCAGCGTGCGGTGATTGGCGGGCATCCGTTCGAGCGCGCCACGATGAGTCTTGACCTCTTCCAGCCGGTTCGACAAGGGGTCGTAACCGTCGGCGCGGCCACGCACGGTCAAACCGCGATGCGTGCCGGTCAGCGTGATCTCGGTTTCATAGCCACCCGCGCGACGGCCGGCGACCGTCACGTGGCCAGCCATGCCTTCCAGCGAAGTCGGCGCGGGCGTGAAGCGCAGATCCAGATCGCCGCGCCGTGCGGTGAATTCGCACATCGCACGTACGGCGACGATGTAGGTCACGTGCGAGCCTCAGCGGTGGATTCTTTTGTGGTCGCTGGGGTGACCTCTGCGGTGGCTTCTTTCGGAGTCGCTGCCGTGACATCTGTCGTGACTGCTGTCGTCACCGCCATCACGACTTCGGACACGACCCTGTCTTCATCGGCCCATCGCACGTCGAGTACGCGCACCGGCATGCCGTGCTGAGCGCAGTAGGCGAGCCAGCGGATCTGGTTGTCCTGCAAGCGGTCGCCGGGCCCCTTTACCTCGATCAACTCATAACGGCGCTCGGCCGGCCAGAAACGGATCAGGTCAGGCAGGCCTGAACGGTTGCCGCGGATGTCGCGCAGCAAACGCTCAAACCACAATTTCAGATGCGCGGCAGGCAGGCAATCGAGCGCCAATGCGACCAGTTCCGGCGTCAGCAAGCCCCAGAATACGAATGGCGATTGCAGACCTGCCTTGCTTTGCAGATGCCGCAGAATCGTCTCGCGATAGGCACCGCTGTCGAGTTGCGCGAGACACGCGGCGAATTGTTCGGCGCGGCGCGCGTGGAAATCCGGCGCATGCAGATCGGCCGGCCCGCGCTGGAACGGATGGAAAAACGCGCCGGGCAGCGCCGCGAACACCGGCTCCCAGCACAGCAAACCGAACAGCGAGTTGATCAGCGCGTTTTCGACGTAATGAACGGGCGCTGAGTCGCAAGTCAAATGATCGCGTGCGACGTACTCGACCGGTTGCGACGCGTCAGGCCTCGGCAGCACCAGTGTGCTGCGCTCGACCGGCCGTGCGGCAGCCACACGCGCCACCCGCTCGCCGCGCTTGCGCTGCAAACGAGGCAACATGCGAGCAACGCGTTGCGCTTCCTCTTCGCTTTCGGGCTTGGCAGCGGCTTGCGTAGCAAGGGCGAAGGCATCGTCGAATTGTTCGCTGCGTTCCAGCACACGCAAGCGCCGATGGCGTGCGCCGGGCCACGCGCAACGCGCATAGACGGCAAGTGCAGCGGGCCAGTTCTGTTGACGCTCGCAATGCTGCCCGATACGAAACAGCAGTTTCGCGCGACGCGTTTCGAGCCAGGGGTTCGAGGTGTCGATCGCGGCGATCACGGCGACGAGCTCGTCGATCGCCTCGGCTTCGGCGTCCCCCGTGGGCAGCCATTCGAGCGCTTCGCGGCATTCATGCAACGCAAGGTAGACATCGACGTCCCCGCGCTGCTGGAATGCGCGCGACGACGGCGCGAAGGCAACCTTCTCGTACTGGAACACACCGAGATCGGCCAGCACGAACTCCGACCAGTCCTGCTGCAGATTGCCGAAGAACATCAGGCGCAGACGCTCGCAAAGCGGCGCGATGGCGACGTGGAAGACGCGGTCGGTGGGTTGGCTGTGCCATGTGGACAACGGATACGCCGTGGCGCCTCGTTCCCCGCCCTCGCCTTCGCCGCCACCTTCGTAAAACGGCCGCAGCGTTTCCAGCAGATCGGGTTTGCGCAAGCTCTTCGCGCCGGGAATCAACGCGATGGCGTCCGCAAAGATCAGCAGCAACTCGGGACGCGTGGTGAGCGCGAACAGATCGTCAAGCGTCAGGCCCGGTTCAGTGTCGACCCAACCGAGCGCAGCCAGGGGCGCAACGGCTTGCAAAGGGCAACCGATCTCGTCATAAGAAAGACGGCTGGAGCGGAACAGCGTGCCCTTGCGCATCAGCATGCGAACCAGCAACGCGCGCGAGGGCTGCGGCAAAGCGGCGAAATCGCGCAGGAAGCCATGCTCGTGCGCGTCCAGCAGATCGTCGTAACGCTCGGCGAGCCACGCCAGCGCACGCTCGAAGTTCAACAGGTAATAAGGAGCATCAGAGCGCATGTCTGACGGAGCACTTGTCGCCACGGGGGTCTTCACGAAACCTGTATGTTTATAAGGGCTATCCATTTAGCTCCACAATTTCACATTATGGTGAAGCTTTGACCTTTGGCGGACGTTGCGCGATCTGGCGATACGTGACGGGTTCGGCCACTACGGCCTGCTCAAGCAGGCGGTAAAAGAGCTGGCCGCGGGAACGCGAGGTCCGGCGGTTGAAGCGAAACACAAACTCGTCGAGATAATGGTCGAGTTGGAGTGGCTTCACGGCACCGTGGTGGGTGCCAAGCAGCCAGCGCTTAAGCAGTGCCGACACGCGGTGCACGCCCGGCATCGAGATATGTGCGGGGCTGTCAGCGCCACTCATGACGATCCGCTTATGCTGATAACCCTCTTCGGTCAGGCCATGATAGATGGAGGAGCCATCGGTGTGAAGTAACGAGCCGGGTTCCACAACCTCCCGCACGAAGGGCAAAACGCATGCGGAGGTATCGTCGGCAATGGGTTGCAAACGGATACGTCCGAAACCTTTGGGTTCCAGGATTTCCACGGCCACCGCAATGAGAGCCTTGGTCGTGTGGCTCTTGCGCCCGGCACTTGACTGGGCGACTCGCCGGTCGTGAATGGCCAGATAGACCTCATCAACCTCAACCATGCCGGCCAGCCGCTCGCGCCCCGGCCTGACCATCGCCCGACGAAAGCGGTGCAGCATGGTCCATGCCGTTTGATAACTGCCCAGCCCCAATACCCGCTGCAATCCCAAAGCGCTGACGCCATGTTTCTGGCTGGTTATATACCAGGCCGCCGCCAGCCAGACCTTTAAGGGTGTGCGCGTCTTCTCGAAGATTGTGCCCGCCGTGACCGTGCCCTGATGACGGCAGGATTGGCACATTAGCCGGGCGCGGCTGGCACGATAGGGGGCGTCCGTGCTTGCACAGGACGGGCACACAAACCCGTCACGCCAGCGCAACCGTTCGAGATAGCGAAGACAGTCATCCTCGGTTGCAAACCAGTCCAGAAACTGGCTCCATGTTCGAGGGAAATCTTCACCGGCAGTCGGGGTATGCTTGAGTTCGCTCACCACTCGATCATGGCGCAAGTGGAGCTAAATGGATAGCCCATATGTTTATACAGTGATGATATCAAAATCCGTGGGAGGGACGGCTGACAACCGCTTTGCCGAAAGTGGCGCGAGGCCCGGCGGTTGTCAAAGTGTCGCCAGAAGCTTCAACGCCATCGACTTGAATACCGCGAAGACCTCCCTGAAGGTCAGCCTCGTCGCCCCGTAGACAAGCGGTAGCAGCACCTGGTCATAATCGCGTTTCGTCTGCTCTTCAGTTTCCGCGGTCGCCAGGGATTGCTTCGGATTTCCGACAAACGCCGTGTGGTGGTGAAACTCTCCGCGATCGAATTCGACGCAGTCCTTAATCAGAATCAAAGCGCAGTCTTACCGCCGTTCACGCCAATAATCTGCCCCACCACGAACGTCGACTTGGGCGACGCAAGGAACAAAATAGCATCGGCGATTTCATCCGGTGTGCCGAAACGCTTTGCCGGGACACCGGCTTGCACGGCCTGCTTGCGCTCGGCGCTTCCACTAAAACGGTCGAGCATGCCCGTTTCTACCGGACCCGGCGCAACAGCGTTCACACGCACGCCGGCAGGTGCGCCTTCCAGCGCAGCCGCTTTTGTCAGCCCCTCGACGGCATGCTTGCTCGCGACATACATCGAAGCACCCGCCGCACCACGGCTGCCCATGGTCGACGAGATGTTGATGATGCTGCCGCTCTGCTGCGCCAGCATCACGCGCATCTCGTGTTTAAGGCACAGGAGTGTGCCAAGGACATTGGTGTCGAATGCAGTTGCGTACGTCTCGAGAGTCTGCTCGACCACGGGACCCGGCACACCCTCGGTCCCTGCGTTGTTCACGGCAACATCGATTCGGCCAAAGCGCTGAACCGTGTAGTCGATCAAGGCACTGACTTCATTCTCGTACCGTACGTCCGTCTTCACGAACTCGGCCTCGGTACCGCCGTGCTGGCGCAGTTCGCGGGCGAGATCCTCACCCGCGTCCGCACGGCGACCCGAAACCACAATCTGCGCACCTTCGCGCGCAAACGCTACAGCAGTCGCACGACCAATACCCGTCAGCGCGCCAGTGATAAGTACAACAGGTTGACTCATGATGTAATCCAGTGAATCAGCAGAGTGAATGGCGGCGCAAACCACTACTCAGAAAAATTGCTTGCGCCGTATAACGGGTCTGGCTGGTGGATGAACGCCTGCCTCGTTAGGCCTTCGAGGCAGGACGGTTCGATACCTTCTCGTACCATGCCTGCAATGCCGTGTGTTCGGAGGGCACCGTCACTTTCATGCCGGTCGCCGCAAAGTCGATCGTTACCAGCGTCGTAATATCGGCTGCAGAAAATTCGTCACCCGCCACGAACGGAACGGCCCGAAGGCGCTCATTGAAGTCGGCAAAGAAGTTGGCCACACGCAGCTTGCTGCGCTCGACGATCTCGGGGATCTGTTCGTAGGCATGCGGCCCCGACAAGGCACGGCCTTTCAGACCGGCAACGGCGTTTCGCACCCCCTCCATGACCGCCGCAAATCCGTTCAGTTCAGCGCGCCGCTCCCACATACTGACCAGCGCCTTCGCTTTGGGTGTCGTGCCCAGCAGGGGCAGATTCTTCGGATACGCTTCCTCGAGGTAGCGCCAGATTGCCGGCACTTCACCGATGGACGTCCCATCGCTCAGAACCAGCGTAGGCACTTCACGACGCGGGTTGATCGCGCCGTAGGCTTCGGAGAATTGCTCCTTCGCGCCAAGGTCAACAGGCACGGTCTCCACTGATACTCCTCTCTCCGCGAGATAGATTCGCACACGACGAGAGTTCGGGGAGGCGTTCGATTGATAGAGTTTCAGTTCTGAGGACATGGGCTGATCCCTGTCATTACGTTATTGAAGTGGAGATGCAATGCCTTGAGGGGGAAATTAGGGGTTTATTGCAGAATATGGAAAGACTTAATAAGCTGTGGGGCATGCTTGGAGGGCATGGCCAGGCAAAAGCGATATCGTGGAGGGATCATGGAATTGCGGCACCTTCGATACTTCATCGCCGTCGCCGAGACAGGAAGCCTGACGGTCGCAGCCAAACACCGTTTGCACACGTCGCAGCCGTCGCTGAGCCGGCAAATTCGGGATCTGGAAGGCCAGGTCGGGATCGAATTGCTAAGCCGCAGTACGCGCGGCGTGGAACTGACTGCCGCTGGAAAGGCCTTCATCGATCACGCGCGGCTGGCGCTGAATCAGGTGGATGCCGCCATTGAAGCGGCCAGGCAGGCAGCACAGCCATCCAAGCAGCGATTTGCGCTCGGATTTCTCACCGGGCAGGAGATGACCTGGCTACCCAGAGCCATGCACATCCTTCGAGATGAATTGCCCAACGTGGATGTCACGGTGTCCAGTGGATATTCGCCAGACCTTGCCGAAGGCGTTGAACGAGGCAAGCTGGATCTGGCGTTCATGCGCGCTGAGCCAGACTTCGATCTCGCCTATCAAGTCGTAAGTCAGGAGCCACTGGTGGTGCTGATGCCCAGCGACCACGAGTTGACATCACGCGACGTAGTCTCTCCCCATGACCTTGCCGATTACCCTTTTATCGCCATGGCGAGCAAGGCGAAGGTGGTGCGTGCGGTGATCGACGGCTACCTGAAGCGTTCCGGCATCGAAATCGTGCCGACCCAAAACGTCGATAACCCTGCGATGGTCATGTCGTTGGTGGCATCGACCCGAAGTCTGACGCTCATTCCTTCGTACCTCGAGAACTTGATGCCGTGGTCGGTGGTTAGCCGCCCCCTGGCTGGCAATGTGCCGGAAGTTGATCTGGCTATCGGCTACAGCAACGCGAATATGTCGCCCGTCTTGAAGCTGTTCCTTTCAAGAGTGGACGACCTGATCACCCACTCATCGCAAAGCGCTCGTTGATGCACAAGAGAACAGGCATTGCTCCCTCGATCCAAGGTGACCACTAGATTTCTTACGGTTCGGCCACCCACACCACCGTCAACGACCGCACCCCCTGCGCGCCGCGAATCAGCACGCCTTCGATATCCGCCGTGGCCGACGGGCCGGTGACCAGCGCCGCATAGCGCGCATCGCGGAAGTCGTCACGGCGGTACACGTCCTGCAAGCCGTCGAGCAATTGCGCCGGATCGAGCAGCACCACCAGATGCTGCACGATGTACCCCAGCGCGTTGACGACATACTCGCGCTCGCTGAACCACACCGAGCCCGTTTCAGCGACGCCGAAGCGCGCCCGCACCACACCCACATCGATATCCTGCAACGAAGCCGGTTCGGTTTCGGCCGTGATCACACGGGTGCCTGGCATTTCGGGCGTCGCCGACGCCACCGACGCCGCATCGCCGAACCGCTCACGGACCAGCGCAAGCACGTCACCCGCAGCCGATGCTTCGACACAGGTGCCGCCCATCGCCTGCAATGCCGTCGTGAAGCGCGC
Source organism: Paraburkholderia solitsugae (assembly GCF_013177695.1). GTDB lineage: Bacteria > Pseudomonadota > Gammaproteobacteria > Burkholderiales > Burkholderiaceae > Paraburkholderia > Paraburkholderia solitsugae. The sequence goes on along the minus strand of NZ_WOEY01000079.1, from coordinate 81,061 downwards.
TCGCAAATCCCCGCCCACCGAAGTGAACAACTGCACATCAGGCCGTGGCCGCGCTGGCGGCTGCGCCTCACGCACCTTCGCCAGAAACGCTTCACGGGTTGCCATTGACATCTCCACGATTCTTCTTGTACCAGGCGTGGAAGGTCAGCTTCGGCGCCTCCGGCAACTCACGCTGCCGGCCCCAGATATTGAGCGGGTTGTACAGCACGAAATTCGGCAGCCGCCGCAGCGCGCCGCCCATCGACGACACCGTCGCCCGATACAGCGTCGGACTCGCGAGCAAGCGCCCTGCCATCTTCAGCACTTCCTGCTTCACGAACGGCACCTCATGACGTTCGGCGATCACCGTGCGCCATTTGTAGATCTGCTCGTGAATATTGATCTTCACCGGACACACATTCGTGCAGCTGCCGTTGAGCGTCGACGCGAACGGCAACGCGCTATAACGCTTCAGATCGAAGGTCGGATTGATGATCGCGCCGATCGGCCCTGAATACGTGCCGCCATACGACAAGCCGCCACTGCGCCGGTACACCGGGCACGTGTTCATACACGCGCCGCAGCGGATGCATTTGAGCGAATACCAGAAGTCCTCCATCGCGAGCCGCTCCGAGCGGCCATGATCGACTAGGATGAAATGCATCTCGGTGCCCGGACGCGGCGCGCGAAAATGCGAGGTGTACTGCGTAATCGGTGAACCGAGCGCACTGCGTGACAACATGCGGATGAACACGCCGAGGTCCGACACCTTCGGAATCAGCTTCTCGATACCGATCGACGCGATATGCAGCGGCGGCACATTCGCCGACAGGTCGGCATTGCCTTCGTTCGTACACACCACGACCGTGCCGGTCTCCGCCACCGCGAAATTACAGCCTGTCATGCCGGCCGTTTTCTCGCGCACGAAGTACGGCCGCGTGTTCATTCTCTGGCTTTCCGCAAGGTAGTGAATATCGCTGTTTTGCGGATCGGTGCCGATTGTTCGGCCGAACAGTTCGGCCACGTCGCCACGCAGTTTATGGACCGCGGGCACCACCATATGGCTCGGGTCCTGATGATCGAGTTGCTGGATGCGCTCGCCGAGATCGGTCTCCATCACCGTGATGCCACGCGGTTCGAGATACTCGCGCATCTTGCATTCGTCGGTGAGCATCGACTTGCTTTTGACGAGTGTGGTCATGCCGCGCTCGGACATGATCGTGTGGACTAGCGCATTGTGCTCTTCAGCCGTCGCGGCCCAATGCACGAGGACGCCATTGGCTTCAGCCGCAGCGGCGAACTGTTCGAGGTAGTCGGACAGATGCGACAGCGTGTGTTCCTTGATGCCCGATGCCAGTTCGCGCAACGTCTCCCATTCCGGGATGCCGTGCGCCTGGGCATCGCGCTTTTCGCGCAAATCCCACAGACGCTTGTCGTGAAACGCAACGTGCTCGGTCTTCTTGATGAAAGCGCCTGCGGCTTTCGCGTGATCGATCCGGCTCATGCGCGTGCTCCGTTAAGGACCTGCGCGATATGGATGAAGCGCGCGTCGGCTTTCATCCGCTCCGCGCAGCCTTGCTGGTGCATCAGGCACGACATATCGCCCGACACGATGTACTCCGCGCCCGCGTTCAGATGATCGCGGACCTTGTCCTGCCCCATGCGCACCGACACCGGCTCTTCGGTCACCGAGAAGGTGCCGCCAAAACCGCAGCATTCGTCCGGCCGCGACGGTTTGACGAATTCGATGCCTTTGACGCCCTCGAGCAAGGTGCGTGGCTTCGAAAACGGCGCGCCGGCAATCTCCGACACTGACGCTTCCTTCAGATGCCGCAACGCGCTGCAACTGTTGTGCAGGCCGACACGATGCGGAAATTCGGCCCATGGAAATTCGCGCGCGCCAACCACGTCATGCAGAAACTCGACGAGTTCGTACGCGCTGGCGCGGACCTTCCTGACTTCATCGGTCTGCTCGAGCGCGATCAAATGCTCGCGCACGTGATGGATGCAACTCGCCGACGGCCCGACGATGTAGTCGTAGCCGGCGAAGTTGCGCGCAAACACGCGCTCGGCACCGGCTGCCTCGGCATGCGCACCGCTGTTGGCCATCGGCTGGCCGCAGCAGGTTTGCTCCTGCGGATAGTCGACCTCGATGCCGAAGCGTTCGAGCAATTCGAGCGTGGCGATCCCCACCTCGGGATAGAACGCGTCGATGAAGCACGGGATAAACAGGGCGACTTTCATAGGCTCATTGAAAAGAAAGGCGGCGGCCGGTGATTCACCCACTCTACTGCGGGAATCACGGCGGCGCAGGCGTTTCCCGCCGACGCCATGCGTCTGGCCGGTCAGCGTGGCCGCTCATTGCGATCACTCAGTCAGACTGGTCATGTTGGTCTGACCAAAAATTATATAGGGAAGCCGCCGGGCGGTGTCAACCGGAAATCGCTGGTGGAACGGGCTGCGTGGGTCGCTACGCGGCAGCGCAGGTGTGCGATCCGCCGCTCGCGAGGCGAGCGCGAGCAGGGCTCAGAAGGTCAGATAAATCGGAAGATCAGAAGCCCGGCAAACTCAGGAAATCACGCTCGGCGAAGGTTTCGCCGCGTCTTCCTTGTACATTTCGCGCACATAGGTCAGATGACGCTCGGCGGCCTTGCGCGCCTTTTGTGCGTCACGCGCGATGATCGCGTCATAGATGGCCTGATGCTGGCTCATCAACTGTTTTTCCATCGCGTCGTCGTAGTCGATCAGGCGATGGTACTGGCGCATGCCTTCGCGGATCAGCGTATGGATACCGTGCATCACATGAGCGAGCGCGATGTTATGCGTGGAGTCGGCAATGGCGAGGTGAAACGCAGCGTCCAGTTCCGCGAGATTCACGCGGTCTTGCGACTGGGAGCCGGCCTTCAATGCTTCAAACGCTTCAGTGATCTTCCGCAGATCCGCTGCCGTCGCTCGCTCCGCGGCATACACCGTGGAAATCGATTCGAGACCCTGGCGTAGTTCGAGAATATCGGCACTGGTGCGCGGATTCTGCAGCAGCAGTTCGGCGAGCGGCTTGGAGATGATCGGCGCGGTGACGTCGACAACCGTGAAACCGCCCCGCCCCGAGGTTTCGATATAACCGTCCGCTTCCAGCCTGATCAGCGCTTCCCGCAACGACGGCCGCGACACACCGAGCTGCGTGGCCAGATCGCGTTCGGCCGGCAACCGGTCGCCGGGCATCAGCGAGCCGTCCGAGATCAGTTGCTTGATCTGGTCGGACACCACGTCGGAAAGTCGTTTGCGCGTGAAGGATTGGATCGGGAGAAATGGCATGGGCAGCGCGGGTGAAGCCTGGATTGATGAAGCCGGGTTGGCGAAGCCGCAGACAACGGCGTGGACGCACCGTCGAACGCGCGCGCCAAAGTGGACGAATTATACCTTTCAACGACTTGCCACCGCTTACAACGCTAGCCCGCGCCCGCACCGTAGAAGCTCGCCAGATCCCGCTTGAGCGTATGCAACGCGGCATCGTCGAGATAGATCATGTGACCGGTCCGGTAGTAGGTAAGTCGAACGTTGGCCCGCAGTGGCGCATCGACACCCAGATGCGCGAGCGCGTACTCGGTCGCATAGAACGGCGTGGCGAGGTCGAAATAACCGTTCAGTGACATCACGCGCAGTTGCGGATTCTGGCGCATCGCTTCGGCGAGATCGCCCGCCGCATACGGCTCGTTCAAGCGCTCGCCCCACCACGCACGATGTTTCCAGTCCCACTGCTTCAACGCATCGTCGTTGAAGACGCGATAGCTGTCAGCAGGCGTGAAATGCAGGTCTTGCGCAAAATGCTGATGCAGCGCGGCGTCGAACGCGCTCGACACGCTGCTCACCGAGGCGTCGAAATCGGGACGCTCGGACGCGCCGTCATATTCGAGTCCTTCGAAACGGGCGTCGTAACGGCCGACGCTGCGCGATTGATCGCGCAGCAATTGATTGCGAAAGCGCGATGGATAGAGACGCAGGCGGCTTCGCTTCACGTAGTCGACGTCGAGCCCGGTGAACTGCGCGACACGTACGGCAATCTCGTCGCGCTGTGCGTCGGGCAACGCGTCGCCCTCGGCGAGCGCTTGCGCATAAGGCCCGCGTGCAAAGGCGCGGGCCTCTTCGAGAAAGGCCGACAGACTGGCCGGCTTCGGCACGATCTTGTCGTGGTACCACGCGATCGCCGCGAAGCTCGGCAAGTAGCTCTCGCTCTGGAAATCGGAGCCGGGTGAAAACGCCGCGGAATCGAGCACCGACGACATCAGGATCACGCCGTTGAGCGCGATATTGTCCTGCCCCAACTGATACGCGAGCATCGCGGCGCGCGCGGTGCCGTACGATTCGCCGAGCAGGTACTTCGGCGAATTCCAGCGCTGGTTCACCGTCAGATAGCGTTCGATGAATTGCGAAAACGCGCCGAGGTCTTGATCGACACCCCAGAAGTCCTTCCCGGTGCCATGCCCAACGGCCCTCGACAAGCCCGCGCCCACGGCATCGATAAAGACCAGATCGGTGGTATCGAGCAGGCTATCGGGGTTGTCGTCCAGCACATACGGCGCGGGCGGTGTGATCGCGGGACTCGCCGTGCGCACCCGCTTCGGCCCGAACGAGCCGATCATCAGGAACACACTGCCCGCCCCCGGTCCGCCGTTGAAGAGGAACGTGACGGGGCGCGTCGAGGGCGCTTTGGTGGCGACCGTGTAGGCGACATAGAAAACGCTCGCATTGGCCTGCCCGGTTTTGTCGCGCAGCAGCAGGTTGCCGGCGGTCGCCGTGTAGTCGATCTTGCGGCCGTCGAGCCGGATCGAATGCTGTGTCACGGCGGCGCTTTCCGGCGGCACGGGGATCGCCGGGGTCTCGGGCTTGGCGCCGTGCTGCGGGTTGTCTTGCGACTCGTTCTGGGCGGCCGCGGCCACCCGTGGCGGACGGCCGGTACGCGACGGATTGGCGCGTGGCGCCTTGACTGGCTGACCGTTCGCATCGACGGTTTGCCCCAAAGTCTCTGCCTGAGCGTTGGGCACGCCGGGCACGTCCACCGAGCTGGCCGGCGACGTGGCTGTTTCAGGGCTGGCGGTGGCAGCGGATGCGTCGTCCAGTTCGGCCGCCGCGCACATCTGACTGAACGTGGCGAGAACGGCGAGAACCAGCGCCATCGCCACCAGAGCGGCCGCCACGGACCCTGCCATCAATGATCGGCGCAACGAGAGATAGAAGCGAAGGGCCATGGGGTGTCCGGCTGCGAGTCGGTAGGTGTCGATGTCCCGGTTGTCCAGGTTAAGACGAACTCGGCGAACGATTCTTGATGTAAGCATCGAAGACGTCAATCGAAAACTGGCTGCCACGCGCACCTCTCCCACGCCGCATCGTTTCACCGAGGAAAACGAAAGCCATTCGAAATACTCAAGAAAGCTGCTCCGCTATTGTGACGCCGCAAAAACATCGCCTGGCGTTCAAGGTTGAGGCAGCTTTCCTCTTCCTGGCCTACGCCTGAGCACGCACCGGCAATCCGCCGACAAACGCGGCAATCCGTTCGCACGCGTCGATCAGGCTCGCTTCATCGACCACGAAACCCAGCCGCACGAAGCCGTTCGCGGTTTCGCCGAAGGCGCTGGCGTCGAGCAGCGACACACCTTGTGCGCGAAACAGTTGCCAGGTGAAATCGACCGTGTCGAGGCCCGTACCGCTGACGTCGACCATCATGAACATACCGGCTTCGGGCAGCAGGCAACGCAAGCCCGCCACGCGATGCAGGCGCTCGAACACGACATCGCGGCGGCGCCGGTAAACCTCGCGCATTTCGGCGACGATCGGGGCCTTGTTCCGCAGGGCCGTCAATGCAGCCTGCTGGATGAAACCCGGCAAGCCATAGAGCATGGCCAGCGCGAGCCGCCCCATATGCTCGATCAACGTAGCAGGCCCGATCGCCCAGCCCACACGCCAACCCGCCATGGCATGCGATTTCGACAGACTGCCGAGCGTCACCGTGCGTTCCGCGATGCCGGGCAACGCAGCAATGCTCACATGTTCCCGTTCGAAGGTGAGATCCGCATAGACCTCGTCGGACAGCACCCATAGGTCGTGCTCGACGGCGAGCCGCGCGATGCGCTCGAGGTCGGCACGCGGCATCACCACCCCGGTCGGATTGCAGGGTGTGGCAAAGAAAATGGCCTGAGTGCGCGGCGTGATCGCCGCTTCGAGCGCGTCGCAGTCGAGGTGAAATGCCCGCGCGGCATCGACCGGCATCGGCACGAGCGTGGCGCCCGCGGCGCGCACGCAGGCCTCGTACGTGAGGTACATCGGCTCGGGGACGATCACTTCGTCGCCCGCTTCCAGCAGGCACAGCGATGTAGCGAACACGCCGTTCTGCGCACCCGCCGTCAGGATCACGTTGACCGCGCTCACAGCGCAACCGGTGGTGCGCGCGTGTTCTTCCGCAATCGCCGCACGCAGCGGCTCACGCCCGGACACGGCGCTGTAATGCGTATCGCCGTCGCGCAATGCCTCGATTGCACGCTCGACGATCGGCGCGGGGGTCGCGAAGTCGGGGTCGCCAACACTCAGCACGATCACGTCTTCGCCATTGGCCAGCGCCTGTTGAGCGACACGGTGGATCTCCCACGCCGACGTACGCCGGCCCTGCAAACGCTCGACCAGATTCGAGTACTTCATTGACTCACCCCGTTTCGACTTGAGCCGCCAATGTAATGGGGCGCGTGCGAAACGTCCAGATACGAAAAAGAGTCACGCGAGCACTCCGTCTCACGTGATTCTTCAATGAAGCCCCGCTTTAACCGAGGCAAGGTACGCTTAAACTTGGCGGCGCAGGTCCGCCGGCGGCACTTTCATCATATGGCGATATTTCGCCACCGTGCGCCGTGCCACCAGCACCCCCTGATCCGCGAGCATCCTCGCGAGCGTCACATCCGATAGCGGATCGTGCGTGTTCTCGGCGGCGATCATTTCCTTGAGCAGTGCGCGCACCGCCGCGGCCGAACAGGTGCCGCCACTTTCCGTGCCGAGTTCTCGCGGGAAAAAGTGCTTGAACTCGAAAATGCCGCGCGGCGTGGCCATATATTTGTTGCCGGTCGCGCGCGAGATGGTGGACTCATGCAGACCGAGTTCCTCGGCCACATCGCGCAGCACCATCGGCTTGAGCGCGATTTCACCGTACTGGAAGAAGGCCCGCTGATGCGCGACGATGCATTCGGCCACGCGTTGAATCGTATCGAAGCGTTGCTGCGCATTGCGGATCAGCCAGCGTGCTTCCTGCAACTGCTGCGCGAGCGGCGAGCGGCTTGCGCCGGCCGACTGCGCGAACAGCTCGGCATACATGCGATGAATGCGCGCGCGCGGCTGCACGGCCGGATTGACCGATACCATCCATTTGTTGCGCACCTGACGCACGATCACGTCCGGCACCACGTAGTTGTCTTCAGTGCAGCCGTAGCAGTTGCCCGGCTTCGGGTCGAGCTTGCGCACCAGTGCGCAGGCCACCCGCAGTTCCTCGGCGCTGCAGCCGATCTGCTTTTGCAGTTCAGCCTGTTCGCGGCGCGCGAGGCGTTCGAGATGCTGTTCGACGACCTGGCACGCGACATCGCGTCCCGGCGTATCCGGGGATAACGCGTTCAATTGCAGCGACAGACATTCAGACAGCGAGCGCGCGCCGAGACCGGGACGATCGAGCGATTGCACGAGACGCAGCGCCACCAGCAATTCTGCTTCGGTCAGTTCAGGTTGAAGGTCGACACTAGCCGCAAGATCGGAGAGCGACTGACGCAGATAGCCGTCGTCGTCGAGCGCCTCGATGATGAAGCGGGCCACCGCGCGGTCGCGGTCGTCAAGTCGATAGAGGCGTAGCGAGTCGTGCAACTGCTCGCGCAAGGTGGGTTGGGAACGCGCCCATTCAGCGGGATCGCTACGCTCGGCGTCGCCGTTCTGACGCGTCGAACTGCGGCTACTGTAGTCGCCTGAAAAGTCGCCGGGCACGTCATCCTGACCCGTGCTCTCCATCGTGTCGCTGCTGTTGGGTTCAGCCGGCAACGATTCAGGTTCGGCCGCGGCGACCGGCTCCGTGCCTGGCATCGCGCCGGCGTCATCGAATGGCGTTGCAGCGGCGAGCGCGACGTCTTCCGTGTCTGTCGAGTCGTACTCGAGGAACGGATTGGTGTCGAGCGCGGTGCGCAACTCCTGCTGGAACTCCAGAGACGACAACTGCAACAGACGCACGGATTGCTGCAGACGCGGCGTGAGTGCGAGAGACTGCCTTGTGCGTAGTTCAATGGAAGGCATTGTAGTGAGATCCCGTTAAGCGCTGAGAAATGGCACGTGGCCTCTATAGAGCAACTGTCATACCAGTTCGCCCAACACACTGTTTTTTCTAAGTTTTGCCTTTTCAGGTCCGCCGCTTGCGTAGCAGGCGAGCGCCATTTTTACAAGAACCCGGCAATTTCCGGTCGCGAGCCTTTCGGGTCGCCAGACAGCGCGCCGAACGTACCCTCCTCGCTATTCCTCAGCCTAAATGCCCGTGCCGTAACGGCATTTCCCGGCATCGAGCGCCTGTGCGACGGGTCGGGCACATCCCTTGCGAATGAACTCGATGTGGACGGACGCGGGTCTTTTCACGCGAATGGGTCGCAGACAACAAGACCGCATTTTTCATCAACATCCGAAGGAGAAACCATGAAGACCATCCAACTCTTAAAGACCGCAGGCAGCATCGCTTGTGTCGCATTCGCACTGAACGCCACGGCGCAAACCAGCGCTTCGGCCCCGTCGGCAGCATCCGAGACCATCGGCCAGCACGTCGACGACGGCACGATCACCACCAAGGCCAAGGCCGAACTGCTCAGCGCGAAAAACGTCAAGTCGACCCACATTCACGTGAAGACCCGCAAGGGCGTGGTGTGGCTCACGGGGTCGGTGCCGTCGGCCGACGACAAGGCCGCAGCGGGCGAAGTCGTGAAAGGCATCGACGGCGTCTCGGGCGTGAGGAACCATTTGAAGATCGCAGCGGAATAAGCGCGGGCGATCCGAACGCAAAACGGCCCGACATTCGTCGGGCCGTTCTGTCGTTTACCGCATTCCGATCCACACGAAATTTTTCACCTCACTCAGGCATGTTTCTCGCTGAATTCGTTGAGCGGCTCGGGGGTTTTGCGTGGGTCGAAGTCGGCCCAGCGCCCTTGTTGCCAGCGCCCACTCGCGCGTTCGATCGCCGCGCCCCCTGCTTCGCGCAAAACGCGAGCAGCGTCGAACTGATTGTCAGGCGATACATGCACGGCTACCAGCACGCCGGAATCGCGCCTCTCTTCATGAAATGGCAAATGGTGGCCTGTCTTGCCGCCTTCGTGAGCGTGCGACATCGCCCCGACCATCGAGCCGACGTATGCGCCGACGCCGGCCGCGATCAGCGAGATGAGAAGCGGCGTCGAAAACGCTGCAAATATCGCGACGCCGACCATCGCACCCACAACCGCGCCAATGGTGACCCCCATTCTTGCGCGTTTCGGCGCGTCCCTCGCGCCCGCATCGGTATGGGTATCGCCGCCGATCGAATAACGCGCGTGCTGGCCGCGCGGATTGACAAAAAACAGCGTGACGTCTTCCTCCACGAAACCTGCGTCGAAGAGCTTTTGCGCCGCATCTTCAGCGGCGGGGAAAGTCGTAAACCGTGCTGCGACGATAAGTGACATAAGGCCTCCTTACATCGTTGAATCGCGTTTTGCGGACCATGCCGCCGCACAGCGCAGCGCTGAAAAATGCGCACAGGCGATAAGCACACGCCCGAACTACGCGGTGGTGCCGCGATCGGGCTCCATGCCTTCCACTCTGAACAGTCCACAATGCAAGACTACGCCATCGCCGTCGTTCTGGTCGAGTGCAAATCGGAGTCGCTAAAATACGACTCCTTCATGCTGCAACGGTCGCCTCCCCATTCGATGACCTCTCCCAAAGATTCAAGACGTGAAGCGCGCACGAGCGCTGCCAACTCGCTGTTTGCTTTTCTCAAGTCGCTGCCGCTGGGCGACCGGCTGGCCGAAGGCGGCGTGATGGCCGCGCAGGCGGTGGCCGGCGCCATCCTCGCGTTCGCAATCGGCCAGTGGCTGCATACCGAACAAGCCTTCTGGGCCGCGATTACGGCGATCGCGGTCAGCCAGCATAGTTATATCGACACCCGCAATCTCTCGCGCGATCAGTTCATCGGCGCGATGGTCGGGGGCGTTTGCGGCCTCATCGGCGCAACGCTCGGCGGCGGCAATCTCGCGGCTTACGCGGCCACGGTTGCCGTGGCAATCGTGACGTGCTGGATCGTCAACGTGGGCAGCGCGGCGCGTCTGGGCGGCATTACCGCAACCATCATGCTGCTGGTGCCGGGCATGGGTTCGCCTTGGGACAAGGCCCTGCTGCGCCTCGGCGAAGTGACGCTGGGCACGGTCTGCGCGCTGCTGGCGACCGTGATCATGTCGATGATAGAGAAGCGCTGGTTCGGCAGACCCAACAAGGCCTAGCCAGCTTTCTGATCGCTCTCCTGCGGTTGACGCCGGTAACGTCCTGGCGTCACACCGATGCTGTGCTGAAACACCTTGCCGAAGGCGGCTTCCGATTGATACCCCACGGCCTCACCGATCTCCGCGGCACTGCGCTGCGTGCGCAGCAGCAGATCGCAGGCGATCGTCATGCGGATCTGCGTGAGGAAGTCCATCACCGTCATGCCCGCGCGCGCGTTGAAGTGGCGCGCGTAAGTCGCGCGGGACATCGCCGCGAGTTCACCTAGCTCCGCGATCGTCCACGCCCGCTCGGGGGCGCTCAGCATGCCTTGCACAGAAGCACCCAGGCGCGCATCGGCCAGCAGCGCCAACACGCCTGAGCGGGATGCATGCTGTTCGCCATGCCTGCGCAAGGCCATTGCGAAGAGTGCGTGACTCAATGCGGTGACGATCGTGAGCGCGCCGGGCTGACGTTGCCCGGCTTCGGCTCGCATCAGTGCAATCACCGTCTGCAACGCACCGAGCGTGTGCTTGCCGGCGAGCGACACATGAAATGGATCGGGTAGCGCGTTGAGCAACAAGGCGGAGGAACCCGGTGCGTAGACGAACCGGCCGCATAGAAGATCGAGATCGGCGCCAGCGTGGCGCTCGCCATGGGGATGGCGCGTATCATCGCCGCCATCATTGCGGCGCAACGGCAGCATGCCGTCATGACTCAAGGTCAGCGGTGCCGCAGCCGCAGCACACCCCGTGTCGCGCACCCGGTGCGCGGCGCCACGCGGAAACAGCATGAAATCCCCCGCGTGCAGCGCAATCTGCGCCCCACCCGCAGTCTCGACAACGCACGCCCCGCTGAGCACCAGATGAAAAGGCGCAATACCCGCCTCCATCGGCGCATGATCGATCTCGAAGCCACCCGTGAGCAGGCAACGCAGATCGAGGCTGGCCTGCAGCCGGGCAAGGTCGATCAGTCGGCTGAGCATATCCATGAGACGATCGCGCTAAAAGTTGAGCGAATCGAGTATTCAGGATATCGCGGCACAGCGCAATACTTTGTCCCACGGCACCGGCATCCGCTGGCGCGTTGCGAACAAAGGAGCACTGTCATGTTGAACTGGATCGATTACCGCAAAGAACTGTTCGGCCGCATCGGCGAGATCGCCAAACTGTCGCCGGATACCGTGAAGGCCTATCAAACGATGTCGGGCGCCGGCCAGATGGCTGATCTGCTCGGCGCGAAGACGCGTGAGCTGATCTCGCTCGCGGTGGCCGTGACCGTGCGATGCGACGGCTGTATCACTGTGCACACCGCCGAAGCGCTGAAACACGGCGCGACACGTGAAGAGATCGCCGAAGCGCTCGGCGTGGCGATCGCGGTGAACGCGGGCGCCGCCATGGTGTACTCGGCCCGCACGATGGACGCCGTCGCCGCTTATCAGGCGGACGGCAAACCGGCGGCGTGAAGGAAGCGGTTTGGCGGTGCTCAGTGAGCCTGGCTTTCCGTTAAACAGGCTCACTGTCGCGCCGCTAGCCCGCACCCCGCTACGGATTTCCGGCGAGCCGCTACCGATTACCCGCCACGTACCCACCACGCCTCGGCCGTGGCAGTTGTCTGCACGCGTTATACCGGATGACGCGCCTCTTCAAGCTGCTTGCGGCGCGGCTCGCCCTGGCGCTCCAGCATCCAGCCCGGGTACTCAGCTGGGAGCGTGCTGACCTGAGCGAGCTTCGCAAGCTCGTCGGCGGTCAACGTGACGCCGGTGGCGGCGATGTTGTCGTCGAGTTGCTCGATTTTCTTCGCGCCGACGATCACCGAGGTCACCACGCGTTGATGCAGCAGCCACGCGAGCGCTATCTGCGCCACCGACACCTTCTTCACCTCCGCGATATCGCGCATCACGTCGATGCAGTCATAAGCGCGCTCGCGATTGACCGGCGGAAAATCGAACGTCGTGCGACGGCTGCCTGCTTCGCCCTGCTGCTCACGCCCAAATTTGCCGCTCAGCAAGCCGCCCGCGAGCGGACTCCACACCATCAGTCCAAGACCTTCACTGTGCAGCATCGGCACGAGTTCGCGTTCGAGGTCGCGGCCCGCCAGCGTGTAGTAGGCCTGCAGGGTTTCAAACCGCGCGAGGCCGAGGCGTTCCGCAATACCCAAGGCCTTCACGATCTGCCACGCGGCCCAGTTCGACACGCCGACATAGCGCACATGGCCATGCTGAACCAGCGTATCGAGCGCGCGCACCGTTTCTTCGATTGGCGTGGCCGGATCGAAACCGTGGATCTGATACAGGTCGACGTGATCGAGTTGCAGGCGCTTCAGACTCGCCTTGACACCGTCGATGATGTGATAGCGCGAGGCGCCGCGTGCGTTCGGGAATTCTGCCGTCTGGCCGAATACTTTGGTTGCGACCACAACTTTGTCGCGTGGCACTTTAAGGTTCTTCAGCGCCTGGCCCGTGATCTGTTCGGACAAGCCCTCGGCATAGACGTCGGCGGTGTCGATGAAATTGATACCCGCGTCGAGCGCCCGGCCGACCAGCCGCTCCGCATCGCCCTGCTGCAGATCGCCGATCTGCTTCCATATGCCCTCGCCGCCACCGAAGGTCATCGTGCCGAGGCATAGCTCTGAAACAAACACACCGGTACGGCCTAACTGGTTGTATCGCATCGTCGAAACTCCATCATGGATTCGTGGATGAGTGAGCCGTACAGAGTACTGCACCTGGCAAGTTTCAGCAGGACCTGGTGTGAGTGTTAACCGGTCGCCCCGGGGAACGGATGTTTCAAACCCTTTACGGGTCGCACAGCACCTGTGACAGCAATTCTCCCTCCTCGAAAAATCGCCCGGCTCCTCCGCAAGCGAGGCGCCATGCGGGTCTGCGGCTAGCGTCGGCGATTTGCAACATATCCGTAAGTTATGCCGGGGGCATTTGGAAAGTTTCGGTAAGGCGTGTATAAGTCGGACCATTCCGCTCGTATGGTGTAGTGCCTTCACAAAGGACCGCGCGTATGAAGAAGAAGAAAAAGTTAGGAATCGGCCTGGGCAGTGTCGTGCTGCTCTCCAAAGCACTCACCCCTTCCGCAATGGCCGCGTGCAGCAATACCGCACCGCCTGGCAACACCACCGTCACCTGCACGGGCAGCATTCCTGCCGTGATTGCGCAAACCGGCAGCACGGGTGTGACGATCAATGCCGATAGCACCACCTCAGGCAATTTCCTGCGCAGCGCTAACCCGGTCGTCTTCAGCGTCGACACCAATAGCGCGATCAACAGTAGTGGCAACTTCTCACTGACCGGCGGCGGCGGGTCGGGCACCGTGCGCGGCGCCGTCCTGCTCGGCGTGAACAACGGCAATCAGATTACCAACGCGAGCGGCGGTGTCATCACCACGAGTGGTGCCTACAACGACGGCATGGCCGCCAACGGTAGCGGCAACACCCTGACCAATCGCGGCACGATCACCACCAGCGGCCCCAACGCGTACGGCATGACAGCCGCGTGGGGACAAACGAACGTCGGCCAGTCGAACAACACGCTGATCAACAGCGGCACGGTGACGACCTCGGGCAGCAACGCGCGCGCGGCATCGATTCTGGGCGGCAGCGGCACCATCAACAACAGCGGCACGCTGTCCACCACCGGCGCGGCCAGTCCAACCGCCTATCTGCAAGGCAATAACGACCAGTTGATCAACAGCGGCACGATCAGCGCGAGCGGCAGCGGCTCAGACGCGGTGTTTTCGAACACGGCGGGATCGAGCTTCGTGGCGACGATCCAGAACCTCGCGGGCGGCAGCATCATCAGCCAGAACGGCTCCGGCATCCGCACGCTCAACGGCAACAGCACCATCATCAATGCGGGGCTCGTGCAAAGCGGCATCGGCACGGCGATCACGATGGGCAACGGCAACGATTCGCTGATTCTGCAAACCGGCTCCGTGATCAACGGCACGGCCGACGGCGGAGGGGGAACCAACACGGTGACCTTGCAAGGCTCGGGCACGGCGTCGAATGCGTTTACCAACTTTCAGACCTTGCAGATGCAAGGCGCGTTGTGGAACTGGACCGGTAGCGGGACCTTCTCGCTCGCGCATGTGCAGACCGGCACGCTCAATCTGACCGGCACACTCGGCGCCAGTGCGACAGCGCTGGTCGATAGTGGCGCGACCTTGCAGGCGAACGCGCAGAACCTGCCCGCCAGCGTGACCGACAATGGGCTCGTGCGGTTTGCCCAGGACAACGCGGGCACCTATGCGGGATCGATCAGCGGCACGGGCGCAGTCGATAAAACCGGCGCCGGCGTGTTGACGCTCGCACCGGCTGCGGCGAACGGCAACACCTACTCGGGCGGCACGACAATCGATCAAGGGACGATCGCCGTCGCCGCGGACAATGCGCTCGGCGCGAACACCGGCGGTCTCACGTTCAACGGCGGCACGCTGCAATTGACGACGAGCTTCGATCTGGCTGGCTCGCGCGCAATCACGTTGGCAGCGGGCGGCGGCACGATCGACACGCAATCGTTCAATACCACCCTCACCCAGGCAGTGAGCGGGACCGGCGCCTTGACGAAAGCCGGCAGCGGCAGCTTGCTGATGACCGGCGTGAGCACCTATAGCGGCCCCACCACGGTCGCCGCGGGCAGCCTCGCGATTGGCGATGCAGCCCATGCCGGCGCCGCGCTCACGGGCGGCGGCGCCACCACCGTTGCCTCAGGCGCGACGCTCGGCGGCTATGGCAGCGTGACGGGCGCAGTCACGAACAACGGCACGCTCGCGGTGGCGAATGCATTGCCGTCGTTGGCAAGCGAGGGGACTGGCGCGTTCTCGATCAATGGCTCGCTGGTGAACGCCGGGCTTGTGCAGATCGGCGGCCCGGCCGGTGCGGGTGTGGGCAACCGGTTGAATGTGACGGGCAACTATGCCGGGCAGAACGGCACCATCGGACTGAACACCTTCGTCGCCGGCGACGGCGCGGCGTCCGATCGCCTCGTACTGAGCGGCGGCACAGCCACCGGCTCAACGCGCCTGCAAGTCACGAATGTCGGCGGCCAGGGCGCACAAACGGTAGCGGACGGTATTCAACTGATTCAGGCGGCCAACGGCGCCACCACTAACGCGAGCGCCTTCACGCTGGCCGCGCCGGTGAAGGCCGGTGCGTACTCCTACTATCTCGCCAAAGGTGGTGTGAGCAGCGGCACGACGGACAACTGGTATCTGCGCAATACAGTCGCGCCGCTGCCCAACCAAGTGACACCTCCGCCGCCGGTCACCACGCCAGGCCAGCCCGTCACTACGCCTGGTGAGCCACCCGTAGCCGTTCCCGGCGAACCAATTGCGGCCGAGGGCACGCCGCCTCTGCCGGTCGCGCCGCCAGCGGGCTCGGCCGCCGTACCGCTGTATCGCGTCGAAGTGCCGGTCTACGCAGCAGCGCCCGGCGTCGCGCGTGAACTCGGCCTCATGCAGATCGATACATTTCATGACCGGCAAGGCGATCAGGCCTTGTTGAACGAGAGCGGCACACTGCCTGCCGCATGGGGCCGCGTGTGGGGCGGCCATAGCGTGCTGAGCCAGAACGGTGCGGTGAGTCCGCAGTTCGACGGTTCGGTGTATGGCATTCAGGCCGGGCAGGATCTTTACGCGGATCACAGCGCGAGCGGCCAGCGCAATCACTACGGTTTGTTCGTGGGTTTCGCGCGGGCGACCGGCGACGTCGACGGCTTCGCGCTCGGCATGCCCAATCTGGCCGTGGGCCACCTCGCGATCAACGCATACAGCCTCGGCGGCTACTGGACGCATATCGGCCCAAGCGGCTGGTACACGGACGCCGTGCTGATGGGCAGTTCGTTGACCGTCGATCCGGTCTCGCGCGACGGACTCAACACAACCACGCACGGCAACGCGGTGACCGGCTCGCTCGAAGGCGGTCTGCCGATTCCGCTCGGTGCGGGGCTCACGCTCGAACCGCAAGCGCAACTCGTGTGGCAGCGCCTCGCGCTCTCCGATTTCAACGATGGCGTATCGAGCGTCGGCTTCAATAGCGGCAATACTTTCGTCGCACGAATCGGCGCGCGCCTGCAAGGCCAGTTCGATGCCTTCGCGACAGCATGGCGGCCTTATCTGCGCGTCAGCTTCTTACGCACTTTCGGCGCCGACGACAAAGTCACCTTCGGCGGCGGGACCGTCATTCCGGGCACCGTCGGGCAAACCGCGGCACAACTCGGCGCGGGCGTGGTCGGCAAATTCAGCACGTCGGGCAGCGTATTCGCGACGCTCGGCTGGGTGACGAACCTGGGGGGCGCGCATCAGAGAACCGTGACGGGCGATGCGGGGGTACGCTGGGTCTGGTAATTTTGCGCAGCGCTGCGCGTTGGGTGCGGCGCGGTCCGGTCCGCACCGGCAGCTATTGCCGCCACGTTCCGCGCGATCGCTGCCACCCAACCCTCGGCAAAGCAGGTAAAAACCTGCCAGACTGGTCACTGATTTTCGTAACAGGCCGGCGTTTGCCGCCCTCTGGATATGGCACGCCGCGTCCCCATCTATGCCAGCATGACTTCGGCCTCGACATCCGCCACCGCCTTAGGCGCGCCCTCTGATTCTGCGGGCCTGGATCCGGCATTGCGGGCGACTTCAGATACTGTCTCGCGCTCCGCTTCGGCCCGTGCTTCGAGCCCCGCTTCGACTCCCGCTTCAACTCCGTTAACGGCCAGCGCGCTAGATGATCTCCATCCCGCGGTCGCCAACTGGTTCCGCAAGGCGTTCCCCGCCCCCACCGACGCCCAGGCTGCCGCCTGGCCGCAGATTCGCAGTGGGCGTTCGACCTTGGTCGCCGCGCCCACCGGATCGGGCAAGACGCTCACCGCGTTCCTGTCCGCGCTCGACGAACTCGTCCAGCAAGGCCTCGCCAGCGGCGGCGCCTTGCCGGACGAAACCCTCGTGGTCTACGTCTCGCCGCTCAAGGCCCTCTCCAACGACATCCGCCTCAATCTGCAAATGCCGTTGCAAGGCATCGCGGCGGAACTCGACGCGCTCGGCCTGCCGCCGCTCGACATCCGAACCGCCGTACGCACCGGCGACACCACGCAGCAGGAGCGCAACGCGCTCAAAAAACGCGCGCCGCATATTCTCGTGACCACGCCGGAATCGCTGTACGTCCTGCTCGGCTCTGATTCGGGCCGCCGCATGCTATCGACGGTGCGCACGGTGATCGTCGATGAAATTCATGCGCTCGCCGGCAGCAAGCGCGGCAGTCATCTGGCGCTCAGCCTCGAACGGCTCGACGCGCTGTGTCAGCGGCGCTTGCCGCGGATCGGCCTGTCGGCAACGCAAAAGCCGGTCAGCGCCGTCGCGCGCTTTCTGGTGGGCGGCGCAAGCATCGAAAGCGGCATTCCCGCGGACTGCGCAATCGTCGACGTCGGTCACATCCGCGCGCGAGATCTCGCGCTGGAGATTCCACCTGTGCCGCTCGAAGCGGTGATGCCCAACGAAGTGTGGGAGCGCGTCTACGACCGCCTCGCTGAACTGGTCGCGATGCATCGAACCACGCTGATTTTCGTCAACACACGACGCATGGCCGAACGCGCCGCGCGCCATCTGACCGAGCGTCTGGGCAAGGACGTCGTCGCCGCCCATCACGGCAGCCTCGCCAAGGAGCATCGTTTCGACGCCGAGCAGCGCCTCAAACGCGGCGAGTTGCGTGTGCTGATCGCCACCGCCTCGCTGGAACTGGGTATCGATATCGGCGACGTCGATCTGGTCTGCCAGATGGGGTCGCCACGCGCGATCGCGCCGTTTCTGCAACGGGTGGGGCGCTCGGGCCACCATGTCGGCGGCATGCCGAAGGGGCGGCTGTTTCCGGCTTCGCGCGACGATCTGATCGAATGCGCGGCGCTGCTCGATTGCGTGCGGCGTGGCGAACTCGATGCGTTGCGAATTCCGCGCGCACCGCTCGATGTACTCGCACAACAGATCGTCGCCGAAGTATCGAGCGCCGAATGGAGCGAAGACGCCCTGTTCGAGATGATGCGGCGCGCGGCACCCTACGCCGGCCTGGAGCGCGAGCAATACGACGCCGTGCTGCGTATGCTCGCTGAGGGCTATACGAGTCGCAATGGCCCGCGCGGCGCCTATATTCATCGTGACGCGGTGAGCGGCACCTTGCGCGGCCGGCGCGGCGGCAAACTGGTCGCCGTAACCTCAGGTGGCACGATTCCCGAGAACGCCGACTATGCGGTGGTGCTCGAACCGCAGGCGATCAATATCGGCACCGTCAACGAGGATTTCGCCGTCGAGAGTCTTGCCGGCGATGTGTTTCAACTCGGCAATGCGTCATACCGGATTCTGCGGATCGAGAGCGGCCGGGTGCGGGTCGAGGACGCCCAGGGGCAGCCGCCGAGTATTCCGTTCTGGCTCGGCGAGGCGCCGGGGCGAAGCGATGAACTGTCGTTCGGCGTCGCGCGCTTGCGGGAGCAGATTGGGCGTTTGCTCGATGGGAAGGAGGCCGAGGGCGACTCCGTGGCGTCGCAAGTCGAACCGCATTCGCCACGGCGCAAGTCCGCCCGCGCAGCATCACGCACGGACTCAGATTCGAGCGCCGCTCACGGCACGACAGCACTGACTATCGCCGAAGCGACGCAGTCTGAAAGTCAGTTGCTGACTGCGCGCCTCCACCGCGCAATTGACTGGCTCGTCGACACGCTTGGTCTCCACGAAGCCGCCGCGCGGCAAATCGTCGACTATCTCGCGCGAGCACGCGGCGCCCTCAGCGTGCTGCCGACGCAAAACACGCTGGTGATGGAGCGCTTCTTCGACGAATCCGGCGGCACGCAACTCGTGATCCACGCGCCGTTCGGCAGCCGCGTGAACCGCGCGTGGGGCCTCGCGTTGCGCAAGCGTTTTTGCCGGAACTTCAACTTCGAACTGCAAGCCGCCGCCACCGAAGACGCCATCGTCCTCTCGCTGACCGGCAGCCATTCGTTCATCCTCGACGACGTGTGGCGTTACCTGCATTCGAACACGGCCGAGCATCTGCTGATCCAGGCGCTGCTCGACGCGCCGCTCTTCGGCGTGCGCTGGCGCTGGAACGCGACCACCTCACTCGGCTTGCCGCGTTATACCGGCGGGCGCAAGACGCCGCCGCAATTGCAGCGCATGCGTAGCGAAGATCTGCTGGCAAGCGTGTTTCCCGAGCAGGCCGCGTGCCTGGAGAACATCGTCGGTGAACGCGAACTGCCGCATCATCCATTAGTGGACCAAACCGTCGACGACTGTCTGCACGAAGCGATGGACAGCGAAAGCTGGCTTGCCTTGCTGCGTCGTATCGAACAGGGCGACGTGCAACTGATCGCCCGCGATTTGCCGGCGCCCTCGCCGCTTGCGGCCGAAATCCTCAACGCCAAGCCCTACGCCTTTCTCGACGACGCGCCGATCGAAGAGCGCCGCACGCAAGCCGTGCTGAACCGCCGCTGGACCGATCCGTCCAGCGCGGACGACCTCGGTGCGCTCGATGCCGACGCGATCGACAGCGTGCGCGACGAAGCATGGCCGCAAGCGCGCAGCGCCGACGAGATGCACGAAGCGCTGAGCGGCCTCGCCTGCATGACCGAGGCCGAAGTGCGCAACGATGAAGGCTGGCCGGCATGGCTCGCGTCGCTGGCCGAATCCGGCCGCGCGACGCGCCTGCGAATCACCGACGACGACGCGCTGTGGTTGCCCGCCGAGCGCCTGACCTGCTTCCAGGCGCTCTACCCCGACGCCCCTTTTGAACCGCCGCTCACCGCCCCGAAGGGCTACACCGATACGTGGAGCGCGGACGACGCGCTGCTCGACGTGATGCGCGCCCGGCTGACCGGCTTCGGCCCGCTCCCGGCACGCGCGATTGCGCAGGCGCTGAGTTTGCCCACGGCATCTGTCGAACTCACGCTGACGCGTCTCGAAGCGGAAGGCTACATGATGCGCGGCCGCTTCTCGCCGGGCGCAACCGAAGAAGAGTGGTGCGAGCGTCATCTACTGGCACGGATACACCGTTACACGGTGAAACGCTTGCGACGCGAAATCGAACCGGTGGAACGGCACGACTTCATGCGTTTTCTATTCGAGTGGCAGCATTTAACGCCGGACACGCGCAGCGAAGGACGCGACGCACTGGCTGCCGTGCTCGACCAGATGGAGGGTTTTCAGGCCGCGGCGGGCGCATGGGAAGAAGACATTCTGCCTGCGCGCGTGAAGGCGTACGCGAACAGTTCGCTGGACGAACTATGCCGTGCCGGCAAGATCGTCTGGACCCGCCTGACCGAGCGGGCACGCAGTGCGGCGGGGCCGGTGCGCAGCACGCCGATCGTGCTTTTGCCGCGCGCTCAGGTGCGCGTATGGCGCGCGCTGATCGACCCGTCGAAACAATCGGAGCTATCGGCTCGCGCGCAAAACGTCTTTGACACATTATCGCAACATGGCGCGATGTTCTTCGACGAATTGCTGACCGAAGTAAGCGGCCTGCGTATGGAACTGGAGAACGCGCTGGGCGAGCTGGTTGCCGCGGGCCTCGTCAATTCCGACAGTTTCGCCGGCTTGCGGGCGTTATTAAAACCCGTCGCGAAACGCAGTGCTTATTCGAGTAGCCGGCGTGTCAGGACGAGCGCATTGATCGGAGGAATGGACGATGCGGGACGCTGGGCATTAGTCAGCCGGCGGCCCGTTGTTACTGCAGCGGAAACTTCGCCCGCGCGCCGTCAGAAGTTTGCCCCCGAAGTACTCGAGCATGTCGCGATGACCTTGCTACGCCGCTATGGCGTGGTGTTCTGGCGTTTGCTCGAACGCGAGGCCGAATGGTTGCCGCCGTGGCGGGATCTGTTGCGCGTGTTGCAGCGGCTCGAAGCGCGCGGCATCATTCGCGGCGGGCGGTTTGTGAATGGCCTCGCGGGCGAACAGTTTGCTTTACCGGAAGCGATTCCATTGTTGCGGGAAGTTCGACGACATGCGAACGACGGTGCTTTTGTGTGCGTCGCCGGAACGGATCCTTTAAATCTTGCGGGTACGTTGCTGGTCGGCGAACGGGTGCCCGCTGTTGCGGGAAATCGGGTTTTGTATCGGGATGGGGTCGTTGTCGCGACGCTTGTGGCAGGCGCTTTCTGGTTTGACCCCTCGGTGGAAGCGATTCCTTCGGAGCGTGAGCACGCCCGGAGCATGCTGGCCCGGCGGTTCTGAGGCAATTTTGATGCGTTTTCGAGGCTTCGCGCCAGCGCGCACCCCGAACCAAAGCCTAAAGCCGAAGGCCATCCCAACCGTTAATGTTTATAAGCCTGAACGCCAGCCGCTTCGCTACAATGGGGCGAGTCTTTAAGTATGATGAAGACTGTTTGCCGCCGGCCCGCCTTCACGGGGGGCTCATCGGCACACACCGGCCCGGGGATCTCATGAACGACGACCAACACGATCAGGTGCTTTATGCCCAGTTCGGCACAAGCAGCCCTTGCTGGCGTTTGTCGAACGACAGCAACGCTCTGGAACTCGCGCCGGTTACCGGCGACGTGCCGGCCAATGTCGCCATTCCGCTGAATCCCCAACAGGCTTCGCAAATCCGTTGCCTCACCGGTATCACCTCGCACCTCATCCTCGACGTGCGGCTGTTCGGCGAACCGCTGCGCCTGCATCTCGTCGGTAAAAAGCTCGCCAGCAATACGTGGGCCGGCACCGCCTCGGCCTACGACGACACGGAATCCGTCGCGCGCGATCTGGTCCAGGGCCTCTCTTTCGCCGAACAGGTCGTCTCCGAAGTCAATTCGGTCGTGGTCATCGTCGACAGGCACGGCCGTATACAGCGCTTCAACCGTCTCGCCGAGGAACTCACCGGCGTCAAGGAAGAAGACATCATCGGCCGCAATGTGTGGGCGCTCTTCATGTCCACGGAAGCCGGCGCGGCCTCCAGCCAGAACATCGCGGGGTTTTTCAATCGCGGCGTCTCGTACGAAGTGGAGCGGCGCGTGAAAACCCTCCACGGCGAACGGCTCTTCCTGTTTCGCAACAAGTTCGTGCACAGCGGCAGCGGCGTCGAAGAACAATTCCTGATCTGCTCGGGCACCGACATCACCGAAGAACGGCTCGCGCAGGAACGGCTCACCGAACTGGCGAACACGGATTCGCTCACTGGCCTCGCCAATCGCAACGCAATCCAGGACAAAATCCGTACCGCCATCGAAGAGGCGGCCCCGGGCGAATCCGTCGGCGTGCTGTTCCTGGATCTCGACAACTTCAAGCGGGTCAACGACCACTACGGCCACGTCTTCGGCGACCGGCTGATCCGCGATGTGTCGGCGGCCATCCGTACCTGCCTGAACGACGACGATGCGCTCGCGCGCCTTGGCGGCGACGAATTCATCGTGCTCGCCGCCAAAGGCACGGCCCACGATCTCGAAGCCACCGCGCAGCGCATTCTCGAACGCCTGCGCGCACCATTCAGCGTGGGGCTCGTCGAGGTCTACACCGGCTGCTCGATCGGCATTGCGCTGCATCCGGAACACGGCGACAGTCTCGAATCGCTGATCCGTTCCGCGGACACGGCGATGTACGTTGCCAAAGATGAAGGCAAGCGCACCTATCGCGTGTTCTCGCCCGGCATGAACCGCAAGGTCGCCGAGTACATGTGGCTCGACACCAACCTGCGCCGCGGTATCGAAGAGGGCCAGCTGACGCTGCACTATCAGCCCAAGCTCGTGCTCGCCACCGGCGCGGTGCAGGGCGCGGAGGCGCTGGTACGCTGGAACTCGGTGGAGCGCGGGCAGATCATGCCGGCTGATTTCATCCGCTATGCGGAAGAGTCCGGGCTGATCGGCGTGCTCGGCCGCTGGGTCATGGAAACAGCGGCCCGGCAGGCCGCCAAATGGAAGGCGGACGGCTACAACCTGCGCATCGCGATCAACGTGTCGGCACGGCAACTGGTCGATACCGCCGTCGTGCGGCATTTCAGTGAAGCGCTGCAGTCCGCGAATCTCGATCCGTGCCTGATCGACCTGGAACTCACCGAGAGCTGCCTGATCGAGGACGAAGCGGCTGCGATCGATCTGATCAAGCAGTTCCGCCAGATCGGCGCACAGGTTCATCTGGACGATTTCGGCACCGGCTACTCGTCGCTCTCGCAGTTAGGCCGCATTCCGCTCGACGTGATCAAGCTCGATCGCAGTTTCGTCCGCTCGATCAATGCCGACACCAAAGCGCAGGCACTCGTGCGCTCGATGGTGGCGGTCGCGCAGGAGCTGAATTTCAAGGTCGTCGCCGAAGGCATCGAAACCGAGTCGGAAGAGATGTTCATGAAGGGGCTGGGCGTGGACTACGTGCAGGGCTTCCTGTACGGTCAGGCCATGCCGGCGGCGGAATTCGAACGCTGGTTGCAGGATAGACAGAAGCTCAGACTGATTGCCTGAGCTTCCGGCGGCCCTGAAGGAAGTCCTCTTGGGGATGCCCCGAAGGAAGTCCCCTTGGGAGATTGGGGGACATCCCGAAGGAAAGCCCCCGCCCCGAAGGAGTCCCTCTTTGGGGATTAGGGGACCGCCGCTGCGGCGCGATATCCTCGATTCTCAGCTCGGGTTCAGGCGAAATTGGCCGCGCTGAAGGCCGTCTGGCGCAGGTTCGAAGTACGGCGGTTTTGCAGCATCACCAGCCGCTCCATGAAGGCGAGGTCCTTCTCCTCGATCGTGAAGGCGGCGTCCACCCAGTCCTCGGTAATTTCCATCAGCTCGGCGCGCGAGAGTTGCAGCACGCGCTGGCGCGCCCGCAGCATCGCGCGGATTCCGTTCATCTTCGGCTTGAGCGTGTCGATGAAGGTACGCGTTGCCATATAGGCGTCGCCTGGCTCGAACAGATGGTCGACCAGCCCCTTGCCGAAGTGCCACTCAGCCGTATGCGACTCGCCCATGCCGATCAACTCCTCGGCCAGACGCATGCCCACCTTGCGCGCGACCAGCGAATAACCGCCCATGCCCGGGAACAGGTTGAACGCGATCTCCGGAAAGCCCATGCGCGCATCGTTCTGCGCGAGCAGGAAATGGTGCGCCAGTGCCGCCTCGAAGCCCCCTCCCAGCGCCGTGCCCTCCACCATGGCGATCGAAATCGCCCCCGTGTCGAAGCCGCGCGCCGCTGCGTGCACACAATCGACACAGGCCCGCGCGTACGCCAACAGCGCCTGACGCTTGCCGGCGCGGATCGTATCGGCGAAGAAGTCGAGGTCGCCCCCGACGTTGAACATGTTCGGAATCAGCGAGCCGGTCACCCAGAAGTCGATCGGCAAGCCGGACTCTCGTGCTGCCTGCGCGAGACCCAGAATGTCGTGCACCAGATCGAGATTGAAACAGGGGCGCGGCTGCGCCCGCAGCATCATCCACATGATGTTGCGACCTTCTTCGTAGTAAGCGGAGATTTGCGACAAATTGCCGGCTTCGAGGAACGGGCGGCAGGCGTGATGGCTATGCAGATTCATTTTGAATGGTCCTTTTAAGGTTAAACACTCGCATTGCAATGCGAGCCTAAAGCAGACCAGAATCAGATGGGAGCGGGGTAACCAACAGATGAATGCAACACTTGTGTGAAGCCCCGCCAGACGGCGCGCTGCAAGGAGGCAGCGGCGGGGAAAAGGTGACGCGAACGCAAACGCTTGCGCACCGAAGATGGGCGAATTCAGCCCGCAAATAAGCACCCGGCCGCAATAAATTAGCGAACGAACAAAGCCTGAATTTCTTGCCGGATCTGAAAGAAAAGTAAATGATTTTCGATTAGGTAATGCAATCGAAAATGTAGCTTGAGGATGTTTGTTTTTTTATTTGTGGGCTAACAGACGGAATATGCAGTTTGCATACTCAAACGCGGGCGCCCTGGAGCGCCCGCTGATTCGAAAGCAACTTTATTGCGGAAAACAGCAAGGCGAAACGCTCACGGTGCGGCCGCGATCACCTGAGCAACGGCTGCCGTCAGCTTCTTGCCATACGGCACGTGCAGGAACTCGTTCGGTCCGTGTGCGTTCGACTTCGGCCCGAGCACGCCGCATACCATGAACTGCGACTTCGGGAATCCCGACTTCAGTACGTTCATCAACGGTATCGTGCCGCCCTGCCCCATGTAGGCAACGTCCGCGCCGTAATGCTCGCGCGACGCGTCGTTCAGCGCCGTCGCAAGCCACGGGGCGAGATCGGGCGCGCTCCAGCCGCTCGCCGCACCCGCGTCCGGCTTGAAGGTGACCTTGGCGTTGTACGGCGGATCGAATTCGAGCAGCGCCTTCAGTTCGGCGACGGCCTTTTCCGCTTCGATCAGCGGCGGCAGGCGCAGCGACAGCTTGAACGCCGTGCGCGGACGCAGCACGTTGCCGGCGTCGGCCAGCGCGGGCAAGCCGGCTGCGCCGGTCACCGACAGCGACGGACGCCACGTCGAGTTGAGCAAGGCTTCTTGCGGATCTGTCGTGGTGGGCAGCACCTGACGGCCGTCCTGCCCGCAGGCCCAAGGCAACTTCCTCCAGACATCGTCGCCGAGAATCTGGGCGGTCGCTTCCGCTTCGCGCAGACGGTCCGCCGGGATCGAGACGTGGAAACCCTTCGGCAACAGCGTGCCGTTGGCGGAATCTTCGAGACGGTCGAACAGTTGACGCATGATGCGGAAGCTCGACGGTGCAATGCCGCCGTAACCGCCGGAGTGAATGCCTTCGTCAAGCACCTGGACTTCCAGGTCGCCCGCAACCAGGCCGCGCAACGAGGTCGTGAGCCACAGCTGATCGTAGTTGCCCGCACCCGAGTCAAGACACACGACGAGACCGACTTTGCCGAGCCGTTCGCGCAATGCGTCGACGTACGGCAGCAGATCGTAGCTACCCGATTCTTCGCAGGTTTCAATCAGGCCGACACAGCGCGGACGCTCGATGCCTTGCGCGTCCAGCGCAGCCAGTGCCGTGAGGCTCGCGTAGATCGCGTAGCCGTCGTCAGCGCCGCCGCGGCCGTACAGCTTGCCGTCTTCGAGCTTCGGCGTCCACGGGCCGAGGTCGTTGCGCCAGCCGTCGAATTCAGGCTGCTTGTCGAGGTGGCCGTACAGCACGATGGTTTCTTCGCTGCCCGATCGGGTCGCCGCCGTTTCGAAGAAAATCACCGGCGTGCGGCCCGGCAGACGGATCACTTCAAGTTTCAGGCCGCGCACGGGTTGCTGCTCGGCCCATCGCGCCGCGTCGGTGACTACGCGCTCAAGATAGCCATGTTTGACCCATTCGGGGTCGAACGCCGGACTCTTGGCCGGCACCGCGATGTAGTCCGTGAGGGCAGGCACGATCTCGTCGTTCCATTTGCGGTCTACGAATTCGCGTAGCGTGTCCTGGTTGATGCGCTGGGTCTGCTGGGTCGTATCGTCGGAGATCATGGTGGCGGTCCGTAGCGGTTCTGTTCAGTCAAAACGACAATGATAGTCCTGATGCGCGATGCGCTGAACCCCTCGCCGCGCATCTCACCCGCTGAACACCGCTGAGGGTCACCTGCCAAGGCACGCACATCGGGGTTGGGCTGCGGGGTGTGAAAGCGCGGGTTCGCCTCGACGCTGCGCAAAGAAAGCAATCGCGCGACAATCGCAGCATAAGTCGCGTCCTGGGGAGCCAGACTATGGGTAGCAACGTCGTGGTTCAGGCCATCGCCGCGATGCTCGCGCTCGCGCTGTATTTTCTGCCGAGCATTCTCGCGGACCGGCGCAAGCGTCATGACGTGCTGACGCTGGCGCTCTTCAATGCGTGTCTTGGGTGGACCGGCTTTGGCTGGCTGCTCGCGCTCTACTGGTCATTGCAGCCGAACCCGCCGAAGAACGTGGCGGGTGAAATCGTGGAGACGCGGAAGCTCGTGCGGATGCGGGAGTTTTCTTCGGCACTTCTGGTGCGCGTGCAAAGGCGCGCTACGGCGCGTGACCGGCGGGAGAAATAACAGGAAAAAAGCGTCAGGCCGCCCGGCCCATTCCGCGCCACATCACAGAGCCAGCAGGAATCGAGCGGGGTTCAACCCGCACGCTCCCGTGCGCGAACATCTCGCGACGCAGTTCGCCATGTTCGTCGAACCACTCGCAAATCAGCCAGTCGCCGGGATTGAGCGCCACCGGTCCTGCATACGTCACAGTCATCCGTGGGCCACCTTCCTTCAGCGTGACAACATCGCCGACATTGAAGCGTGCGGCTGCCGGTGTTTCGAATACGTCAATGGTAGCGGTCAGCATATTCAATCCCCTACGGAACCCGTTGAGCGGAATTAAGTCATCGCATCTTGCTTTGCAACATTGAACCCTGCCGAAGGAAAACTCTAAAAAGTTGGGCAAGATTAACAATCGAAATTAAACACGGCAAGTGCTTTTTATTGATACCGTTTTCATTGCCGCTGGAATACCTTTCGCAAGCCGGCGGACGGCGTAAAAACCGGGAAAACCCTGTAGAACGACGCCAGGCCGCCTTCTGTGCGGCACCGCACGATAGCAAAACTTACGGCAGCAAATCCGATCCGCGAGTAGAAAACGCGCTCTGGATTTGTCACATCTAAACGGCTACCGGGAAACCCCAATTCGGGTTTATTCTGATCACCGGCAATCGAAATTACCTGTGAACGGAAAACTCATCGGTAAATGCACCCACTCCAAAACCAGTTTTGTTTAACGCGTATAATCGTTTTCAGCAGCCGCCGTTGAAAACGATTACCCACCCGCTATTTTCAAACCGGCTGTGCAGCCCGGCGCAATGCCAGTTGTTGATGCCGCACCAGCAGCACGCTCAAACCGATACACACGAACATCAGACACGCGTTGATCGCGAGGCTGTACTGAAACGCGTGCGCATAGGCAGCCGGCGTCTCACGGCCGCCGATCACACCGAAAAACGCGCCGCTGATAGCCGCCGTGCCGAACGCCGAGCCGATCTGCAAGGTCGACGACACCACACCCGACGCGAGCCCCGCCTTCTCCGGCGCGACTTCCAGTAACACGATGCGCATGATCGACGGCAGCAGCAGACCGTGACCGACGCCCGCGCACACCAGTCCGCAATAGAACAGCAGATCCGGCGTGGCGGCATGGGTCGCGGACCAGCCGGTGACCGTGAAGCCGACTGTCATCATCGAGAAACCGAGCGCCAGCACATGCCCGCCGATGCGCTTGACTACCGCGGGCGACGTCAGCGGCCCAACCACGAAGCCGATCGCGAACGGCATGATGGCCATGCCCGAGGCGAGCGGCGTCCAGTGCAAGCCGGTTTGCAGGAAGATGCCGTAAGTCAGGAAAAACGCGCTGTTACAGTAGAACAGGAACGCGAGTACGAGACCCAAGGCAAAGGCCGGGTTGCGGAACAATTGCAGATCCACCAGCGGATGGCCGCCGCCGCGCTCGACGCGCCGCTCGGTCGCCACGAATAGCGCGAACGCGGGCACGGCAAGCGCGAACATCACGAAGGTCCACGCGGGCCAGCCGGCTTCACGGCCATGTGTCATCGGATAGATGACCAGCAGCAGCACCACCGAGAGCAGCGCAACACCCTTCAGGTCGATGCCGGTGCGCGTGGCCGGCTGATTTTCCGGCACGAACTTCCAGGTGCCGATGAAGGCCACGATGCCAATCGGAATGTTGATGAGAAAAATGATGCGCCAGTCGAGCCCGAACGGGTGATAGGTAATCAGCGCGCCGCCGCCCAGCTGGCCGACGATCGACGACAGCCCGAAGACGAAACCGTAGAGGCTCATGACCTTGGTCTGCCGATGCAGCGGCACGACCGCGCGGATGGTCGCGAGCACTTGCGGCGCCATGATCGCGGCCGCGATGCCCTGCACGATCCGCGAGATCACCAGCATGTGCCCGCTGGTGGCGAAGCCGCACAGCGCGGAGGCGACCACGAACGCCGCCATCCCCGTCATGAACATGTGGCGCCGGCCGAACAGGTCGCCGAGGCGTCCGCCCGTGATCAGCAGCACGGCATAAGCGGATGAGTACGCGGACACCACGAGTTGCAGTTGCGCGTCGGTGGCGTTCAGGCCGGTGTGAATCGACGGCAGCGCGAGGTTGACGATGAAATAATCGAGCGGCGCGAGGAAGGCGCCGACGAACAGCACGGCGAGCGCGAGCCCCTGGCGCTCGAAGCCGGACGCAGCCTTTCTGACGGTGGCAACCGCACTGGCCGCCACCGCACCCACACCCGGGCAAACGGCGGTTCCAGCTCCACCGGCTGCTGGCCCCGCCGCAGGCTCAACGAATGCCGCCGGAGCGGGCTTCACGGCTTCGCTATTCATGACTGTTCGTTCAAAAATTAGACGAGCGCATGCATGGCGACGTCCACGATACCGATCAGTGCATCTTCCTTGTGGGCCACTCGTCCCAAAACACGCAGTCCTTGCATCACGCACAACAGGAAATCGCCGACGGCTTTTTCGTCGAGCGTGGAATTGAAGGCGCCGCTCGCCTGGCCACGAATCACCGACGCCGCCAGCAAAGTCGCCATGCGGCGTTGAATTGCCGCGACGCGGGTGCGCAGTTCCTCGTCGCCGGGCTGCATCTCCAGCGTGGTGTTGGTGATGAAGCAGCTACGCTCGCCGGTCAGCGCGCAAGCGACCCGGGCGTAATGCAGCAAAGCGTTGCGCAGCGCCTCTTCCGCCGGCATCGGCGCGTTCAGCCGCTCGGCCAGCCGCGCGACCGAACCTTCGGCGTAGTGATCGAGCGCGGCGAGCATGATGCCGTGCTTGTCGCCGAATACCCCGTACAGACTGCCGCGCAACAGGCCGGTGGCCTTACAGAGGTCGTCGATCGAGGTGGCGTGGTAGCCGTGGTTCCAGAAAACCTGGCTCGCGCTCGCCAATACGGTATCCGTATCGAACTCTCGCGGCCGGCCGCGGGAGCAGGCCTCGCCCGCTTTTTTCGCGGATTGATTCGAATTGCCAGATTGCTTCATGTGACGGATATTATGACTAACCGTTCAATAAAGCAAGGCGAGTTTGGAAAGTGACTGCCCGGTAAATTCAGGCGCCCCCCTCTCGTATCAGTGGTTCGGCCGGCAGCGCCTTCGCCGGCCGGACCACGGCCCACGCGCCGATCTGCGCCTCCGACACTCGCCCGGTTGAACGAAGCGCCTCGTGCATGCTCTGGATCTGGATCGAACGGGTCGCCTATTTTCCCCACTTCTGCGCGGCGGCCGTGAAGAGCTGGTTCATCTCGTTGCCGCTGGCGGCCTCTTTCGTGTAGTTGAAGGTGCCGTGATCGCGCATCTCGTGCGCCGCGCGGAGAAACGCGCCCAACGCCGCACGCGCCAGCGAACCGCCCACGCTGACACGCCGCACGCCCAGCGAGCGCAGGTCATCGAAACTGAGCAGGACGCCCTGCAGCCCCATCAATACATTGACCGGCCGATCGAGCGCGCCGACCACGGTGGCGATCTCTTCGCGCGTCTTCAGGCCGGGCGCGTAAAGCACGTCCGCACCAGCCTCCTGATAACCCTGCAGACGCCGGATCGTGTCGTCGAGATCGGGCCGGCCCACCAGGTAGTTCTCGGCGCGCGCCGTCAGCGTAAAGGGAAACGGCAGCGTGCGCGCTGCCTCGACCGCCGCGCGCACGCGCTCCACGGCGGCCTCGAACGGGTAAATCGGTTCATCGGCGCGACCGGTCGAATCCTCGATCGAACCGCCGACCACGCCCGTAGCCGCGGCCTGCATGATCGTCTCGGCGCAGTCTTCCGGTGCATCGCCGAAACCATTTTCCAGATCGGCGCTGACCGGCAAATCGGTTGCGCCCACGATTTCGGTAAGGTGCACCATCATCTGCGCGCGGCCGATGGCGTTATCCGGCAGGCCACGCGAAAACGCGTAACCTGCGCTACTGGTGGCGAGCGCCTTGAAGCCGGCCAATGCGAGCAGCCGCGCAGTGCCGATGTCCCACGGATTCGGGATGATGAAAGCCTCGCCTGCTGCGTGATAGGACTGGAATTGCCGTGCTTTTTCGGTTTGCGTTGTCATCGACGGTCCCATTGAAGACGGCGCCCGGCGTTTCGCGCCCGCGCGCTGCCGGATCTTCGTCATGTTCGTTGAATGGCAAAAGAGGGAAATGAATGGAAAGCGGCAGCCGGCGGCCTGTCTACCCTGGCCAGCCGGCCCTGCATGTATCTGCAGTGGACGAACCGCGCGCTCAGGTTTCGAGTTTCGCGTCCATCGTGATGGTGGCGTTCAGCACCTTGGAAACCGGGCAACCCGCCTTGGCGTCCGCGGTGGCCTTCTCGAACGCGGCTTGATCGCCGCCGGGAATTTTCACGGCCACATCGAGATGCACCGCAGTGATCGTAAAGCCGCCGCCGTCCTTGTCGAGCGTAACGGTTGCCGTGGTGCCGATACGTTCAGGTGTGATGCCAGCCTTGCTCAGTTCGGCCGATAGCGCCATCGAGAAACAACCCGCGTGCGCAGCCGCAATCAGCTCTTCCGGATTCGTGCCGATGCCGTCCGCGAAGCGCGTGGCAAACGAGTATTGGGTGTCCTTGAGGACGCCGCTGTCGGTGGAAATCGAGCCCTTGCCGTCTTGCAGGCCGCCTTGCCAGACTGCTGATGCCTTGCGCTTCATCGCTCTCTCCTGTTTGTGCCCTGCTTCGCGCCGCTCCTCAACCCTACGTGATGCCGCCCACAACGGTCCAGCCCGGGTATTCGTAGTATCGGCATCGGTCGCGAGTGCCCCGAGGAGACTTCCTTCGGGACGTGCCGCGCGGCGCAAGAGGTGCGGGCGTGGACCGAACTTCATCATAGGCGCTTCCGTGTGCCGGTGTCGTGACGACGCCGGCATGCGGTTGGCTGGTGCGCGCAGCAAAACCCGACGGTGGTGTCGCTACTCCGCAAACGGCAAGCTCTCCTGTCCCACCGCCCGCATGTCGAACACGTTCAGTGTCATTGCCACGAAGGCGTAGTAGCCGAGCAGGCCGACCAGGTTAATCACCACCTGATGGCCGAAGCGCCCGACCGCCTTTCTATAGGTGGTATCCGACACCCGTTTGGTGTCGTACAGTTCGCTCGCGAAGTCATAGATCAACGCATCATCGACATCCGCGAAGGACGGGCGATGCCCCTGGCGGATCGCCTCAGCATCCGCTTCGGCCACACCGGCTTCCAGAGCGATCGGATAGTGGATATACCATTCGGCCTGCGCCTGCCAGCGCGCCGCGGTCACCAGAATCGCCAACTCCGACAAGCGCAGCGGCAAGCCGGTGCGATAGCGGCAGAACGCGCCGAGCCGCTGCGCCTGCTGCGCCAGCTCCGGACTATGAATCCAGCCCAGAAACGGCCCGTTCAGATTGCCGCGCGGGCCGGACAAGATCTCGTCGAGCACGGCCTTCTGTTCGGGCGTGGCATCGGACAGTTCGAAGTGAGGCAAACGCTCGGTCATCGCAAATCTCGCAGGAATGGAAAGGGTGTCAGATGGCGGCCAGTGCGCCCTCGATCGCATCCGTCAACCGGCTGACGATCTCGTCGATGTCGCGCGCGGTGCAGATGAACGGCGGGGCCAGCAGCACATGATCGCCGACTTTGCCGTCGACCGTGCCGCCCATCGGATACACCATCAAACCACGCGCGAACGCCTCACGCCGGATCGCCGCGTGCAGCTTCAGCTTCGCGTCGAACGGCGTCTTGGTGACGCGGTCCTGCACCAGTTCCACACCGACAAAGAGCCCTCGCCCACGGACGTCGCCGATATGCGGATGCTGCGCATAGTGCTCGCGCAGCCGGCCACGCAACTGCTCGCCGCGCGCCTGCACATTCGGCAGCAGATGGTCGTCGGCAATCACGCGCTGCACTTCGAGCGCCGCGGCGCAGGCGGTGGCGTGGCCGATATAGGTATGCCCGTGCTGAAAAAAGCCCGAACCGCCGACGATCGCCTGGTAAATCCGGTCGCTGACCAGCGTCGCGCCGATGGGCTGATAGCCGGCGCCGAGCCCCTTGGCGATGGTCAGGATGTCTGGCGCGATGCCGTCTTCCTCACACGCGTACAGGTAGCCCGTGCGCCCCATACCCGACATGATTTCGTCGAGAATCAGCAGCACGCCATAGCGATCGCACACAGCACGAATCTTGCGGAAATACTCCCGCACCGGCGGCACGGCGCCGGCCGTTGCGCCCACCACCGTTTCCGCAACGAATGCAGCCACCGTGTCGGCACCGAGTTCGAGAATCTTCTGTTCGAGTTCGTCAGCGAGACGCTGCGCGAACTGCTCTTCGGTTTCGCCGGCGCGCTGCTCGCGATACGCGTAACACGGGCTCACGTGGTGCGCTTCGATCAGGATCGGTAGAAACGGCTCGCGCCGCCACGCATTGCCGCCAATCGCCAGCGCGCCCAGCGTGTTGCCGTGGTAGCTCTGGCGACGCGCGATGAAATGACGGCGCTGCAACTCGCCCGTCTCGACGAAATACTGCCGCGCCAGCTTCAGCGCCGCCTCGATCGCTTCCGAGCCGCCCGACGCGAAGTACACGTGTTCGAGCCCTTGCGGCGCGCTCGCCACCAGGCGATCGGCGAGTTCCTCGGCGACCTGGGTCGTGAAGAACGACGTGTGCGCATACGGCAATTGCTGCGCCTGCCGCTTGATTGCGTCGATCACGCGCTGATTGCTGTGGCCGAGGCACGAGACGGCTGCGCCACCTGAGGCGTCGATATAGCGCTTGCCGGTGGAATCGATGATTTCGATGCCGTCACCGGCGACAGCCACCGGCAGTGACTGCTTCGGCGAGCGATGGAATACGGTGGACATGATTTTCACTTTCCTTTCTATTGGCGACTGCTGCTCAGGCGCCGGTCTGCGCGGACGGCTTGCATGCGATGACGGTGTCGAACGTGCATTGCCCCTGTCGATAGACTGCCATCGAGACGCCGTCGCTGCCGATGTCGAAGAGCGCCGTGGCGAGCGTGTTCTCGTCGTCGGGATCGAGCGGATCGTCGCGGTAGATCGGCAGGCCTGAAGGCGCGCGATCCTGCAACACGTCGAGCAATGTGGCGGGGGTAACCGGACTGGCCAGTGTGGTCAGCAAGTGTTCAACGCGCGCCTGCCGGTCACGCGAAGAATCGGTGACGATTTGCGCCTCGGCTTCGCAACCGGGATGAATCAGATGGTTCGCATGGCCGGCGATAGTGGACACCGTTTGCACGGAACATCGCTGTGCGCTTGCTTCGACGCTCAGGAGACGCCCATCCCCGGCACAACCAAGCGTGTGATGAAAGCCGCTCGCAGCCGGCGTGTCGCGCAGGATGTGCAGCGCCTCGTCGAGCGAGGCCGCATCCAGCACCGCGCGCGCGAGCATCATGCGTGGCACGCCGGCCGCCGGTACGCGAATGCGCAGATTATTGATGGCCTGCACGAGACCGGCGCGATTGGCCGCGAAGGTGTGCCCTGGCAGCGATCCAGGGTAATAGAAACTGATGAAACCGGGCTTGCCGGCAGGTTGAACCTCGACCAGAGCGCAGCGCTCGCGCAGAAAGGGATCGCCGTCTTCATTGTGTGCAATGAACCGCGCATTGCCTTCGACAGCGGCCAGGGTGGTGCAACCGTCCGGCGCGTTGTGAATCAACTCGCCGCGGCAGTTCCACAAAAAGATATCTTCCGCCGACCAACCCAGTCCTGCTGCCATGCCGTCCAACTCGACCAGCAGCGCAGGACAATGCGCCTGGGCAGCCTCGCGCAACTGCTGGACGAACGGATCGCCGCGCCAGCGTCGAACCGCCCGCCACGCACTGCTCTGTTGCATATAGTCTGCGAACACCGGTCTGGCGAGTTCACCCAGCCGGTAGCCGATGTCATACGGCTCACCGCCCACCTGACAGAGACTTAAATCCTGCCTGGACACCACGGTTCGCACCTATTCAACAATCGGTACGCATTTATACTTCCAAACAACATTTGTTGTCAAACAGTGCGATGATGAACCAACCGGAGCGGCCGCGCGCCGCGGCAAGCTACGGCCTGCCTCAGAGGACAAACATCAAGGTACGTACGCGCCCTTTTCATGCAGCGATTGCTCGGCGATGGCAAGTTGCTCGACGGCTCCCGCGCCTTCCAGCGCGAGCAGATGCGCGACCAGCGATTCAGAAATCGCCGTGGCCGCCACCAGCGAAGGAAAGAACGACGGGCTTTCGTGCGAAAAGATCAGCACCTTGTCTGCGTTCAACGCGATCGGCGAGACCGCGCTGTCCGTGATCGCGATCAGCTTGCTGCCCTTTTCCAGCGCGGCTTCGGCCACGCGCGCCGCTTCGACTGAATACGGCGCGAAACTGATGACGATGGTCGCGCTATCACGCTCGACCGTGCGCAGTTGCATCTCCAGCGTGCCCGCTTCGCCATTGAGCAGCGACACCGACGAACGGAATAGCCGGTAGCCGTAGACAAGGCCGAACGCCACTGCATAACAGGAGCGAAAGCCTGCAACATGCACATGTGGGGCGCGCCGCAACAGACGCGCCGCTTCCACGATCACGCGGCCGTTATGCGCGGCAGTGACTTCAAGATTGTGTTGTTGCGCGACCAGCAGGTCGTTCGCCAGCGCATCTTTCGATTTGACGAGCGAACGGGCGCGGCTGGTGAGCGGCTCGGGCCGCGTACGCACGCGCGCGACGAACAGGTTGCGCAATTCGTTCCAGCCGGGAAAACCCAATTGCTGCGACAAGCGCACCAGCGAGGCCGGTTGCACCTGCGCCCGTTCGGCCACTTTGCGCATCGACGAGACCGCCACTTCGTCGGGATGATCGAGCAGGAACCCTGCTCCCATCTGGAACTGCGGACTCAGTTCGGAGAAGCGTGTCCGGATCAGGGCGGCGAGCTGGTCGAAACTGTCTGGCATGCGGTGTACCGGGCGAGCGGTCGATAAGGATGACAACAAATGTTACCACCCGGTGCATCGCATCCAACAGAACTTCCAGCGTGATGGCGGCTCGCAAATCCTGCGCACTCCAATTCGCACGTGCTGCCGCTGCAAGCAAAAAAGAAAGCGAACTACCGCACCGCGACTCAGTGAACCGCTCCGACAGAATTCGTCTCGCCTTTTTGTCGTCAAGTACCCCGCTCCCGATGCCCGTGCACAGCTATCGCAATCGCCGCGCTTTCACCATCGTCCAGCGTTTCTGCTGGCAGCCCGCTGACTAATGAAAGGTATGTCTCATAGGCTTGCTCGGACATTCTGCATAGTTGGAGGCAGCCATCATCAAATAGCGGTCGCAGCGGTGCGCTCTCCGAACGCTCTCCAGGCAACCGCCGAACCTCGGCGGCCGTACGCTCTTCCACCCAACACGCGACCCCGATGGCTCGCAGAATAGGACGTTCGCGTCGGAGTTTGATCTTCCCAGCTGGACGGCTGCAAACCAGCGAGTGCGGGACTGGCCTGCAGCGGTTCCCTGTCACCGCGGATTGCCCGTCTCGCGGGTTGTCAGCGGCGACAGTGCGTCGAAGCGGCCCTGCCGCTCTCCATGCCAGGCGGAAATTGCCTCGGCGAGGTCCTGGGTGTCGAATATGGCGCTTTGCAGTAAGGCCATATGTCGCAGAGATTCGGACGTACTATGATCGCGCGCGAAGTTAATCGCAGTCTTGCACCCAGCAACGGCCAGCGGGGACTTCGACGCGATGGTTCGGGCCAGCTCCATCGCGTGTTGGAGCAGCGCCTCGGCATTGGGCGACACGGCATTCACCAGGCCGACTGCCAATGCACGCCCGGCGCTCAACCGCTCACTGGTGTAGGCCATCTGGCGAGCCACGCCGGCGGGAATGATCTTCGGGAGGCGCTGCAGCACACCGAGGTCAGCCGTCATGCCGATCTGAGTTTCCTGCAGTGCGAAGAATGCATCGGTCGTGCAAATTCGAATGTCGCAGGCGACGGCGAGATCGAGGCCTCCGCCGATGCAGCCACCCTGAATTGCGCAGATGACGGGAAACCGGACCTGATCGAGCGTATCGAAGCAATCCATCAGATTTCTCAACGCATGCCGGAAGCCCAGCCGGGCCCGTGGGCTGCTGTTGTCAAACGCATCCGTCGTGTCGGTGAAGACGTCGAGCGCCATGCCGGCCGAAAAATGCTTTCCAGTGGAACTGATGACAAGGGCACGGGTGTCGCCCGCGGCATCGAGCGCCAGCACGGCGTCTCGCAACCCGGTGAAGAAGGCCAGGCCCATCGTATTGAAACGGTCGGGACGGTTCAGCTGGAGATGTGCGATGCCGGATTCGTTGCTGATCTGAAAGTATTCGTTGTGCATGAAAAGCCTCGCGAAGTCTGCCGTGAGTCTGCGGCGATTTTTCCAGTTAGTAGACAATGGACGACTGACGCGATTTGAGTTCCCTCAATCGCCGATAGCTTGCGCCGCCATACCGTGGTCACTCCGACGGGCCTGATGCGGGAAACGGACTATGCCAGTCCATCCAGTCGTATAAGTCGCTATGGTGCGCCCATGCCCAATTCCTTGCCAGAGTAGGATTAATCACCTCGACGACATCGTTCGACGCCGAACCCGCGTCGCTCGGGTCATTCGTGCCGCTTCGGTGATCGATATTTTGGGAATTCGTGTGGTCGTAATACATGGCCAATCTCCTTTGACTGCTTGACGTACACAACTACCGGCGCCAACGGGACGAGACTTGAAGACCTTTATGGGGAGCTTCGACTTCTGACGGCCAGGGTGATCGGGGTACAGTGCGTCGGCCAGGCAGTTGCCTTCAATCGCCGCGCCCTGTTGCCGCGACGTGTGTCGCAACGTGTCGTAATCGACCGTGAGGTCGCAGACCGGCAGCCAGGTCCGGGTAGCGAAAAATAACGTCCATGTCTTCAATGAGCGTTCAAACCTCTCGATTGACGCATTGAGGACCTGTACGCGCTAGAACGTATAGGCAACGTTCAGGAAGACGTTAAGGGGATTGAGTCGGAGCGTCGATCTGGAAACGATCTGCGTTCCCGTTGCGGTCTGCCCGTATAACGTCAGGTGGGTCTTCACCGGAACGTAGCCGAGAGAGGTTCCGACCGACCAGTGTTTTGTAATCGCGTAATTTGCCCCGACCTCGAATACAGGATTCCACGATGAACTGAGTGTCGCACGTGCCGAGCCGCCTGGACCAAGGCTATCAGTGACAAACTGGCTATTGGTTGTCCGAACCTGGGTGAACCACGTATAGTTCACGCCGAGCCCTATGAACGGACGGAATTTCGATTCGGCTGAAAACAGGTGGTATCGAAGTTCAATGGCGGGCGGCATCGGCCTTGTCGTGCCGAGGTTGCCATACTTCTGTAGCGTCCCGTCGCCAATCAGATTCACCTTCATCGGTAGTCCAAAAAGCATGGCGACACCAATGTTGTCCGTGACGTAGTACTCGGTGGTAATTCCCACCGTATCCGTTGAGCTCGCATGCGCTCCGCTACCAGATAGCTGCTGATTCACCGCTACGCCGCCAATGCTTTCCACGGTTAGTGGCGTCGCGTCGCCCTGCGGCGCAATGTGAAGCCATCCTGTCGACAGCGTTATGCTTCCGGCCGACTGCGCATTGGCATTGTCGATAAGCGCGACCGAGCAGATGCAAGCCGCCATACCGACCGAACTGATTGCGCGTTTGTAATTCCTCATGTCTCTTCTCCTGTCGCAATGTCTGGAAATTTTTATGAATCAGTGGTGTTGCCGTTGGATCTGCTCAATTGATTGTTTTCCTCCCTTTCGTATGGCTACCCATGCCGCATCCTTCGATCGACCTGCACTCTAGTTAGCGTGCATCGTCAGACGTTCCGTCTCAGGCGGGAACACGCACCACGCGCCGTCGCGGTGCCGGAAGAAAAAGAATCCAACCGGGCCTGTCGGTAGCAGTAGCTCGATACGAACACAGGGTCTCTGATTCGAGCGCGCGCGGCCGAATCGGGTAACCCGAACCGGCGTCGAAGGAGTCGGCCCGAGCCATTTTTCAACCTGCGAACGCAAGGACCTTTCTGATGCAACACTCATCCTCTTTTCCTCCAACAAATTAGACGTACTAACCTCAAAGCACCGTCAGGCATTTTGAAATGCGGCATCGGGGCGCGCACGGGTGATTAACCTTTAATCCGGGCGCATGACCGAACGCGCCCCTTTGATGTTGTGGCTCGTGTTACGTTGGCCTGCCGCGCGCATCTATCGCTGCCGGGTCTATCACCACCGGTTGCTCTGCCCGTGAGGGCCTCGCGGCAGCCGAGATCGAAAATGCGAACGGAAAGCGCCCGAGAGCGGAAGTCGCCAATGCTTCAAGCGCGGGGTCGGCGAGTTCGACGTGGAGTGAAATCCCGCGCGAGGTGTCATCAATGAGGCTAACGGTTGCATCCTCCACGCCGGCCTCCACGAGTGCCGACCGTAAGGCGTCTGCCGTTTCGCGGCGTTTCAGTGCTGGCTTGAAGATCTTGCCGACGCCCGTCAGCGGCATCGCATCCACGATCCGAATCCCCTTTGGCAGCGCGGCGCGCTCGTTGATCTCGTGACGCAGAAACTCGGCCAATTCCGCCTCGGTTGCGGTTGTACCTGGCTTTAGCTGAACATAGGCGACCGGCAACTCGCCCGCGTGCATATCGGGGCGCCCTACAGCTGCGGCAATCTGGACTGCGGGATGGCGATGCAGTGGTTCTTCGATTGCTGCAGGGTCGATGTTGTGTCCGCCCCGGATAATCAGTTCCTTCTTCCGGCCGGTGAGCCAGAAGTAACCGTCCTGGTCGCAGCGTCCGAGATCTCCGGTATTGAGCCAGCGCCCGCCGTCACCACTTTCCATCCAGATGCCACTATTCTGCTCCGGCCGGGTATAGCCAACGAACACGTTTGGCCCGGAGATAACCAGCTGGCCGACCTCATCCGCAACGCAATCCCGTACATATCGGCCGCTTTCATCGACCACTACTGCTTTCATTGCCTGACCGGGCAGACGAAGACCAATCGAACCGACCCTGCGCTCGCCAAGCGGAGGGTTCACGCTGCTAACGCAGGTACCTTCCGTGAGGCCGTAGCCCTCAAGGATTCTTATTCCTGTACGATCCTGGAAAGTGCGAAGTAATTCGACCGGCATGGGGGCGGCGCCGCACAGGCCATACTCGAGCGAGCTGATATCGTGCTCGCCAACCGGAACGTCCAGCAGCGATCCGTAGAGTGTCGGGACACCGCTGAAGAAGTTGATGCGGTAATGCTCGACAATTTCCCAGAAGCGCTTTACAACGCCCTCGCCCCGATAACCTTGTGGTGTGCCGAGCACGACGTGGGCACCACGCGAGAACGCCAGCAGACCTGTCACCAGCACGGCGTTGACGTGGAAAAGCGGCAGTCCGCAAAAAATCGTTTTCCCCGGACCAATGCTTTCGCCGAAGAATTGAGCCGCGTTCCACGCATTGGCCACCTCGTTGCCGTGCCGTCGAATCGCAATCTTCGGCAGTCCGGTGGTGCCGCCCGTGCAGAAGAAGGACGATACATCATCGATGCTCATTCGACGCGTGCCGCTGAGCGCCACCCCGGACTCCCTCGCGACGGCAGTGCTGAAATCGTGGATGCCAACATGTGTAGGAACGGCACCGTGAATGCCGCCAGGCCCATGCAGTTTTGAACACTCGCCACGTTGAAGCATCCGGGCCGCGAATCCCTTTTCGCCCGGCATGCGGTCGGCCGGATTCACGAGCACGAGATGCTGCAGGCAAGGGACCTTGCGCAGCACCGCTTGCACCTTCTGCCAAAGGTCGGTTCCGGGAAACGGCGCCAGGGTTACGAGCACGCTCGCACCTGAGGCGTTGAGCAGTTCGCCGATGGCTTCGCCCTCAAGCAGCGGATTGATCGCGCAGACAATCCCGGCGGCTTCCCCACCCCAGATCACAAAGTGCGTTTCAGGGAGGTTGGGCAGAACGTATGCGACAACCGAGTCGCGCTGCGCTCCCAGACGGGCAAACATGTTCGCGGTTCGCGTGACATCACGCACGAGTTCACTATACGTCCAGCACTCAGCGTCCCGGTGATCGTCGGCGGTTGCAAAAAACGAAAGTGCGGGTGCCAACGGATTGATGGCCGCCCCACGACAGATCATCTCGTAGGTGCTAGACGGCAGATCCGCTGGCTGCCCTTGCGCCTCGATGGCAAGGACATCGGCCATGTTTGCGATCCCTTTCATTCTGCCTCGTCCACGACGACGTTACGTTGCACGCCCAGATCGATCGACCCGTCGCGGCTCGCGATGCGCGCCTCCACGACGTCGCCCGCTCGCAGGTACTGCGGCCTTTCCTCCTGCATCTTCAGGAAAAAGCGCCACTTTTCCGCTTCAGGCAGTTGCGCCGCGGCGCGCTGCTTTTCGGGCGACGGAATACTCAGTGCACAACCGGCGGGCGTGCCCGTGGCGAGCAGGTCCCCAGCGCACAGGTCGTGTACGCCGGAAAGCTCCGTTAAGGTCTCTGCCGGGCCGTAGACCAGACCCGCAGTGGAGTCATTCTGGCGCACGGTTCCGTTTACCGTCAGCGTCAGCACGAGCTCCCTTAACTTCGGAATATCGTGTTTCTCAAGGAGGCAAAGGTAGGGGCCGACAGGGCCGAATGTGCGATAGCTCTTGCCCTTGTAGAACTGCATCTGCGGAATCTGGATGTCGCGCGCGGAGTAGTCGTTGACGATCACGGCGCCGGCGATGTAGTCATGCAGGTTCCCGTCGGTGACAGTTTCGCGGGACGTGACATCGCGTTTGAGGACAAGACCGAGTTCGATCTCGTAGTCGAGGAACTGCACCTCGTTTGGCTTCACCACAGGCGAGTTGGCCGGAACGATGCAGCTCGTCGCCTTCGTGAAGATCATGTTGAATTTCTTCACATCCGGGTCCATGCCGGACTCGATCATATGTTGGCGGTAATTCGCACCCTGGCAGATGAACTGCTGATTGGCGGTCACGGGCGACAACCATTGCACTTCCGATTCGGAAAGCATCGGCTCGCTCAGCTCGGCCAGCCGTTCAACCGGATTGGCTTCGATAAAGTCCGCGGTCGTCTTGAACTCGCCGGGAACCGGCGTGATGGCGCCGTTAGCGACGACGCCCCACTGGGCGCGACCATGATGCCTGTAATGCAGAACGTGAAGTGCCATTTATAGATCTCCGGATTCTATGGAAGGGGTTGGTTCAGGCGAAAAGCTTTGCCAGCGTCCGCA
This sequence comes from Paraburkholderia solitsugae, assembly GCF_013177695.1. Classification (GTDB taxonomy): domain Bacteria; phylum Pseudomonadota; class Gammaproteobacteria; order Burkholderiales; family Burkholderiaceae; genus Paraburkholderia; species Paraburkholderia solitsugae. The sequence goes on along the minus strand of NZ_WOEY01000079.1, from coordinate 38,444 downwards.
GCTTGCTCAGCGTCAGGTCGGGGCTGCGGCGCAGGTTTCTAAAGAGCGCCACAATGCTTGCCGGCGTGAATCTGGGCTTCGTGAAGCTGCGCGGCATCGTCGGTCCCCATTGCGCCATTGCTTCGCGGCTCACCGCGTGTACACCCGCCGGAGCATCGGCCGTAAAGAGATCGCCGTCGCAATAGTGCTCATGCTTGTCGCCCCACGGGTCCTGCCAGTAGTCGAAGATCTGGCTGCCCAGGATATGACGGCCAATTCCCCACGCGTGCGTCCAGCCCTTGTCGCGCAGGACGCGCTGGCCCATACCCACCGCGTCGGCGTCGACGACTTCGTAGGCGCTATGGCTGTAGGTGGGCACAAAGCCTTGTGCAAGCGCGAGCGTATGGTGATCGGCCGGCTTGTCGCCGAGATCGAGCCGCATGAACGCGACGACGGGCGAGCCATCGGGAAGTACCTGCACATCGCTCGGGATGAAGCCAAAATGCCGCGTATACCATGCGCAGGTTTCCTGATAGTCGGCGAGTTCGAGCACGACATGTCCGAGCCGGATAACTTCGGGCGCGGACTCGGGCGGTCGCTGCGTCCCGTTAATCCGGACGGCCGCATCCACGGAGTTGAACGGCAATGGCGGCCGATGGGACAGCGTCGAAGCTGGCGCCTGGCCCCATATTGCATCGACGCGAAAGCCCGAAGGGTCGGTCAACCGGACCATATAGCCGCCGCCGGGCAACGGCGAGCGCTCGACCTCAGAGGCGCCAGGCACTTTTGCAAGCGCATCAAGATCGGCCCTGCTGTCGACCCGTAGCCCAAAACCAACGAACCGGGATTTCGGCGCCTTTCGGACGACGTAGCAGAAATGCGAAGCACCCGTTCCCCGCAGCAGGACGAGCGCATCGGTTCGCGATACAGTTCGGAGCCCGAAGTCATTGAGAAATTGCTCGGCTTTCACGAGGTCTGGCCGGTCGAATATCAAATAGGCCAATGCCGACGCTTTCGTCGTGGGATCGGGGTGACGGGACGGCTGTACAGTAGTCAGTTTCATGGCAGAACGGAAATCAAACGGTTCGGATGGCGTGTTCGGCTTCCATAGCCGGCGCGCCGACGGGGTTCGTCAGCAAGGCAAGACTCTCGCGCACGATACGGTTCACGTCGGTGGCCCCACCGTCGTGGACGATCGTCTTGTCGGGCCGGACGACGGCAACCCACCCGACGGGCGCGAGCCCCGGAAGAAATACGCCTTCAAGGTCTTCCCAACTGTCGAGCGGGGCAATATGCAGCCGTTGCCCCCGATGGGTAATCTGGACAACGCGCCCCCCGGCACGCGCAAACGCTGCGGCCGTCGCGTCCTCTAGCACCGCCGCCGCATCCACGCCAAACCCGATCAGCGTGAGACCCTGCCCGAGCACGTCATCGCTCAGACACGTGGTGCCATCGGAGCCTCTCACCCAGCCTTGCGCGATGACCGCGCCACGAACAAGCTTGGTCGACGAGCGGCCCTTGACGAACAGTCCACTGCGAAATGCGTTCTTCGGCTTGATCTGCAGTTCCTCAAATTGCGCGCGCAGGCGCGGCACGAGTCCCGCAAGGCGCATCAACCCATGAGTCAACAGCGCAACTGCGCCACTTCGCGGCATGACGAGCCTACTCATGAATTTTGCGAGGTTGATCATTGCCTTTGCATGGGGGCGCCGCTCCTCGTCATAGGTATCGAGAATCCTTGGGTCGGCACGTCCGTGTACCACCCATGCCAATTTCCAGCAAAGATTGGCGGCGTCCCGAAGGCCTGCTACCAGCCCCTGCCCGACGAATGGAGGCGTGATATGGGCCGCGTCGCCCGCGAGGAACACCCGCCCCTTGCTGAATGCATCGACGGTGCGCGCATGGAAGCGATACACGGCCTTGCGCTCGATGATCATCTCTTCGACCTTGCCCCATGGCGAGAGCAACTCCCGGATGCGTGTCTCGGATTCCATTTCCTCGCGTCGCTCGCCAGGCTGCAGCATGAATTCCCAGCGTTCACGGTGGCCAGGCGCGACCATATGCGGGATTGGCCGACGGTGATCGCAAATGAATTCGATGTGATCGATCGGACGTGGTACGTAGCGGGCATCGACGATCAACCAGTCCTCGGCGAACGTCTTACCTTTGAATTCCTGGCCGATGAGCTGCCTCACCAGCGAACTCGCCCCGTCCGCGCCGATCAGATAGCGGGCCCGGACCCGATGAGTGCGCCCGTGCCCGAGGTCCAGCGACGCGAGCACATGGTCCCGTTCCTCCGTGAAGCCGTTCAGGCTGACACCCAGCGCAATATGCGCACAGTCATATGTCTCGAGCCGGGCGCGCAGGCACCGCTCGAGATCTGGCTGGTAGAACGTGACGAGCTTCGGATGGCCATCCAGGCTGCCCAGCGAATTCACGCTGCCGAACAGGCCCAGCATGGGCGACCTCATTCGCACGTACGGTATGGCGATCGTCTCGAAATCGCGCTCGCCGACGCCCGCAAGCTGAAGGATGCGCAGCGCCTCGTTATCCAGTGCGATTGCACGGGGCGCCATGAATACTTCACGCGACTTGTCTACAACCATCACGTTCACACCGTGCCGTGCCAGCAGATTGGCAGTCGCCGCACCGACTGGGCCACACCCGACTATCAGCACCTCTACTGCCTCGGGCAGGTCACGCGTCGACGGCTGAACCGGGTCCTGCAGGCCGGACGGCCCGGTGGTGTTTATTGCTCCTCTCTCCACTGTCACTCCATCTGTCTATTTGTTTGTCGGGCGTCAACCATGCGCCTTAGTGACATTAAAGTCATTACTGATAATTTTGTCAATAGAGACATATCAATCTATACTTGGATATGAGCAAAGACTGGAACTCGTCATGGCGAACTCTTTGAACCGCCCCGCGCCCAAGCGCTCCACTCGTGCGGCCCCCGTTTCTCCGGTCGCTGTTCCCGAGGAGCGCGAGCCGCGCGGAGCGCGCCGCAAGCGCGAGACGCGCGCCCGCCTGCTCGACGCTGCCCTCCGCCTAATGGCGGAAAAGGGCATGGAGGGCGTGGCGATCAACGAAATCACTGAGGCCGCCGATGTGGGCTTCGGCTCGTTCTATAACCACTTCGAGTCGAAAGAAGCCGTCTACGCGACGCTCGTCGACAACGTGTTCGAGGAATTCGCCGACATGCTCGATCGCCTTACCGCGGGCCTGTCCGACCCGGCTGAAGTGATCGCCGTCTCGGTGCGCCACACCCTGATGCGTGCGCGGCGCGATCCCGTATGGGGACGCTTCCTGATACGCGAAGGGTTTTCGGCGAGCATCCTGAACCGCGGGCTGGGCCAGCGGTTATTGCGGGATATCGGAAACGGCATCGCCGCCAAGCGCTTTGTTGTCGCCGACCCTTTCATCGGCTTTCTTTCGGTGGGCGGTACGGTGCTTGCGGCAATTGCGGCCGAGCTGAATTTTGTCGCGCCGGGGGCACCGGCGGCAGACCTGCTCGACGAACTCGGCTTCAGCGGAGAGCACTTCGCCGAGCGCACGGCAGCAACGCTTCTACAAACGCTCGGGCTCAAGCGCACAGAGGCGGAGAAGATTGCAATGCGAGCGTTGCCACTGGTCGAGGCAGAAGTCGACGCGCAATGAGGCGGGTGAAGTCAAGACGCGTTATGGACCGGGGTCATACTGGTTCGCCCGACGGCTTACTCTCTATCTCGCATAACAAACTGGTCTGGGTTGACTTGGCACCGGCAGATTCACCCGATGGAGAGCGACCCGGTTCATCGCGACGCTCTCGCCGACCTACGGAAACAAGGTCATTCTCTTGACGTCACGTGCGGCTGATCGGCAGGCAATTCGCCCATCGTCTGGAAGAGTGCGGCGGTATCGCTCATGCGCTGGCTCCCGGCGCGCGCGGCGCCAAGCTGTGCGTTGAGAAACCGCTGCTCGCTAGCGTGCTGCGCCGTTGACGGCAGGGAACCCAGGCGGGCGCGCGACGCCGTTTCGTCGAATGCCGCATGGGCTGCCTGTGCCGCTCTTTCGGCAGATGCCAGCGTCTGCGCGTCATTGTCCAGTGCGGCAAGCGAATCCGCGACATCCTGGAATGCCGACAGAACTGTCGACTTGTAGTGCAGAACCGTCGCATCGTAGGTATCAATCGAGGCCCTGCGTTGCGCGAACAACGCCCCACCATGGAAGAGCGGCTGGGACAGGCCCGCACCAATCGCCCAGAGCCCGCCTGCACCTGAGAGCATCGCGGGCCAGCTAAAGCCCCCGCGACCCATCGAGGCGGTCAGTGACAGGCTCGGAAAGAGTTGCGCGGTCGCAGCGCCAACGTCGGCCGCGGCGGCCTTCACGGCGGCATCGGCTGCCTGAATATCCGGACGCGAACGCAGCAGGTCCGACGGCACGACGACGGGCACATGGTCAGGCAACGACAGACTGTCGAGGTCCGGAACGGCCGGTGCGTCATCCGGCGTACGGCCCATCAATACCGCCAACGCATGGACGGCTGTGGCGCGCTGCTGGCGCACGGCCGGAAGACTCGCCGCGATCGAATCTGCATCTTGCGTCGAGTTGAGCGCCTGCACGTGCGAAATGGACCCGAGCGCGTACCGTTGCCGATCCTCGTTTGCAGTTTCGCTCGCCACGGCGACGAGCCGTTCGGTGAGCGTGATCTGGCGATCGAGCGCCGCCACATTGATCGCCGTGCCGACGATGTTGGCGGCAAGCGCGCGCCGGGCCGCTTCCAGCTCGTACCCCTGCACGTTAACGCGAGCGGCGGCCGCCGCGTTGGCATAGCGCGTCGCGCCAAAGAGATCGAACGTGTAGTGCGCCTGAATCTGACCGGCGAAGAAGTTATAGCGTACCTCGGTGGGGCCGATGCCGGGCACGACCGGTGAACGCGCACGCTCGACCTGGGCGGCAGCGTCGACTGAAGGCAGCGTGGACGAACCGACCTGCGCGCGCAATTCCTCTTGCGCGGCAGAGAGCGTCCGCTGCGTAGCCGCAAGCGTCGGACTGTTGCGCAGGCCTTCCTCGACGAGCGCATCGAGCGCGTCGGACCGGTAAAGCCGCCACCATTGAGGAGCGGCCGCCGAGCCGATATCGAACTGCTGCGCAACGCCATCCGCCACGACAGTCCTGGACGGCTGCGCCTGCACGCCATAATGCGTGGGCGAAGGCATCGCCGGGGGCTCGCCACCAGGACCGAACGAGCAGGCCGTCAGCGCGAGCGCCGTAGCCACGGCGAGAACGGACGTCTTATAGGCAAGGTTCATGATCAAATCTCCGTACGCTCAACGACGACCTGTTGCATCCCGCGCTCATCGCGCCGGATCCTGAAACACGTCGCGTAGAGTGCCGGCAGGAAAAAAATGGTCAGTACCGTGGCGATCGTGATACCACCCATTAGCGCGGTCGCCATGGGCCCGAAGAACGCTGAGCGCAGGAGCGGAATCAAGGCGAGCACGGCGGCGGCGGCCGTCAGCATGATCGGCCTGAAACGCCTCACCGTTGCACCGATAATCGCGTCGAAGCGCGCGTGCCCCGCCACGATGTCCTGATCGATCTGGTCGACGAGAATCACGGAGTTGCGCATGATGATGCCGAACATGGCAATCACGCCTAGCAACGCGACGAAACCAAAGGGCTTGCCGAACAGGAGCAGCGCGGCCACGACGCCGATCAGCCCGAGCGGCGCTGTCAGCACGACCATAAACGTCCGCGAGAAGCTCTTCAGCTGGATCATGAGCAGCGTCAGCACAGCGATGATCATGAGCGGCATCTCGGCGTTGATCGAGGTTTGGCCTTTCACGCTTTCTTCGACGGAGCCGCCCACCTCGATGCGGTAGCCGACCGGCAGCGTGGCTTTTTGCTCCGCGAGCGCGTGCTCGATATCGCGAGTCACATCGATGCCCTGCGCGTTGCCCCGAATGTCGGCCTGCACTGTGATCGTCGGCTGCCGGTCGCGCTGCCAGATCACGCCGTACTCGAGCGTGTCTCGAACGTGTCCGAGGGAACCGAGCGGTACCGGGCCGTTCGGCGTCGGAATCGCGAGGCTCGTGAGCTTCGCCGGATCGACACGCTCGCTCGCCGGCGCACGCAGATCGACGTTGATCAGCTTGTCCCGCACACGAAACTGCGTGACCGTGTACCCCGAGAGCGTCATGGCCAGGAAGTTCGATACGTCCTCAGACGTGACGCCAAGCTGGTGCGCCCTGTTCTGGTCGATCTCGAACGAGATCGACCGTTCCGCCGGCTCGTCCCAGTCGAACTGCACATCGCGCGTGCGGGAATCGGCGCGGACCTTGTCGGCGACCTTATCAGCAATCGAGCGCACGGTCGCAATATCGTTGCCACTCACGCGGAACTTGATCGGGAAACCCACGGGCGGACCGTTCTCGAGCCGCGCGACACGCGTGCGCGCGCCGGAAAACTCTCTCCCGAGTTTGGCATCGAGCCAGTGCATCAACTCGTCGCGGTTTTCGACGCTTTTGGCCGTGATCACGAATTGAGCGAAGTTTGGCTGCTGAAGCTGCTGGTCGAGCGGAAGGTAAAAGCGCGGTGCACCGGTACCCACAAAGTCGACGAAGTGCTCGATCCCGGGCTTGCCGTCGAGCACCCTTTCCAGGCGCTTCGCCTCACGTAACGTCGCCTCGAACGAGGCGCCTTCCGGCAGCCGCAGGTCGACGAGCAGCTCAGGCCGTTCCGAGTTCGGGAAGAACTGTTGCGGCACGCGCGTGAAGGCCGCCATCGCGATGGCGAAGAGTACGGCAGTGACGCCAAGCACGGCCCAGCGACGCTCGATACACCATGTGACCCATCCCGAAAGGCGCTTGTAGAAGCCGGTGTTGTAAACATCGTGCTCGTGGTGGTGCCCGCCACTTTCGTGGCCCTTGCGCTCGGGCAGCATGTGGTAGCCCAGCAACGGGACCAGCACGACAGCAGCGAACCACGAAACGATCAGCGAAATGGCCGACACTTCGAAGATCGAGCGCGTATATTCGCCTGTGCTCGATTTCGCGAGCGCGATCGGCAGGAAGCCCGAGACCGTGACGAGGGTGCCCGTCAGCATCGGGAACGCCGTGCTTGTGTACGCGAAGGCCGCTGCGCGCGTGCGGCTCCAGCCCTGTTCGAGTTTCACGGCCATCATTTCGACGGCAATGATCGCGTCGTCGACGAGCAGCCCCAGCGCGAGCACGAGCGTGCCGAGCGAAACCTTGTCCAGCCCGATATTGAACACATGCATGCACAGCGTCGTCACGGCCAGCACGATCGGAATCGTGATCACAACGATCATGCCGGTGCGCAGGCCGAGCGAAACCAGGCTCACGACCAGCACGATCGCTACCGCTTCGCCGACCGACCTGACGAACTCATCCACCGAGTGCTTGACCGCGTGCGGCATGCTCGATATGGGAGTCAGCTTGAGCCCCGCCGGCAGGGTCGCCTGGAGTTCGGAGGCTTTTGCGTCGAGCGCCTTGCCGAGGCTGATCACGTCGCCACCCTTTTGCATTGTGACGCCGATGCCGAGAACCGCCTGCCCCCCGACGCGCATCTGGGTGACGGGCGGATCGTCGTAGCCGCGGGTGATCTTTGCGATGTCCCCGAGCCGGAATGTGCGTTTGTTCACGGTGAGAAGCGTGTCGGCGAGCGCCTGCACGTCCTTGAAAGCGCCGCTCGGTCGCACGAACACCCGGTCGTCCGCCGTCGCAATTGTGCCGGCCGGCGCCACGGTATTTTGTGCGTCGATTGCCTGGGCGAGTTGCTGCGGCGTGATGGAGAGCCGCGTCAACTCCGCATTCGATATTTCGACGAAGATGTGCTGGTCCGGGTCGCCAAAGTAGTCGACCTTTGCGACGCCGGGCACGCGCAGCAGGACCGTGCGCAACTGATCTGCGTAGTCGTGCAGTTGCGCCGGCGTAAAGCCGTCGCCTTCGAGCGCATAGATGTTCGTGTAGACGTCACCGAACTCGTCGTTGAAAAACGGTCCAACCGTCCCCTTGGGCAGCGTCGCCGCGACGTCGCCCACTTTCTTGCGCACCTGGTACCAGGTCTCAGGGACCTCCTTGACCGGGGCCGAGTCCTTCATCGCGAAGAAGATCATCGATTCGCCGGGCCGCGAGTAGCTCTTGATGTTGTCGACGTACGGCGCGGCCTGCAACTGACGGCCGATCCGGTCCGTGATCTGTTCCTGCACCTCGCGGGCAGTCGCGCCCGGCCAGTAAGTCTTGACCACCATGGTCCGGAACGTGAACGGCGGGTCCTCCGACTGGGCAAGCTGCGTATAACCGATCACGCCGAACAGGGTCGCAAGCCCGATCAGAAAGATGACGAGCTGCTGATGGCGCAACGCCCAGGCGGAGAGATTGAAACCGCCTTCGCCATGTGCTTCGGCGTCGGACGGGGTGACGGGCGCGCTGTCGCGCGCGGTTTCAGGGTCGCGGGCGTTCATGACGAAAAATCCTCAGGATGCAGCGGGGCCACGACTTGCACGTGCTGGTTTGCGCTCACTGCGTGAACGCCTTGCATCACGACACGGTCGCCGTCGTGCAGGCCGCCGGTGACCGAGACCGTGCGTTCGTCGTAGCGCGCGATGCTGACAGGGCGCAGTTCGAGGGTGTCGCTGCCGGCGCGCACCACCCACACCGCTGGATCCTCGCCTTTGTGAAAGAGCGCCGTCACAGGCAGCGCGAACGGACGCGCCGCGGCCGCATCGCCGACGGCATCGAACACAACATTGGCCGTCATGCCGAGGCGAACTTCGGGGCTCGGCGCAGCCAGCGTAAGCTTCACGCGCCAGGTGCGGCTTTGCGGGTCGGCGGCGGGCGATACCTCGCGCACGCGCGCCTCGAAGGTCTTGCCGGGCAGCGCGGACAGGCTCACGCTCGCCTTGCTGCCGACGGTCAATGCGCCAAGTGTCCGTTCGGGCGCGTCACAGACGATATCCACGTCCCCCGTCCAGTCGAGGTGATAGACGGCTTGAGCTGCCTGAACGTTCTGGCCGGTGTCGGCGTCCTCCGACGTGATGACTCCGTCGTGGTCTGCCGTGAGCGCGGCGTAACGCAGGTGATCGGTGGCGAGCGCCATTTGGGCAAGGGCCGAATCGCGCTGCGCGAGCGCCGTGGCGTAGGCGTCCTGGGTCTGCTCCATCTGCGCTGGTGCAATCAGGTTTGCCTGCGCCTGAGCTCTATCCCGATCGAGCTGCTGTTTGGCGTACACGAGGCGATGTCCAGCGGCGTCTAACTGCGCGCGCGCATTGACAAGGTTATTGCGCAGATCGGTAGGGTCGAGCAGCGCAACGGTCTGTCCCGCCTTGACGGTATCACCGAGGTGAACGTTCCTTTCGGTGACATTGCCTCCTACCCTGAACGAAAGGGGCGTGGAGTACCGCGCTTCGACCTGGGCCGGCAACGAGGCGATGGCCGCGCGCCCATCGGGATGAATCGCGAGAGCGACAACAGGTTTGAGCTCCGGGGGAGCCGTTTCGCGCTGGTGGCACGCCGAGAGCAGGATTGCGCCGCAAGCCGCGATGAGAAGCCGTCCTCGGAGGGATGGCCGGGTGGCGGCCGACAGGAAGGGACGCGCAAGCGTCTGCGCGTTAAGACCGGAAAGTTTCACGATGTTCACAAGGCAGGTGATGGTCCACTAATAAAAATTGGCGAGGCATCGGAAGACACAGTGCGTCTGGCAGCATGCTTTGTCATGTGCGCTAGCGCTCGATTTGGCATGCCCATAATTTAGTATTCCTACTCGCCTCTTATGCTACAAACCGCTTGCAACTCTTCATACTTCGTCATCGCACGCGACACACTCCCACGAAACAGCTAAAGAACGAGCGTAAAACAGGTCCTCGCCCCGAGCGCGGCGCTGGTGGACGTGGACGGCAGTGGACGACTCGTCTTCAGCGCTACAACGCCCGGTTCCGGACAACGTCGCTACTCAATTCGTCTGTCGATGCTGTCACTGATCCTCCCACGACAGTGACATTAGACCCATAACTGATACTATTGTCAATCATGACGATTAAATCTACGATATGACAATAGAGAAATTTGGAGCCGTGATGCCTGATACCCCGAACTCCCGCGCACCCCGGCAGCGCACGCAGAAGTTGCCAGCTCCGGCTCAGGCGACCGAAGGGCGCCAGCCGCGCGGCACCCGCCGCAAGTGCGAGACCCGCACCCGCCTGCTCGACGCCGCGCTCAGGCTGATGGCTGAAAGAGGAACGGATTCCGTGGCTATTAACGACATTACCGAGGCCGCAGACGTCGGTTTTGGCTCCTTCTATAACCACTTCAAGTCGAAGGAAGGGATCTTTGCCGCGCTCGTCGAGTGGGTGTTCGAGGAATTCGCAGATACGCTTGATCACCTCGCCGGCGGACTGTCTGACCCGGCCGAAGTGGTCGCCGTGTCAGTGCGCCATACGTTGATGCGCGCTCGCCGCGAGCCGGTGTGGGGACAACTCCTGATCCGCGAGGGTTTTTCGGTGCATGCGCTTAGCTGGGGTCTCGGCCAACGACTGCTGCGCGATAGTCAAAGAGGCATTTCCGCAAAACGCTTTGTCGCCCCGGATCATTTCATGTGCATCGTTTCGGTTACGGGCATCATCTTCGCGGCGATCGCCGCTGAACTGCACTTTGCCGCCTCGGTCACACCAGCGATCCCACGGCAGAAGGCATCTGGACTCGGTGAACAAAACTTTGCGGAGCGCGTTGCGACGGTCGTGCTACAGGCACTTGGACTCAAGCGCGCGGAGGCGGAGCGAATTGCGCAGCTGCCGTTACCCACTGGTAAGCCGGAAGTCAGGGTCTATCGAGCAAAACCGCGCGTCCGCTGATCGGGTGGACAATTTCCAGCCTCAGGCCACAGCTTGACGAACGCCAGCTCCCTGAAGCCACCGCTCGCAAGCGCTTCGCAAGCAGACCGCCAATCTGGGCGGTCTTTTTTTGGCGTCGCTATATAAAAAAACGGCGATGCGACGACCGTCCTATCCCGAACGCTGAGAGGAAAAGCTCATTCGTCGACTCAACCGTCGCGCCTAGGACAACATTGATTGCGAACTCAGGACAAGTTTCGTTTGCAAGTCACAAGTGTTTCAACGGGTGTCTAGAGAAGCGCGACCACCCGCACGTCGCCCTGCTCGGCCGCCGACGCGACCACCTTGTCGCCGATCCGCCGGAACGTGATCGACACCGACGAATCCCCCACCTTCAGGTCGCCGACTTCGAGCCAGTCGATGCCCTCGGGCAGCATGGGCTGCTCGATGACCACCTCGCGCCGGGTCGCATCGATCGTGATGCCCAGACACGCTTCGAGCATCATGAACGGCGAGCCCGCCGCCCAGGCTTGCGGCAGACAGGCGACCGGATAGGCGGTGGGCGGCTCGCCGCGCCGCCGCGGGAACCCGCAGAACAGCTCGGGCAGGCGCATGTCGAAATTGACCGCCGCCTGGAACAGCGCCTGCAGTAGCCTCACGGCCGCCGCCTTGCCGCCGTATTGCGACAGGCCGCGTGCGCAGAGCGCGTTGTCGTGCGGCCAGACCGAGCCGTTGTGATACGCCATCGGGTTGAAGCGCGCCTGGCTCGCGGCCAGCGTCCGCACGCCCCAGCCGGTGTGGAACAGCGTCGAGTCGAGCGCACGCACCACCGCTTCGCCGCGCTCGCGCGAGGGAAGACCGAAGGCCAGCAAATGGCCCGCATTCGATGCCATCACGCGGCACAGTTCGCCATGACCGTCGAGCGCGATGCCATAGAAGCCGGACTCTTCCATCCAGTACTTTTCTTCGACGCACTGACGGATTTTCTTCGCACGTTCGCTGTATTGCTTGGCCGGTTCGTGCAGGCCGCGCAGCTTGGCGAAGTGAGCCATTGTGTCGAATGCCGCGCTCGCATACGCCTGCACTTCGACGAGTGCGATAGGACCGTCGGGGAAGCGGCCATCGGCGTGGAAGACCGAATCGTGGCTGTCCTTCCAGCCTTGATTGGCGAGACCGCCATCGGACTCGCGCTGATAGTCCAGCAGACCGTAACGGTTCTTGTCGCAGACGCCCGAGACCCACTGCGCCGCGCGCTCCAACGCCGGCCACAACTCGTCGATCAGGGCGATGTCCCCCGTGCGTTCAGCATAGGCGCCAGCCAGCACGATGAAGAGCGGGGTGCTGTCGACGCCGCCGTAGTACAGCGCGAACGGCACTTCGCCGGTGGCGGCCATTTCACCCTTGCGCATCTCGTGCATGATCTTGCCGGGCGCGGCGTCACGAAACGGCGAATTGTCGCGCGCCTGATGTTCGGCGAGAAAGCGCAGCACGCCCGCGGCCAGATTCGGTTGCAGCCACAGCGTCTGCAACGACGTGATGATCGCATCGCGGCCGAACGGTGTTGAAAACCACGGGATGCCGGCGTAGGGATACGGCCCCGTGGCGAGATCGGTAGTCAGCAGCCCCAGGTCGGCAAGCGAGCGGTCGATCCACGCGTTGAAGAGCGGATTGCTCGAACGCACACGCGCGGTGACGCGGCGCCGTTCACGCATCACCAGGTGGGCGTCGACCAGTGCGGCGCGCACCGCAGCGCGGCCGACGCGCGGCCGCTCTGCATCGATTTGTGACAGATGGGCTTCGCTCACCGCGTGCGTGGGTTGCGAGACGCCCGCAGCGGGCTTGTCGGCTTGCGCAACCACTTGCACCGAGACTGACAGATAGATCGACACGCACGCTTGCGCCGGCAGCTTGACGGTGTAGTCCGCGCGATCGGCGAAGAGCTTGTCCGGCTCCGGCGAGAAGGCGATCTGCACATTGCGCGCCACGTCATCGAGACCGATATAGCCGAGCAGCACCTCGCGATTTTCGACGCGCGCCGGCTCGACACGGCCCTGTTTGTCGCGCTTGAGGCCGCGCACTTCGAACATGTCGCGGAAGTCGCTCGCAAAGGAGATGGACAGCGGCACGACCGCGTCGCTAGTACCGTAGTTGGTGAGTTCGATGGCTTCGTTGAGCACGGTGCCCGAGAGCACGCGCACCCGTTCGACGTGGATCACGCCTTCCGGTGTGCTGTCGCCGCCGAGCGGCGGCAGGGGACGATTGGTCAGATGCGCGGTGAACGAGGTGTTGTCGCTGCTGACGCTGCCTGACAGCAACGAGGGTGCGCGGCCGCCGAAGGTTAGGCGTAGTTGCGAGAGGACGCGGGTGTCGTTGACGAACAGGCCGTCGTCGTGGCCGGTGATATCGCCGAGGGGGTCGTTGACGATGAAGGTGTCGCCAGACTTCAGCACGTGCTGGGTAGCGCTCGCGACGTTGAGGTTTTCTGTCGGGATGAATGCGCCGTCCGGCTCGGGTTCGCGGTGGTCGATTCCGCCCGAGTGGGACAGGCCGCCGAGGGCTTCTGGCTGCTGCATCAGGGTCACTCCTATGGGGTTCGCTTTTCGCTTTCGCGTTGACTTTCGGTTTCGGTTGGCACTGGGTGCCGGTTGGTCGCTTTCGATTGTAGAGGGTCTGTTTGCGTCAGACGAACTTATCACATGGGAGTTTCGGTTTTTGTTTTTTGGCACGGGACATGCAGGCACGGGTTTGTTTTTTGCCTGCGCGGCGCCTTTGATTGCGCCCTTACGGCGTTGGCCTTTCCTTGATCTGTTGGCCTGCACGGCGCTTCTTGGCTGTGCCCTCACGGCGTTGGCCTTTCCTTGATTTGATATTGGACTATTAGCGTCGCCCCTGTGCGGGGCAGGCACCTACTTTTCTTTGCCGGCCGCAAAGAGAAGTAAGCAAGAGAAAGCGGCTCAAACCGCCAATTCTTAAGCGGGTCCCCCGCGCAGTCGCGGCAGTGGTGCATCTGGAATCCTTGCCCTCGCACATTCAACGTTCGTGACAAAGGAGTCATCAGCTCCCACTCCGCACTGCGTGCGCCGCGGATGGGTCTGCCAGGGAAACCCGGGGCTTCGTTCATGGGCGGTGGGAGCCATCGGCTTCGCCTCGGCGAAGCGCCTCTGCACTCATGGGCGAGCCCCACTTCAACAGAAATCTCGATCTGTCCCACTCGCACTCGCAGTGGCGATGCAATGACGAGTTACGGTGCAGGGCAAAACACGACAACCCAAACGCAGCGGGCGGTTTTAAGAATTGATCTTCGGCGCGCGCAGCGCCACCGGAAGTATGACTGCTTTGTCACTCGCGCCGAATGTGCGAGGGCACAGATTCCAGATGCACCGCTACCGTGGCTGTGCGAGGGACCCGCTTAAAAATTAGCGGTTTGAGCCGCTTTCTTTTGCTTACTTTTCTTTGCGGCAGGCAAAGAAAAGTAGGTGCCAGCCCCGCACAGGGGCGACGCTAATAGTCCAATATCAAATCAAGCAAAGGCCAACGCCGCGGGCGTACAGACGAACAAGCGCCGCACACGCAGAAACCGAACCTTTACCGCTTGGCAAGCGGCCGAGCCTCACGCTGAGTCTCACCGATGAACAACTGCCGCGGGCGGCCGATTTTCTGTTCCGGATCGGCGATCATCTCATTCCACTGCGCAATCCAACCAACCGTACGTGCCATCGCGAAGATACACGTAAACATCGCCGTCGGAATCCCCAACGCGCGCTGCACGATTCCCGAATAAAAATCGACATTCGGATACAACTTCCGCGACACGAAGTAGTCGTCTTCCAGCGCGATCTTTTCCAGCGCCATGGCCAGCTTGAACAGCGGGTCGTCATGCAGGCCCAACTCCTCCAGCACTTCATGGCAAGTCTCACGCATCAGCTTCGCACGCGGATCGTAGTTCTTGTAGACGCGGTGACCAAAACCCATCAGCTTCACGCCCGAGCTCTTGTCCTTCACCTTCGCAATAAACTCAGGGATATTGTCGACCGAACCGATTTCTTCCAGCATGTTCAATGCGGCTTCATTCGCACCACCGTGCGCCGGGCCCCACAAACAAGCGATACCCGCTGCGATACACGCGAACGGATTGGCACCCGACGAACCCGCCAGACGCACCGTCGAGGTCGACGCATTCTGTTCGTGGTCAGCGTGCAGGATCAGGATACGGTCGAGCGCACGCACCAGCACATCGTTGACCTCGTACTCTTCCGCCGGATTGGCGAACATCATGCGCATGAAATTCGCACTGTACGACAGGTCGTTCTTCGGATAAACGAACGGTTGGCCCACCGTGTACTTGTAAGCCATCGCCACCAGCGTCGGCAGCTTCGCAATCATGCGGATCGCGGATACGTCACGATGCTGCGGATTGTTGATGTCGAGCGAGTCGTGATAGAACGCCGACAACGCGCCAACTGCGGCGACCAGAATCGCCATCGGGTGCGCGTCACGGCGGAAACCGCGGAAGAAGAAATGCATCTGCTCGTGCACCATCGTGTGCTGCGTAACCGTGGTGACGAACTCTTCCTTCTGCTGCGCATTCGGCAGCTCGCCCTTCAGCAGCAGGTAGCAGGTTTCGAGGAAGTCGGCGTTTTGCGCCAGATTGTCGATCGGATAACCGCGATACAGCAGCTCGCCTTTGTCACCGTCGATATACGTGATTTCGGAATTGCATGCCGCCGTGGACATGAAACCCGGGTCGTACGTGAACTTGCCCGTCTGGCCGTACAGCTTGCGGATGTCGATCACGTCCGGGCCAAGGGTACCCTGATAAATGGGCAAATCAATCGTTTGATCGCTGTCGGAAAAGCTCAGCGTTGCGTGTGTCTTCGAGTTCATCTACACATTCCTTTTACTTTCACATCGCACACGTGCCGGCATGCAGGATCGTCGGATCGTCGCTTGGCATGCTCAGGCTCCGCTTCGCATTCTAAGGTCCGCAAGGGCTTTGATTGCGTCGAGTGGCAGCAACAATCCATCTCGACTGACGCAACATTCGTTGCCTGAAAAATGGGCGCAATCGCCTGAAACACACGGAAATAAACGGAAGTACGCCGCTCGAAAAGGCGCTGCGTCCGCCCGGCGACGCTGCCAGCCAAATGAAAGTTCGTACACTTACTGCAACAATGTTTTGCGGCAGTCAAGCTGCACAAGCAACGCCGCTCTGCGATACTGAATCCGTGTTTTGCTTCCCCTGCGAACACATCGCTGTCTTTGGCCCGCCGTCCTACGGCGGGCCTTTTTAATCAGCCAGAAGATCAGGAAGGACCCGATGAACGCCTCACTCGAAACACTGTTTCCGGATCACGTCCACAACGACGACAACATCGTCAGCGCGCTGAATCATCAGGACATCGTCGTGGCGTTGTCGGCGGCACTGAAGACGCAAAACGTGGCGGTGCTGCATATGCTTTACCCGCGTACCGACGCGCGCACCCATCGCAGTCTCGATACGCTAGTGGATGTCCTGCACGGCCATGGTCTGCACGAAGTCGCGGATCTGATCGCGCAGGAAGCGCACTATCTGCTGTTCAAAGATCCGGTGAAGGCATGGAAAGCCTTCCACGAAATTCGCAACGACTCGCTCGCGATCGGCGTGCATCTGTATTACCACGGCCTCGTCGGCGAAGCCGCTGAACGCGCGCTCGATAAAGACGCGCATCGCAAGGCTTGAACTGCATCCGGCGATCAACCGCCAGTGCTCAGCCCCGTAGGCGGGCGCGTGCACAAAGCGCTCATCGCGCGCTGATCAAACGTCCACTGAGCGAATGAACTCGTCGACGTAGCGATTGAACGCTGCCGGATGCGCGAGATTCATCCCGTGCGAGGCGCCACGTACCGTTTCGCGGCGCGCATCAGGCAGCCATGTTTGCAGCGCCGTCGCCGTGCGGCGGAACATGTCGGGACTCTTTTCGCCGTCGATCAGTAGCACCGGGCAGCGCACTTCGACCGCTTGCTCGGGTACGTAAGCGGGCAACGGGTCGCGGAATTGGCGCGCGAGTGTGTGCGCATTGTCGGTCGCCATCTTGCGAAAACCCGGCGTGCTCATCGCCCAGAAACCGGGACGACTCACCGAATCGACGAACAGTTGCAAGCCGGCTTCCACCTCGCCTGTTTCGATCAGCTGGGCGGCTTTCGCACGCAATGCGTTCACGGTCTCCGGCAAACTCGCAGGCGGTCGCCCGGCGATCTGCAACGGGCCGCCCGGGTCGGCGAGCATCAAGGTGCGCACGTACTGCGGATGGCGCCGCGCGAAATGAAACGCCACGCAGCCGCCGCGCGAATGCCCCACCACATGCGCCGGCCCGGCGCCGAAACGATCGATGAATTCGGCCACGTCGTCCGCATGTTCGCTCCAGCTGAACGGCTGATCGGCCTCGGTGTCCGTCACCGGCCAGTAATGCGTGAGACTCACCGTGACACAGCGGTATTGCTTCGACAAACCCGCCAGTTGCGGTTGCCAATAGCGGTAATCGCACAGCGAGCCATGCACGAACAACAGCAATTCGCCCTCCCCGGCCTCCACATAGGGCATACG
The DNA here is from genome assembly GCF_013177695.1 of Paraburkholderia solitsugae. GTDB lineage: Bacteria > Pseudomonadota > Gammaproteobacteria > Burkholderiales > Burkholderiaceae > Paraburkholderia > Paraburkholderia solitsugae. Next base: position 21,051 of record NZ_WOEY01000079.1, on the reverse strand, counting down.
CAAGCCGCTATGCAGTTCGATAAAGGACGGGGATGCGGGCGAGGACGAAGCGGAAACAGATTGATTCACAGGTGGTTCACAGACGGCGCGGCAGCGCCTGAATACGGCGGTGCCGGCTAAAATGGATTCGAGGAAGAAAACGTGTTCGCGTCCCTGAAATTGGGACGTGGGTCGTATTGTCACACAGCGATTCAATATACGCCGAGCCTCGTTTGGCGTGCGTGTCGAGACTTATGCCAGGTGCTTCGCGATCTTGTGCATCGTGCCTCGCACTCCATGCGGCTCGCCTCGTAGCCCGTGCAGCGCGCCGGCCGGCTCATGCGGCGAGGCCAGCTCCCGGCTCCCGGCAACGCGGGACGTCCCGCATCCAATCATTCGTAGGCGCAGTCGTCGAGCAAACCGGCGGCTACCGCCGCGCCCGCGCCACGCACTGCGCAAGTGAGCGGTTCATCAGCGACGCGGACGTCGAGCCCCAATTCGTTGGTCAGGCGGCGGCTCAGATTGCCGAGCAGCGCGCCGCCACCGGTCAGCACGATACCGCTGTGCGCGATATCGGTCACCAGTTCGGCCGGCGCCGTTTCAAGCGCGCGTTTCACGGCGCCGATTACCTGACGCAGCGGGCCCTCGATCGCATCGGCGATATCGTGGTTGCTCAACTGAACCGTGCGTGGCAGGCCGTCGTCGACGCTGCGGCCAGTCGCATTCATATGCTCGACCGGCACGTCGCGCACGGCAGAACCGATCCCCTTCTTGACGTGTTCGGCGGTCTGCTCGCCGAGCAGCACGCCATACAGGTTGCGTACGTAACTGACGATCGCCATGTCGAAACTGTCGCCGCCCACGCGAATCGAGCCACTATAGGCGAGGCCACCGAGCGAGATCACACCGACTTCGGTCGTGCCGCCGCCAATGTCGACCACCATCGAGCCGATCGCCTCCGACACCGGCAAGCCCGCACCGAACGCCGACGCTAGCGATTCGCCGATCAGACTGACCTTCCACGCGCCGGCCGCCACGGCGGCCTCCTTGATCGCGCGACGCTCGACCTCGGTCGCGCCCGCCGGCACGCACACGGTGAATGCGGCGCGTCGGCTGAACAGCGGCCGCGGGCGGGCCATGTCGACGAATTGCCGGATCATCTGCTCGGCTGCGGAAAAATTGGCGATCACGCCATGCCGCATCGGCCGCACCGCTTCGACGTTGCGCGGCGCCCGGCCGAGCAACTGGCGCGCTTCGGTGCCCACTGCCGCCACGCGTTTCTGACCGGCGGCGGGCTCTTTCTGGAAAGCCACGACGGACGGCTCGTTTAGCACGATGCCACCGTTGTCGGTATAGATAAGGGTATTGGCCGTGCCGAGGTCCACCGCCACGGAATGACGGAACAGTCGATCGAAAAGCGGGTAATGCGGCGTCGGTCTGGCCATAGGAAGGCTCTGATGTGTCGTTATCCGCCCTTGCCGGGCAGTCTGGAAAATGCGCCCCCGGTCACCCGAGCCGCTGGGCACGCCCAGATGGGCGTTGCGCGGTCCGCGCGGCGGGGGTGATTTTCATGCTAATGAGCAGTTAACGGCAAGCAGATCAGAATCTTTAGGGCCACTTTTCAATCGGGGCTGTGTCCGTCACGCGACAAAGCGCCAATCGCATGCTCCAGCGCCTGTTTGCCGAGCTCGACACCGTCCGCGTTTATCGTATGACCAATGCCGGGCAAGACGTAGGCATCGACCGCGTAGCCGGCGTTGCTGAATGCATCCGCGGCGGATTCCAGTTCCTGTACCAGGATCACGTCGTCGTCTTCCCCGTGCACGAGCGTAAGCGGAGTGCCGTTCTGCGCGACGATCACCGAGGCGAGCCGTCCGGAATACGCGACAACGGCCGCAGCGCCTTCCGCGCTCGTCGCCACGTGATGCATCGCCATGATCGAGCCTTGCGAGAAACCGACCAATGAAAGCCGATAGAAAGGAAGCTGCCAATGCGCCAGCTCGGCTTCGAGCATGCGCCGCAACGCCGGATAGGCGGCCGCGACACGGGCCTCCCGATTGCCCTCGTTGACATTGCTCAGGCTGAACCACTGGCGTCCGCCGAAGCCGCCGTCGAAAGCATCGGTGCCGTCGAGCGAGGTGAACGCCACGTCCGGCAGGTTCTCGCTCCAGATGTCCGCGAGCGGCATCAGATCGCGCGCATTGCTGCCCACGCCGTGCATCAGCACCACCAACGCCTTGGCCGGCATTGTCGCCGGCGCGCGCCGCCAGCCGTGTTCGAATTGCTCCCAGGCCATATTCAATTCCTCCCTCTGTACTCGTTGCACGCTCGGATTGTGTTTCCGCACGCGCAGCCAACCGCGTCGCAACGTGCTGCTTTCATGCAACCCCACGTGACGTCGCGAGGCTCCATGCGGCCTCAGCCGCGAGCATACGCTGCCGGATCTGTTTCTGCCGTCGGACCTGCACGGGCCGACGACGCCAAAACGTGAATGCGGTTATGCTTTTGCGAGCATTCAAACGGCTGCCCGGCTCATTGCCCTGGCAGCGAATAGAACACCGCATGGAACATCTGTAGCACCGCAATCCGGAGAATCGTTTGAGCCAGCCCTCTTCCGCGCCTGCTGCCGCGCCGCCCGCACCGCCACCGCCGCTGCAAGGCGGCAAACTGGTTCTGGCGACCATCGCCGTTGCACTCGCCACCTTCATGAACGTGCTCGACACGTCGATTGCGAACGTTGCGATTCCAACCATTTCGGGCAACCTCGGTGTCTCGGTCGATGAAGGCACGTGGGTCATCACGGTGTTCGCCGCGGCCAATGCCGTTTCGATTCCGCTGACCGGCTGGCTCACGCAACGCATCGGCCAGGTGAAGCTGTTCGTCGGCGCGATTCTGATGTTCGTGCTGGCTTCATGGTTGTGCGGCATTGCGCCCACGCTGCCGATCCTGCTGATCGCGCGGATCTTCCAGGGCGCGGTGGCCGGCCCGCTGATTCCGCTCTCGCAAGCGATTCTGCTCGGCTCGTACCCCAAGGAGAAGTCATCGACCGCACTCTCGCTATGGGCCATGACGGCGACCGTCGGCCCGATTGCGGGCCCCGCGCTCGGCGGCTGGATCACGGATAGTTACAGCTGGTCGTGGATCTTCTACATCAATATTCCGGTCGGCATTTTCGCTGCCGGCGTCACGTGGATGATCTATCGCACCCGCGAATCGGCAACCCGCAAGCCACCCATCGACGTGATCGGGCTCGGCCTGCTGATTACGTGGGTCGCCTCGCTGCAGATCATGCTCGACAAGGGCAAGGACCTCGACTGGTTCTCTTCACCGGTGATCGTGATTCTCGGCATCACCGCGGTGATCAGTTTCGCGTTCTTCCTTGTGTGGGAGCTGACCGAGGAGAATCCGATCGTCGATTTGCGGCTCTTCCGGCAGCGCAACTTCCTTGGCGGCACGATTGCGATTTCGGTCGCGTATGGCGTGTTCTTCGGCAACCTGGTGCTGCTGCCGCAATGGATGCAGGAGTATCTGAACTACCGTTCCGTGGACGCCGGCCTCGTTACCGCGCCGCTCGGTGTGTTCGCGGTGATTCTCGCGCCGGTGATGGGTCGCGTGCTGCCGCGCTCGGATGCACGCATTATCGCGACCCTCGCGTTTATCGGCTTTGCGATCGTGTTTTATATGCGCTCGAACTACGTGATCGAAATCGACACGTGGCACCTCGTGCTCCCCACGCTGCTGCAAGGCATTCCCATGGCGATGTTCTTCGTGCCGCTGACGGCGATCATTCTGTCCGGCCAGCCACCGAACAAGATTCCGGCAGCAGCGGGTCTGTCGAATTTCGTGCGGGTGTTCTGCGGTGCGGTGGGTACGTCGATCGCGGGCAACGAGTGGAACAATCGTACGGTACTGCACCACACCCGGCTGACCGAGCAGGCCAGTGTCGACAACCCGGTGTTCAACCAGCAGATCGATTCGACCCAGTCGCTGCTGCACCTGAATCCGCAGTCGGCGCACGCGCTGTTCGATTTCACGGTGAACACCCAGGCCGCGATGATGGGCCTGAACGACATCTTCTATGTGTCGGCGATCATTTTCATTCTGATCATTCCGCTGATCTGGATTACGAAGCCGGCCAAGGGCGGCGGCGGAGCGGATGCGGCGGGGGCGCACTGATGTTGCTCCGCCACTGGTCGAAGGTCTACCTGGTTGCCACAGGAAAGGCGGCAAGACCCGCATAGCCTTGCGAGACGCTGCCCGAACCCGCAGCGCCTCGCCGCACGAACAATTCGGACCAGGTTGCCAGTAGAATCGCGGCTTCAACGGTCCGAGCCCCATGAACTACGCATCCATCCTCGAACAGATTCATCGCGATCTTCTGCCTTATCTGGGTACTGGCAAGGTCGCCGATTACATTCCCGAACTAGCGAATGTCCCCGCCGACAGTTTCGGCATGGCGATCGTCACAGCCTCGGGCGAAGTGTTCCGAACCGGCGCCGCCGACACGCGCTTTTCCATCCAGAGTATTTCCAAGCTGTTCGCCTGCACGATGGCGTTCCGGCTGCTCGGCGACCAGCTTTGGCAACGCGTGGGGCGCGAGCCGTCCGGCAATGCCTTCAATTCGCTGGTCCAACTCGAAGCCGAACACGGCAAGCCGCGCAATCCGTTCATCAACGCAGGCGCGCTGGTTGTCACCGACGTGTTGTGCCGCCGTTTCGTGCAGGCCGAAACAGCGCTGGTCGAATTCATGCGGCGGCTCACAGGCGAAATCAGCATCGACTACGATTCGCGCGTCGCGCTATCGGAGTTGCAGCACGCCCACCGCAACCGCGCGATGGCGCATTTCATGGCGAGCTTCGGCAACATGGAGATGCCGCCGGAAGTGGTAGTCGACGCTTATTGCCGGCAGTGCGCAATTTCGATGAGCTGCGTCGAGCTGGCGAAGGCGGCGCTGTTTCTGACCAATCATGGCGTGGTGCCGGCCACCGGCGAGCGGATTCTCGACACGAGTTCAGCCAAGCGGCTTTCCGCATTGATGCTGACCTGCGGCACCTACGACGCGGCCGGCGATTTCGTCTATCGGGTCGGCTTGCCGGCAAAAAGCGGCGTGGGCGGCGGGATCGTGGCGGTGCTGCCGGGCGAGATGGCGGTATGCGTGTGGTCGCCGGGACTGGACAGCAATGGCAACTCGCTGGCGGGGGTGTTGGCGCTGGAATGGTTGACGACTTATACGGGGCGGTCGATTTTTTGACGCCCCGGTGCGGATAACTTCACGGTTTATTTCTACCGCGCAGAAGCGTGGCTGATGCCGAATCACGCGCCCGTTAGTGATCTTCATCGTGGTGGTCGTCGTGTTGATCGTGGTGGTCGTCATGTTGACCGTGCGGGTCCCGTTCGTTGGGGTGGTTGCGCATCCAGTCGTCGTGCGCCCAGTAACGATGGCCATCATAGTACTGGTCCCCATGCCACCCAATTGTGATTCCGACGGGCGCAGGCGCAACAGGGACAATGCAACCGGTGAGGCCGATTCCGAGGCTCGCAAGCAATACAGTCGCAACTAGGGTTTTCATTTCGGCTCCTTAAAAGGTTTCAGAACTGAGGGCAAATGCCCTGCCTCTCTCAACGTGCCGGAGGCGTCCTCGTTGGCCACTTTTAAGATTGCTAACGACAGTTAGCGGTTACCTCACTTCGCTGCGCCACGATCACACTTTAGCACTCAGCGCCCATCCCGGGCTGCGTCATAAGATCGGCGACTGCTCCGGCCAGGCCGACCAGAGCCTCATGCGATCGGAATATGTCGACCCCGAGCGGCCGCATTGACGCTCGCCCCGAACGCGACCTCGCAGGTTTGCTACGTCATCAGCGGAACCGGCAGCGTGACGCAGGCCGAGACCTGCTTCCCGTTCGCGCAGGGCGATTTCTTCACCCTGCCAGGCGGCGATGCCCCGGCGCTGTCCGCCAACGCAATCGCCGCGGAACCGCTTACGGCGACCACGTCCCAGCGCGCGGCCGTTACTGCTGGTCGTCTGCCGGTACGAAGACCATGCCGTGCGGACTGGCCAAATTGGTCACCAACGGCAGGAGCGCTCCGCTACGCAAATCAAGTTGGCCGACATAAGCCGGCACCGCCGGCGTGCTACTCGTAGCGGCCACACCCGTTGATGCGGAGAACGCTGCGTCACGCTGCCAGACGTTGGCACTAATCTTGTACACCGTGTTCGCCTTCGTATCGGACACCAGCAGGTAGCCTCGTCGCGCGGTGGCGAATGCCGTGTCGTCAACCTGCACGTTGCCGAGAAGCGGCAGATATTGCACGCGCGGTTCATCGCCCGACGAGTGCAACAGGACAAGCTGACCATCTCCCTGATCATCGAGCAGTACATCGCCCGACGGCGTCAGCGTCATTGAATCCGGATCGGTCAGGTTGAGGGTCGCCACCGTGCCAAACGGAATGTCGCTGGCGTCAAGTGAGCCGCGCACTACCGGAGTCACGTCGATCGTGTAGCTGTTTGCATCAAGGTGCACAACGCGGACAATCGCGGGCCCCATATTCTTGCCGCTAGCGTTAAGGGTGGGATTGGACGCACTGAAATAGGCCTGGCCGTCCTTGAACACGATGTCATCATAGCCGCCACCGTGCAGCGTCTTGGCGAAGGAATACGGCTTGGATGCCTGGCCGGTCGCGGGATTGATGATGACGAGGTTTGGATTCGCATCCTCGTTCTGCATCGCCCAGATCTCACGCGTGTACGGATTGACCTTCAGGCCATCGTTGTGTCCCGCGACTTCATAAGTCTTCACGACACTGCCATCCAGCGAGTATTCAACAATCACGCTCATCGCGCCATTCGAGCCATCCGGTGCGCCGTTGTTTGCATAGCCGACCCAAACGTGACCATCAAGCACGGCCAGTGAGTCCGGTGCGCTGATCAACCCGCCGGAACCAGCCGCGAACACGGCCAGGCTAAAACCCGGGGTGACTATCGGCTTCGCCGAGGTCTGCGCGTCGGCGGCACCAGCCGCGAAACAGAGTGCGGTGAACACTAGCGCGGTGCGGCTGAAAATGTGGCCTACTGCGTAAGTGGGTCGAATGCTCAGCATGTTCGTCTCCTGAAACAGGTATGCGTGCGGGAAAGGCAGGGGCACCGACATTTGCGAGGTAGCCGGTAATGAAACGAAATATATGGAAACATGCGCGCATGACTGAATGGTGACGGCGGATGAGATCACGCCGACCGATATGCCAACAGGCGTCTGCAAGGCTCGCCGCTACTGGTGGTCGGACAGGGAACGATTACCAACCGGTTCGACCGTGGCTGGGACCTCGGTCTTCTGTTCAGCCATCTCGAGTGCATCGTCGACTTCGATGCCGAGGTATCGGACCGTACTTTCCAATCTCGCCAGTCCCCGCCAACTGCAGAGGCGATAACCGATCCGAAGAAGACGTTCGATCTTCCGACTTGCGGCCGTCAGCTCGCTGGTATGGAGGGGACAGGGGTCCCACGGGAATCGACCTGCTGAAGGGGCATGCAGGAAAGCGGCTAGTTCGCATGATGTGAAAGTCGAACGGCCCGATCGAGCAACCTCGACGGGCCGTTGAACAGACTGCGTCAGTTTCAGTGCGTGCCGCCTTTCAACGCGCGGCACGCTATGCGTATCCCTGCTTACTGCGAACCCGCCCACGTCTGGCCGGTCGGCGACGAATCACCAATACCCGGAAAGTCGACATAGGCGCTGCTGCAATCCACCGCGTTCGCCGTACTCAGCAACTGCGATGCGGTGCCGGTCAGGACGACCCGATTCGCGGTCGACGGGAAAATCGGCAGGTTCACGTTGTTCAGCGTCAGGTTCGCGTCGGACGTGGTGACCGCCACGTTACTTGGCGAATCGGCGAGAACGTTGGTAAGCGTCATGCCGAGCGGGAGTGCTGCATGCGCGATGCCACCTGTATTAGCCTGGAATCCCTCGAGTACCGCCGTGGTGCTGCCAATGATATGCACGTTCGACAACGAGATGTTATAGAAGTCCGGATATAGCGGGGACGTCGGATTCGGCAACGCCTTGGTGCTGTAGTACGGCGTGAAAAGCAGTGCCTGCCCGCTATTGCGGATGCAGATGTCGTTGTAATTGATGTTGGTCACGATGCCGCCTCGTGCCCAATCGGACTTGATGCGCAGCGCCTGTTCCGAGCCGTCGAACGAATTGTCGTAGACCTGGATGTTGGTGACACCAGCATTGGTTTCGCTGCCGATCGAGATGCCGTGGCCCGCATAAATATGGTTGTGGGCAATGACGAAACCGTATTGCCGGTCAGTCGCTACGTTGCGGTTACCGTCGATACCGAACAATCCTGAGCCGCTCGGACTCGGGTTATTGGATCCCTTCGGAGAGATGTCATCGTCGCCAGTGCTGATGTAGTTATAGGCAAAGACGGCATTCTTGAGGTACCCGTCAAACGCGATCTTGCCCGCCGCGGAGGTTTTTGTGCTCCCAATCGCCAAAGCCTGAACAACCGGCTTGGAAGATGAGCCCGGATCGAAAGCGTCCGTGTTCTTGGCCGTGTCGACGGTCGGCAGCATACCCAGGTAATTCGGATTGCCATTGCCCGCCGGATTCGCCGAAGCCGACAGTGACGGTGTCTGAACCTTGACGTTCCAGACCGTGAGTCCGTCGACGCCGCTTGGAACGACGTGGAAATTGGCGCTGTTATTCAACGTGATGCCGAAGAGCGTCAGATTCTTTGCGTAGTTGAAGACCATCATGCGGAAGTTCGACTGTGAGCCGACCCCTGTCGTACCGTTCTCGATCATGTTGCCAAGCCACGCCAAATCCCACCAGGTCATGTGCCGGGACGAGGCCGAGGTATCGACGAAGGTGCCGCCGTTGTCGCAAGGCGTATTGTTGCCAGCCTGCTGCCCCTTTGCATAAGCTGCATAGGTGTTGGTACAACTCAGGTCGACGCGCATCAGCGGATAGAGGGGGTTCGAGCTCACGATTTCGGAGGCGGCCCGGCCGTCGATACTGCCGCTGCCGACGATGGCCGAATTGACGAGGTAACTGCCGCCGATCAGTGGCAGACAGTTGCTGGAACTCCCTGCTTTGGCCGAACTGACAGCCGTGTTGGCGCAATAGGGTCCAGCTGCATTGGGCGCATACGCCATCACGTCCCGCGTCGCATAGACCGTCACGCCCGTATCGATCCACAATGTAACGCCGGACGGCAGCGTGAGCGGTCCGGTGATAAACGCGTTGCCGGCGCCAGTACTCGACACAACCAGGCGAACAGCGAATTGTTGGGCGTGATATTGCGGAGCAGCCAGTTGCTGAGCCGACGCACCAGAAACGTTGACATTCGGCGCGGCCGCCGCAGTCTGCGAAGCCGCCGCAGCGGCGTCCGCAGCAGAGATGGCTGCACCGACCTGGGCGTCTACCGCGGCGCCGCAAGCGTCGAGCGCCGCCTGAATGCGCGCCTGATCCGGATTCAGAATGGCCGACGTTGTACCGTTATCGGCTTCGGGCCCCAGCGCGCCGCTGGGTTGGCGCACCAGATTGTTACTTGCTTCAAGCCTGCTGCAGACCTGGCCGGGAGTCGGCAGTTGCGGTGCGGGCGGAAGCGCGGCATCGCTTGTGGCCACGCCGACCTTGAACGCGGCCGCGGCCGGTGGAGGGGTGTTGCTGGTTGAAGCAGGCGGCAAGCTGTCACTGCTACCGCAAGCGGCAAGTGACGCGGCAAGTGTTATAACTAAAGGGATAACTGCAAATCTATAAAGCATGGCTCATCCTTATAATAAATACTACTAACGATATAGACTCGTTATTGATTCACTCCAACCGGGCCACAGCGGCTTTGTTTTCATCGGTAACCAATCTGGCACTCGAGGCTCGCGCGCAACCGTGCCAGCGGCTTGACTCCGGAGCGGATCCGGCAGCGTCCCGAGCGGGATCGGAAGCGTTTCCGACCTCTTTCGTGTCAGACCTTGTACAAAGCGCCCTGCGAAAAAACTATCCGCAGATCAAGTCAAGAATTCGCTTTGAAGCGGTGACACGTGGATCAGCACAACATTGATCACGCTGAAGAAAACCGCGAAATATGAAGAGGCGGGGTTGGTTGGCTCGCCTTTTGAGACATTCCCGCTCGCAGCCGATGATTTCTGTGGGCTGTCCATGTGCAACGCGCGCACGCGCCTTTTGGCAAAGATCCGCGCATCATATCTCCCCACGCATGTTATACGATGACATATGAATTCTATTCAACATGAGCGTCGTCGTACATGTGGTACTTACCCGATGAGCCTTGCAATGATTGATGTTAAAAAATGTCGCGATAGTTATGTTATAGGATGACGTATAACATGGATTCAACATTCAATCACTTCAGCGCCGACGCTGGAATGGGCAAGTTTGGCGGAATGGATCTGCGCTCGAACAACAGTTGGTTGCGGCCCGTGATCAGGTCCGCTTGAGCACGCGGTCGAACGACCGCAGATGGCCGGGACCCGGCCGATGACACAACTCTCCCCTTCGCAGTGCTACCAAACACAAGTGCCCGGTCGAAAGCCGTATCATCCGGATCAATGTCGTTTATTTTGACCGAGCGCCAACGTGTTGGCGCTCGAATGGTTGACGACTCATACGGGGCGGTCGATTTTTTGATTTTGTATGGTGGTGGGCAGGCGGCGGCATTGAGGGCTTGCCGGTTACCCCAAGTCAGCGCTACGCCGCCCGCCCAGGTACAGAACCGGGACGGAGCCGTTAAGGTTCAGCCCGCACGCTCGACCAGTCCGGCCAGCACCGTCTGATAAGCGGTGCTGCCGACCACCCGTTCGTTCACGCCATCTTCGAAATCGATCCACCCTGAATTGAAGCCGTCGATCATCTCGATGCGCGGCGCAGGCCAGCCCGTGCCTTGCGACTGGAACAGCGCTTCCCACTGATCGCGCGGCACCGCTTGAGCCTTCACCGAGCGCCCGAGCACGCCGCCAAGCATCGCAGCGATTTCATCTTGCGTGTAGCGCCGCGGCCCTTCAATCTCGATCACGCGGCGACCCTGCCACGTCTGAGCGAGTGTTTCCGCGATCACCCGGCCGATATCCGCCGTTGCGATCATCGGATACGCATGATCGAGCGGTTGCAGGAAGCTCGGCATCACGCCCGTTTCGCGCGCCGGTGCGATATCCCACAGCGAGTTCTCCATGAACCACGCCGGCCGCAAAATCGCCGTCGGAATGGGCAGATCCGCATTTGACGAAGACAGCGCATTCGAGAAGGCGCTGGATACATTCTGGGCCAAAGGCTTTCGTGCGACCTCGATGCTGGACCTGGCAAAATCGACGGGTGTGCAGCGGGGCTCGCTGTATAACGCGTATGGCGACAAGGAAAGGATCTTCGTACGCGTATTCGAGCGTTACACTGACCGTTTCATTGGCGACGCGCGCAAGGCGCTCAACAAGCCCGACTTGCGCAACGCACTGACCGATTTTTTTACGTTCGCAATCCGTTCGATCACGCAGGGCTCGCCTGCGCGCGGCTGCCTGTCGACAAAGATCGCCGTCGAAATCGACCCAGAGTCGCCGCGCCAGCAGGAACTTGTCATGAGAATGCTCGACGAGCTCGAGGATGTATTGTTTGGTGTCCTTGGCACCCCCGAGGCGCGCGCGCAACTTATCATCCCGCCGCGTCAGGCAGCACGCCTCATCGTGACGATGACGCGTGGAATCGCCGTCATGGAACGGGTGTACGGTGAACCGAAGCGCCTCAGGCAGACGGCGCTGGCCCTCGTCGACACGCTAGTGCAACAGTAAGGGAGATGTGCAACCGACTGAGCGCGTGCTCCTTTCGACAGCTCACTATGCGTACGTGTCGAGCCGATATACCAGAGTATCTTTGCGGAAAATCGCGTCAGCGTATATGTTCTTCCCACAGGTTCTGTCGCCGGCTCCGTACTTCGGACGGAATGTTTATCCGGAGCAAATTGCGCCGGTGGGCGCGATTGCGCCTGATCGCCAGGTACCTTGATCGACTCGAACGCTATGCGATGTTCTGCATTTCCAAACTCAAACGTATCAAGAACCGCGAAGAGCATGCGCGGGCCCTTGTCAAAGCGTTCCAGGCGTTTGATACGGTGGCCTTCGAAGCAGGCGTGCTCTCAGCTCAAGCGAAGCAACTGATCAGTGTAGCCGTCGCACCTACGATGCAATGCGTCTATCGCATATCGCATCGGGGTGTACACGAGAGTGACTCGCAATTCAGGCACTACAGACAAACGTCTTACCGAGACTGTAACAGTCGCAGCGGCGATGTGCGCCAACACCACGAACACGCACGCGACGAACCTGATCAGGAATTCGCCATCCAATTAGTATGACACGCCGTCCAAGAGTCACGTACTCAGGCACCGCGACCTGTTTCCTGTTGAACGTTGTGTTGAACAAAATCAATGAGTCACTCTATGTCCGCTTATTTCGTTGTGCGTGCAATCGTCGAAGATCCTGTCGCCTTCCAGGCGTATGCGTCACGTTCCCCATGCGTGATTGCGAATTTTGGTGGGCGTCACATAGTACGCGGTGGCAAAGTCCTTACGTTCGAGGGTCCGCAGGAGAGTCGTCGCATAACCATTGCGGAATTCCCCGATTTTGATTCGGCTGAAAGATGTTATAGGTCGGAAGCTTATCAGGCGATCATCCCCCTTCGTTCAAGCTGCTCCACCTTCGAGTTCGTCCTGGTCGACGGCCTGCCTTCCGGGGCCGGCGCTTAGCAATTCGCCTTACACAATTTCTGGCATTTGGCGAGAGCGCCCCCTTGCGGATGTTCGGCGCGGCTCGCAGGTTTCCCCCCACGTTTGGGAGCAATGGCATAGGGGGCTTCTTTCAAAAGATTTCAGTGCAGGCTTTCCAATCAAAGCCCATTCCGTCGCGCAATGATTGTTATTCCTCCCGGGACATAGCCGGCCTCCTGCCCCCCGGTTAACATTCGATAACAATGCGGCCGATAAGTGCTTTCGCTCGTTTCTCTAGCAGCCGCTGCGACAAGAAAGTGGTACCGGAGACAGCCACACGGAAGGATGTCAAGCAATATGAAAAGTCGTTTCATTGGAGCCGGCAATGTGCTCATGTTGGCTGGAGTCGTTACCTTCGCGAGCGGCGGCCCCGAAGACGTCGGGAGTCAGATCTATCAAATCATGAGGAAGTGACCATGCACGACGTCTATACGCTCTACGGCGCCCAGATTTCCAACTATACGGCGAAGGTGAGGTCGTACCTCATCTTCAAGGGCATCCCATTTCAGGAAATGGTTGCGTCCAATGCCGTTTATGACCGCTTTCTCGTCCCGCGGATCGGCTATCGAATGATGCCCGTCCTGCGGATGCCGGAAGGCAATATGCTTCAGGACTCGACCGACATTGTCGACGAGATGGAGGCACGTTTCCCGCTCGTTTCCGTTTATCCCTCCACGCCGGTTCTGCACTTGGCCAATCTTCTGGTGGAGGCTTACGCTCATGACTGGGTGCGCATTCCGGCCATGTACTACCGATGGGCGTTTCCCGAGACGAACTACGAATATTTGAAGGCCGAATTTGGCCGTATGTACGAGCCAATGGCCCAGCCCAGCCAACAATTGATCGTCGGCGAGAAGAGTTGTGCCTGGGCCCGTGATCGCTTGCCGTCATTGGGCATAAGTCCAGAGACAGCACCCGAAGTACAGCGATGGACGGAGAATCTTCTCGGCTGGCTCGACGCACACTTCGGAGACCATGACTATCTCTTCGGTTCGCGGCCGTCGACCGCGGATTTCGCGTTCATGGGGCCGCTATATGCCCACTTTTACCGCGACCTCTATTCCTCCGCGCTGTTGCAGCGGCATTTTCCCAACGTCGTTCGTTGGGTGGAGCGTATGAATTCGCCCGCCAAAAGACCGGGTGAATATTTCGGCGAGGACGAGGTCCCGGAAACACTGATGCCACTACTGCGGCATCTGTTCGCAGAATACGTTCCGGTCGCCTGTGACACGATCGACCGCGTGGCGGACTGGATCGATGCGAATTATTCGAGCCCGATTCCCCGCCTCCTCGGCACTCAGGATTTCACAATCGGCAAGGTCTCCGGTGAGCGCAATGTGTGGACGTGCATTCAGTACATGTTCCAGAGGCCGTTGTTCTATTACCAGCGCGCGCCGGAGTCAGCAAAGCGTGAGATGAACGTTCTGCTCGCGCGCATCGGCAAAGATATCAAGCTCGACAAGGTGGTACGCCATCCGGTGCGGCACCATAATCATCGGCTGGTGGTGGACAGATGAGCGAGCTTAAATCCCACGGCAGCCAGAACTCGCGCTATTGCCCGCCAGCCCAGGCAGGTGAATCACTTTTCGTGCTTTTGGCTGCGAAAGGAGGCCACTTGGAGGCGGTTTCAAAAAGGGCGCCGCTCCCGGCTGCGGGGTATTCCAGAAAAGGAGACAGCAGCCGAGCTTGAGGAGCGCTCCAGGAATGTCTCCACGACGGTCGAAGCGGAGTGCGTGTGACTCCTGACGTTGCGCGCGCATGGTTTAGGAGCGGAGCACGACTGGTCTGCGGTGGGACGCTGCGCGTAGCCGGCAAACTGGTGCGAGACGGAAACACCTATCGATTCGACGTCTAAGGCCGTCGCTTTCCGCGCCGTGAGAATAGCCGCGTCCCTTTAACACATCTAGAGAATATTGATGCAAGCCACAGCCGCTCCCGTCAATCCTGCATCACGCTGTTTGCCCGACGACCACCTTGAAGCCATCATAAGCTGAGCGCCCATGAACAAGAGAACTCCCCTTCCCGCCTCAATGAGCTACGTCGAGCACGACGCCGGCGGCCCGCCCGAGTGCATGCATATCACGTCACGCGAAGTGCCCTTACCTGCGGCCGGCGAAGTGCTGATAGAGGTCGCCTACGCCGGCGTGAACCGCCCCGACGTGCTGCAGCGCTCGGGATCCTATCCAGCGCCGTCCGGCACATCGCCTCATCTCGGCCTGGAAGTGTCGGGGCGCATTGCCGCCCTTGGTGCAGGCGTGTCACGCTGGCAAGTCGGCGACGAGGTCTGCGCGCTGGTGCCAGGCGGCGGCTACGCGCAATTCTGCGTGACAGACGCATTGCACTGCCTGCCCGTGCCGCGCGGGCTTTCGTTGCAGCAGGCGGCGGCGCTTCCGGAAACGTACTTCACCGTCTGGACCAACTTGTTCGAGCGTGGCCGTCTCGTCGAGGGCGAAAGCTTGCTCGTGCATGGCGGCTCGAGCGGCATCGGCCTGACTGCGATCCAGCTCGCGCGCGCCGCTGGCGTGCGCGTGGTCGCGACCGTCGGCAACGCCGCAAAGGCCGAAGCGTGCGCAGCTGCAGGCGCCGAGCGGACAATCGTTTACCGCAACGAGGACTTCGTGGAGGTCGTCGCCAGCTTTACGGAAGGCCGCGGCGTCGACGTCATTCTCGACATGGTCGGTGGCAGCTACATCGAGCGCAATCTGAAGGCACTTGCGGTGGAAGGGCGTCTTGTACAGATCGCCTTTCTCGAAGGCAGCCGCATCACGCTCGATGCGATGCCGCTGATGCTCAAGCGCCTTACATTTACCGGCTCGACGCTGCGCGCCCGGACCGCTCTCCAGAAAGCGGCGATCGCAAACGCGCTGGAACAGAAGGTCTGGCCGTTGCTCGAAGCGGGCCGCGCCTTGCCGGTAATCCACGTCGTGCTGCCGCTCGCTGAGGTGCGGGCGGCGCATGCGTTGATGGAATCCAGCGCACATATCGGCAAAATCGTTCTGACCGTCGGAGAACGGTGACGTGCAGCACCAACAGCGCACTGTCCTGCGAACAGGGTTAGCCGGGTGCGGAACCTCGTTTTTGTCTGTTCCGCAGGGCAGAAAACGCCAAAGTAACCTCCTGTCGAATAACACCACGCTTAGCGTTTGCGCGCGCCGAAGCGACGGACGACGACAATCGGAAATCCAGTCGAGGACTACGCAAGATGAGCGACAAGGCGCAAGCAACGGCCTCCCGTAAGCCGGATCCGCTGAGGTGGGGAAACGGCACTGGCCACTCGTTCAAGAATGTCAACGATGAAGATACTCGGCGCGTGCTCTTCCCGTCCAACTATCCCCCGGCCGTCTGAACTGGCCCCGAACCGATTGCGGAGACAACATGGCAAACTCCCACCACTACACACCCCCGAAGGTCTGGACCTGGACCAAGCCCAATGGCGGTGCCTTTGCGAGCACCAACCGACCCATCGCCGGGCCAACGCATGAGAAAGAACTGCCGGTTGGCCGGCACCCGCTCCAGCTCTACTCGCAGGGCACGCCCAACGGCGTCAAGGTCACGATCATGCTGGAAGAACTACTGGCCCTAGGCCATACCGGCGCCGAGTACGACGCCTGGCTGATCAAGATTGGCGACGGCGACCAGTTCGGCAGTGGCTTGGTCTCGGTCAACCCCAACTCGAAGATCCCGGTGCTGCTGGACCGCAGCGGCCCGACGCCGATCCGCGTGTTCGAATCGGGCTCGATCCTGCTGTATCTGGCGGAAAAATTCGATGCCCTCCTCCCCAAGGACGTCGCGGCGCGCACCGAGACACTGAACTGGCTGTTCTGGCAGATGGGTAGTGCCCCGTATCTGGGCGGGGGACTCGGCCACTTCTATGGCTATGCGCCGACCAAGATCGAGTACGCGATCGACCGGTTCGCCATGGAGGTCAAGCGCCAGCTCGACGTGCTCGACCGGCGCCTCGCCGAGAGCGAATACCTCGCCGGCAGCGACTACACGATCGCCGACATCGCGACCTTCCCCTGGTACGGCGGGCTCGTCAAAGGTTGGCTGTACGGGGCGGCGGAGTTCCTGAGCGTGCAGGATTACAAGAACGTGCAGCGCTGGGCCGACGCCATCTTGGCGCGGCCAGCGGTCAGGCGCGGTCGCATGGTCAACCGCATGAGCGGAGTGCCGTCCGAGCAGCTGCGCGAGCGTCATGACGCCAGCGATTTCGACACCAGGACGCAGGACAAGCTCGAGGGGGCGCAATCATGAAGATCGAAGGCAAACGCGTCCTGATCACCGGCGGATCGAGCGGCATCGGCCTCGCGCACGCGCTAGGACGCTGAAGGAAACCGCTCCGTCCGTCTCGAGCATCGCCGCCGACGTAACGACGCCGGACGGGCGCGCAGGCCTTCGCCGCGCGATAGTGCGAAGTCCGAGCCAGACCGGCGTTGCCTGCTTAACGTGCACTATTTTCCGTTTTCTGAAGCGCCCCCTGGTATCGCGCCGGTGCTCGAAGCCCAGCAACAACCGTCGGGATTCTGTGAAGGCCGGTCGGGCGCTCTCGATCATCCGTCAGGCCCGTCAGGGTGCGAACAACCGAGCGCTGTCAGCCCCATTCATCAAGCGTCGGGGGGGGCCGACCCGAAGCGGCCAATGGCATCTCAAGGTCCAATGTCTGCTGATACCCGCAGACCGGACGTCGCCCAGGTCACACGCGTTGACGAGCGCCGCGCGGCCACTTGCCCGCGCCGCTCTGTTCTCTTTGTCGCCCCCATGCCCAGCAGGAATGACAGTTATGCATTCGTGCTGTCTTCTCCGCCGGTTTGCATTGGCTGACTATCCCTGCCACGCAATGTGCGTTAAACCTCATCAGGAAGGGGATTGTCATGTCACTTCAAGCCAGGCTCGACGCATTCAAGGCCGATTTCAAAGGCGGAAAAGCCCCGTACTTTGCACCGCCGGAAATCCATCCGATCATGGAACGTGCGACAGCCGAACTCGCGGCGTCCGGTCAGGCTGCTCGCGCTCTGAAAGCGGGCGACGTCGCGCCGGAATTTACCCTCAATGATCCGGATGGCAAACCCGTGTCGTCTGTCGAACTGCTGAAGCAGGGGCCGATCGTGATCAGTTTCTATCGTGGCGCATGGTGCCCGTATTGCAATCTTGAACTGATGGCCCTTGAAGAAGCGCTACCATCGTTCAAGGCCGAAGGTGCCAGTCTGGTCGCGATCTCGCCGCAGAATGCCGTGAACAGCCGCAAATCGGTCCGTACCAACAAGCTGAGCTTCCCGATCCTGAGCGACACGCACAACGATGTGGCAGCCGCATTCGGCATCCGCTTTGCATTGCCCGACTATCTGGTGGATCTGTACAAGAACCTCAAAAACGATCTGCCGGCGTTCAACGGAGACGACAGTTGGACGTTGCCGATGCCGGCGCGCTACTTGGTCGGGCAAGACGGAACGATCCTGTACTCGGAAGTCAACCCGGACTATACGCAGCGTCCTGAGCCGCAGGACATGTTGCCGGTTCTACGCAAGAAGGTCGCTTCGGCGTCTTGATTCAGCCCTGCTTCGTTCCCGGCCATGAACCGTCGGGAACGATTGGACAGGCAAGCTGATACATAAAAATCGAGGCAATATGAAATCACGTACTTTTCTTGTAACCGGTGCCAGCAAAGGCATCGGCAGGGCCGTCGCACAGCGGCTGAACGCAGACGGGCACCGCGTAGTGGGGCTGGCACGTCAGGGGGACGACCCTGGCTTTCCTGGAACGCTCGTTTCTGTCGACCTGTCCGACCGCGTGAAAACGCAGGCCACGCTCGATAAGCTTGTGGCGGAATACAAGTTCGACGGCCTGGTCAATAACGTTGGGCTGGTTAAACCGCAGAGGCTGGGCGCCATCAATCTGGACGCGCTTGACTCCGTCATATCGCTCAATCTGCATCCAGCTATCCAGGCGGCGCAAGCACTCCTGCCCAATATGAGCGCCCGTGGCTGGGGGCGAATCGTCAACATATCGAGCCTCACTATCCTTGGCAGCGTGGAACGTACGGCTTATGCCGCCGCCAAGTCCGCCTTGGTGAGTTTTTCACGCTCCTGGGCGCTTGAGTTGGCGACCACCGGCATCACGGTCAATTCCGTGGCTCCCGGCCCCACGGAAACCGAACTGTTTCGAGCCAATAACGCGCTAGGAAGCGAAGGGGAGCAGCGCTATCTCGCCTCCGTCCCAATGAAACGCTTCGGCAAGCCAGACGAGATTGCTGCAGCCATCACTTTCCTGCTGTCCGAAGATGCGGCTTTCATCACGGGTCAAACGTTGTTTGTCGATGGCGGTGCCTCGATCGGCAAGGCTTCAATTTGAGGGGCGAACATCTCCTCAATCCAGGCGACGAAAGCGCGTGCTTTTGCACTGGCCATGCGCCCACTGGGAAAAACGGCCCACAGGTCGATACCCGGCAATTCCCAGTCGGCCAGCACGCGTTTTACTGCACCACTCGCGAGTTCCGGCGTGAACATCCATTCCGAAGCGATCGCGACGCCCATGTCGGCGAGCACGGCCGCGCGCACGCCTTCCGCCGCGTTCACGCGGACGCGCCCGGCGACGACAATCGCCGTTTCCGAATTGCCTTGCTTGAACGACCACACGCTTCCGCCGCCGCCCTGCTCATACACGATCGCCTGATGCGATAGCAGATCCGCAGGTACCCGCGGTTCGCCGGCTTTTGCGAACCAGACTGGCGTGCCGACGACGCAACGCCAACCGTGAGTGACCTTGCGTGCAGTCATGTTCGAGCCGCCAAGCACCCCCATCCTGAGTGCTACGTCGATACCGCGTTCCAGCAGATCGATGTTCTCATCGTCGAGCACGATGTCGATGTTGAGTTCAGGGTGTCGATCAAGAAATGCCTGGATCATCGAAGCGGGCCACGCGGACATCGTCGCGTTTGGCCGCCACTTCATCGCCAACCCTGATCTGCCCAAGCGCCTGCGGTTGAATCTGCCGCTCAACCGGTACGACCGTAGTACTTTTTATGGTGGCGACGCATGCGGTTACACCGACTACCCGTTCGATGCTGAAACGCAGGCGGCGTAATTCTGCACCCCACCATCCGGACCCGGAAGAGCGGATTCCGGTACTTGACTCCCTTCACACAAGCACGCCCTGAACGACGCAGCGACCCGCGCTAACGTAGCGCTGGTCGTTGCGTTGGCCACACCGGCACGGCAGGGTGAGAGGTTCTAATCTATCTCGCAGGACTCGATATGAGCATTCTGGTTACCAGCGCTTCTGGTTCGAACGGCGACGGATACGGGGCGCTCCTGTCATTCCGCCTCGACGGTACTTTCATTGGTTCGTTCAGCGACGACCCTCGCATCGTCGATCCTCGCGGCATGAGCGTCAGTCCGGATCGGCAGCATCTTTGTGTCAATAGCGGAAACGACCGCATCCTTGCGCTCGACACCAAAGGAATGGTGGTACGTGACACGGGTTCCGTTCCAGGACTGAATGCCGGAGGTGGCAACCTTGGGCCCGATGGGCGCTATTACGTTGGATTGCGTAGCGTGCGGACGATTGCTGCGTTTCCCCCCTATCTCAACGGTGCCGCGCAATCCGTACTGCCCGCCAGTGCGGTTACGTATCCTCGCGGATTCGCCTTCGGCACGGACGTCATTCATCCAGTCTCCCGCGTTTCGGCGTCGTATCAGTCGGCCGGGTGGGGCGAGCGTCGCGCTCACCGCTTGACGTCCACGGCTCACCCGGCAGCTACGATCAGGCAGGCAGTTGCGGAGCAGCGGGGAAGTCGACCGGAACCCGGGTCGTTGCATGCAGATAGTTAGTTACCGTCTTGTCGCCGATGACGATGATCGCGTCGACCAGATTGGCCTTGGTCCAGCCAGCGGCGAAGAAGGCATCGACCAGCGCCTGGTCCGCGTGTCCGCGGCTGATCGCGATGTTCCTGACGAGTTTCGCCAATGCGTCGAACTTTGCATCGAAGCTTGCGTTGCCACTGCGGATCTCAAGGATTTGCTCATCGGTGAAACCGCTCATCTTGCCGATGACCGTGTGGGCCGCGAGGCAGTATTCGCAGGTGTTGACTTGGCTGACGACGAGGTTGACGACTTCGCGTGCCTTGCCGGTAATGCTGCTCTTCGCGTTCTGGAAGGCGAGGTAGCTGCCGAGCGCACTCTCGGAATGGGCGAGCGTCGCGTAGAGATTGGGCACCATGCCAAGGCCGCTCTTGAGGTTGTCGAAGATGGCCTGATTGGCCGGGGAAACTTCGTCGCGGGTGGGGACGTTGATGGTGGTCA
>NZ_WOEY01000008.1 GCF_013177695.1 Paraburkholderia solitsugae | reverse complement strand
TTGGCTCTCTCGGCCTTCCATCGTTACGCAAATAGCCGGCCAACTGATCCGAACCGCCGTGTACGGACCCGTACGCACGGTGGTGTGGGAGGGGTCGGGTCGCGAGGCCTGCCCCTATCCCGATCCCTGCGTGTACCGCTTGTAACCGACTGAAGGATTCGACTACCTTGCAATTGGAACTGCGGCGGCCCGGCATGGTCTGTGCTGGGTTATCAGCAGAGTTGTTAAACACCGGCTAAGATGCAAGATACAAGGGGTTAACTCTAATTCAAGGCGCTGTATCTGACACGGCGGACCGCCCTTGCGATAGCGGGCGGTTTCGAGCGCGCTCCACGAGTCGATACAGCCTTCGGAGCAAGGACACAATGCACATTGAGCTGAACCATGTGATGCCCTGGCGGATCGAGGATATCGACCTCACCCGCATAGATCGCCAGAAGGCAGTAGCTAACGAAGACCTGCTGCTTCTGTTGTGCGCCGCTTCATTTATCGAAAGCGGCACCGATCTTTACACCAGCAATCTGAGCACGTTCTTCGACGGCGACCCGGAAGTCTCCGCCTGGCTCAACCAGGAGTGGGAGCCGGAAGAGATGCAGCACGGCCGCGCGCTCAAAACGTATGTCGCTTACGTCTGGCCTGAGTTCGATTGGGATACTGCGTTCCGCAATTTCATGGAGGAGTATTCGCTGACCTGTTCGTTCGAAGACTTCGAAAAGACCCGCGCGCTCGAGATGGTCGCCCGCTGCGTGGTGGAAACGGGTACCGCGACGCTGTATCGCGCGATCGGCGAATGTTCGGACGAGCCAGTGCTCAAGCAGATCACCGACAACATCCGCACCGACGAAGTTCGTCACTACAAGCACTTTTTCAAGTTCTTCAAGAAGTACAACAAGATCGAAGGCAATGGCCGTCTTGCGGTTCTCGGCGCGTTGATGCGCCGCGTGATGGAAATCAAGAACGAAGACTCGGAGATCGCGTTGCGCCATGTCTTCGCGATTCGTTATCCGGAGCGCGTGCACGATTCGGTCTATAACCGCGAACGCGCGGCCCGCATCAATGCGCTGGTGCGGCGCAATCTGTCGGCGGACATGTGCGTGAAGATGCTGCTCAAGCCGCTCGATCTGCCGGCCAAGATTCAGCCGGGTGTGCATTACCCGCTTGCCAAGATCACGCAGCACGTGTTTTTCCGTTGATGTTCTTTTGCTGAGTTCACGGCATACAGAGACGAAGATAAATGGCCCGCTCGTGCGGGCCATTCGTTTTTCGAGGCATGATTGAACCTCGCATCCTTGGCCACCTCGCTGGCAACCTCTTTCTGACCGGAGCGATACGATGAGCGACTCCTCTGCCCCCGAACGTCCGCTCGAACAGAACGTGTTCGACGAATGGCCCGACGCCGTCCGCACGTTGTTCGATGGCTCGTCACTAGCAAGCAAGACACGGTTCACCGCGTCGCTGCTCACCGTCGATGCGAATGGCCACGTGCGCACGTCACTGCTGAGCGTCGGCGAGTTATACGCGCCTGATTCGCGCTCGCTGTGCATCGCAGTGTGGCCGCAGGCTCGGGCGGCGCGCGTGATTGCGCAAAGCGGCCGGGCCGCGCTGACGTTCGTCTGCGACGAGGCGTTCTATCAGGTGCAGTTGCGCGTGACGCCGCTAGCGGGCGTGACAGGCGATGACAGCGGCCTCGCGTACCTCATCGGCTCGATCGACACAGCGGAGGCGCAGAGCGTGCGTTATGCGCGCCTGACAAGCGGCATTACGTTTGAACTGGAGGGGGAGGGGGAGGCGGTGCTCGATCGATGGGAACAGCAGATCGAGCACCTGAAGCAGGCTACCGCTGCGGCTAGCCGTTAGTCTGGGACGACGGCTAGCGAGCAGGCAGCGCTTAGAACTTAACGGCCACGCTGGCCGCTGCGCGTCGGCTGGCCGCCACGCGGTGCGTCATTGCGTGGCTTGGCGCCACCCAGCAAAGCACCCGGATTGCCACCTTGCGGCTTTGCGCCCTGCGGATTGCGCGGCGCGTGTTGCGCGGCGCCGCCTTCGTGCGCCGCTGCACGCGGCTGGCCATCATGACGCTGACCGTCGCGGCGCGGCTGTCCGCCGTTGCCGGCCGGCTTCGCACCTTGCGGCTTCGGCTGCTGCTGACCATTCGCCGGGCGCTGACCCGAACGTTGTGCGGGCTTTGCTGACGACGACGCGCCATCGCGGCGACCGCCGTCACGCTGGCCACCCTCGCGCTTCGGCGCACCTTGGCTCTGGCGTGGCTGACGATTGCCACCGCCGCCACCACCACCCTGGCCACGGCGCAGAATCGGTTCCGGCTTCGCAGTCGGATCCGGCTCAAAACCGGCGATCACTTCCTGCGGCACCTGACGCTTGATCAGCTTCTCGATGTCCTTCAGCAGTTGCAGTTCGTCGACGCACACCAGCGAAATCGCTTCGCCCGATGCGCCTGCACGACCCGTGCGGCCGATCCGGTGCACGTAATCTTCCGGCACGTTCGGCAAATCGTAGTTGACCACGTGCGGCAGCTGATCGATATCGATGCCGCGTGCCGCGATGTCGGTGGCGACCAGCACTTGCAGCGTGGCGTCCTTGAACTCGGCGAGCGCACGTGTACGGGCCGATTGGCTCTTGTTGCCGTGAATCGCCAGCGCGCTGATGCCGTCTTTCGTCAGCTGTTCGGCAAGGCGGTTCGCGCCGTGCTTCGTGCGCGTGAACACCAGTACCTGGAACCAGTTGTGTTGCTTGATTAGGTGCGTGAGCAGCTCACGCTTCTTGTCGCGGTCGACCGGGTGAATCTTTTGCGCGACGAGTTCAGCCGTCGTATTGCGACGGGCGACTTCGATCAGCGCCGGCGAGTCGAGCAGATTGTCGGCGAGCGTCTTGATCTCGTCGGAGAAGGTAGCCGAGAACAGCAGGTTCTGACGCTTCGGCGGCAACTTCGCGAGCACGCGCTTGATGTCGTGGATGAAGCCCATGTCCAGCATGCGGTCAGCTTCGTCGAGAACGAGAATCTCGAGATGCGACAGGTCGATGGTCTTCTGCTGCATGTGGTCGAGCAAACGGCCCGGCGTCGCGACGACGATGTCCACGCCGCTGCGCAACGCGCCAATCTGCGGATTGATGCCGACGCCGCCGAACATCACGGTCGACTTCAGCTTCAGGTACTTGCCGTAGGCGCGCACGCTTTCTTCGACCTGGGCGGCCAGCTCACGCGTCGGCGTGAGGATCAGCGCGCGCACGGCGCGCTTGCCCGACGCCGTGGTGACAGCGGGCATGGTATTCAGACGCTGCAGGATCGGCAGCGTGAAGCCGGCGGTCTTGCCGGTGCCAGTCTGCGCGCCAGCCAGCAGGTCGCCGCCGTTGAGCACGGCGGGGATCGCTTGCGTCTGGATCGGAGTCGGGGTGGTGTAGCCGAGTTCGTGTACAGCGCGGACCAGCGGTTCGGACAAGCCGAGGGAATCAAAAGACATAAATGCTCTTTGCAATGCAGTTTCGCGAACGGCACCAGACGGCACCAGACGGCACCAAATGGGCTCAAACGGGCCCAAGCGGGTACAAGCGCGGCATGAACACGCCCGCATGGCGCGTTCGAGGCCAAAGCCCAGTTCCGGTCGCAGAGAAATCGGCGGCACGCGCGATACGCATGCCGAATGCTTCAACGCGCTATGCAGACACGTTGACTGGCCTTAAGTTGCATTTCGCCGCCGTGGGATGTCACGCGACGTAGCGCGCAACACTGACGAATTGACACAGACTGCCCGCCAGTACGAACAGGTGCCAGATACCATGTCCGTGCCGGATGCGCTCGTCGTTGATGAAGAAGTAGATACCGACGCTGTAGATGACCCCGCCGGCCACGAGCCAGGCGGTACCCGCTGCCGGTAAGGCTTGAACCAGCGGGCGGACGGCAACGAGCGCAAGCCATCCCATCAATACATACAGCACCATCGAAACGCTGCGGGTGCGTCGCCCGAGCGTCAGTTCCTGCACGATGCCGAGAGCGGCAAGCCCCCAGCTTACGCCGAATAGCGACCAGCCCCACGGTCCGCGCAACGTAACAAGTGTGAACGGGGTGTAACTGCCGGCAATCAACAGGTAGATCGCCGAATGATCGCATTTCTGCAGAACAGCTTTCACGCGCGGGTTGCGCACGCTGTGGTAAAGCGTCGAGATAGCATACAGCACGAACAGCATCGCACCGTAGACACTGAAGCTGACCACCTTGTACGCGTCGCCGTCGAGCGCGCCCATTGTCACGAGCGTAGCCAGCCCCGCCACCGACAGCACGGCGCCGACGAGATGGGTAATGCTGTTGAAACGCTCACCGACATGCACGGCTCTTTCCTCCTGCGCGGTTTCATTAGGGTTTGTACCACCCACATGATACCGGTCCTGAAAAAACGAAGGGCGCGGCCGCGTTATTTCGCGGGCCGCGCCCCAGGTGCATCACACGCTGCTTAGTCGAGCGGCGCCGAACGCAGATCGGACACTTGCTGCGGCGACACAGCCGTACCGTGGTTGCCCCACGACATACGAATGTACGTCACGACAGCGGCCACTTCCGTGTTCGACAGCGCCTGGGCGAACGGCGGCATGCCGTACGGATGCGGGTTGGCTTCCGTGCTCGGCGGGTAACCACCGTTCAGCACCATACGGATCGGATTGACCGCCGACGGCATCTGGATCGACTGGTTGTTCGCGAGCGGCGGGAAGGACGGCGGCATGCCGAGGCCATTTTCCGCGTGACACTTCGCGCAGTTGTCACCGTAGATCTTCTGACCTTGCTTCAACAGTTCGCCACCGAACTTTTCCGAGGTTTCGAGCTGCAGCGGTTCCGGTGCTTCGCTCTTCTGCGGAATCGTCTTCAGGTACGTAGCCATCGCGTTGATGTCGTCGTCCGACATGTACTGCAGGCTGTTGTGAACCACTTCAGCCATCGGACCGAACACCGCGCCGCGGGCCGACACACCGGTCTTCAGCAGGTCGGCGATGTCTTTGGTTTCCCAGTCGCCGAGGCCGGCTTCCTTGTTCGACGTCAACGACGGTGCGTACCAGTTCTGCAGCGGGATCAAGCCGCCGGCGAACGCTGCCGAGCTAACCGGGCCGCCCATGGCGTTGATCGACGTGTGGCACATGCCGCAGTGGCCGAGGCCTTCGATCAGGTAGGCGCCACGGTTCCATTCGACCGACTTGGTCGGATCAGCCTTGTACTCGCCTTCGCGGAAGAACAGCGTGCGCCAGCCGATCAGCATGTTGCGCTGGTTGAACGGGAATTTCAGTTCGTGCGGACGGCTCGGCACATTGACCGGCGTGACCGAGCGCAGGTACGCGTAGATCGCGTCCGAGTCGGCGCGCGTGACCTTCGTGTAGCTCGTGAACGGGAAGCCCGGGTACAGCAGGCTACCGTCTTTCGAACGGCCCGTGTGCATGGCGCGGTAGAAGTCGTCCTGCGTCCACTTGCCGATACCGTACTGGTCGTCAGGCGTGATGTTCGGCGTGAACATCGTGCCGAACGGCGTCAGCATCGGCAGGCCGCCGGCGAACTGCTTGCCGCCGCGCACCGTGTGGCAGGCGATACAGTCGCCGGCGCGGGCGAGGTACTCGCCCTTCTTGATCAGCGCGGCCTGGTCGGCGGGCGTTGCCGCCATAGCCGAGCCGTTATGCAGGTTGTCGCCGCCCGACCACAGGACGGGAACGAGTGCGGCAGCCGCAACGACGACGACTGCCGAGAGGGCGAACAAGGACTTGCGTTTCATTTGAGTGTCTCTCCCGGTGCCTTATTGCGGTTCGCTGCCGCAGGCAAGCGGAGTCTTCATCGAGCGGGCCGGAGCCGGCACGGGGTTTTGTGGGGCCGTTTGCGTGGAAAGCCAGGCAGCGACGGCGTTCACGTCTTCGTCAGTCAGACGGGTGGCGATGGTGTGCATGCAATCCGGTGCGATGGCATGGCGCGAGCCCGAACGCCATGCGCCCAATTGCGCGCTGATGTAGTCAGCATGCAGGCCGACCAGACCCGGGATAGCGGGTTCCATGCCGGTCAGCGCCTTGCCGTGGCAAGCCGCGCACGCCGGAATCTGCTTCGATGCGTCGCCGTGCAGCACGATCTGCTGGCCGCGCGCAACGATGGCCGCCGACACCGTCGGCTTGGCCGGCGTGGGGTACGGCGGACGTTGTTGCGAGAAGTACGTGGCGATCTGATGGAGGTAGTCGTCAGAGAGATACGTGACGAGGTAGTTCATCGGCGGGTACTTGCGGCGCCCTTCGCGGAAGTTCTGCAGCTGGTTGTACAGATAGTCGGCCGGCTTGCCCGCCAGACGCGGGAAGTAGTCGTTGTCGGTACCTTGGCCATGCGAGCCGTGACAGGCCGTGCAGCCTTGCACGCGCGCTTCCATCGTATCGGGGGCCTTCGGTTGAGTCTGCGCTTTCGCAGCGCTATAGACACCCGCGGAGCCAATCAGCAGAAGGGCAAGCAGCGGGCGGAAAATGCGTCTTGAAGACACGCGTAACTCCATCAAAATCGGGGACCTGACCGAACTTCGAGCGGCTCGGTGTGAAGGGCAGCCGGCGCTGCGGCGACGCAGCATTCTATCATCGAAGGGTGATGGTGACTATTTGCCACAGAAGAGAAGGTTCCGGGCGTCACCGCTATGCGACAGTTTGACGCGCAGCAGCCGCGAGGCAGGCGGGTCCGCCATCTCGATTTTGTCTGTGGCGCCGCGGATACACGTCTCGTTCTCATCGGCTCGCATCACAAAGCAGGTTGAACCGACGCGCGCGCCGACCATCGAAGCGTACACTTCCGGGCGCGCGACGTTTGTCTGACGTCTGCGCTCCTCGGCTCAACGCCTACCGTTTTACTTTCCACAAGCTATCGGCCTTACATGAAGCTATTCAATTTTTCCCGTTCGGCGCTGCGTGCGTTGACGTTCGGCGCCGCGGCGCTGGTGATGACGTCCACGGCTTTTGCGCATGCGCATATGGTGTCGAGCGAGCCGGCGGCGAACGCCGAAGTGGCCGCCCCCACTGAAGTGACGATTCATTTCACCGAACCGCTCGAACCGGCGTTCAGCAGGATCGAACTGAGCGACGCGAGCGGCAAGCCGGCCGCACCGGCTGCGTCGCAAGTCGACCAAACTGATGCAAAGATGCTGCATCTGGCGTTGCCGCAGTTGACGGCGGGCCGCTACGGGGTGCACTGGACGGCGGTTGCCACGGACGGCCACCGCACGCAGGGCGACTTTGCATTCATCGTCAAATGAGCATGGACGGATTGTGGATCGGGCAGGTCGCTATGGCCGCGCTCATGAATGTCGCGTTCGCGTTCGCCGTCGGTTCGGCGTTGCTCGGTGCATGGCTCGCCAAGGACGCGCAGATCAAGATCAACCCTGCGCGGCCCGCCTGGTTGCGCGCGCAACGGTCGATGCTGACGGCCACTGTCGTGCTGGTGCTGGCAGACCTCGGCTGGCTGTGGTACCAGGCGGCGTCGATGAGCGGCGTTGCGCTGCCGGCGGCGCTTGGCGTAATACCGACTGTCCTGACGCAAACCCATGTCGGTTATGGCTGGAGCGTGGCGTTTGCCGGCGCGCTGGTGCTGCTGGGCACGGCCATGGCCCGTCATACGGGCATGCTGCGCAACGCGCTGTTGTGGCTCGCGGTGATCGCGATTGCGGCGGGCAAGGCGTCGCTCGGGCATGCGGCTGATGCCGGCCCGTTCTCGGCGGCGATCGCCATGCAGATGTTGCATGTGCTGGTCACGGGCGTCTGGGGCGGGTTGGCGATGGCGGCAGGGCTCTCGGTATTGCCCGCGCTCGGCACGTCCACCGCCCGTGGAATGTTGATCCGCACGGCGACGCAGGTATCGAACGTATCGTTGGTGGCGGTCGGACTGGTCCTGCTCACGGGCATCTTCAATGCCGTGCGCGGTTCGGGCGGCTCGTTCGAAGCGATCCAGGTGAGCACGTGGGGCCATGTGCTGACGCTGAAGCTGATGCTGATCGCGCTCGCGCTGGTGCTCGGCGGACTCAACCGCTTCTCGGCGCTGCCGCGCTTGCGCCGCACGGCCTCGACGATGGACGCGCATACGTTCGTCAACGTGCTGTATCTGGAAGCACTGGCGATGGTCGGTGTGTTTGTCGCAGCGGCCGCGTTGGCGCACAGCGTGCCGGCATTCGCCGCGTTGGGCTGAGATAAAAAAGCGCCGCACAGCAAAAGCGTGCGGCGCAATACACACGGTCGCCCGGCGGTGGCCGGCTGATCCGTTACTGCCCTCTAGGCTGCGAGCGTGTTGTGCGCCCGTTCCAGCGTCTCTTCCGGAAACATCTCCTGTTGCAGCTCGCCGTCGTCGCCGAACCACTGGCAGATCAACCAGTTGCCCGGGGCGAACAGCACCGGCCCGGTCCAGGTGACCGTCATCGGACGTCCACCGGATTTGAGCGTCAGGACGTCGCCGGCGCGGTAGGTGGGTTGTGCAGGCGTCGCAGGTCTCTTTCCCAGTCGCATGGTGCGCGTCCGTTCGATGAAACCGATTATTCGAGGCCGAGCCGATGTCCGAGAATCGGCGCGCAGAAGAGCGCGATCGCGCAGCCCGCTGCTTTGCCTTCCAGTTCCGCGCCTGCGGCATGTGAGCCGTACATCTGCGTGAGCAGATCGAAAAGCTGCGGCAGGCAGTACAGCACCGCCGCCGCAATAAAGCATTTTTCGACCACTGCGATGCGCCAGCCGCGTTCATACGCGAGCATCGCGCCGATGATGCGAAGCACCCCGAACACCACCAGCGCGCCGACGGCGGCCTGTTCGCGGATCAGATAGTCTGGAAGAAATTCGCCCATGATGTTCCCCGATGCATTTGTCGTTTGAATGCATTTGAGCAAGGAGCGGGCCATGCGTATGTCTGATGCCGAACCAACGGCTTGAAAGCCTTTATGGATAAGGCTTTTCGGGCGATGAGGCCGAGCCGGGAACGTGCCGCGAAGCGCGTGTTCCGGCCGCTTCGGTCCCAGGTGTTACGTAACTGAGACGGCACACGCTACGTCTGCCGTAACGTGTGCGCCGGTGAGACGGAGCTATGCCATTACCATTCCGCGACGCTGCCATCCTCGTGGCGCCACACCGGATTGCGCCAGCGGTGGCCGACCTTCGCCATTTCGCGCACCTTCTCCTCGTTCACTTCGATACCGAGGCCCGGGCCTTGCGGAATCGATACGAAGCCGTCTTCGTATTTGAAGACTTCGGGGTTCTTGATGTAGTCGAGCAGGTCGTTGCCCTTGTTGTAGTGAATCCCCAGGCTCTGTTCCTGGATGAACGCGTTGTAGCTCACCGCGTCGATCTGCAGGCAGGTTGCCAAAGCGATCGGGCCGAGCGGGCAGTGCAGCGCCAGCGCGACGTCGTACGCTTCGGCCATCGACGCGATCTTGCGGCACTCGGTGATCCCGCCCGCGTGCGACGCGTCCGGCTGGATGATGTCGACGTAGCCGCCCGACAGGATGTGCTTGAAATCCCAGCGCGAATACAGGCGTTCGCCCAAAGCGATCGGGGTGTTGGTCTGGTTGACGATGTCGCGCAAGGCTTCCGCGTTTTCCGACA
Organism: Paraburkholderia solitsugae; assembly: GCF_013177695.1. Lineage (GTDB taxonomy): Bacteria > Pseudomonadota > Gammaproteobacteria > Burkholderiales > Burkholderiaceae > Paraburkholderia > Paraburkholderia solitsugae. Next base: position 8,379 of record NZ_WOEY01000008.1, on the reverse strand, counting down.
GCACCGGCTCTTCGATGAAGAGCAGCTTGTACGGGTCGAGTTCTTTCGCCAGCACCTTCGCCATCGGCTTATGCACGCGGCCGTGGAAGTCCACCCCGATGCCGATGTTCGGCCCAACCGCTTCGCGCACCGCGGCGACGTTGTTGATGACGCCTTGCACCTTGTCGAAGGTGTCGATGATCTGCAACTCTTCCGAGCCGTTCATCTTCACGGCCTTGAAGCCGCGTTCGACTACAGCGCGCGCGTTGTTCGCGACGTCGCTCGGACGGTCGCCGCCGATCCACGAATACACCTTGATCTTGTCGCGCACCTGGCCGCCGAGCAGCGCATGAATCGGCACGCCGTGATGCTTGCCTTTGATGTCCCACAGCGCTTGGTCGACGCCGGCGATCGCGCTCATGGTGATCGGGCCGCCGCGGTAGAAGCCTGAGCGATACATCACCTGCCAGTGGTCTTCGATCAGCAGCGGGTCTTTGCCGATCAGATAGTCGGACAGTTCCTCGACGGCGGCCGCCACCGTATGCGCGCGGCCTTCGACCACCGGCTCGCCCCAGCCGACGATGCCTTCGTCGGTCTCGATCTTCAGGAAGCACCAGCGCGGTGGAACGATGAAGGTTTCGAGCTTGGTGATTTTCATGGTGTGCGTCTCCTTGCGGCCTGGGTGCCTGCGTGTGTGGGCAATTTCGAGGATTCACATGCTACAACAAAAGTGTGATTAAGTACTATTAATAGTACTATTGGCCAAATAGTGGCCGGGTGTGGGTCGCGATGTTGGCCGGGCGGCTGGATACTCGCCGAGCGACGGCGAGGTCGCGGCCGAGCATGACCCACGCCGGAACGGCGCCGAAGCCATAGGTCGGCAGGTCGGGATGTCGGATAATCGCGGTCGTTCCGGGCTCAGGTCCGATATCAATAGCGCCGAGAGGCTGCTGGGAGAAACTTATTCAGCACGATCTGCATGGGCGCGTCGCCCATCTGCTGGCGACCGCGATTCTGCGCGGCGACTACGCGCCCGACTCGATCCTGCCGCGCGAGGCAGAGTTGATGGACACCTTCGGCGTGAGCCGAACGGTGTTGCGCGAGGCGCTGCGTACGCTGACGTCGAAAGGGCTGATCGAATCGCGTCCGCGGGTGGGCACACGCGTGCGGCCGAAACACGCGTGGAATCTGCTCGATGTCGATGTGCTCGACTGGTACTCGCGCGTCGCCGCGCCGATGACGTTCGCGCTGAAGTTGCAGGAAATGCGCGAGATGATCGAGCCGTACGCGGCGGGTCTGGCGGCGGCCTCGCACACGGACGACACCTTCAATGCGCTGGCGGCGGCGCATGCGTCAATGGTTGGGGCGCGCAATGTCGATGAATGGGTGCGCGCCGATCTGCAGTTTCATTTGAGTGTGCTGACGGCATGCAGCAACGAATTGCTGATTCCGCTCGGCACGCTGATCGAGCGCACGCTGGAAGCGCAGCTGCGTCTGAATGCGAAACGCGCGGACGTGTTCAACGCGTCGTTGGCCGAACATACGGCGGTGTTCGAAGCGATCCGGGACCGTGACGCGGCGGCAGCGCGAGCGGCGATGGCGGGTTTGCTGGGGGTGACGCGCGGGCGTATCGAAGCGTGAGCGCCGCCGCACCGGCCCACTTAGTCAGTCAGCCTGCGGGCAGCAGGTTCAGCGCGGCATCGTTCGGCGCTTGCAGCACACACGACGTACCGCCCGGCGTGTACATCATCACCACGCAGCGGTTGCACGACGTGCAGCCCGAGGGCTGCGCCGGCACCGAGCGTAGCCTCTCGACAAAGCCAGGATCGAACACCAGCGCGCGCCATCGCCACTGCCTCGAATCCTTCCTGCATGGCCAGTTCGATGTTCGCGAGTGAACGCACGCCGCCAAGATAAGCGAGCGGCATCCGAACCGCTTCGCGCACCTTGCGGGAATGCTCCAGAAAGTACATCTCCCTAAAGCCGTCGAATTTGGGTTCGGTGAACTTCTGCAAGGACATGGCACATCGCACGATGGGATTCGACACATTGGCGCGTGCTTCAGCCGGCATCGGACTGCCGAACAACTGCCACACCGATTCGACATTCATCCCGCCGCTCAGCACCAGCATATGCGCGCCTTCAGCTTCGAGCACGCGGGCAATCCTGGCGGCATCTTCAGCGGTGCCGCCGCCTTTGACGCCTTCGGTCACGCCAATCTTGCAGAGCACCGCCATGTCGCGGCCGACTTCGTCGAGCACGGCGCGCAGCACCCGGGCTGGAAAGCGGGCGCGCTTTTCCGGCGAGCCGCCGTATACATCACGACGATGGTTGTAGAGCGGCGACAGGAACTGGCTGAGGAGATAGCCGTGGCCCATGTGGATTTCAACGGCATCGAAGCCGGCTTCGCGGGCGGCGCGCGCGGCTTGCACGAACTGGCGCACGGCCGCATCCATGTCCGATTCGGTCATCGCCTGTTTGAAAAAGCGGTCGCTCATCAGGCCGACTTTGTTGAAGCCGCCCGACGCGCTGAGGGGGCGTCGCGTCGATAGCTCGGGCAGGAAGGTGAAGCAGCCGCCGTGCGTGATCTGTGCACAGGCTGCGGCGCCCTGTCTGTGGACCGCCTCGGCCAAGGCGCGAAATGGTGCGAGCGTTGTGGCGTCGAGCTGGGCCTGATCGACAAACGTGCGGCCATCGGCGCTGACCGCGCAGTAAGCGACCGTCGTCATCGCTGCGCCGCCCGCCGCGATGCTTTCGTGCAGCTTCACAAGCAGTTGCGAAGGCATGCCGCCTGACGTCATGCCTTCGTTGGTCGCCGATTTGATCAGGCGGTTGCGCAGCGTGAGCGGGCCGATGCGCAGGGGGCTGAAAGGACTTGGCGTGCTGACAGGGCTGAGCGGACTCGGGATGGCGATCATGGAGATGGGGCTCAAGGCGCGGCGACGGCTTCATTCTGAAGGCGCCGCCAGCATGCACATCGTCCGTACAGACTAAAGCGGATTGCGTTGCCGCTGCGCTCAATCCATCGCGGCGTGCGCCACCGACGCATCCGGCGCCTGGCGCGACGGGCGGATCAATAGCAGCAGCGGAATCACGAACAGCGTCGCCAGGAACATCAGCTTGAAGTCGTTGAGATAGGCGATCATCGACGCCTGCTGTGTAATCGACACGTTCAGCGCCGCCAGGTCGTAGTTCGAGCCGCTATTGAGCATTGGCTGGATCGCCGGATTGAACGGCGTGATATTCGCGGCGAGGTCTGCGTGCGACACCTGGGTGTTGCGCGTCATCAGCGTTTGCACGATCGAAATGCCCATACTGCTACCGATGTTGCGCATCAGGCTGTACGTCGCGGTGCCGTCCGCGCGCAGTTCGGGCGTGAGCGTGGAGAAGGTCAGCGCGCTCAGCGGCACGAACACGAGGCCCAGGCCGAAGCCCTGGATCACACCAGGCCAGACAATGTCCGACGCCGACAGCACGATCGTGTAATGCATCATCTGCCACAGCGCGAACGCGGAGATCAGGAATCCGGCGAGCAGCAACAGCCGCGCATCGATCCGCTTCAACATCCGCCCGGCAAACAGCATCGCGACCATGGTCCCCGCGCCGCTCGGCGCCGTGACGAGACCGGTGGTCGCGACTGGATAGTTCATCAGGTTTTGCAGCATCGGCGGCAGCAAGGCGCGCGTTGCATACATCACCGCGCCGATCACGAAGATGAAGAACGTGCCGGTGGCGAAGTTCGGGTCCTTCAGTAACTCATACTTGAAGAACGATTTCTTGCCGACCGTTGCCGTATGCACGAGGAAGAACGCAAAGCTGATCGCCGCGACCAGCGCCTCAATGACGATCTCATTCGAACCGAACCAGTCGAGTTGCTCGCCGCGGTCGAGCATCGCCTGCAGCGCGCCAATGGCGAGACCCAAAGTGGCAAAGCCGAACGCGTCGAACTTCGCGTCGTGCTTAGGTTCACGCGCGGGCAGGAAGGTCGCCACGCCGAACAGCGCGAACGCGCCGATTGGCACGTTGATGAAAAACACCCAGCGCCAGTTGTAGCTATCGGTGAGCCAGCCGCCGAGCGTCGGCCCGAGAATCGGTCCGACCATCACACCCATGCCCCATACCGCCATCGCCTGGCCCTGCTTTTCGCGCGGATTGATGTCGAGCAGGATTGATTGCGACAGCGGCACCAGCGAGGCGCCGAAAATCCCCTGCAACAAACGCGACGCGACGATTTGCGTGAGCGTTTCCGACAATCCGCACAGCGCCGAGGCCACCGTGAAGCCGCCGATTGCGAAGATCAGGAGCCGCTTGACGCTTAGCCGGTCGGACAGCCAGCCGGTCAGCGGCGTGGCGATCGCGGCCGCGACGATATACGAGGTCAGCACCCACGTGATCTCATCCTGCGACGCCGACAGCGTGCCCTGCATGTGCGGCAGCGCGACGTTGGCGATGGTGCTGTCGAGCGTCTGGATCAGCGTCGCGAGCATGATCGAGACCGTGATCATCGGCCGGTTGAGCGGGGCGGCGGTGCTCGTCGGCGGGGAGTCGGAGGGCATGGGGACCGGGGTTGTCAATATAGTAAGCATGCTTAGTATATCCGCGGCAGGCGCGTGCGCCCATCAGGAATTATTCGGAGCCTGAATTACGTCCGCTGCGCCCGTTTTGCACCCATTCCGACGATGACAAAAGCAAGCATTTCGTATAATTCGCCCATGACCATCCAACTCGAAGAACGCTTCGGCTTTCTGATTTCCGACGTCGGCCGCCTGACAGGCAAGCGTTTCGACGATCTCGCGAAGTCATCGGTCGATCTGACGCGCGCGCAGTGCCGCGTGCTGGCCAACCTCGCCCATTACGGCGACGTCAATCAGGCGCGCCTCGCAGACCTGCTCGAAGTCGCGCCGATTTCGGCGGGACGCTTGCTGGACCGCATGGAAGAGGGCGGCTGGATCGAGCGCACGGCCAACCCGCAGGATCGCCGCGAGCGCCAGGTGCGTATGACGCCGAAGGCCGAGCGCACGCTCGGCAAGGCCCGCAAAGTGGGCGATGAAATCGCGCTTGAAGCGCTGAACGGTTTCACCGACGAAGAAGCGAAGCAACTCATCGCGCTGCTGCAACGGGTGCGCGGTAATCTCAGCCGACTGGTGGATCGGTGAGCATGGGGCTTGCCCGTTTTAGTTAGAGCAGGACCGTGCCGAGACAATGCAAAGGAGCCAGCGCAAGCCAGCTCCTTTTTTGTTGCGAGCGTTAAAGCCGATGATTCGCTTCTGCAAAGTCATCCGCTTATTTGGATTCGGGGGCGGCGCCCGACGGCTGAACCAGTTCGAAGCACGCAGCCTTGGTTTTTGCATCGGCCGACGACGGATCGATGCATTTGAAGGCGCTTTGATCGCGCTGCACGAAAATCGTATCGGCCGAGCCAGCATTGCCGCGCGCGCCGTTCACTACGGCGACGATCTTGTAGCCGTCCTGCAGCAATGTCGAAAGCGTGAGCGGACTGGCGCGCCACTGACTGTCGGGTGGCGTTTGGGCGTTGGCGGAGAGCGGCGATGCGGCGCTGAAAAGCGCGATGGATGCGGTGGCCGCGGCAAGAGCGGCGGTACGGAACGGAATCAAGAAACCTCCTTGAAATTGCAGTTTGGAAAGCCAAAAACAAAAAAGCCGCTGACCTTGTGGATCAGCGGCTTTTTCTTGCAACTGGTGGCGAATCAGGGACTCGAACCCCGGACCTGCGGATTATGATTCCGTCGCTCTAACCAACTGAGCTAATTCGCCGAAAGAAGCGAGATTATGAGGATAGGGCCGGGGGCTGTCAACCCCCGGCGCACAACTTTTTTCAAGTTGCCCCGTTCATCCCGTGTTTCAGTCCTGCGCGTAGATGTCCGAGTTCTTGGTTTCCTTGACGAACAGCATGCCGATCACGAGCGTGATGAGCGCGACCACAATTGGATACCACAGCCCCGAGTAGATGTTGCCCTTGGCCGCCACGATCGCGAAGGCGGTCGCCGGCAGGAAGCCGCCGAACCAGCCATTGCCGATGTGATACGGCAGCGACATCGAGGTATAGCGGATGCGCGTCGGGAACATCTCCACCAGCATTGCCGCAATCGGCCCATAGACCATCGTCACGTAGATCATCATGATCGTCAGGATCACCACGCTCATCGGCCAGTTGATCTGCGACGGATCGGCCTTTGGCGGATAGCCGGCGGTCTTCAGCGTCGTAGCCAAGGTCTTGTCGAACACCTTGCCCTGGTCCTTGGCGTCGGCGGCCTTGCCGTCATACGTGTTGATCACCGTATCGCCGACCTTGATCTCCGCCAGCGAGCCCGCCGGCGCCGCGACGTTCTCGTAGTTCAAACCGGCTTTCGAGAGCGCGCTCTTGGCGATGTCGCAGGAACTCGTGAACTTCGCCGTGCCGACCGGGTTGAACTGGAACGAGCACTCGTCCGGGTTTGCAATCACGACGATCGGGGACTTCGCCGTAGCCGTTTCCAGCGCCGGGTTCGTGTAGTGAGTCAGGGCCTTGAACAGCGGGAAGTACGTGCAGGCAGCAATCAGCAGGCCGGCCATGATGATCGGCTTGCGGCCGATCCGGTCCGACAGCGAGCCGAAGAACAGGAAGAACGGCGTGCCGATCAGGAGCGCGATCGCGATCAGGATGTTGGACGTCGCGCCATCGACCTTCAGCGTCTGCGTCAGGAAGAACAGCGTGTAGAACTGACCCGTGTACCAGACCACGGCCTGGCCGGCGGTCAGGCCGATCAGCGCAAGGATCACGATCTTCAGGTTCTTCCACTGGCCAAATGCTTCGGTCAGCGGCGCCTTCGAGGTCTTGCCTTCAGCCTTGATGCGCGCGAACACCGGCGATTCATTCAGTTGCAGGCGAATCCACACCGACACGCCGAGCAGGAAGATCGACGCGAGGAACGGAATGCGCCAGCCCCAGGCGCCGAACGCGTCTTCGCCCATGGCCGTGCGCGCGCCGAGAATCACCAGTAGCGAGAGGAACAGGCCGAGCGTGGCGGTGGTCTGGATCCACGCGGTATAGAAACCGCGGCGTCCCGCCGGCGCATGTTCCGCGACGTAGGTTGCCGCGCCGCCGTATTCGCCGCCGAGTGCAAGACCCTGTAGCAATCGCATCGCGATGAAGATCACCGGCGACGCCATGCCGATCGATGCATAGCCGGGCAGGAAGCCGACCAGGAAGGTCGACAGGCCCATGATCACGATCGTGATGAGGAACGTGTATTTGCGCCCGACCATATCGCCGAGGCGTCCGAATACGATCGCGCCGAACGGCCGGACCGCGAAGCCCGCCGCGAAGCTGAGGAGCGTGAAGATGAAGGCGGCAGTCGGATTGACGCCGGAGAAGAAGCTCTTGCTGATGAAGATTGCAAGTGAGCCGGCCAGATAGAAGTCGTACCACTCGAAAACCGTACCTAGCGACGATGCGAAGATCACCCGCTTCTCATCGTGCGTCATCGGCACGTGCGAGATTTGCCCGCCAACGGTAGCCATATGTCGTCTCCAATATTGATATGTGCACGCGGTCCGCCGGCAAAGGCGTTCCCGTGGAACCGATTATTGGAGTGGAAACTTACGGCGTACTGACGTGGAGGGGTGAGTTGTCAGTCCCGGCCGTGTCGAGGGAATTCCAATCAAAAAACGTCAACTATCATTTAACTTCTTTTAACGTTCCGATAAAATATCTCAATATTGCGGCGGCGCCACGCGCGGCTCCTTGCGCCCTTAGGGTAAATCCCGTGCCCGTTCGAGCACGTGCAAGCTGACACGCACAAGCGTTCCGGCAAGCCGCGGGGTGGTTTGATAGACGTTATCGTCGATCGTCATCTCCCCGCCGTGCATCGTCGTGATCTCGCGGACGATCGCGAGCCCAAGGCCGCTGCCGTCGCCTTCGCGGCCGAGAATCCGGTAAAAGCGCTCGACCACGCGCGAGCGCTCAGCCACCGGAAGGCCGGGCCCAGTGTCTCCCACTTCCAGATGCACGAGCCGCGCCGTCACGTCGTGCCGCACCCGCACGGTGATTCGCCCGCCCGCCGGCGTGTAGCGGATCGCGTTGTCGATCAGATTCGACAGCATTTCGCGCAGCATGACCGGATTGCCGTCGACTTCGACCGGCTCTTCGGGCGCTTCGTAGCCGAGGTCCATCTGTTTGGCGAGCGCGGCTTGCACCCAGTCGCGCACAGCGCTGCGCGCCACTTCGCTCACTTCGACCGGCGTGAAAATCTGGCCCGACATGCGGTTTTCCGCGCGCGCCAGTGCCAGCAGCTGGGTGACGAGACGCGCCGCCTGCTCCGAACTGGTGGCGATCTGTTCGAGCGAGCGGTGGACTTCCGCGGAGGCGTCCTGGCGCAGCGCAAGCTCAGCCTGGGTACG
>NZ_WOEY01000078.1 GCF_013177695.1 Paraburkholderia solitsugae | reverse complement strand
CGTTGGTCCCGATCGACGCGCAATTGGAAATTGAAGGATGAAGTCTGGCTCAATCCGGAGCGCATGCAGCCGGAAGAACTAAAGCAGTTCGCGTGAAGTGACGCGACAAGTACGTTGACAATCGCCGGGGTCCATTGGCGTTACGCCGATGATTGCATTCACTGACGTACAGAAAAGCTTCGGCGCATTGAAAGTCCTGAACCATGTATCGCTGGAAGTCTTCCAGGGGCAGGTTGTATCACTCATCGGCCGCAGCGGCTCCGGCAAAAGCACGGCACTACGCTGCGTTAATGGTCTCGAAAAAATCGACGCAGGCACGCTGACTGTCTGCGGGCGTGCCTTGCATGAGCCTGGCGTTGATCTGCGCGGGCTCAGAAAGGACGTTGGCATCGTATTTCAAAGCTACAACCTCTTTCCACACCTGACGGTCGCACAAAACGTCATGCTCGCACCGCGGAAGGTGCTCAAGTGCTGTCCGAGAGAAGCAGTGGATATCGCGTCCGACGCGCTTGCACGTGTCGGGCTTTCGGACAAGCTTGATTACTACCCGGAGCAACTGTCCGGTGGTCAGCAGCAGCGGGTCGCGATCGCCCGGTCTCTGGCCATGCGTCCACGCCTCATTCTCTTTGATGAAGTGACCTCGGCCCTTGATCCTGAACTCACCGGGGAGGTCCTTCGCGCTATCGAAAAGCTGGCAGCCGATGGCATGACCATGCTGCTGGTGACACACGAGATGGCGTTTGCGCGGTCAGTTTCAGATCAGGTGGTTTTCATGCATCACGGCAAGGTCTGGGAACGGGGTTCTCCGGACATCCTGACAACCCCCGCAACGCCGGAGCTCCAGCAGTTTGTCGGTAGCGGACTATAAACACTGCTAACGGAGAGTTCACAATGCGTTCGAAAAAGCTTCTGTCGTTTTATACCGCTGTTACGCTCAGTCTTGTCCCGTTCGCGGCGAAAGCCGACGAACTCCAGGCGATCAAAGAACGGGGCGTGCTGAGTGTCGCTGTGGATGTGAGCTACCCGCCGTTCGGGATGCTGGACCAGAAGGCAGGTGAAACTGGCTCCGACATTGAAACTGCGCGGCTTCTGGCCCGGGACCTGGGGGTCAAGCTCAAGGTCGTACCGGTTTCGGGGGCGGCACGCGTGCCCTTTCTTCTGTCGAATAAGGTCGACCTGGTGATCGCTTCATTTTCGATCACCGAAGAGCGCAAGAAGGTGGTCGACTATTCACTGCCTTATGCCGTTGACTTCCTCGTGGTAGCGGGACCGAAATCTGCACCTGTTGGCAAGATCTCTGACCTGTCCGGCAAAACCATCGCGGTGACACGCGGAACCACGGCGGACATCGAACTGACAAAGGCAGTCCGTGCGGACAATGTGAATGCGAACATTGTTCGATACGAAGACGAGGCGACGACCAACACCGCCGTGGTCACAGGACAACAGGATCTCTTTGCTGCTTCCCTCGCGACCGAGAAGTCGCTGGCAGCACTGAATCCCGGCAAAACCCTGGATGTGAAATTCAGCCTCGCCAACTATCCGCTGGCGATCGGCATCCGCAAGAACGAACCCGCTCTTAAGGCCTGGCTCGACAACTGGGTCAAGGCCAATATGAAAAATGGCGCTTTGAACAAAATTTTCGTGACGTATTTCGGGCAGGAATTGCCCAGAAACATGATCAATTGATGCGACGGTTGCGTCATCGAGTGGAGGTCGGCCGCAGGATCTCCACGGCTTCAATGCACTGTGTATTCTCAACGTGGAGTAAGCCGTGGGTTCATACACGTTCGATTTCTCGTTCCTGCAGGACTACCGCGGGGACATCATTCATGGCATCTGGCTGACGCTCTCCATGAGTGTCGCTTCGATGCTGTTTGGGCTAATCGTAGGCACAGGCGCCGCGCTCGCCCGTCTCTACCCTCGACGCTCATAGAAATGAACCCACTTTTGCTCATCTGAGCGGACCCATCCGGTGCGCATCGTTTCGTGAAGGAGCTTGAGCGTCGTGGTAGCTCGACGTTTCCGTGGGGGAGGACAGGTTGACGGGTTGGACTGAGTCCGGGTGGACTGGCTGGACCGATGTAGCGCCGCCACGAAGGCGCAGGGTTGTCCACGGCGGCACCCGCGGCCCCTTCTCAGGCACGGGCGGGTGCCGCGGTGGATAACCCGTGTGCACTGGGGGGGAATGCGGGAGAGGTGAGCCCAACTGCTGATGCGGCCGGGCAAGCGCGCCCGGTCTGGTGGCGTAGCGGGAGCCACTATCTGGCTGGCGTGGCCTGGCGTCGCGAGGATGGAGCGGCGAGGTCAGTCGGTGACGGCGGTTGGGGGCTGCGCAGCGAGGGACCAATGATGCGGATCGTGACGCAGTGGTGCTGCAGTCGATCGAGCAACGCATCGACAAGCGGTTTCTTGTCGAACAGCTCGTACCATTGCTCTGTTTCAAGATTGCTGGTGATGATCGTGGAAACGCGGCCGTAACGCTGATCCATCAGGCGGAAGAAGGCGTTCGATTGTTCAGGCTTTAGAGTTAGATATCCTAATTCATCGATCAGCAGTGGCCGCATGCGGGCAAGCTGGCTGAGCAATCGGGTCGTCGAGCGATCGGCGAGCGATGCGTAGAGTTCATCGAACAGATCCTGGGCGTTATAGAAACGGGCGTGATAGCCGTTCAGGCAGGCTTCGCGCAGCAGCCCGATCGCGATGCCGGTCTTGCCGGTGCCGGGTGCGCCGATCAGCAGCAGATTGTCGTGGCGACGCAGGAACTCGAGCCCGGCCAGCGAGCGGATCTGGGCGCGATCGACGCCGGGCTGGCGATCAAAGGGGAACGAGTCGAGCGTCCAGCGCCACGGCAGTCTGGCCTGCGCCAGCCGGTAGGCGAGGCTTGCCTCGCGCCTGACGACTTCCTCTTCGCACAACAGACGATAGAGCACTTCCGCCGGCGGCGCCCCCTCCCGGTCGGCACGCTCGAGTTCGGCGTCCAGGCTGCGCTCGATGCCCCGCAGGCGCAACCGGGTAAGCAGTTCGTGGAGCTTGTCACGCATCATCGTCGCCGTCGCGGTTGAGCGCGAAGAAGTCACCGGCGACCTGTTGCAGGATGAGCTTCTCGAGGCGACCGAGATCGTATAGCCCGAAGTGCAACGCCTGCTGCACGGCGGCCTCGAAGGCCTGGCGCGGGTAGGTACGCTGAAGCTCCAGCAGGCGCTTCAGGGCGCGTACGCCCCGGCCATGGCCGCGCTGCTTCAGGGCCCGCGCGTATGCTTCGAGTTCGGGATGATGTTTGAGGAGTTGCGCTTCGACGCCCGGCGTGCGGTTCACCCGGGCCGGGGTGGGATGGTGCGCGGGCTCGGTCTGCCGCGCATCGCGCTGGCCGATCAGGCGCGGGTGGGTCGCGACCGGCACGCCGCGATGATGAATGTGGATCCCGGCGTGATACTTGTACACGGTGACCGGCTGGCCGACGAAGCGCTCGGGCACGGAGTAGCGGTTGGTATCGACCGAGACGTATCCGTACAGGTCGACCACCCGGTCCAGCACTTCATAGACCGGTGGCAACACGGCGGGCAACGGTTGCAGATAGGGTTTCTCGATCACATAAGCCGCCTCGGGCGACATGCCCAGTACCCGCTTGGGCTTGCGATTGGCGATCTGCTGGCACCACTCGAGCACCTGGCGGTTCAGGTCCTCGAAGTCATCGAAGCTGCGTCCGGGCAGGAAGTTGGTTTCGAGCCAGGCGAAGGGCCGCTCGATGCGCCCCTTGCGATCCGAATGGCCGACCCGATGGGCGAAGAAGCTGAAGCCCAGGGTGCGGGCGAAGGCGGCCATCTCGGGGGCGATCACGGCGTTCGCGCCGGCCCCGGCGGCGATCATCACACTGGTGTTGTCAATCACGCAGCGCGGCGCGGTGCCGTCCATGAAGCGCGCCGCCTCGAGCAGGAAGTGTTTGGCCTCGAAGCGCGTGTAGCGCGGATAGTAGAGCACGAAGAGCCGGCGCGAATACGCCAGCACCAGGGCGGCACACTGGGCGGTGACGAGCCGCCCGCCGATGCTCACGCGGTGCGGCGAGGTGTCGTGCTGCATCTCCTCGCCTGGCGCGAAGGAGTACTCACCGGCACGCGGCGGCGGCGTGCGCAGCCCGGCCTGGCGCACCCAGCGGGTCAGCGTGCTGTATGCCACGTTCAGGTCCTGCTCGTCGGCGAGCAGCTGCTGCACGCGGGCGACGTTACCGCGCGCCTTCTCAAACGCGGCCTGCAGCCGGGCCAGCGTCTGGGGCGCGCACGGCGGGGTTGGCACCGGCTGCGCCGCCGCTCGCAGCACCCGGCGCACCGTGTTGCGCGACAGCTTGAGCAGGCGGCTGATCTCGCGCACGCTGTGGCCCTGCGCCTGCAGGGTTCGCACGCTCTGGCGGATCTCGAGAGCAATCATGGTCCAGATACCTCCGCAGGTCGGACTGCAGCGCATCGAGCGCGGTACGCACACGGCCGAGCGCGCTCGCCAGCGGTTCGCACTGCGCGGCTGCCCCCAGCTGCGGCAGGTGCTGGCGCAGCCGGCTGAGGATCGCGAGCAGTTGCCGCAGCTCCGTGGCGCACTGCCCTTCGGGACCGTCGCGCAGGCGCGTATCGGCACGCTGTTCGTCGCGCGCCTGCCATGACTCGATGAACAGACGCGGATGGGCGATGAGGTGCTCGCGCGTCGTGCGCGAGCTGAGCCGGTAATGCTCGAACCAGCACCGCAGTTCGCGCGTCGAGAGCGGCGTGGCCTCCAGTGCGCCGAGCAGTTGCGCGGCGTGTTCGGCGTTGGCGCGCGCCAACGGTGCCAGCACCCGGGTGGCCGCCCATGTGGAGATGACACCGCGGCGCACGGCGGCGAGCAGCGCGTCGGGCAGACCGCACAGCAGCTGCAGGCGGCGGCTGACCCAGCTGACGTCGCGCCCGCTGCGGCGGGCGACTTCGTGCTGGCTGAGCCCCTGGCCGTGCACCAGTTCGCGCAGCAGCAGCGCTTCCTCGAGCACCGCCAGCGGGCGTCCCTGGGCGCGCGCCAGCACCGTCAGCAAGGCCTGCGCGAGCTCACACGCCCACGGCTCGATGCAGGCAGTGTCGCGCCCCAGGCGGCGCAGCGCCGCGACACGCCGATAGCCGTCGACCAGCACCAGGCGTTCGTCGCCGTCCGGCACCGCGATGCACGCAATGAGCTGGCCGCAACGCTCGATCGAGGCGGCCAGACGTTCGACCGCCCGTGGCTCGGGCAGCCGCATCGGCGCAAAGCGCAGGTCCAGGCGGTGCAGGTCGACCTGGCAGGCGGTGGAGGTATCCATGGGCGCGACGGTAGCAGCCCCGGTCGGGTCTGACCATGACGTCCTCTCTTTGCAAGATGCCTCCCGGTTGAACCTACGTCGTTGAAAGCACGGCGATTTCCACCGTCCACGCGTCCATCTTTGCAAGCCCCCCAGCCGCCACCGGGCTCAGCCGGTAAGTGCCTGACGGCAGTGAAGAATCACGCGTTGACACGTCCATCCTTGCAAGCACGCGTTCACGGCGCCGGGCGTCGCGCACCCGCTGCCTGACGCGGTTGCGCTCGCTGTATTCCGGATGGGTGCGGCGATACTCGCGCCAGTAATCGGCATGGCGCTCGACCCAGGCGCGCTGGGCGCGCGTCTGGTTCTCCTGGTAGGCAGGATCGTCGTGTCGGCGCGCGCGTTGCCATCGCCGCCGGCGTTCGCGCTGGCAGGCCGGCAATGAGCAGTAGCACTGGCCGGGGCTTTGGGCACGCGGATGGAATGCCTGGCCACAGGCAACGCAGCGTTTGCTCTGCATGGACGGGATCCCCGGACGAAGAACCATCCACACAGCGTCCGCGATAAACCTCGCCGGCGACAAATGCGCGGCGGGCCGCTTCGCCCTCTTGTAGCAGCGGCGACCGGCTAGTTCAGTGGGTCAGTTTGATGAGCGGCAGGCGGGTCAAATTGGCTGAGCGTCAAGGCTCTACGGGCCGTCGTACGCGAAACGCATCGCGATCATTTACATCGAAGCCATACGTAACACCCCGCTGATCATCCAGGTCTTCTGGATCTTCTTTGGACTGGCGGTGCTGGGAGTGCGGATTGGCGCGTTCACAGCAGCGGTCCTCGCACTCGTGATCAACGTCGGCGCGTATTCAGCTGAAATCATTCGGGCAGGACTTGCGAGCATTCATAAGGGGCAGACAGAGGCGGCCCTGTGTCTCGCGCTGAGCCGCCGCCAGGTGATCTTTTCAGTCTTGCTGCCGCAGGCGCTGGAGCGGATGTATCCCGCACTCGTAAGCCAGTTCATTCTGTTGATGCTTGCGAGTTCACTCATGTCCCAGATTTCCGTGGAGGAACTCACGGGCGTTGGATACATGATTCAGTCCTTCACCTTTCGGGGATTCGAGGTCTACCTGGTCATCTCGGCAGTCTATCTAGCGCTCGCTCTGGCTTTGAGGGGAATCTGCTTCTCGCTCGCCGCTTTCGTTTTTCCGAAGAGCAGAAAACTGAAACGTTCATAAAGTCGAGAATATGATGCTGGGACTTACGCTTGATCAGTATGTGTACCTGCTTCGCGGAACCGGGTGGACGCTTGTATTGTCTGCCATAGGCTTTGTCCTGGGGGCGATGGTCGGTTTCCCTCTTGCGCTTGCGCGGATTTCCAGAAATCGCCTGGTGTCCCGACTCGCTGCGACGTTGATCCAGATCAAGCAGGGGATTCCACTGCCCGTATTGATGTTTCTGGTGTACTTTGGTCTGGGTCTTGGCGGTTTCGAAGTCCCTGCCCTGGTTGCTGCCGGGTTCGCGCTGTCAATTTACGCGGGCGCTTATCTCGGCGAAATCTGGCGAGGCTGTATTGCGGCGGTGCCACGGGAGCAATGGGAGGCGGCTGAGTGTCTCGCGCTCACCAAAAGCCAGAGACTTTTCTACGTAATCCTTCCGCAGTCTGTTCGTCTTGCCATCCCGCCGACGGTGGGCTTTCTGGTTCAGATCGTGAAGGACACTTCAAATGCCGTCGTGATTGGTTTCTTTGACCTGACTTATTCTGCGAAGGTCCTGAACAACTCTACGTTCAAGCCGTTCTTCATCTTTACCCTGGTAGCGCTGATCTACTTCGCGATGTGCTATCCGTTGACGCTCATTGCTGGGGCGGCCGAGGCGAGACTCGCGAACCGGCGGGCCGGCCCGTTGAGACGCAAGGGTCTACTTCGGTTTTGGATGGGATCAGCGATTCACGACGGGGCCAGATAGCCGCTTGTGTCATCAGCCCGCGCGGCCCGAGATCCAAATAGTAAAAGGGTAAACCCTCATTATATTCATAGATTGTATACGGTACTCTTTTGATCATGCGCTTGGACTTTGTCCATGGGGCGCCCATCAGGCAATGACAGAACGAGCAGGCACATGACGATTCTTGACGAAAAGGCAGCGACACCGGAACGCAGCGCGACGCTGACCGATCAGGTCGTTGATGCACTCCTGCGTGGCGCCATCGAGAGGCGCATCCCGTTCGGAGCGCGGCTGGTCGAGGCTGAGATTGCAAAGGAGCTGAGTGTGAGTCGTGTGCCAGTGCGCGAGGCGCTGCGTCTTTTGTGCAGTCAGGGGCTGGTCGAGAACGAGCCGTACAAGGGAATGTGCCTGATGACGGTGGACGATCGCATGCTGGAGGAGACGCTGACAGTGCGTCACCATCTGGAGGCGCTTGCCGTCACGCTCGCCGTCAGGAATCTGAGAGCGGGGCGCAAGAATATGCTCGGGCTGCTCGATGCGCTGGATGTCATGCGCCGGGCGCACGAGTCGGGTTCGGCATCGGACATGGCGGCGAGCGACGTCGGCTTTCACCGGGCGATTCTGAACATGGCCGACAGCCAAACGTTGCTGTTTGTCTGGGAGACGCTGGCCAGGAAGTTCCAGGTGATCGTGGGGATCGCGTGGTACGCGAATGATCAGGACCGTATCTACAAGCAGCACGTCAGGCTGACCGAACTGTTCAAGAAGAAGGACCTGGACGCGATCCTCGAATTCCTTGAGCCGCACATCATGGAAGGCGTTGAGCTAGGCCCGACGGGGAAGTCGAAGACGTTGTTCGAGAAGGCGGCAGGCTAGACATCATGTATGGACCTGCCGCACCTCAAGGTTCGCGTCACGCGAGAAAACGGACTCCCTGAGGCGGAAGCGGTGCAAGGGCGAATGCAACAGCGCTGGTGCCGAATCAACGGGATTGGCATTGAAGGAGGCGAAGATGAATATCGCAGAAAGGTCATTGCGTCTGCTGGTCGAGAAGTGGCTTGTGCCAACCCCTGCGACACCGGTTCGGGTAACCCAATTCAGTCGCACGCGCTCGAATCAGAGACGCTATGTACGTGTCGAGGTACTGCGACCTGCAGGCTCGGTTGGAATCTTCTTTTTCCGGCACGACGACGGTACATGGTGCGTGTTCCCGCCTGAGACCGAACGCTTAGCGATGCGCGCTTACTAGAGCGCGGTGTAATGGGCTACCCGGTAGCGGTGAATAGACAAAATGCAGAAAACGGATAATTCAACGAATTTCGAATTCGCCACACTAGAGGCCCGCCGCCTCCTTAGGGGCGTGGCGGGCCAGTTTGTCAAATTTTAACAACATTGCAGATTAGGAGTGCAAATGAAAGAATTGGCGCTTAATGGCGGACCGAAGGCCATTGCCGGTGCTCTTCCGACTTTCCGCAACGCGTCGGGGCGTTCCCTGGGCGCGGAGGAGATCGAACAGCTCACGGAAGTAATTAACTCCGGTTCGCTGTCGTTCCTGTCGGGCGAAAAGACCAAGGAGTTCGAACGTAACTTCGCGGAACTGTTCGGCGCGAAGCAGGCGGTCTCGGTGAGCAGCGGCACAGCGGCGCTACATACCGCGGTGACGTACCTGAATCCGGAGCCGGGCGACGAAATCATTGTCACCCCGATCACGGATATGGGCTCCATCATTCCGGTCCTCGCCCAGTTGGCCATACCGGTGTTCGTCGACGTGGATCCGGAGACCCAGAACATGGACCCGGCGAAGCTCGAGGCGGCGATCACTCCGCGCACGAAAGCGATCATCGTGACGCATATTTATGGCAATCCCGCAGACATGGACGCGATCATGGCGGTTGCCAAAAGGCACAACCTGTTTGTGATCGAGGACTGCGCGCAGGCCCACCTGGCGACGTACAAGGGCCACCTTTGCGGCACGCTCGGTCACCTGGGCTGCTTCAGCTTCCAGCAGTCGAAGCACATGACGACAGGCGATGGCGGGATGGTGATCGCAAACGAAGACGAGCGTTTCGGCCGCGAACTGCGCCAGTGTTCCGACAAGGGCTGGCCACGCTCGAAGGGCGGCCGCGATCACCAGTTCCTCGCGCCGAATTATCACATGACCGAGCTGCAGGCGGCAGTGGGCATCGCGCAGCTCCGCAAGCTCGAAGGGATGGTCGAGGCACGTCGCCAGTCCGCGTTCTACCTGAGTGAGTTGCTCACGGGCAGCGGTGCGAATCCCACGAAGATCCTGCCCGACACGAAGGGTACGTTTTTCTTCTACACGTTCCGCGTGGACCCCTCGAAGCTGACGGTCCCCACGTCGGACTTCGTGAAGGCGCTGGTTGCCGAAGGCATCGATTGCTTCCTGGGCTATCCGGGCCGGATTCCGATCTACCGGTACCCGGTGGTCAAAGATGCGCTGACGTTTGGAACATCCGGTTTTCCGTTCACGCTGCCGAACGCACGCAAAGGCGAAGACTACAGTCAGCCGATCTGTCCGGTTGCGGAGAAGGCGTGCGTAGAGACCGTCTGCATCTGGTGGAACGAGCGCTTTGGACGTGAGCACGTGGAACAGATCGGTAGCGCCATCCGTAAGGTCATGGATGCGTACCGGGCCTGACCGTCGCCGACGATGTCCGCGTTAAGCGAGCAGATCACCTGTGGGCTAGCTGTTGCAAACGAACATCACCTTCATGCCTGGACCGGTTGTTGAAACGGGGCGCCGACACAACCACGTGCTTTGAGGCGATGAGCAGTTGCTGGTCGCAGTTTTTGTGCCGCCAAATCCAGTGCGGCGTGCAAAAGAGAATTCACTGAGCGAAAGAAGGCAGCAGTTTATGGAACAGATCAACACTCGCGGAAAAATCTCCCCCCGTGTGGGGATGATTGGCCTTGGCATGATGGGTGGCGCCATTGCCCGAAATATCCTGAAGCGTGGCTTCACCCTGTCGGTGGTCGGGCATCGCAGCCGCAACACGATCGAAGGTCTGGTCGCGCAGGGCGCGTATGAAGTGGACACTGGCAGTGAACTGGCTCGCAACTCCGACGTGGTGTTGATCTGTGTGACGGGGACCCATCAGGTGCGCGACATCCTTTGGGGCGCCAACGGTGTGCTGGAAGGAGCCCATGCGGGGCTGGTCGTGGTTGATGCGAGCACGAGTGACCCTATCCTCGCGGACGAGGCGATCGCCGAACTCCTGCCAAAAGGCGCGCAGTTCCTCGATGCGCCAGTTAACCGTACGCCCAAAGAGGCAGAAGAGGGCCGGCTCAACGTCCTGGTCGGAGGCGATGCATGCGCGCTTGCCATTGTCCGACCAGTCATGGAGGCCTATTCGGAGACCATCCACCACCTCGGCCCAGGCGGTTCCGGATACAAGGCCAAGCTGATTCACAACTTCATCGCACAGGCGAACGCCACCGTGCTGGCTGAGGCAATGTGCACGGCTGCCAAGGTCGGACTCGATCTGAACGAATTTGTGAGGCTTTGCCGGCTGAGCGGCGCGCACAGCAGGACCTTCGACCGGATTGTGCCTTTCATTGTTACAGGCGACGACTCGGGACAGCGGTTCGCGTTGCGCAATGCCGCCAAGGACATGTGGTCGTACTCGCAACTCGCCGCGACAGCACAGACCACAGCCGTGGTCGCGGAAGCCGTACGTCAGACGTATGTACTGGCCACCAACCTCGGCTACGGCGACAAGCATGTGCCGCATCTTTTTGACGCGCTTGGGCATATCAACGGGGTTAGTGTCCGTGCGCCGCAAGCAGCCGCGCAGCAGTTTAGCGACTGATCAGTCGTGCAAAAGCGGGCGGGTGGCCCGGGAAACCTGGCGGTCCGCCTGGCAGTAACGCTGGATGGCGTCGGCGAACAGGCCGCCGATGATGACGTGCAAGGACAGAATCATGCAAACAAATTACGCCGCTGATGGCGCCGTGGTCATCCGGTTGAACAAGGATGACGACGTCGTCATCGCGCGGACACAGCTGGTCGGCGGAACGGTTATCCAGTCCGAAGGCATCACGGTTTCCGGATTGATTCCGCCAGGCCACAAGGTCGCCACGCACGCGATTGAATCCGGCCAACCGGTTCGGCGTTACGGGCAGATCATCGGCTTTGCCAGCCGGCCGATAGCCCAGGGTGAGCACGTGCACGTCCACAACCTCGCTATGGGCGATTTCACGCGGGACTATGCCTTTTGTGCCGAGGTGCGACCGACCAGGAAGGCCGAGCTCCCAGCCATGTTCCAGGGCATCGTACGACCCGACGGTAGGGTAGCAACTCGTAACTACATCGGCATATTGACCTCCGTAAACTGTTCGGCCACCGTTGCGCGAGCCATTGCTGAGCATTTTCGCAGAGACATTTATCCCGAGGCCCTTGCGCCCTATCCGAACGTCGACGGTGTCGTTGCACTGACGCACGGTATCGGCTGCGCGGTCGATCCCGAGGGCGAAGGGCTCACGATGCTGCAACGAACCATCGCCGGCTACGCCACCCACCCTAATTTCGCCGGCGTTCTGATTATCGGACTCGGATGTGAAACCAACCAGATCGGCAAGGTGCTCGAAACGCAGCGCCTTGAAGAAAGCGACGCCCTCCGGACGTTCACCATTCAGGACAGCGGGGGCACGCGAAAGACCATCGCGCGCGGTATCGAACTGGTCGAGGCCATGCTCGCGCGAGCCAACGAGGCAAAGCGCGACCCCGTGCCCGCAAGCAACCTGCTCGTGGGTCTGCAATGCGGTGGCTCTGACGGATATTCGGGAATTTCCGCGAATCCTGCTCTCGGCGCAGCGGTGGACAGGCTGATCAGCCATGGCGGCACAGCGATCCTCTCGGAGACGCCCGAGATTTATGGCGCCGAGCATTTGCTCACGCGTCGCGCTGTGACGCGTGAGGTCGGCATGAAACTCGTGGACCGGATCCGATGGTGGGAAGATTACTGCGCCCGCAACCGCGCGACGTTGAACAACAATCCGTCCACGGGCAATAAGGCGGGTGGCCTGACGACGGTGCTGGAAAAGTCCCTCGGTGGAATTGCGAAGGCTGGAAACTCGAATCTCATTGAGGTGTATGAGTATGCCGAGCGTGTCAAGGCTAAGGGTCTCGTGTTCATGGATACGCCCGGCTATGACCCGATTTCTGCAACGGGGCAGGTCGCTGGCGGTGCAAATGTTATCTGCTTTACGACAGGGCGTGGTTCTGCCTATGGCTGTGCACCCACTCCGTCGTTAAAGATCGCGACTAACGACGCGCTGTGGGATCGGCAGCGAGAAGACATGGATATTAATTGCGGATCGATCATAAGTGGACGTGACTCTATAGATGAAATGGGGGAACGGATTTTCCGGTTGATGCTCGACGTCGCTTCCGGCGTGAGGACCAGGAGTGAGGTCCATGGGTACGGTCAGAACGAATTTGTTCCCTGGCAGATCGGACCGATAACCTGACTTGTAATTGCGTCACTCCTTGGCTGGGTTAAAGCAACCTGGCGCTTGCTCGCTTATGGGTAACAAACAGACAGGCTAGGCATTTGTGAATATATGTAGGTATGCGAAATAATTTGCTTGATCTGTAAAAATTGGTGAAGCATTATTTCAAATAGGTCGACAGAACTATTTTCTCAGAAAGCGTTTTTATGCAGAATCTGCAAAGGTATTTGCTGGCGCGATTCTGTTAAGCAGAGAGAAGCCAATGTTGTCCGGATTGTTGGTCGGGTATGAAAATATTTGCAATTGACATTAACGAATTCTGACATCGGGAGATTACGAACATGGATAGGCGTAAATTTTTATCATCGAGTGCGGGCATCGCACTTGCGGCAACTGCGGGGATGGCATCGGGAATCGGTTCGGCGCGAGCGGCTACCAAAGAGCTTCGTCTTCTGACGTGGGAAGGCTACGCAGACCAGGTTTGGGTGAGTGAATTTGAAAAGGCGCACAACGTCAGCGTGAAGGTGAGCTACACCGGAAGTGTTGACGAAATCTTTGCCAAGATGCTGGCAACCAAGGGTGGCGACTACGATGTGATCGCTATTGAGACGTCGTCATATAAGCGCCTCGTGCAGCAGAAGCTGCTGCAACCGTTGAATCTCGGCCTGCTGCCCAATCGCATGAATCTCAGTCCCGCATTTACCGGCGTCCAGTCGATTGTCTTCAATGGCGGAACCTATGCAGCGCCTTTCGCATGGGGTTCCATCCCGCTGATTTATGATCGCAAGGTTTTTTCTAAAGCGCCGACAAGCTGGTCGGTCTTCTGGGACAAGAAATATGCCGGACGGATGATCGCGATGGATGACGCGACCAATGCGATTGTCACAACAGCGCTGCTATTGCACGTAAAGGACCCGTTCAATATGACTGCTGCTGATTTCTCTGCGGTCAAGGAGAAACTGCTCGAGCAGAAAAAGAACGTTCTCACCTATTACGCAGGCTTTGACGATGGCGTATCGATCATGGCCCAAGGTGGGGTGGACTTCATGATGTCGATGGGTGAACCCCAGGTGCAGATGCTGCAGAAGAAAGGCGTCGATGCGGCGCTTTGTATTCCGAACGAAGGTGCAATCGGCTGGATCGATTGTTGGACCGTCAGCGCTGGAGCGCGAGATACAAATCTCGCTCACGCGTGGATAAATTTCATGATGGACAAACGGATTGGGCGTTACATCAGCGAAAAGACGGGCTATGGGAATACCACTGACATCGCGGCAAACGAGAAAATCGGTCTCACATACGCCGATCGCCTTGTGTTCCTGCAGGCGCCCGAAGATCAGGGAAAGCGTATCAACTTGTGGAACGAGATCAAGGCAACGCCAGTTACCTGAATCTTGTCTGGAGATGAACATGACACACGCGAGTCTGAAGCTGATCGGCGTCAGCAAGAAATACAACAATGTTCAGGTACTTCAACCCGTTGACCTGGCATTTGAGGATGGCGAATTCATCACGATTCTCGGGCCGTCCGGCTCCGGAAAGACGACGATTCTCAGGATGATCGGTGGTTTTACCGCGCCATCGAGTGGATCGATCGTGTTCCAGGGGCAGGATATAAGTCAGTTGCCCGCCTTCCGAAGGCCGTTTAACACGGTGTTTCAGGACTATGCACTGTTCCCGCACATGCGTGTCGCACAGAACGTAGGTTACGGGCTGCGCGTGCGTGGCGTGGGAAAAACTGAAACTGGGCGCCGGGTTGCCGAAGTCCTGGCGATTGTTGGACTTGGCGACAAGGGCCACCGCTTTCCTAGCGAGTTGAGTGGTGGGCAAAGGCAACGTGTGGCACTCGCAAGGGCTATCGTTTGTGAGCCGAAAGTCGTACTTCTCGATGAACCGCTCGCTGCACTCGACGCCGAGCTGAGGCGATCGATGCAGGACTTCCTGAAGGACCTTCAGCGTCGAATCAAGACGACATTCGTCTTCATCACGCATGACCAGCACGAGGCTATCTCGATGGCCGATCGCATCGTTGTGATGAATCATGGTCGGGTGGAGCAAATCGGCACGCCGCGGGAAATTTATCATCGCCCGAACAGCGAATTTGTCGCTCGTTTCTTTGGGGATAACAACCTTATTCCAGGAACGGTGGACAGCAGGAGTGACGGGCAGCTCGTCGTTGAGAGTCCGTTGGGGCGTATCTCTGTTCCCGACAGGTTGTTAATTTCGACTGGTTCCAAGGTAACGCTCGCTGTGCGGCCGGAGCACATCAGGCTAAGGCCGGGTCAGTCGGAGCGTGAGTATTCAGTTCCGACTGAGATTCGATCGGTGAATTTCTTCGGAGCCACGTCGCAGGTGGCACTTACCATCCCGCAGGGAGGTGATTTCTCGATTCGTGCAAGTCTGCCCACCGTGGAATGCGCGACCCTGGCCGTCGGCGGCCGTCTCTCTATGGCAATTTCGCCCGACGACATTACTCTGTTGCACTGAAGAATATGGGTACCAAACCTCCTATGTCTCCGGCTATGGAAGCCATGACCGTTGCGAAAGTTAACTCTCCAGTCCAGCGCGACAGGATGACCGCAAGCGGCCTCATTGCGAAGCTTGCTGTCTATGGGATCCCGACTGTGGTGATTCTCTGTCCGATGGTGCTGTTTCTGGTATCGAGCTTCTGGTCCATTCGTGACGGTAACCTGAGTCGCGAATGGACTTTGGAAAATTATCAGAAATTCCTCAATGACGTTAGCTACTGGGGGGTCTATTTCGAAACCATAAAACTCGCTGGTTTTGTCGCGATTTTCGGTCTTGTCGGTGGCTATGTCGTTGCCTATCTCATATGGAGGCAACACGGGAAGCTTCGCTACATCCTGCTTCTGTTCAGTGTAATTCCGCTCTCGATGAACTACATCGTAAAGATATTCGCGATGCGGAGCATCCTCGGCTTCAACGGAATATTAAATGGTGCATTGATATGGGCGGGAATTATAGATGCGCCGAGTAAGATTTTTGTATTCAACCAGACTGCAGTTTTGATATCGATGTCCGTTATTTATCTGCCATTCGCCATACTGCCGATCTTTCTTTCCCTGGAGAGAATTCCTCCGAGTTTGCTGGAGGCTTCGGCGGACCTGGGTGCGTCGTCGGGCCAAACGTTCTGGCGTGTGGTGTTCCCAATGGGTCTTCCCGGATCCATTGTAGGTGGGCTCTTTGTCATGGTTTTGGCACTTGGGGATTTTCTCACGCCGCAAATGGTTGGCGGCAGCCAGGGGTTTACTTTCGGCAGGGCGATCTGGAGTCAATTTGGCATGGCGTTCGATTGGCCCTTCGGTGCTGCTCTTGCGGTCATGCTTCTGTTTGCGATCGCCGTCATTCTTTCTTTGGCCCGAGTCGTCACGCGATCGGGAAGGGTGTCCTGACAATGAAAGAGCGCATAGTTATCGCCGCCTTGTGGATTTTTGCCGGATTGGTATTTGGCCTACTGTATGGGCCCGCCGTACTGGTAGTGGTTTTCTCATTTTTCGACAGACGGGGTGGTGCGACCGACTGGAGAAGCTTTTCATTCAATCATTACGTCAGCCTTGCTCACGACGATACCATTCTGGGCGCATTAGGCAACACCATTGAAGTCGCATCCGCTTCGGTTTTGATAGCAACAATATTGGCGGTCGGATTGGCTTACTACATGCGACTCGATCAGCGTCGCGGACGCAGTTACGTTGAGTTCGTCATTTTCTTGCCATTTGTGTTGCCCGCGATCATTACTGGCATCTCTCTATTGACGGCGTTCCGTCAGCTTGGGGTCGATCGGGGATTGGTGACTGTTGCGATCGGACACATCGTGATCGTAATCGGGATCATCTACCGTATGGTGATGGTGAGACTGGAAGCACTGGAAACGTCGCAGATCGAAGCGTCAGCCGATCTTGGTGCGACGCATCTCCAGACATTCAGGTTGGTCGTGGTTCCCCAGTTGGGGTCGGCTATGGTGACGGGCGCATTGCTGGCCTTCACAATCAGTTTTGATGAGACGCTTGTGACGTTTTTTCTTGTCGGTGACGAACCGACGCTGCCCCTGCGTCTATGGGCGATGATGAGAGTCGGGTTTTCCCCGGAGATCAACGCACTTGTTACGCTGGTTTTATTTGGAACGATGAGCCTCGCCGTTTTGGGTGCGTTCTCCTTACGGCGAAGTGTTGTGAAGCAGAGAGCTGTGTGAGCGCCAGGCTGCCCGACTCTCCTGGTGGGCTTAACTCCGCAGCGTTCGTAAGACGCTGGTGTTTCATTGCCAGAAAAGAGCGGTTTGTCTGGGCTTAAGTAATGATCGGTTTCCAATAGTACATATTGAATGACTGATAGGACTGCATGAACACGTGGGGATATGCGGAGCCGTCCACAAGGTTGCGTGGCAAGTCAGCCTGCTCGCAGGCATGTCTGCATGCAGAACGTGGCAATTGTGGTTGGGACGGTCCGCGCATGTCATCGACGTGCAAGCCATTTCGTTTTAACAATCCTGGAGGACAGGCATGGAATACGGGAAACATTGTCTGGGCAGCACTTCTTGTGCGGTCACGGAACTGGGCTTGGGGACCGCGCCGCTGGGTGGTCTCTACGCGCCGGTTAATGATGAGAACGCGTTGGCTACGCTCGAAGCGGCATGGTCGCAAGGCATACGCTTCTTCGATACGGCTCCTCAATACGGCAACGGGTCGGCAGAAAGGAGGCTCGGAGCGTTTCTCAAGGCGAAACCGCGTGAAGATTATGTTCTTGCAACAAAGGTTGGACGATTGTTGCGAATCCCGGATCAACCTGTTGGTGAAGATGCCTACTATAAAGGTACTCCACCTGAGCGGCCGGTGTTTGACTTCAGCTACGACGGCATAATGAGGTCATTCGAGGAAAGCCTTACCCGACTGGACGCAGAGCGCGTTGATATCCTGCACATTCATGATCCGGACGACCATTACACGGCCGCGATTGATGGTGCTTACAAAGCGCTTGACAGCTTAAGAGCGCAGGGTGTCGTTAAGGCGGTCGGTGCCGGCATGAACCAGAGTGAAATGCTCACGCGCTTTGCCCGCGACGGTGTCTTTGACTGCTTCCTTCTGGCTGGTCGCTATACGCTGCTTGAACAGGGGGCCTTGCAGGAATTCTTGCCGCTCTGCGAGGAGCGCGGCATTTCAGTTATTGCCGCCGGCGTCTACAACAGCGGCATACTTGCAGACCCGAGAGCCAACGCTAAATTTAACTATGCCGATGCCGATCAAACGCTTATCCAGCGAGCATTGCGCATCGAAGGGATTTGCCTGGAGCACGGCGTTCCGCTGAAGGCTGCTGCGATGCAGTTTGCAGCGGCGCATCCGGCCGTCGCCTCGACACTGACTGGCGCCAGAATGCCACAGGAAATTGAGGAGAATATTGCGATGTACTCTTTTCCAATTCCAGTCGACTTATGGGCAGCGTTGCGTGAAGACGGCGTAATCGTGCCGGCGGCGCCGGTTCCTGGAGAAATCTCCGGGTTGCGGAAGTGAATATCTATTTTGCTTGAATCAGTGGAGACGATCATGCTAATTGGGCTGGATCCTGTTCTCACCCCCGAACTTCTCTCGTATCTCCGCGCCATGGGACATGGCGATGAGATTGTTGTTGCCGATGGAAGTTTTCCCGCTGCGGCCGTTGCAAAAAGACTCGTGCGCCTGGATGGTGTGAATCTGCGACGTTCCTTGCGCGCGATCCTTGCCGTGCTGCCTCTGGACGAATCGGATCCCGATCCAGTCCTTGGGATGGAGGTCATCGGTTCGCCTGATGAGCGCGTTCCGATGCACGCAGAAATTGCCGCCGCTGTGACTGAAAGAGGTGTGAATGCCGAACTGCGGCTACTCGAGCGGCACGCTTTCTATCGCCGAACGGAGCAGGCATTTGCCGTAGTGGCCACTGGCGAGACCGGTTTCTACGGAAATGTCATTTTGCGGAAGGGCACGATCGCTAGGCCGGTCAACATGTCGTGAGCGGCCGCTGCCATTTGCATGCGCTCCACGGAGAACCGTCGTCAACAACCTTCTAACGCCTGGGCGTGGCGAAGTGTTGCTTGCGAGTTCATCGGTCGGTCCACGGCGGTAGGACCTAACTGAGCGACATGCATTATCAAATCTTGAGAGTGTCAAATATGCTAAAGCTTGCTGAGCTTCAATGGCTGAACCAGCCGAAGGCTTTCGAAATTCGTGACGAGGCGTTGCTTGTCAGAACCGATGGAAAGACTGATTTTTGGCGCGAGACGTTCTATGGATTCCGGCGCGACAGCGGACATTTCGCATATAAATCAGTTGAAGGCGATTTCACTGCGGAGGTGGCAATTGATGGCCACTATGAAACGCTTTACGATCAGGCAGGCCTAATGGCGCGCCTTGGTGAAACGCACTGGATCAAGGCGGGCGTTGAGTATTCTGATGGCCAGATGTGCTTCTCGGTGGTAGTCACCAACGATACCTCCGACTGGTCCATGCTGAAAATCCAGACTGCGGCGTCCGGAGTGCGGTTACGCTTGACGCGTCATGGTGAGGCGATTCGTGTCCAGTATTTCGACGCTGAAACTAGCCTATGGCAGCTGGTTCGCCTTGCCTATCTGCCACGTTCACGAGCCATTGACGTTGGGGTGATGTGCTGTTCTCCCGAGCGAGAAGGTTTCAAGGTGGCCTTTCGCGACTTTACGATTGGTCCAGCGATTGCACGGCAACTTCATGATTGTTGAGGTCTGTTGTCCGAGACCATACCAAGAATCGATGGAAAGGAATCAAGGTGCCTAGTTTCCCGATAGTTGACAGCCACGTTCACCTCTATGACGTAGAAAGGTTACGCTACGATTGGCTCGCGACAGTACCCAAGATCAACCGCACAAGCTTGCTCAAACATTTCGATGTTGCTCGGGAAGAGGTCGAAGTCGACAAGATTGTTTTCGCAGAGGTCGCTGTAGCGCCCGGATTCCACCTTCAGGAAGCCAGCTTTATTCAGAGGTTGGCAAACACGGACCCTCGACTCTGCGGCATGGTGGTTCACGCGCCGCTAGAAAAGGGCGCGGACGTCGAGGGAGATCTTGTCGCCTTAATGCAGAATCGGTGTGTTCGTGGTGTAAGACGCTTGATTGAAACTGAGCGTGATCCGTCGTTTTGTTTGGAGCCGGGGTTCATATCGGCGGTTAAGTTGCTGCCGAAATACCAACTCAGTTTTGATATTTGCGTCAAGCACTGGGCCATGGTCTACGCACTAGAACTTGTTCGACGCTGTCCCGAGGTTACGTTCGTGCTCGATCACATTGGGAAGCCGGATATCAAGAACGGGTTGCAAGAACCCTGGAAGCAACAGATTCGAGAATTGGCCCGTATGCCAAATGTGGTGTGCAAAATCTCCGGCGTCATTACCGAGGCTGGCCACTCGGCATGGCGTAAAGATGACGTGAAGCCATACATCGCGCATGTTATTGATCAGTTTGGCTTTGATCGCGTGCTGTATGGGAGCGACTGGACTGTGGCAGAACTGACTCACTCGTATCGGGACTTCGTGGAGATTCTGGACGAAGTCGTGGAGGGGGCATCCGAGTCGGAGAAGCGCAAACTATACCGGGACACGGCAATTCGCGTCTATCGGCTGGATTGATAGAGGCGGTGTTCTGAAATTCAGTCGAACCGTCGAAAGCCTCTGAACGAGGTGGTCACTGGTGCAACCGCCGATACCAGTCTGATGGTGTAGATGCAAGGGGCCGGCATACGTCGCCGTAATTTGCAAGGCCGAGTGGTGCGGTCAGGGCCGTAAGATAACCGGAAAGGAAAATATGTTGAGGCGAGGTTGAGATAAAGAATCAGATGTTATGCATTCCATACTAATACAAAAATCCACGGAGACCGAAAGGCGGCCTCACGAAAACGTTTTCGTGAGGAAGTGATGAGCAAGTGGGCATGCGACGATGTCAAGGTGTGGGGGACCGGGAGTCGGCTGTCACTATCTGTAAAAAAGCGCCGGAGAAGTGAGTGTGTGTCGCGAAGGGAGGAGGCCGTACAGCTTGACGGAGGATTAGCGGTCTCTGACGAACGTCGGTGCCAGGCTGGGTCGATCCAGCAGGAACTATGCATGTGGGCTTCCGGCTGGGCTGCAATCGTTGGGACGGCTTTCCGTGGACCTGTCACGCGGTGGTGCTCAAAATAGGGCGGACTTCGGTTGGCGGCAGTCCGACAGATTCATAGAGTCGCCTGTGCGCAATATCGGGCCATGATTTTTAACCCGCGGACCTGATCCCGCTGTTCGCTGGCGCCGCCGCCAACGACGCGAGGACCTGCGACGGCCTCGTGGTTCGTTGTGGATGAGATTGAAATCGATTTCGCCGGGAGGGCTTGAAAAGGAGTGTGGACCGGCGCTGTGGGAAAGTAAGGAAATCGGACGGCAAGCCATGCCATCGGAATAGATAATTTGCTGATTAATATGTAATCCTACACAATTAAGGTTACGGAAAATGAAAAAACGATTGCTGCATTTACTGACGATTTCTGCTTGCGCGTTGGCGACTCAAGCTCACGCGCAAAGCAGTGTGACGCTATACGGCGTTCTGGACGATGGACTGAACTTTACGACGAACGCTGGAGGTCATCACGCATTCTCGATGGTTAGCGGCGACACTGCGGAAACCAGTTTCGGGCTGAAGGGCACAGAGGACCTGGGCGGCGGACTCAGCGCGATCTTCACACTGGAGAACGGCGTAAATATCAACAGCGGCGCGCTCGACGAAGGGGGGCGCCTTTTCGGCCGCCAGGCGTTTGTTGGCCTGTCGTCGCAAACCCTGGGGACGGTGTCGCTGGGACGGCAGTATGAGGCCATGGTCGACATGTGGAGTCCGTTTACGGCGGCAGGCGGCGCAATTGGCGACTTTGCCGCGCACCCGTTCGACAACGATAATGCTGACTCCGACTACCGCTTCAACAATTCAGTGAAGTTCGTCACGCCCGTGATTGACGGGTTCCAGGCAGAGGCGGTCTACGGCTTCAGCAACGCAACGAACTTCGCGTCGAACCGCGCATACAGTGCGGGCGGCACGTATTCGACTGGCCCGTTCTCTGCGGCACTTGCGTACACCAGGCAGAACGGCGGGGGCACGTCGGCAGGCGGGGCGGTGGGCACGGATGCCGTGTTCGCGGCGGCGTCGCAGCAGAACATCGGCGCGGCCATCAAGTGGACGTTCTCCGACAGCTCCAATGTCGCACTGGCCTATTCGCACACGGATGTGTACGATCCGACCGCCAATGCCTACGTGCCGAACATCGGCACGCAGACGTGGACGTCGTGGAAATTCGACAACATCGAGCTCAACGGGCAATATTTCTTCCATCCGGACCTTTCGGTGATAGGCGCGTATACGTTCACCCATGGCGAACTGAAGGACACCACGGGCAGCGACAGCCCGAACTGGCATCAGGTGTCGCTGATGGTGAACTACAGTCTGAGCAAGCGTACCTCGGTGTACGTTGAAGGTGCGTGGCAGCATACGAACGGCAAGACCGGAACAGGCCTCGATCTGGCGCATATCGTTGGCGCTAACGATCTTTCGTCGACGGGCAACCAGATGGTCTATCGGATCGCACTGGTTCAGCACTTCTAGCGGGACGGTGTGTCTGGGAGATCAATGGGACCGTCGCGACAGTGACGGTTGATCGAATTGTGCTAGATCCGTGGTTCTCGAGCAGCAATTTGAACAGGACAGGATATCGATGCCGCGGACGCTGCTTCGATCTGGGGTCGTGTTTACGACTGCCTATCGTGAATACAATCACGTTACATGCTCGTGATGACGAATGGCCGTCGCTTCATTTGATTGCGTTTGCACGGCCGCCGCCGGACACCGCTTGTTGGAGACTCGAAAACGACTACCTGTACGCCTCATGCTCGGTCGACATCATCCGAGCGTGGATGGGGTTTACCTGAAAGCGTCCGGAAGGACCCGGCGCGGATTCATCTACCGGCGCGCGGCGCGATTCGTAATGAAGGGCTGCGCCTGGAGGAATCTTGTGCCGGCTGAGGAGAATCAGTCGAGCCTGCCGGTCGATCTCTTTGCCCTGACTCGGCGACGGCGACAGCCATGTCCGCAAAGTTCTTCGCAGCGATCGTCGCTGGTTCAGGGAGGGCGACCGCGATCCGGCACGGTGGCATGTCACGGATAACCGGGAACGACACACCTCGCCGGGCATAAAACAATGCTGTTGATAGTGCAGTGATACTGATACCGCGTCCCGATGCAACTGCTTGCAATTCGCTCTCGACAGTGGCAGCTTCATGCACTACCTTTGCGGCGCGGCCGCGCCTGTATTCGTCTGCTATCCAGTAATTGCGCCATACCCCTCGCGAGGGTGCAGCTACGATAGGCTCGTCCAGTAGCTGATAGACGCTCACGCTTTTTGCTTGCGCCAGGGGATGGCCAAGCGGGAGACAGGCGACGCAGGGTTCTTCGAGTAACGTCCTCAGTTCCACGTGATCGGCCGAGATTGGGGGACGAAGCACAGCGACGTCCATCCCGTCATTTATCCCGGCTTCGGGGCTGGAAAAATCAAACTCCTTTACCAGTACTCGTACGTCAGGGTATTTCTCGCTGAAGGCGCGAAGCACTTCAGGCATGAGGTCGACGCCGGTTCCGATGAGAAAGCCGACGTTCAACACGCCACGGACACCAGTCGCATGATCGTGGGCGTTGTCGGCCAGCTTCTGCGCGTGCGCGAGGACCTTGTTCGCGTCCCGAAGCAAATCCTGCCCAGCCTCAGTAAGCCCAACGCTCCTCGTATTCCTGTCAAACAGCACTACACCTAGCGTCCCTTCGAGCTGACGTATGGTCTGGGATAGTGCCGGCTGTGAAATGTGCAGGCGCTGGGCGGCACGGAGGAAATTCAGTTCCGCCGCCACCACTACAAAGGCACGCAGCTGGCGTAGATCAAACCCGAAATGCTGCACGGCGCCTCCGGTCAGTGGTCGTAGTCTTTGAGCTTATGTTGCCACGATTTATAAGAGATTCCAATAAATTCAGCATTATTTCGTCATTCTGGACTGTTCCCGCAAGTCCTAGCATTTGATCGAGGCGCGGTTCTAGCGTCCGTCTACGCAAACAGGAGATAGAGATGAACGGTGGGAAAGACGCATTTGCCACGGAAGTGGGTGGCTTGCAAACCTTGGCGCAATCCTCGGACAAGATCACACTGGTTAAGGCGAGGGGCTCGCTTGTCTGGGATGACAAAGGCCGTGAATACATCGACTGCACGGCGCAGGCATGGTCGAACAATCTGGGCGCCAATGACCCACGTGTAGTGGAAGCGGCTATCGCGCAACTCCGTGATATGACTCATATCCGCCCCAATTTCGAGTCGCTGCCGCGCCGGAAGCTTGTGGCCAAGCTTCAGGAGATCTCACCGGGAAATCTGAACCACGTCGGCTTTGCACTACATGGCAGTCTGGCTGGCGAAATGGCGATGAAGCTGGCCTTCAAGAACCGCCCCGGAGCGCAAAACCTGATCGTCCTCCAGGACGGCTATCATGGCCGTTCCCTGGCAACGCTCGGGGCCAGTTGGCCGCATCCCAACAATCCGTTCCTGCCGATTCAGCCCAGGTTCACGCGTGTCCCGCATCCGTACCCGTACCGCAGCCGGCTTGGTATGGATCCGGAAGTCGAAGTGCAACTGTGCCTCGGTCTCCTGGAAGATACGATCACGAAGGGTGTTGACGGCCCGGTTGCGGCGGTGATGATGGAGCCGATCCAGGGCAATGGTGGCCACATCGAGTTCCCACGTTCGTACTACAAGGGCGTTCGTGAAATCTGCGACCGCCTCGGTGTACTGCTTATCCTTGACGAAGTGCAGACTGGCTTCGGGCGCATGGGCACGATGTGGGCAGCGGAGTACTACGATGTGGTGCCAGACATCATTGTCTTCGGCAAGGGTATCGGCGGTGGGTTCCCCCTGGCGGGTGTTCTTGCCGACGATCGGCTGACGTGGTTCGACGAAGGTGAGGAGGCTTTGACGTTCGGGAATTTCCCGGTCTCGTTGGCAGCGGGTCTCGCAACGATTGAAGCTATCCAGATGGATAACCTTTGCCAGAAAGCAAGGGCGGCGGGCGAATACGCCACCGAACGATTGCTCGAGATGCAGAAGCGCAGAAAACTGATCGGCGACGTGCGCTGTCCGGGTCTGATGGTTTCTATTGAGCTCGTTACCGATCGGGAGAAGAAGACCCCGGCTCAAAAGGAATCGCAGGAGGTCTACCGCCGTGGTGTCGAGCTTGGTGTGCTTTTTGGCGAGAGCCGGTACGCCGGTCTCGGCAACCTGATCAAGGTGAAACCGCCACTTGACATCGAGCGACCGCTGTTATCGCGCGCCCTCGACGTACTTGACGAAGTACTGGGCGCCATCGAGGAGGATTCGAAATGAACTCTACCGCCAAGTCCTGTGGGGAGGGCGTTGGGGCATTGAGCGACGACCAGCAGGCGGCAAGTGACGATGCGGAGCTCGCGTCGCTCGGCTATCAGCAGAAATTGCATCGCACAATGGGGTCCTTCACTTCATTCGCGCTTGCGTTCTCGATGGTTTCGATCAACACGGGCGTCGTCACCCTGTTCTCGGATCCATTTACGCGCGTTGGCGGCGTTGGGATCCTCCTGTGGCTCGTTGTCATTCCACTTGTATTCTGCATCGTGATGGTGTACTCGCATCTGGCAGGGCGCATCCCCCTGACCGGTTACGCGTACCAATGGTCAAGCCGGCTTGCCGGAAATCATTTTGGCTGGTTCACTGGCTGGGTCGCCTTCATCTCGTTTGCAGCTGGTACGGCAGCAACCGCTGCAGCCATCGGAAGCGTGTTCGCGCCGGAGATATGGCCGAATCCCACACAGTTGCAAGTTCAGCTGCTGAGCATCGGCGCTACCGTGGTAGTTGGCCTTCTCAACGTCGTTGGGATCAAGATCGCCACGCGCATCAATGACCTGGGGGCATCTATCGAGCTAATTGGGACTGTCATCCTCACGATTGCACTGATTGCCGGCGTGTTCTTCTTCTTTGACCATACGCAAGGATTGGGAATTCTGGTATCAGCGCACCCGACCAGTAAGCAGCCGATTCACTTTGTAACAGTGGCGCTCGCCACACTGTTGCCGGTTTCCGTGCTGCTCGGCTGGGAGGGCGCGGCGGACCTGGCCGAGGAAACGAAGGATCCACGTAAGACGGCTCCCCGCGCAATGATCCGGGCGGTGGTGGTATCGAGTATCCTGGGATTCGTTGTGTTTGCGTTGCTTGGCATTGCGATCCCAGGCTCAGTGGACAATCTCCTGGCTCAACCGGAGAATCCTGTCATCCACATCGTCCGACTCCAATTAGGTAGGCTCGCGGGCAGCTTCATGGTGGTAGTCGCGTTCGCATCGATTCTTGCGTGTTTGATCGCGAACATGGCAGTCGCCACGCGCATGACGTTTGCCCTTTCCCGGGACAGTATGCTTCCCGCGTCGGGGTTCCTTTCGTCGGTCAGTCCGAGGTTCGGGACTCCGGTCGGCGCCATCCTGCTCATCACGGTGATTGCGGTCATCCTGAATCTGGCAAGCGGAGGGTTCGTCACCGCCATCTATTCGATGGTTGGTTTGACCTACTACCTGACCTACTTCCTGACGCTCGTCGCGGCCTACATGGCGCACCGGCGCGGAGATATGCCCTCAGCACCACAGGGCGTCTTCGACCTTGGCAGATGGCTCGTCCCGATGATCGTGCTGGGTGGTGCGTGGACGTTGGTCGTGATTGTTACTCTCACCTTGCCTGACGAGAACCACGACGCAGCCGTCACGACCCTTGTCGCCCTCGCAATCGGCGCTCTCTGGTGGCTCGTCTCTCTGCGGCGCCGCCTGAATCAAGGAACCGCAGGCCCGCGCCAGGGGCGGCATAGTTCCTGAGTTCCGTCAGGATCGTAGCGTAATCGGCAACGGGCGAGGCGGGTGCTTCACGTACTCCAGCCTTGTCCCAACGGAGCCTGCTCAGGGATGTTTGTTCACGAAGCGGGAGCATTAATCTACCGGCCGTAGTTTCGCCCCTTGCCGTCCGGCTACGTTCTGAATCGGGCCATCTCGTTGCGCCCTCGTCAATCCGGAGCATGGCCGACAAGCGCCAACGGCGGAAAGGCACGTTCCCCTGAATATAAAAACCTTCGCGGGGCTGGCCCCCAGAAGGGCCGTCATTAGCGTGAATAGGCCCTGATTCATGCTTCTGCCCGAAGAGGTCGTTGGAAGGTATGACTAAAGAAAAGAAGGCAAAACGTTCCGCTCCCGGCCGTTCAGTTCGCTGGCCGAAGCATATGCTGCTTCCGTTAACAGCGTACCACGTCGACGAGCTTTCCCTTGCCAGCCACCTTGCCCTCGTTACGTGTCGAAGTGAGGAGGCAAATCGTCACATGTTCAATGAACTTATACGCATCACTTACCTGTCCTTTTTCCTATGGGAGACGGGATACGGCGAGGCAGATATCGATGCCTACATTGAAGCTGAGCATGTCCTTGACGAGGCGGTGTTAAAGGCTGAGAGGCGGGGTACCTGGAGGCTGGACGACCAGGAGTCTGAAAAAATCGAGCGTGTCATACGGATTTATGACTTTCAGATTGGCGCGATTACCGGAAAGGTCTTTGCCGAAGCACGACTGCGGTTGGAACACCTTATCCGGGACGGATACGAGCGCTCGCCGGTGGCTGACTTTGTGCGCGAGCGATTGTATTCCACGCATGCAGTGAACGCAGAAAGTCTGGCCAACAACAGCTGAAATGCGCGTAGCTGCGTTGAAGCAAAAACACTGGATATTCAATCATGACCTATCTTGGCATCGACCTCGGTACATCGGAAGTCAAGGCAGTCCTGACCGACGATGATTCGACGGTATTAGGCAGTAGTGGTACCCGCATGGATGCTCAGAGTCCACATGCGATGTGGTCGGAACAAAGCCCCGAAGCATGGTGGACAGCGACGGTCACTTCGGTAAACGCACTAAGGGAAAAGTTCGCGGGTGCGTTCAAGGAAGTTAAGGCAATCGGTGTCTCCGGGCAGATGCACGGCGCGACCTTGCTCGACGCTCACGGAAATGTTCTTCGCCCTGCCATTCTCTGGAATGACACGCGTGCCTTTGCCGAATGTGAAGAGCTGGAAGCGAACGAGCCGCGCAGCCGCGTAATCACAGGTAATCTCGCAATGCCGGGATTTACCGCGCCGAAGCTCATGTGGGTCGCCAGGCATGAGCCTGCAGTATTTCGCGCGACAAAAAAGGTATTGTTGCCGAAGGACTATCTGTTGTGGCGGCTATCCGGCGAGTTCGTTTCCGAGATGTCGGATGCATCAGGTACGTTGTGGCTGGACGTGGAAAAGCGTGACTGGTCCGACAGGATGCTTGCTGCCACTGGTCTGACCCGTGATCATATGCCACGCCTTGTCGAAGGAAGCTCAGTTGCGGGACGGCTTCGCGCTGATTTGCGGCAGGAATGGGGTTTCGCAGGAGAAGTAGTTCTGTGTGGCGGAGCTGGTGACAATGCTGCAAGCGCCATCGGTCTGGGAGTTTGCCAGCCAGGTTCAGGCTTCCTGTCCTTGGGTACTTCCGGCGTGCTGTTTGCCGGCACAGATCGTTTTATGCCTAACGCTGAACAAGGCGTACATGCGTTTTGTCACTGTCTCCCGAGGCGTTGGCATCAGATGAGTGTCATCCTTTCGGCCGCGGCGAGCCTCGAATGGCTCTCCAGGGTACTCGGTGTGAGCGTCGCAGAACTGTCACTACGCGCCATGCAATCGATTCCGGCCGCGGCACCGCTTTTCCTGCCGTATCTGAGCGGTGAGCGAACGCCACACAATGATGCCAATGCTCGAGGCGTGTTTTTTGGCCTTACCTCGTCCCACTCGGCCGCCGATCTTGCGTATAGCGTAATGGAGGGAGTCGCGTTTGCGATGGCTGACGGCTACGCCGCTCTACAAAGTGCCGGCTCCCGCCTTGATGCTGTGTCTTTCATTGGAGGCGGATCGCGTAGCGGCTTCTGGGCCGAACTTTGTGCGACGGCCACGGGCATCGTCGTGCGCAGGCATCAGGGGGGAGATCTAGGGGCGGCCATTGGTGCAGCACGACTTGCCAGACTCGCCTCGTCCTCCGAGTCCGTCGACGAAGTTTGCGTGCCTCCACCAACGACCGAGGTATATGAGCCTAACAGGGGGCTGAAGCCCTTGCTTGAGGAGCGCCTATTTCGGTTCAGGAACATCTATGAGCAGTTGAAGAAAGTATTCGCAACGTCGCTCTGAAGGCCGGTATCCGTCCGTATTGGTACGATGGTCGGGCCGGCATGGAGCTTCAAGTTGGTTGCCAGCCGAAGCCAGCGCGACTGTCGTTTGGCGTTTACAAAGGTTTATGTGGATATTCAATATTAATTACATAGTTATACTAACGAATTGCATTGGAAAATAAATGAAGAAAAGCAAATTCATATTCGTCGGCCTGTCGGCCATCGCGGGTTTAACGTCTGAAGCCCAAGCGCAAAGCAGTGTGACGTTATACGGCGTCCTGGACGATGGACTGAACTTTACGACGAACGCTGGAGGCCATCACGCATTCTCGATGGTTAGCGGCGACACTGCGGAAACCAGTTTCGGGCTGAAGGGCACAGAGGACCTGGGCGGCGGACTCAGCGCGATCTTCACACTGGAGAACGGCGTAAATATCAACAGCGGCGCGCTCGACGAAGGGGGGCGCCTTTTCGGCCGCCAGGCGTTTGTTGGCCTGTCGTCGCAAACCCTGGGGACGGTGTCGCTGGGACGGCAGTATGAGGCCATGGTCGACATGTGGAGTCCGTTTACGGCGGCAGGCGGCGCAATTGGCGACTTTGCCGCGCACCCGTTCGACAACGATAATGCTGACTCCGACTACCGCTTCAACAATTCAGTGAAGTTCGTCACGCCCGTGATTGACGGGTTTCAGGCAGAAGCGGTCTACGGCTTTAGCAACGCAACGAATTTCGCGTCGAACCGGGCGTACAGCGCGGGCGGCACGTATTCGATTGGCCCGCTCTCTGCGGCACTCGCGTACACCAGGCAGAACGGCGGGGGCACGTCGGCAGGCGGGGCGGTGGGCACGGATGCCGTGTTCGCGGCGGCGTCGCAGCAGAATATCGGTGCGGCCATCAAGTGGATGTTCTCGGATAACTCGAACGTTGCGCTGGCCTATTCACACACCGATGTGTACGATCCGACCGCCAATGCCTACGTGCCGAACATCGGCACGCAGGTGTGGACGTCGTGGAAATTCGACAACATCGAGCTCAATGGGCAATATTTCTTCCGTCCGGATCTTTCGGTGATAGGCGCGTATACGTTCACCCATGGCGAACTGAAGGACACCACGGGCAGCGACAGCCCGAACTGGCATCAGGTGTCGTTGATGCTGAATTACAGTCTGAGCAAGCGTACCTCGGTGTACGTAGAAGGTGCGTGGCAGCATACGAACGGCAAGACCGGAACAGGCCTGGATCTGGCCCACATTGTCGGGTCGAACGATCTTTCGTCAACGGGCAACCAGATGGTCTATCGGATCGCACTGGTTCAGCACTTCTAGACATCATGTATGGACCTGCCGCACCTCAAGGTACGCGGATTAAGCTTGAGGTGGTGTTACCAGCGGCGTCAAATTCGTCTAAAACTGACGGTTTGAAATTCACGTTGATGAAGCGATCGCGCGATGGCGGGATCAAGGGTCAAGCCGGTTCTACGCCGTGGCTGACCTCAGTGGAAAATTCGCTCAGAATGCGGCAACCACAAGGAAAGCAACGGAAAGAAGCGAAGAAAAACTGAAGAAGAACCAGGCTGTAGAGAAACCAGGCCAGAAGAAAATTAACCAAGAAAAGTTGGTTCCACGCTGTGAGTTTCACACCGTCAGGTTTTGACGACTTTCAGATCGCCAATGACACGTGGGCTACACCGCGGCTCCGAGCCGCATTGAGGGGGCAGGTCATGAACAAGTTTAGCAAGTACGTGGGCCTGGGAGCTGAGCGGCAGCGATACGACGGCGACACGCAAGCTGCGTGACATCAGGCGCAACGTCGACTGCTGGACAGACTGACATGACAAGGACAACGTCAGATTGATTCAACCCTGTCTTTCTTCGAGCTCCGTCACGAATCGTAACCGGATCGGGCCGTTGACCTGTGATGCCATCGCATCCTCGTTGACAAGGATACTCACCATTCGAGAATACCTGAAGCCTCAGATATTCTCGATATCCCGGCCGACCACCCTCATTATCTGGGGTAATCGTCCGATTCGTGTGAAATCTGGCGGTTGCCGGACACAGAACCGCTTGCAGAAAGGCTTTGCGGACTACAAGGTTTCCACGCAATCGGAGGATCCGCAAATATTTGATCGATAAGGGTTTTCCTGACAGAACCGCCAGATTTCACACGAATCGGACGATTACCCCTCAACGGACGGACGCACCGTGCTGTTCACGCTTTCGGTTCGCAACCGCGAGGTTGAATGTACTGTCACACGTGACGCACTTGAGCAGCACTTCTGGCTAACACCCGATGCCGACGCAGCGCGCACGATCAGGGCCTTTGAAGACGGGCGTGACCGTATTGTTGCGCTTGCGCGAAGGAAGTTGCTTGCGCGGTCGGCTGAACCGGTGCGGCTGACCGTCAAAGATTTCGCGCCTCGCTGAACTGGGATTCACACACGACACGCTGAACGGTGACTGTTACTAAAAACGCACGATCGTTCAGATGTTGATTCTTGGCACCTACGGCGAGGCGTTGCGCGACAAAGAGAATGGCCAATGTCAGCGTTTATCGACGCCTGAGTAATGTTTTGCAAGGAAAAACCACGAGGAACTGTTGCGTCGCATGCGTGGCCGTTTCTGTTGCGCAGAATCCGGCTGGAAGCCTTGAGTTGCCGTCGCCAGATACCCGAAAAACGCAACACTTTCAAACTGACCACATATGTTGATTCTTGGCACCTACGGCGAGGCGTTGCGCGACAAGGGGAATGGCCAATGTCAGTGTTTGTCGACGCCTGTGTTAAGTTTTGCAAGGAAAAAGCAGCAGGAACCGTTGCGTCGCATGCGTGGCCGTTTCTGTTGCGCAGAATCTGGCTCGAAGCCTTGAGCTGCCGTCGCAGGATGCCCGAAAAACGCAACACTTCCATAGGTACCACTGATGTTGATAATTTCTTTTATGACAATATCGGCGAGCCATACCGTGGTCGGGTAGTTAGCCTGGCCTTCTCGCTGACCTGACGTTGCGAGTACTTGCGCGTACCCAGCTCCGCTGACCTACCCAGCATAGTGATATTGACGGATGTTTTGTGGTTTTTCGGGCCGCCGGATCTCAGATCCGTGGTTCGAGCATTGAACAACCAGGCCGGGATGTGGTTGTCAAGACGAGCACGCCTCCTGCGCACCGGTGACTGGGGGGCAGCGGGGAAGACATCGGGCAGATTCTCCTGAAAAGGCTCACCGGCGGCGCCCGTAACAGCTCACCTTCAAGGGCGTGATTTACTCTTGATACCTGTTTCATCAATAGTAGCGGGGATACAAAAAGCGCGGTGAACGAGTCCACAGAAACCCGTTCACCGCGCTTTTCTGGATGGCGTCGGGCCGTTCATTGAACCGGCTTGCTTATGATGGTCCGTCTGAAGATCCGTAAATTTGCGCACGTTGAGCGTTCGCGCACCACGCTTTTCGAATGGCGCTGGCCCTGTAACGGTCACTAGACCACGCACGAGTTCGATGTCCGTTTCTCGAACTACAATGGCCGCTCGTCTTTCCGCCCTGGTCGGCAAGTTCCCGGCCGAAGCTGCCATTCGCCCATTGGTGTTGGCCCGTCAGCCAGGGGCAGCGACACGTCAAATCTCATAACAACGCCAAACCGCGGGCGAGCACGTCCTGATCGGCGGGGCTACAGATGCCAAGATCAAACTGGACCCCCTGGCCGAATTCATGGTCGCTCGCATGCAGCACGGCAAGCAGCGCCCGTTGCAGACGTTGCCGTCGCACGATGGCCGCAAAGCTCTCGTTCTCTCTGAAAAGCCGCATTTGTACACTACGTGCCGGCTTGCACAGGTCTGCGGCGATAGACGTCAATGACCATGGGCGCTCCGGATAGAGAAACACAGCGCGGGAAAGGGTAGCGCTGAATGAATGCCGCGGTTCGTAGAACGCGTCGCGGAGCATTTGAAGCGGCCCGGCGGGTGGAGACCGTTCGTCGATCCACCAGATAGCCGCGGCCGCTCCGGTGATATCGGGCAGCAGCCAATAGTCGATGGTCGATTGCGGCCGCAGATGGATCTCGTCACGATCGAGAGAGCGCGCTCGTCTTTGCTCGATTCGCTGACCGCCGCGCGAGCACGTGCAGTGCAGCGCGAACGGCAACGATAGCGCACGAATGACGAGCGGGCGCTTGACAACAAAGCGGATCTGCATAGGCTGCGGGTGCTGCCGGGCCGTCATGCTGTCCGGACGCCTACGTCAGTGGCCCGCTCATCGCCCGCTGGATCGACAATCCCAAGGATATCGGTCATTGGCAGGCCGGCCGTCTCCTTTAGTGCCACCGTCGAGACGATGGACAGTAGCGATGCAGCGATGATTGCGGCGGAAATCGCCCACGTGTGATGGGTCCATGCGACAAGCACTGCCGCTAGGAACGTCGCGGGACCGGAGAACAGTGCTGCGGAGAGGTGGTAGGCGATCGACAGACCGCTATAGCGGACACCGGTGTCGAACGCCTCGGAAAAGAAACTCGCCTGCACGCTGTAGGTCGCGCCGTGTCCGATGGTGATGGAAAGAATCATTGCGAGCGTCACTAGCAAGGGCGATCCGGTCTGGATAAGCCAGAAGAACGGAAACGCGACGACGCCGATCCACAGCGCGCCGCCGATATAAACCGGTCGTCTGCCGAAGCGGTCCGACAACATCCCGAACAGCGGTTGTGCGAACACATTAAGAGCGGCGGCGATCATGACGGCCACAAGCGGCACATGGATCGGCACCCCGACTTGATACGTCAGATACGAAAGTGACCACGTTGAATAGATGTAGAAGCCCACGTTTAGTGCGGCAGGCGCGAGGATGACCAGTACAAGCGTACGGTGGTAGTGGCGCCACAGCAGCGCAAGCGGCGCGGCGCGCTCCCGGTGGACGGCGCGAGTCCGTTCGAATGCGGGGGTTTCCGCAATGTTGAGCCGGATATAAAGGCCGATTGCAACCATGACGGCGCTGAGGAGAAACGGCACCCGCCAGCCCCACGCCAGAAACTGCGCTTCTGGCAACTGCGCGAACAGATAAAGCGTCGATGTGCCGAGCAGCATGCCGAGCGGGTTGCCGACCTGCGGAATCGCGGCATACAGGCCGCGGCGGTTCGGGGGCGCATATTCAATGGCCATTGTGGTTGCACCGCCGTACTCGCCGCCCACTGCGAAACCTTGAAGCATGCGCAGCACCACCAGCGCGAGTGGCGCCCATAGGCCGACCGATGCATACGTGGGCAGTAGACCGATCATGAACGTGCCGATGCCCATCACGAGAATCGACACTGCCAGCATGCTCTTGCGGCCAAGGCGGTCACCGAAGTGGCCGAAGATTGCGGCGCCCACAGGGCGAACCACCAGCGTTATACCGAATACGGCAAATACCGCCATCGATCCGGCTACCTGGGAAAAGTTCGAGAAAAACAGCTTCTCGAACACCAGTGCGGAGGCTGTTCCGTACAGGAAATAGTCGTACCACTCGGTCGCGGTGCCAATCATCGTCGCGAGTGCGACTTTTCCTGCGGCCTTTTGTGTAGAGCTCCTGCGCATCGTCTCGTCCTCTGTCGGGTTTCCATTGCGAATCGCTTCGCTACTTCCGCACGTTCGCGTCTGCTTTCGCGCGGCTTACCGCCGTGAGCGATCTACTCTATCGGCCGGCCGCACGCGGAACGAGCGTCGCGAGACGAAAGCTCTATTTGAAAAAAATGAAAGGTGCGACGCGACACGCGCCACGCTAATGAGCTTGTATCGACACCCATGCGCGGCCGACAGTCACGAGCCGTGCAAAAAATCAAAAGAGCTTTTCGATTTCACTGCCTGTACGTCGAGCGGCCACCTGGGCGACCATGGTGTCCAGACAGACGTTAGGGATCGCGGCGCAGGCTGCATAGCGAGGGGACATGGATAAATGCGATGTGCTGGTGGCGGGCGGCGGTAATGCGGCGCTCTGCGCGGCGTTAGCGGCGCGTGAATCGGGGGCGAGGGTGGTGCTGTTGGAGCGTGCGCCACGGGAACACCGTGGCGGCAACTCCGCGTTCACGGGCGGTGCGTTCCGGATCGCCTATGACGGTGTCGACGATCTCGTCAGGCTGATGCCGGACCTGCAGGACGACGAACTGAGCGGCGCCGACTTCGGTAGCTATCCGGCGACGCAGTTTTTCGAAGAGTCGGTCGCGATGAGCGGCTATCGCGCTGATGCGGACGTGCTGGAGCACGTCGTTGACCAAAGCCTCGTGACGATGCTGTGGTTGCGGGAACAGGGCGTGCGCTTCGCACCGATCTACGGACGGCAGTCATTTCGCGTCGACGGCCGACAGAAGTTCTGGGGCGGCCTGACGGTGGAGGTATCCGGCGGCGGTCTGGGGCTCGTCGAGGCACTCTATGCGCGCGCGGAGGCGGCAGGCGTGGACATCCGCTACGACGCCCGGGCAACCAGCGTCACGCGCGAAGACGGGCGCTGGCGGATTGGCGTACAGCATCCCGACCGCCACGAGCCTATCGATGCGGGCGCGGTCGTGCTCGCGACCGGCGGCTTTCACGCGAATCTTGCGTGGCGAGCTCAATACCTCGGGCATAACTGGGACCTCGCGCGCGTGCGCGGGTCGCGCTACAACACGGGAGACGGCATCGAGCTCGCGAGGTCCGCCGGCGCGGTCGCGCACGGCAACTGGACGGGCTGTCATGCAGTCTTCTATGACCTGAACGCACCCGCATTCGGCGATATCAACCTGCTCAACCAGCAGAAGAACTACTTCACGCTCGGCATTGTCGTCAATGCCGACGGGCGGCGCTTCATCGACGAAGGGCGCGACTTTCGCAACTACACCTATTCAGGCATGGGCGCGCGCGTGCTCGCGCAGCCTGGCGCGATGGCCTGGCAGGTGTTCGACGCGAAGGCTGCGGCCTTGCTGCCGGACGAGTATCGGATGAAACACGCCACAAAGGTGACGGCCGATTCGCTCGAAGCGTTGGCGGGCAAGCTGGACGGCATCGACCGCGCCGCGTTTCTCGAAACGGTCGACGCGTACAACCGCGCGATACGCGTTGACGTGCCGTTCAATCCGGCGATCCGCGATGGTCGCTGCACCGAGGGCATCGAGCCGCCCAAGTCGAACTGGGCGCAACCGCTCGATACGGCGCCTTTCGTTGCGTACGCGGTTACATGCGGCATCACCTGCACGTACGGCGGTGTGAAGGTTGACGTGCATGGACAGGTGCTCGACGAAGCCGGCCAGCCGTTGCCCGGCATGTACGCCGCGGGCGAGATGGTGGGCGGTCTTTACTACGTGAAGTACGCGGGCGGGATCGGCTTGACGGCGGGCTCCGTGATCGGCCGCACGGCAGGTGCGCGCGCGGCGTTGCGCGCACGCGAGCCGGCCGCGCAACGGTAACAGGAGACAAATGAACATGCTGCAGGAACTGCACGGAAAAGTCGCGCTAGTGACGGGTGGCGCAGGTTCGA
Source organism: Paraburkholderia solitsugae (assembly GCF_013177695.1). GTDB lineage: Bacteria > Pseudomonadota > Gammaproteobacteria > Burkholderiales > Burkholderiaceae > Paraburkholderia > Paraburkholderia solitsugae. The sequence continues at coordinate 32,637 of NZ_WOEY01000078.1, read as the reverse complement.
TCGGCGCGGCCGTAGTGCGCGCGCTCGCACAGGCTGGCGCAACGGTCGTCAGCGCCGACCGGACCGGGCCGCCCCACGGCGATTTGGCCGTGCCGGCCGAATGCGTCGAACTGGACGTGACGTCGAGCGGCGACGCGGCGCGCCTAGTGAGCTGCGTCGTCGCCCGTCACGGCGCGCTCGACATTCTTGTGAATGCCGCGGGCGTCGTTTCGTTCGGCGCGGCGGCGACGCTTGCGGAGTCGGAATGGAATCGCGTCATCGACATCAACCTGAAGGGCGTGTTTCTCTGCTGCCAGGCAGCGATGGCGCAGATGATCGCGCAACGCGCGGGACGCATCGTCAACATCGGGTCGGTGGTGGGCAAGAACGCGGGCAATGCGCGTCCGTGGCTCGATCCGGGCGAGCAGCAGCGCGCCGGCAATGTTGCGTATGGCGTGTCGAAGGCGGGCGTTCACATGCTCACGCTGTTTCTGGCGAAAGAACTGGCCGGGCACGGCGTCACCGTCAACGCCGTCGCGCCAGGCCCGATCGCCACGGCGATGACAGCGGTGTTTCCCGATGCGTTGCGCGCGCTGATTCCCGCAGGCCGGATGGGGACGCCCGAAGATGTCGCGCGCGCGGTTCTGTTTTTGTCCGCTCCGTCGAACGGTTTCGTCACGGGCGAAATTCTCGACGTCAACGGCGGTATGTTTTGCGACTAACCATGAGGAATCCAAATTGAACCAAACCATATATCTGCTTCTCGACATGCAGAACGATCTGGTGCACGCCGACGGCCCCACCGGCCAAGGTCCGTTGGGCGAACAGGTGCGGCTGAGCGAGACCACAGCCCGCACGGCAGAGGCATTGCGCCAGGCTCGGGTGGCCGGCGCGCTGGTCGGTTTCGTGCGGGTGGGTTTCAGCGCCCACTATCAGGAGTGTCCGCCGAACTCGCCGGTGTTCTCGGGCGCGCCGGCGGCGGGGCTGTTCAAGCTCGGTCAGTGGGGCACCGAAATTCATCCAGAACTGGAAGTGCGCGACACTGACCTGCAGATCGTCAAGCATCGCGTGAGTCCGTTCTATGCGACGACGCTTGAAGCACAGTTGCGCGCGCGTGGCGTGACTCGCATCGTGTGCTCCGGCGTGTCCACCCAGGCCGTGGTGCAGGCTGCCGTGCGCGACGCGCACGATCGCGATTACGAAGTGGTCGTGCTCGAAGACTGTTGCGCGGCACACTCGGCGCAGGAGCACGCGAATTCGATCGAAAGCATCCGGCGCTTTTGCCGCATCGAGACTTCGGCGAGCGTCACGTTCGTCTGAGCAGCGTGCGGCAGCACTTCTCCGTCAACCCCCAGGAAATGACACCATGAGCATTCGCATCTGGCATCAAAGCTTCACGGTTCTGTCCGACCTCGGTCCGTATAGCGACGCGCTGCGGGAGCACTTTCGCGCCGTCGCGCGGCCGGACACCGAAATCGTCATGCACGGCATGGCGCAGGGTACGTACCGCACACATTACCCCGGCGACGACATCAAGTATGCGTCGCTGCAGTTCCTGCATGGGCTGCAGTTTCTCGCCGCAGGTGTCCGGGCCGAAGAGGAGGGCTTCGATGCGTATGCGATCAGCACGCTGCCGGAGCCGGCGCTGCGCGAGACGCGCTCGCTGCTCGACATCCCGGTGGTTGGCTACGGTGAATCGGCGATGCTGCGTGCGTGCCAGCTTGGCCGGCGCTTCGGCGCGCTGGTGTTTATTGACGAACTCGCCGAACTGGTCGCTGACAACGTAGCGCGCCTCGGACTCGGCGAGCGCTTCGCGGGCGCGCGTCACGTTGGTTTCGGGTTCGCGGACGTGCTGGAAGCGTTCAGCGAGCCGTCGCGGTTGATTGCAACGTTCCAGGACAGTGCGCGCCGGCTGATCGCGCAGGGCGCGGAGGTCATTATTCCAGGCGAAGCACCGCTGAACGTCTTGGTAGCGCGCAATGGCGTACGCGAGGTGGACGGTGTGCCCGTGATCGACTCGCTCGCGGCATGGATCAAGGATGCAGAGTCGCTGGTCGATCTGCGCCGTACATCGGGCCTGCAGGCCTGCCGGCGCGGCTATTTCTCGGCGCAGCCCGACAAGGCGCGGGTGCGCGAAGTGCTTGCGTTCTATGGCCTGGATGGGTTGCATGCCATCCGCGGTCAGCCTGCCGACCAGACGTCGAGCCCGGGGCTGCCGGGCGCGGCGCCGCATGATTGGGCTGTGCAGCCGGGTCGATGAATGGGGCGCTCAGCGACTGCGCTGCACGGGAATCCGCTCGCGATGATCGGGGCGGCTCTGAGGCCTCACCACGTCGAGCAGGAAGTCGCTGAACACTTTCACCTTTGGCGACACGAAGCTCGATTTTGCGGACACCAGATGGAACACCCGCCCGCCGTGCTCCCATTCGTCGAAGATCGTGGCGAGATTGCCGCACGCGAGTTCGCTGCGCACAAACAGGTCGAGCACGCAGATCAGGCCGAATCCCTGGCTCGCGGCGTTGACGAGCGCGTCTGAACTGTTGAACGAGAGCCGCCCGGCGGGGCGCACGACGGACTCTTCGCCGTCGCGCGCGAACAGCCACGGCTGCAATGTAGGACGTCCGTCCGGAAAAAGACCGAGGCAACGCGACGGATCGAGGTCCGACGGGTCCGTCGCGCGGAGTTCTTCGACCACGTTGGGGCGGCCGCACACGACATAGCTCGCTGCGTAGAGCGGCCGGGCGACCAGGTCCGAGTCTTCGACCGCGTCCATGCGGATCGCTATGTCGATGCCGCGCTCGATCAGCGCGTGCGGCTTGTTGGTCAGGTTCACGTTGACCGACAGACCCGGATGCTCCGCGAGCAAAGACGGCAGCGCCGGCAACAGCAGCGCCTGCCCGATCGCGATCGGGGCCTCGACGTTCAGCGTGCCGCGCACCTCGGCGTGCGCTTGCGCGGCTTCCTGTTCGGCGGCGAGCACGTCTTCTAGCAACACCTTGCAGCGCGCGTGGAAGCGCTCGCCGGCGTCGGTGAGGCGCAGATGCCGCGTATTTCTCTGCAGCAGCGTGACGCCCAGATGCTTTTCGAGGTTGCGAACGCACGATGTCACCGTGGCGTTCGCGAGATTCAACGACTCTGCTGCGCGCGAAAAGCTTCCGCACTCGCTCACTCTCGCGAATACTTCCATTGCCCACAGTCTGTCCATGCTGCTTCTCTGCTGGTTGGGGTGTTGGGGGGCCTACCGCGATCCAGCATCCGCGCAGCGCGCCGCGTCGATGCGGGCGATCAGCGCGGGCACGAACGTGTGCCAGTCGGCGACGATGCCAAGGTCCGCGGCACGGAAAATATCCGCGTCTTCATCGTTGTTGATCGCGACGATCCGCGTTGCACTACCGATGCCGGCCAGATGTTGCGGGGTGCCCGAGATGCCGACCGCGACGTACACTTCGGGACTCACGAACTTGCCTGACTGTCCGACCTGATGCGTGACCGGCACCCAGCCCGCATCGACGGCGGGCAGGCTGCCGCCAACCGCACCGTCGAGCCGGGTCGCGAGCTGTTCGAGCAGCGCGAAGCCCTCGGCGCCCTGCATGCCGCGTCCGCCGCTGACGACGACGCGCGCGGTCTCGACCGGCCGCCGCCCGGCGTCGGCCGGTAACAGGGTGATTTCGTCGGCGTCGTGCGGCACGCTCGCTTCTTCGCGCAGCACCGTGGCGCCTGGCACAGCAGAGGGTTTATTCGCACTCCCTGGTTGCGCGCGCAGCCCGCCGAACCAGGGACCGGTTCTGGCCTGTACCCGTACGCTCGCGCGCCCGCCGAAGACGGTCCGGTGCGCGTGCGCGCCCGGATGGTCGAAGCCGAATTGCTGGATGCGGCCGAATGCGACACCGCCGCATGCGGCTGCGAGCCGCCCAGCGACTTCTTCACCGAGCGCGCTGGCGGGTGCGCACACGAAGTCGTGCGGCCCGAGCGCCTGCGCGGCAAGCGTGCGTTCCAGCACGCTTGCGAGGTCGGCCGCCTGCACGGGCGCGCGCAGATCGGGCACGGTCACGGCCACGATGGTGCGCAGCGCAAGCCGTAGCAGCGATTCGACGAGCTGCGGGTCGTAGCGGCGCGTCACGCACACGGCCAGCACGTCGGGCGGCCCGGCCTGCGCCGGCGCGCGCGCGAAAGTTTCGTTGAGCACGTCTTCAGCGTGGCGCGCGAGTTCGTGCGCGTCGTCGCGCTCGGCGATCAGCAGGGCGATGACACGGGGAGTCGGGGAAGGGGTCACGTTGGGCTGGCCGTACAAAGGAGTTCAAGGACCGCATTCAGCTGGGCGTCGAGGCCTGCCGATGCGGGCAGCCGCACGGCACGGGGGCGGTTGGCTTCGGCGGCTGAGAGCAGTAGCGCCGGGGCGACGCGCGCGGCGGCCGTGCCGTCGCTGCCGGCGTTGCTATTGCAAGCGACGCGGTCGATTGCGAGCTTCTTCGCGAGCATCACGTTCTTCATCAACGGATGGCGCAGGCGGTTGCTGCGCGCGTTAGTCAGTGTGACCACGCACGCATCCGGCACACGCACTTGTTCGGTCACGTCGGTGCGGGTGCGCAGCGCGCGCAGCGTACCGTGCGCGTCGACGCGCAGCTCTTCGGCCATCGCGATCAGGCTGGCGGCTGCCGCGCGCGCGAGGCATGCGCCGAATGCGCCGTCGTCCAGATCGCCGAATTCTCGGCCGGTCAGCCAGAGCGTGCCGGCGTCTGCGTCACGCAGGCCGGCGGCGGCCTGGCGCGCGAACGCCGTGACGTCCCAGCGCACCGCCTGATCGATCGCAAGCAGACCTACCTGATCCGGCTTGTGTGCGGCAACTGCCCGCATCAGTCCCTCCGCGCCCGGCCCGTCAGGCATGTAGACCGCAAGCGTGGACGAAGGCATCGTTTCGCGCAGCCGCAGCGCGACTTCGAGTGCGGCGTCGTCAAATGGACTCAGCTTGCGCGCGATGCCGTCGAGCATCTCGGGTCGCCGCAGATAGTCGTGCGGCGGCAGTGGCCATTTGGGATCGAGAATGCCGCCAAGCAGGGCACAGATCTTCATGCGAGCCTCGCAGTGCTGCATGCGCTGCGCGCGGCGAGGCGGCCGAAGATTGCCGCCTTGCCGAGCGCGGTGCCCGTCATGTAAGCGCCGCCATGGAAGCCGCCGATCACCTCGCCCGCGGCGAAAAGGCCGTCGAGGGTCTCGTCGAACACGTTGACCACAGCCATCGTGGCGTTCACGCGCAGGCCGCAATAGGTACCGAACACGGCTGCCGTGGACGGGTACGCGTAGAACGGAGCCTGCTCGATCCGGCACAGCGCGCCGTGGCGGTGGACGAGGTGCGTACGGCCGAATGCCTCGTCGTGGCCGGCATCGATTGCGGCGTTGTAGGCGGTGACCGTATCGCGCAGCGTGTCGGCCGGCACCTCGATCAGTTGTGCCAGTTCGTCGAGACTGTCGGCCTGGATGAACAGTCCTTCGTCGAGGCGGCGCTGAAAATCCAGAATACGCACGCGGTCGTCGCCGCTGTCCATCACGCGCTGATCGAGAATCTGGAACGTCGCGCCGTAGGGCTGGCGGATCGCCGCATCGCCGAGCAGCTTGTACGACACCGACTCGTCGACGAAACGCCGGCCGTCCTGGTTGACGGCGATCGCGCCCTTGTACACCGCGAGGCAACTGTGATGATTGGTCTCGTCGAGCGGATGCTTGCCGTAGGTCCCTTTGATATAAGCCATATCACGCAGGTCGGCGCCGAACTCCATCGCCATCTTCAGGCCGTCGCCCACGTTGCCGTCGCCGCCGATGAACACGGCGTCGTCATATTGCGGTGCGAAGCGATGGACCATTTCGGCGTTGCGGCAAAAGCCGCCGCTCGCGAGGATCACGCCGTAGCGCGCAGCCAACGTGTGGCGCTCGCCGTTGATGCTTGCCTGTACGCCGGCAAATCGACCCTGGGCGTCACGGATCAGGCGGTGCGCTGGGGCGTTCAGATGCACCGTGACGCGGTCGGTGGCCGCGCACGCGCGCGCCAGTTGCCGCACCGCGTCGGCGGGATCGACCGAATGCACACGCGGCACCGACTGACCCGACGAGGTTTCAATTGACGGACCGAACACGACGCCGTGATTGCGCATCCAGTGATAGGTATCGAGTTGATGATCGACGTAGGCGCGCACCAGCGTTTCGTCGTTGTCGAACTGGCCGACTTCGCGCAGGTCGGTGAACAGCAGTTCGTCGCTGTCCTCAACTTCGTGCGCGCGTTGCAGATCGGTGCCCGCGAACGCGAGACAACCGCCGCTCATCGCGGACGAACCACCGGTTTCGGGCTGCTTTTCGAGCAGGGTCACGGCGAAGCCGGCCTGCGCCGCTTCGAGCGCGGCGCAAAACCCTGCCATGCCGCCGCCGATCACAAGAAGGTCTGAGGTCATCATGGGATACTCGCCGCTCACTGACGGTTGCCGATGGTTTCGCCGGCCAGCTTGCCGAACACGATGCCTTTGAGCACCGACGTTGCGCCGGTGTAGTTGCCGTAATACATGCCGACCGTTTCGCCCGCGGCGTACAGACCGGGGATCGTTGCGCCATCGGTGTTCAGCACGCGCGCGGCGGCGTCCACCTTCAGGCCGCCAAACGTGAATACGTTCGCCGAGATGATCGGGTAAGCGAAGTAGGGCGCGCGATCCAGCGGCAGTGCCCAGTTCGACTTGCGCGGCTCGACACCCAGGGTCGAAAGCCCGTCGGCGACGAGTGGGTCGTAGTGTCCGTCGCGGCATGCCGCGTTGTACGTGGCGACCGTGGCGACGAGCGCATCCGCGGGCATGCCGAGTTTTTCTGCCAGTGCGTCCAGGCTCGACGCCTCGATCGCCGGCTGGTCGGTGCGGATCGCGAGGCGGTAGTTCGGGATGTCTTTCACGCGCTGGTCGAGAATGACGTAAGCGATGCCTTCGTCCTGCTTGTAGATCCGGCGTGTGACGCGCTCGTACCATGCGTCGACGGTGCCGGGCGCTTCGTCGGTAAAGCGGTGGCCGTGTTTATTGACGAGAATCCCGTAGGGAAACACGAACACGGACGGCTCCGATACCCCCGAGCGCGGATCGACCGGCTCGGCATGGTAACTGCCGAATTCACCGCACGGCGCCGCACCGGCGCGCAGGGCCATTGCGATGCCTTCGCCGCGGTTGTAATAGCCGCCCTTGCAGACGGGGCGAAGATAGACCGCACGCGGTCCGAGATACTGCGCGAGCATCTCGGGGTTGCCTTCAAAGCCGCCACTCGCGAGCACCACCGCGCCGGCATAGCGGCGGCGGCCCGCATTGCGCTTCCACGCGGTAATGCCGGCTACCGCGCCCTGAGTGTCAAAGATCAGGTCGCGCGCAGTGCATTCGTAGTGAAACGTGACGCCGAGCGCTTCCGCTTGCGCGGCCAGCGCTTCGACCATCGCTTCGCCGCCACCCACAGGCAGCAGTCGTGGCTGCGAGCGCGTCAGGAATTGCGTCGGCAGGAACTCGAAGCGCATGCCCATGCCGCGCAGCCACTGTACGGCCGACGGCACCTGGGCTGAGAAGGTCGACAGTACCTCTGCATCGGCGATGGCGAGCGCCTTGGTGATCTGCGACCAGGACGCGCGATCGAGCGTCATCTCCGCCGTCAGGTCCGGGTCCATGTAGCGGCTGCCGTTCTCGGCCAGATGCTCTTCGAAGTCGTCGGACACCTCGTCAAGGCTCTTCATGCGCAGATACGCCTCGGTGTAACGGCTTTGGCCGCCGCGCTCGTCGCGCGTCGCACGCTCCAGCACGCAAACGTTCAGTCCGCGTTGCGCCGCGCTCACGGCGGCCGATAGCCCCGCGACACCACAACCCACCACCACCACGTCGAAATATTCGTCCATATAGATCCTCGTCCTCGCGATTGAACATGCGAGTTGAGAATAGGGGGCGCGGCGATCGCGGTATAGCGGGTCGCGGCGAATTCGCCTTTCGGGAAAGACGAAAGGTGCACTAAACGCGGCCGTTTCGCTTCACACGATAGTCGAGCTGCGCGCGCGTCAGGCCTAGCAGCGAAGCGGCCTTCGAGATGTTGCCGCCCGCTTCGGCCAGCGCCGCGTTGACGAGCGCGTCCTCGACGTCGGCGAGCTGCGTGTTCTGCTGACTGATCGCAACACGCGCCCATTCGTCGAGCGTCGTGGGCATCGGCGCGGCGGTGCCGGACGCCGGCGGTTCTTCGCCGACCGTCAGCGTACTGCTTTTCACGAGCGTCCCCATTTCGGTCAGGCGCATCAGACTCGAATTTCCGAGCGTCGTGTCGACGCTGAAAAGATGGCGCAGGTCCAGCGATTCGCCGTCGTCAGCGAGAATGATGCCGCGCTCGATCACGTTCTCGAACTCGCGGATGTTGCCCGGCCATTTGTGATTGAGCACGGCCTGGAGCGCGCGCGGGGTGATGCCTGGCACGTGCCGCCCGTGCAGCGCGGAAAGCCGTCGGATGAAATATTCGATCAGCAGCGGCAGATCGTCTCTTCGTTCGCGCAGCGGCGGAATGTAAATCGGAAACACGTTGATGCGATAGAACAGGTCTTCGCGAAAGCGTCCTTCCTTCACCGCCTGCGGCAGGTCCTCGTTGGTGGCGGCCACGACGCGCACGTCGAGTTTGATTGTGCGCGTGGAGCCGAGCCGCTCAAACTCCCCGTTCTGCAGCACGCGCAGCAGTTTGCCCTGTGCGCTGAAGCTGAGGATGCCGATTTCGTCAAGAAACAGCGTGCCACCGTTAGCGGACTCGAAGCGGCCCGGGCGCGATTCGGTGGCGCCCGAATAGGCGCCGCGTTCGACACCGAACAGTTCCGATTCGATCAGTTGCTCGGGAATTGCCGCGCAGTTGAGTTCGACGAACGGCTTGTCGATCCGCGTGCTCCAGCGATGCACCTCGCGCGCAACGGCACTTTTGCCGACACCGCTCTCGCCAGACAGCAACACGGTGGCCCGCGTTGTGGCAACGCGCCGCACCTTGTGCAGCACTGACGTAAAGCTGGCCGACGATCCGATGAGACCCGCCTGCGACGGCTCCGGATGGGCGTTTGCGGGCGGCGGCGGGGAGAGGCTGTCCGCAGTCGCCATCCCTGCTGGGACTGAGACGCGCGTTTGCTGCGCTGGCGTGAAGCCCAGATAGTGTAGATCCTCTTCGGGATCGTCCCAGCTTTCGACCGGTTTGGCGATCACGCGGCACTTGGTCTGCCCCATCGCGCGGCATTCGACTTCACGCGCGAGAATGCGCTTTCCCATGATCTTGCTGAGAAAACCAGACGTATACCCGATCCCCATCCAGCACGCGGACTCATGGCCGACGCCATGGTTCGCGATATGGATTTCGTCTTCGAAGCCGTGATTCCAGAAAAATTCGGAATAGCAATAGCCGCGCGTACTGTCGATTTCGATGTGAACCGGCTCCGCCTGCACGAAGCCCTCGAGCGCGTGAAGCTGCGCGCCCGCTGCAATGATATCGAGTTGCGACTGATGACTGCGCACCTTCCACGCCAACTCCGCATCGCCGGAGCCAGCTGCGTAACCGAGCCGTGTGAACATCCGCCGCGCCGCTTCGAGCCCGAGTGAATCGACCAGTTCGCGTCGCAGGGCACCCAGCACGTCGACCGACAGAAGCGCCATGCGGCGGTCCTGCAGCCAGATCCGACCCTCGACCGGATTGAAATGCAGTTGCTCGGCGATGTCGCTGAAGTCCATCGCGTCGAGCAGGACGAATTCTGGCGGCAGCGTGCAACCCGTTGTGTTCCGGTCGATCGTTTCGTCCATGTGTTTACCCCTTGCCTGCGATTGCATGTTAGTTGCAGGCACAACCTTAAACGCTTGCTGCCGGCTGCGTAATTCATGAAATCCCGCGGTCGCCCGGGAGCGAGGCGGTGTGCATTCATCATTTTCTGAATCGCGCATGCGCCTCGGCGGTTGGTGGCACGCTTGGGCGTTACTCGCTGTTTGGGCGCACAGCCTTGCCGGGCGCGGCGCACATGTCATTACGGCGTGCCGCATCGCGCGCTTGGCACACCGTTTGCATAGAGAGGTCCACGATTCGCGAAAATCTCAACGCGTTCGTGAATTAGAGAGTCCTTAATACACATAAGCTGGATGGAGGAGATATGGCCAACATGGCTGCGGCAATTTCGAACCTTGGGTACGTCGTGTTCGGGGTCAAGGATCTGGGCGCATGGGCGGATTTCGCTCATAACCTGATGGGTTTTCAGATCGGAACGCGCGATGGCGGCAATGCGCTCGTGCTGCGCATGGATGAGCACGTGCAGCGCATCGTGCTGGAAAAGAGCGACGCGGACGATATTCAGGAAGCCGGCTGGGAGTTCGAGACCGAAGAGGAACTGGACCGCTTCGCTCAACAGCTTCGCGTGAGCGGCCTCGCCGTGACACAAGGCAATCGCGACTATTGCGCGCAACGCTGCGTTGAAAAGCTGTACTACTGCGAGGACCCGAACGGCTACCGGCATGCGTTCTACTTCGGGCCGGCGATCGCTCCGATGACCGAGCCGTTTCGCTCCAGTGTCCTGCGCGGCGCCGGGTTCGAGACGGGGCAGCTTGGCATTGGCCACATTCTTACGCGCTCGGACAATTATCCGGAGTCCGTCGCGTTCTATCGCTCCGTGCTCGGATTGCGCGTCAGCGACTATATACGCGAGGAACGCGAGCCGGGCATCGTCGTGGACGCGACGTTCATGCATACGAAAACCGGCCGCCATCATTCGCTCGCGACCGCAGCGATTCCCGGGTCAAAGCGGCTCAATCATCTGATGGTGCAGGTCAAGGAAATGGACGACGTCGGCCTCGCCTATGACCGCTGCATGGCGGCAGGCGTGCCGATGATCCTGCATCTCGGCCACCATCCGAATGACCAGATGTTTTCGTTCTACGTGCAGACCCCGTCGGGCTTTGCGCTCGAATACGGCCACGGCGGCATCGTGATCGACGACGCCACGTGGAAGGTCGTCAACTATTCGAAGCTGAGCGACTGGGGCCATAAGCGCACGCCGCCCGTGCCGGCCTGAACGCCGCAGGCGGCCGCCACCTTTTCTCTTCCCCGCTGAGATGACTGTGAACCGACACGTACGGTCGGCGGGAAGCGTGTTGCCTTTTTCTGGAGATGAATGTGAGTATCTGGATCGATTTTCTTGGAGCGGAAGTCCGCTATGTTCACACGCCCCGTTTCGGCGCGACGCGTGTGATCGAGGCCGGCCGACAGAATCGCGAGACGCTGGTGCTGATGCACGGCATCGGCGGTCATGTCGAGGCATATGCAAAGAACGTTGTCGCGCTCGCACAGCACTATCACGTGCTCGCGTTCGACTTCGTTGGTCAGGGGCTGTCCGAGAAGAAAACGGACATCGGCTACGAGATCGATGATTACGTCGAGCAGTTGCGCGAGCTGCTCGACGCGCTCGACATCGAGCGCGCCCACGTGTCGGGTGAATCGCTCGGCGGCGTCGTGACGGGCTGCTTCGCGGTGAAGTATCCGCAGCGCGTGCATCGCATCGTGCTTAACACGACCGGCGGGATTCCGATCGTCAGCGAGCAGGGGCATCGCGACCTGAAGAACCTCGCCGAGCTGAGTCAGCGCAACTTCGGCAAGCCGCCGACTGCCGAGAGCGTGCGCGCGCGGATGCAGTGGCTGATCCACGAGAGCAACTGGCACCTGCTCGACGACGAACTGATTGGCAGCCGTCTCGCAATCTATTCGCGACCGGACTTCCAGCAGTCGGCGCCGCTTGTGTTCGGCCGCCTGATGCGCAAGGCCGGTGACGCCAGCCAACGCATGGACATGATCGAACTGGAACGACTGCAATGCGAGACGCTGCTGCTGTGGACGAAACATAACCCTATCCACGACGTACTCGCGGCGCAGGCCGCATTGCCACGTATCGCAAAGGGCACGCTGTACGTGATGCAGGGGGACGCCGCGCACTGGCCGCAATACGAGCATCCCGACGAGTTCAACGCGGTGATGCATTCGTTTCTTTCAACGGGGCAAGTGTGATGGCAACCGCTATGACTACCACGGACGGTGCCGTGGCCTGCGACGAAACGCCTTATGTCGGTGTGGACGCATCGCTTTTTCGGTCTGGCATGAGGCGGCTTGCTGCCAGTTGCACGGTGATCGCGTCGCGTAGCGGCGACTCGCGAGCGGGCCTGACCGCGACCGCGATCTGCTCGCTCAGCGCTGAGCCTGCGCGGCTACTGGTCTGCGTGAACCGTTCGGTGCGCGCGCATGCCGTCATCAGTGAATCCGGCCTGCTGAGCGTGAACGTGCTCACTGGGTATCAGGAGGACATCGCGAAGCGGTTCGCCGGGATGGTGATCAACGTGGTCGGCGATGACCGCTTTCACGGCGCAGGCACTTGGCGCGACGGAAAACTCGACATTCCGATTCTCGAAGGCAGTCTCGTGTCGTTCGGTTGCAGGGTTATTGAGGAAATACCGGGCGGTTCCCACACGGTCTTTTTGTGCGACGTCATCGAAGTGTGTTGTGCAAAAGAAGAAACGCCGCCGCTGGTGTATTTCGGTGGCAAGTTTTCCGGCCTGCATCAGGCGGAGTCAGACAATTCCAATGGAGGAGCAGTATGAACACGGTTTTGAAAGATCCAGTCGGCTACCCGATTCCGACTGAAGCGGTGCTAGTCGAACGCGCGAAGGCCATGATCCCGATGCTTCGCGCACGGGCCGCGGAAGTCGAGCAGGCGCGCTCGGTCCCGGCCGACATCATCGAGCACTTCAAGCAGGCGGGTTTTTTCCGCATCCTGCAACCGCGTCGCTGGGGCGGCTATGAAATGAATCCCGCGGTCTTCTTCAAGGTGCTGATGGAACTGGGCCGCGGCTGTTGCAGCAGTGCCTGGAACATGATGATTCTCGGCATCCACACGTGGGAGTTCGGTCATCTCGACCCGCGTGCCTGTGACGACGTCTGGGGCAAGGACGACTCGGTCATCGTCGCGTCGTCGTACGCGCCGTTCGGCACCTATCGCAAGGTGGACGGCGGCTACATCATCAATGGCCGGTGGCCGACTTCCAGCGGAACGGATCATGGCCAATGGGCGTTTCTCGGGCAGATTCTGCTCGACGAAAACAAGCAGCCGGTTGATCGCCTGTCGGTGCTCGTACCGCGCACGGACTACACGATTCTCGACGACTGGCACGTGTTCGGCCTGGCCGGCACCGGCAGCAAGAGCGTGGTCGTCAAGGACGCGTTCGTGCCGGAATACCGCGCGCACAGTCTCGCGGATTACAGCATGAGCGATCGCGGTAACACGTACCTGTATCCGTTCTCGCAAATTTTCTACGCAGCGGTGTCGTCGGCGATCAATGGCATGGCGCAAGGCGCAGTGGACGTTTTCATCGAACAGATGCAGACGCGCCGCGATACGACCGGTGGCGGCAAGACGAGCCTGAGCCCTTACGTGAAGGATCGGCTCGGCAATGCGGTGGCGCGGGTACGCTCATCGCGCGCGCGGATTCTGCACATGATGGATGAGACGACCCGCTATACCGAACAGCGCGAACTCGTGCCGCTCGACGAGCGCGTACCGGGAATGCTCGATATTGCGCGAGTGGGCCGCGAAAGCGAGGAAGCGGTGATGCTGCTGTTCAAGGCGCTCTCGGCGCGCGGCATTTATCTCGACAACCCGTTGCAGCGCATCCTGCGCGACGTGATCGCGGCGGCCAATCACATCACGCAGAACGCGGACGATACGGCCGGCACGCTTGGCGGTTATCTGCTTGGCCAGCCGCTGCCGCCGCTGTTCTATTCGCGCGACCCGCTGCCCGCGCAGACAACAGCATAGCCGGCGCGGTTGCAGCGCGGCACTTTCGAGGCGCGGCGCGCGAGCGGCCGCGCCCCTCCCGACATTTACGTATGACGCAGGAAACACGCAATGGACCCTTCACTGATATCGGACCTCGGCGACGAACTTTGGCGCGCGCTGCGCAGCCAGACGGCGATCGATCCGCTCTCGGGCCGTTATCCGGACCTGAGCATCGAAGACGCTTACCGGATCCAGCAGCATCTGATCGCGCGCCAACTCGACGCAGGCGCGCGCATGGTCGGCAAGAAGATCGGCGTGACGAGCGAGGTTGTGATGACGCTGCTCGACGTTCATCAGCCGGACTTCGGCTATCTGCTGGACACGATGCTGTGTGCGGAAGGTGACCCGATCGACACGTCGAATCTGATTCAGCCCAAAGCCGAAGGCGAGATAGCGTTCGTGCTGAAACACGATCTGAGCGGCCCCGGCATTTCCGTGGCAGACGTGCTGCGCGCGACCGAAGGGGTACTGGTGTGCTTTGAGATCGTCGATTCACGTATTCGCGACTGGAAGATCCGCATCCAGGACACGGTGGCCGACAACGCCTCATGCGGGATGTTCGTACTCGGTAGCCAGTTGGTGGACCCGCGCTCGCTCGATCTGCGCACGTGCGGCATGGTGCTTGAACGCAACGGCGCGGTAGCGACGACAGGCGCGGGTGCCGCGGCGCTGAACTCGCCGGCGAACGCGGTAGCCTGGCTTGCGAATACGCTCGGCCGTCTCGGCGTGTCACTCAAGGCAGGGGAGGTGATCCTCTCGGGTTCGCTGGGGACGATGGTGCCGGTGAAGGCGGGCGACAACCTTCACGTCTCGATTGGCGGCATCGGCCAATGCTCGGCACGCTTCGTTTGACAGAAAGGGCAGCGAAAACCATGACACAACAGAAGAGCAAAGTGGCGATCATCGGCTCCGGCAACATCGGCACGGACCTGATGATCAAGATCATGCGTCACAGCAAGCATCTGGAGATGGCCGCGATGGTTGGCATCGATCCGGCATCGGACGGTCTCGCGCGTGCCGCACGCCTCGGCGTCGCGACCACACACGAAGGCGCCGAAGGACTGACGCGCCTGCCGGTGTTCGACGAGATCGACTTCGTGTTCGATGCGACGTCGGCGGGTGCGCACGTGAAGAACGACGCGCTGCTGCGCAAGCTGAAGCCAGGCGTCCGCATGATCGATCTGACGCCTGCCGCGATCGGTCCGTACTGCGTGCCGGTTGTGAACCTCGACGCGAACATCGAAGCGCTCAACCTGAATATGGTCACATGTGGAGGGCAGGCAACCATTCCCATCGTGGCGGCCGTGTCGCGCGTGGTAAAGGTCCACTACGCAGAGATCGTCGCGTCGATCAGCAGCAAGTCCGCCGGTCCCGGCACGCGCGCGAACATCGACGAGTTTACCGAAACTACCTCGAAGGCGATCGAGGTAGTTGGCGGCGCAGGCAAGGGTAAGGCGATTATCGTGCTCAATCCCGCCGAGCCGCCGGTGATGATGCGCGACACGGTGTACACGCTGTCCGACACGGTCGACCGCGAGAAGGTTGAGGCCTCGATCGAAGAGATGGCGCGCAAGGTTCAGGCGTACGTGCCGGGCTATCGACTGAAGCAGAAGGTGCAGTTCGACGAGATACCAGCGAACGCACCGCTGAACCTCCCGGGCGTCGGCCGCTTCAGCGGGCTGAAGACGTCCGTGTTCGTCGAAGTGGAAGGCGCGGCGCACTACCTGCCGGCGTATGCGGGCAATCTCGACATCATGACCTCCGCCGCGCTCGCCACCGCGGAGCGGATGGCACAAACGCTGCTGAGCGGCGAGGGGGCACACGCATGAGCAACATCGGCAAAAACCTCTACGTCTCCGACGTGACGCTGCGCGACGGGAGTCACGCGATCCGCCATCAGTATTCGATCCAGAACGTGCAGAACATTGCTCGCGCACTGGACAAGGCGAAGGTGGACAGCATCGAAGTCGCGCACGGCGACGGCCTGCAGGGTTCGAGCTTCAACTACGGGTTTGGCGCGCATAGCGACCTCGAATGGATCGAAGCGGTGGCGGATGTGGTCGAGCATGCGCAAATCGCAACACTGCTGCTGCCGGGCATCGGGACGATTCACGATCTGAAGGCTGCGTACCAGGCAGGCGCGCGCATCGTGCGCGTGGCGACGCATTGCACCGAGTCGGACATCTCGAAGCAGCACATCGAATATGCGCGTGAACTCGGCATGGATACGGTCGGCTTCCTGATGATGAGCCACATGACCACGCCGGAAAACCTTGCCGTCGAAGCGCAGAAGATGGAGCGCTATGGCGCGACCTGCATCTACGTGGTGGATTCGGGCGGTGCGCTGACGATGGACGGCGTGCGCGCACGCTTTCGCGCGCTGAAAGCGGTGCTGAAGCCGGAAACGCAGACTGGCATGCACGCACACCACAACCTGTCGCTGGGCGTGGCGAACTCAATTGTTGCGGTCGAGGAAGGCTGTGACCGCATTGACGCGTCGCTGGCAGGTATGGGCGCCGGCGCGGGCAACGCGCCGCTGGAAGTATTCATCGCAGCGGCGGAGCGTCTTGGCTGGAATCACGGCACCGATCTCTACACGCTGATGGATGCCGCCGACGACATCGTGCGTCCGCTTCAGGACCGGCCAGTACGCGTGGACCGCGAGACCCTCGCGCTCGGTTACGCGGGTGTTTATTCGAGCTTTCTGCGGCACTCGGAAGCGGCTGCTAAGAAGTACGGTCTGAAGACGGTGGACATCCTTGTCGAACTGGGCAAGCGACGAATGGTAGGCGGGCAGGAAGACATGATCGTGGACGTTGCGCTTGATTTGAAGCGCGCGCAGACGGCCGAAGTACCGATCTAGTCGTGACCGTTCACTATTTGCGAAAGCGTTGTTCGGATTTGTTGTATTTCAGGTTGACGGGTATGGACGGATAATTTTCGCAATACTAATCAGATGGCTTGGGGCGAGGTTCACATCCCCGAAAACATTGTTGATATCGGACGATAGTCTGATCAAGGAGGAGAGCAATGATTGCACTGACTGAAGCAGGTACGAGCAAGTATGCACAGATCAAGGAGGGCAACCTTGACCTGAAAGTTCACTACAACGACGCTGGGGAAGGGGAAGTTGTCGTGATGATGCACGGTTCCGGACCGGGTGCGTCCGGCTGGAGCAACTTCCACCGCAACATTGGACCGGTAGCGGACGCGGGCTACCGGGTAATTCTGCTGGATTCGCCCGGTTGGAATAAGAGCGATCCGATTCTTTGCACGAGCGGCTCGCGGGCCGATCTCAACGCACGGGCACTCAAGGGGCTGCTCGACGAGCTGGATATTGAGCGTGCTCACGTCGTAGGGAACTCGATGGGCGGCGTGAATGCGCTTTCATTTGCGCTGAACTATCCGGAGCGTCTGGGCAAGATGGTGATCATGGGTGGCGGCGGCGTTGGTCCGAGCCTGTTCCAGCCGATGCCGCTTGAAGGCATCAAGCTGCTGTTCGGCGTGTACAAGGCGCCGACGCTGGAAAATCTGCGCAGGATGCTTGACGTGTTTGTCTTCGACCCGTCTACGATCACTGACGATCTGATCCAGGGCCGCTTTGAAAACATGATGGCGCACCGCGATCACCTCGAGAATTTCGTCAAGAGTCTGGAGGCCAACCCGACCCAGTTTCCGGACCTGAGTGGCCGTCTCGCCGAAATCGGTGCGCCGACACTGGTTACATGGGGGCGCGACGATCGCTTCGTGCCACTGGACAGCGGCTTGCGCATGATCTGGGGTTTGCGCGACGCGCAGATGCACGTGTTCAATCGCTGCGGACATTGGGCCCAGTGGGAGCACGCGGATCGCTTCAACCGGTTAGTGATCGATTTTCTCAAGCACTGAGTGGCACCGTGACGGGTCCGGAGCCAGACCCGTCAGCGGCCGCTAACGGAGGCGACCTCACCGACACGTCGTGACCGGATGCATTTCCGGGTATGGCACACACAGCAGCAGACAATAAGATTTGGAGACAGGGTGAAAGCGAAAATCATTACATGCGCAGTTGCGACGCTCGTCGCGAGTTCGGCGAATGCCCAGTCCAGCGTGACATTGTTCGGCGCGATCGACGCCGGGCTGACATGGGTTTCTAATTCAGACGGTCACTCGAACACGTTCATGCAAGGAGGAATCTCAAACAATACGGGGTTTGGCATTTCCGCGATTGAGGATCTCGGTGGCGGGACCCGGGCCATCGCGAAACTGCTCAATACCTTCGACATCGGTACTGGGTCGTTGTATTCGCCTGGCATGATGTTCCGTTACTCGTACGTGGGTCTTGATAACGATTCACTCGGCAAGCTCACGATGGGGTTGGAGACCGATTTCATGTTCAACTACATGACCATTGATCGGTGGGGTCCCATGCTGGCTTCGCTGGAGCCGACTTTTACGCAGGGTGGCCCTTACCCGGGGTTGGGCGCGCCCGCGTTTGGTTCCATGGACTTTCTTCGAACCGCAGATCTGTATTCGACGCCTAATGCCGTCAGCTACGAGAGTCCGCGGATTGCCGGCTTCAAATTCGGCGCGATGTACGGGTTTGGTGGTCAGGCAGGTGCGTTTAGCCAGAACAGCACGCAAAGTATGGGTGTCAGTTACAACGCAGGGCCCTTTGCACTCGATGCCGCTTACACGTACACGAAGTTCCCGACGATCAATGCGGGTAATAGTGGGCTCCGCGATTGGGGCGTGGGCGGAAGAGTGCCGATAGGCCAGGGTTTTGCGGCCTTGATGGTTGCGCAGGCCACGAATACGTTCAATAACGCGCGAGTGATGGTGTATGACTTCGCCGCGACCTACCCGCTGAGTCCAGCCGCGATCGTCGGCTTCGAATATCAGTTCAATGATGGCAATCACGCCGTGAACGACGTGAAAATGCATCAGGCTGGTTTGAATCTCGCCTACTACCTTTCGAAGCGTACCAGCGTCTATGGATTTGTCGCATATCAACACGCGTCGGGCGGTGCTGACGCACTGATTCCCGGGGCGGGGGCATTTTCGAGTTCCGGCAACCAGACGATGGTCCGTCTCGGAATGATGCACACCTGGTAGTCCGGTGAATTGCCTGTGTAATCAGCGTCGTGGGTCATATCAAAAGATGGGAGACATGCATCATGCAGACAACTGTTGCCGTCACGGACGACCGCTCCGGATGGAATGTGCGGTATGAAGTCAAGGCCGTATTCCTGCTGGCCCTCGGTTATGGGCTGGTGGGCCTGGACCGGAACATCATTTACCCGCTCTTTCCGGTGATCGCCAAAGAGCTTGGAATGAATTATCAGGATCTCGGCCTGATTTCCGCAGTGCTTTCGCTGTGCTGGGGCCTCGCTTCGATTCTCACCGGGCGGCTTTCCGACCGGATTGGCTGCAAGCGCGTAATCGTGCCGGCGGTCATCGTGTTCTCGCTTCTCGTCGGCGGCAGCGGGCTTGCGGCGGGGATGCTGAGCATGGTGTTGCTGCGCGGCCTGATGGGGATCGCGGAAGGCGCCTATGTGCCCGCGAGTATCGTTGCAACGGTCGAAGCATCGAAGCCGAGCCGTATTGGACTGAACGTGGGTCTGCAGCAGATGTCCGCGCCGCTGGTTGGGCTGGGGCTTGGGCCGCTGATCGCGATTGCGATGCTGAAGGTTGTGCCCAACTGGCACTGGATCTTCGCGATCGTCGCGGTGCCGGGCTTCGTGATCGCCGCGCTGCTCGCGAAGTCGCTGCGTGCGGATGCGCCGGCCGGTCCGGCCAACGCCGCGCAAAGCTCGTCGTGGTTTGACGTGCTGCGCTACCGCAACGTCATTTCGGGCACGCTGCTGATGCTGTGCGCGCTCTCGGGACTTGTCGTGCTGTCGGCTTTTCTGCCTAGCTACCTCACAGATCATCTGCGTCTTAGCATGGATTCGATGAGTCTCGTGCTTTCGGCGCTTGGCGTTGGCTGCTGCCTCGGCGTCGTGGTGCTGCCCGCGCTGTCGGACCGCTTCGGCTGCAAGCCGGTGATAGTGACCGCGCTTGTGTTCGAAGTGATCGGCCTGTGGCTCGTCACACAGACCGGGGCCGAGCCAATGAAGCTTTTCATCCTGCTTGCTTTCGTAACGTTTTTGATGGCGGGCGTCATCGGCATCACCGTCGGGCCGTTCGCGAGCGAATCGGTGCCGCCCGAGTTGGGCGCGACCGCGACGGGAA
Source organism: Paraburkholderia solitsugae (assembly GCF_013177695.1). GTDB lineage: Bacteria > Pseudomonadota > Gammaproteobacteria > Burkholderiales > Burkholderiaceae > Paraburkholderia > Paraburkholderia solitsugae. Next base: position 12,569 of record NZ_WOEY01000078.1, on the reverse strand, counting down.
TGATCGTGGGCCTCGGCGAGATCATCGGCGGCGCGGTAGCGCCTGCGGTGACGGGCGGCATCGCGCAGCACGCCGGCATTTCGGTGATTCTGCAGATTGCACTAGGCTCGGCAGTTTTGGGGCTGCTGATCGCCGCGTTCGGAGCGCGGGAGCCAAAGCACGATTTCGCTGCCCGACGTACCGAAGCGGGATGAACGCAGCCGCGTTGTCGCGCCTCGCGAGCGGGGCGCGTACCAGAGCTAATTTATCAACGGGCAAGAAGGAGACAACAGGATGAAGAAATTCCAGGCCGCAACACTGGCCACGCTGATTACGATGAGCTTTGCTGCGTCGGTTGCGACCGCCCAACCGCAACATGCTGACGAGTCCAGCAACGCTGTCGCGGCGGCAAGTCAGCCGAATTCTGCATCAGTGACGAAGGCGCAGAAGAAGGCGGCGCGTAAGGCCGCTCGCAAGGAGGCACGCGCCAGGAGGAACGCCGAGCTGAAGAAGCTGGAGAGTGCGGGCTACAAGCCGGGCGGTTACGACCCGAACTATCCGGAGAACGCGCAAGGCGCGGAGAAGAAGATGGGGGTCGTGCCGACACAGCGGTGAGGGGGTAATCGTGCGCTTCGGGCGAAATCTGGCGGTGGCCGCGCGCAGAGCCGCTCGCAGCAAGGCTTTGCGACGCGCGGCTTTCGGGCAATAGACGGATGCACAAATCGTTGATCGATAAGGATCTCTAGAAACAAACCGCCAGAAATTACACGAAAAGTACGTCAACCCCATCCATCGGGGCTTACTGTAATGCGGCTCGAAGCGAGCTTCGACGCGTCGCTTTTTGTTGAGGATCATGGCGACGCCCCGAGAAAATTTCGGCTGTCATCAGCGCGGGCGCCGCAGGTGACCTGCCGCCAGTTCGCTTAGCGGCCCGCACCAAAAAATTCGATCAGATTGCTGTCAGCGCTGTAATTTATTCAGATTGACACAATTACTACCGAAACGTTGACACCGTCGCGTCGGTCTACGAGGGTGTTCCGCAGGCCGGTGCGCTGTTCACGTCATGTGATCGATGGGCATTTTCCGGACACGGAAGACGAGTGGGGCCCCATTTCCTACGGTCATCCGCCTCCATCACGATGCACGTTTTGTCCGGTTGAACGTCGTCTCTGTCCATTGAGGAGAACGCGGCTCAGGCTCTAAATTGGTGGCATTAAACCCACCGGGCGCTTGCGAGAAACACGAAGACCGCGCGCCACCCCGTCCGAACATCCTGCCAGCGGAGCGCCAGGTTCGGGCGGCTCTAGAGGAGACACCGCCATGGCCCATCAGATAACACTCCGTTTTGAGGACGGAGTGACCCGCTTCATCGAATGCGAAGACACAGAGCGCATCACCGATGCCGCCATTCGCGCGAAGATCAATATTCCCCTCGATTGCCGTGATGGTGTGTGCGGCACCTGCAAGGCGGTCTGCGAGTCCGGCGAGTACGTTCTGGGCGACTGCGTGGAAGATGCGCTTAGCCCGGAGGAGGCGAGCGAGCGCAAGGTTCTCACCTGCCAGATGAGCCCCCGTTCCGACTGCGTGATCCAGATCACCACGAACTCCGATGTCTCCGGCACCGGCCCGTCCTCCTTCAGTGGACGGATCATCGCCTGCCAACGAGCATCGGACAGCACGATCGCCTTCTCGGTGGAGCTGGAGAACCGCGCGGATCTCAGCTTCCTTCCTGGGCAGTACGTCAACATCCGCGTGCCCGGAACCGATCAGACGCGGTCCTACTCCTTCAGTTCGGGGCCGTCCGAGCCGCACTTGTCATTCCTTGTGCGCAATGTGCGTCAAGGGGCGATGTCGACCTGGCTCAGTGAAAGCGCCAAAGCAGGGGACCCAATCGAGTTTCGCGGCCCGATGGGAAGCTTCTACCTGCGCCCCATCGAACGCCCGGTGCTCTTTCTGGCCGGTGGCACGGGCCTCGCGCCGTTCCTCTCGATGCTGGACAAGATCGTCGAAGACGGCGGCAGCCCGTATCCGATCCGCATGATCCTGGGTGTGAACAACGATGAGGATCTGGTTGGCATCGACCGGCTCGAAACCTATGCGAAGCGCCTGCCGAACTTCACCTGTGCCTGCACCGTCGCCAGCCCCGACAGTGCCCACCCCCGCAAGGGCTATGTCACCCATCACATCGTCCCCTCCCAGCTCAACGACGGCGACGCGGACGTCTACCTCTGTGGGCCGCCGCCGATGGTTGACGCGGTGCGCAACTATCTCTCGGCCGAAGGACTGACGCCGCGCAACTTCTATTATGAGAAGTTCGCCGGCAGCGGCCTGGTGGTGCAGACCGGCGAGGAGCGCATCGCGCCCGTTGATGTCGATGAAGCGTTCGACCTGCGCATGGCGCTCGAACTGGGGGCGGCCCAGCTGACCATGGGCCGGCTGTCGAGCGAGCAATTGATCCGCTTCCGCGAGCTTGCCGAGGCGACGGCGCCGTTCGTGTCCGGGCAGCGCTTTACCGACGTTGCGCGCTACATCGAGGCAAACCACGCCTTCCACATGTTCACGATCGAGGCTTCCGGGAACGCCCAGCTGATCGTGCTCTACCGGCAACTGGCCGTGCAGGACTACATCGCTCGCGCGCTGACCGACCAGATCGAGATCGTCGGCGACATCGTCCAGCAGCACCGGGACATTGTCGGCGCCTTCGAGCTGGGCGACCTGAACAAGGCGCGAGACGTGATTGCGCTGCATGCGCTCCGTTCCAAGGCCACGATGAGCCGTGCGCTGGAGCGTATGGCGCAAGGCAAGACGGTACCCAAGGTCGAGGCGCCCCCCGTGCCTCCGCCGGCTGTGCCGCAGAGTGCGCCGCAGGTTTGCCCGTTCACGGCCAAAACCCTTCCGGCCTATTCACACGAACTGGACTGGCCCGAGGGGCTGGAGCCATTCAAGGTGGTCGACGACGGCTCGCAAGGCGACCCTTACGAGCACTACCGCTGGATGCGGGAGCATGCGCCGGTGCTGCGTTGCCAGTCGGCGACTTCGGACGTGTGGTTCCTCTCGCGCTATGACGATGTCTACCAGGCGATCCGCAACCCGAAGCTGTTTTCCTCCGAGGTCGTGAGCCCGCCGCCGCTGACGTTCCTGACGCTCTTCGATGCGCCCGACCATTCGCGCTTGCGCAAGGTCGTCCAGCCGTCCTTCCTGCCGCTGGCGCTCGATCCCTTTATCGAGCAGATCGCGCAAAGGGCGGAGGACCTGCTCGACGCGATGATCGCCAAAGGCGGCGGTGATGTCGTCAACGAATTCGCCATCCCGCTCAGCATCTCGACCATCTCCACGATGATCGACGTGCCGAACGAGGATGAGGAGAAGATGAAGTTCTGGTCGGACGAGACCTTCAGCTACTTCGGCCGCCTCGCCCGCAATGCGCCGGGGACCGGCACCGACGAGCAGAGCGCACAGGCTTTCTTCGCATACCTGAAGGAAGCGATGGAGCGGCTCGCGCTCACCGACAGCCAGTCGATTGGCGGGCATATCGCGCGCATGTGGAAGGACGGTCTCCTTTCGGAAAAGGAAGCGAAGGAGCTGTGCGCGTTCGTCTTCATCGCCGGGCACGACACGACCACCATCCTTGTCGCCAACGCTTTCCGCATGCTCGCCGAACAGCCGCATCTGCTGGGACGTATCCGCGAAAACCCCGCCGACGCTGAGCGTTTCGTCGAGGAGGTGGCGCGCTATCGCGGCACCGTCCAGCGCGTGAGCCGCATCACTACCGAAGCGACCACGGTCGCGGGCGTCGATCTGCCCAAGAGCGCGGTGGTGCGACTGCTGCTGTCGGCTGCGAACCGCGACAGCCGCAAGTTTGCCGACGGCGAGACGTTCGACATCGACCGCGATTCCAGCGGCCACCTGGGTTTCGGCAACGGCATGCACAAATGCCTTGGCGCGCCGCTCGCCAAGCTGGAGACGCTGATCGCGACGAAGGCTCTGGCCCGCAAGATTGGCGCGATGGCGCTCGATCCGGCACGGCCGATCCAGTATGTGCGGGGCAACAATCTGACCAACTCCGGGCCGGAGCGCCTGTTCGTCAAGCTGGGCGGGCTATCGACCTGACCCGGAGGTGGGGGCGGTCGAGTCAGTCCGCTCCCCCTTTTTTTGGCGGCAAGGATCGATCGTGGGCCGCAGAGCGGTATTCGGTAGGCCGCAGTCCCGTCTGTTTGCGGAAGAAGCGACCGAAATAGGCCTCGTCCTGAAAACCCAGTTCACTGGCGATCTGCTTCACGCTGAGGTTCGAATAGCCGAGCAGGCGCTTAGCCTCATGGATCGAGCGTGCGTCGATTGCCTCGATTGCCGAGACCCCGAAGGTTGCGCGGCAGATGCGGGAGAGCTGGCCGGTGGTCACGTCCATCTCGTCGGCGTAGCTTGCGACCGGCCGCCGCTCACGGCAATGGCGGTCGAGCAGCGCGCGGAACCGTTCGATCCGCGCCGCCATTGTCCGCTGCTCGGAACTGGCCGAAAGCCGGGCGCTTTCGCTGAGGCGCCCGATCTTGACGAAGAGGGTGATTGTCAGTGCCGCGCCCGCGGTGAACTGCCAGCGCTCGTGGCTCTCCGCCTCATGCCCGATCGACTGAAAAAGCGTGTCCAGCGGTGTGCCGCGCTCGACGTCGGGATCAACCGATAGCACCGTCGGCGTGCGCATGAATTCCAGCAGGTCGGGCGCGGCCGTCATCGCCAGCGATTCCAGTGCAGGCTGCGCGGCGGTGATGACGTGACCGTCGATGTCGCTGCGAAAGTGAAAGCCGTGAACCGAGTGCGCTGGCACGACGATCAGGCATGGCGCTTCGACTGTCCACGTCCTGCCGTCGATGAAGGTTTCGCCGCCCCCGCGGGTGACGTAGAGCACCTGGATCAGCGCATCGTGGACGTGCGGCTTGATGTCGAAGTCGAAACGGCCGGCACGCAGGGGAATGGGCTCGTAATGCACCATGTCGACCCAGGATTGGCCCGCTTCCGTCCCATAGAGCGCGAAGTGCCGAACGGTCCGGCGGCGCTGTTGGTCATCGGCCATGATGCACGGTATGTCCTGTTATATGTCGTCTCTGTCCATTGTTCCACAGGCGCTTGAGGCGTTCAATGGCGATACGAATTACAGGAAGTGTAATTGCGTGGAAAATTTTAGGGAAAGTAACAGCATGGAACAGGAACTTGAAAATCGCGCGGCCGCCTCGACTGCATACGGGCTGAACCTGGGCGGCAAGGTCTGCGTGATCACGGGCGCGGGTAGCGGCATTGGTGCCGGCATCGCGCGCGCCTTCGCCAGTGTTGGAGCACATGTGGCGCTCGTGGACCGCAATCTTGCCGGCGCCGAAGCTGTCGCCGCCGAACTTCGAAAGGCAGGCGCTGTGGCGCAGGCGATCGGCTGCGACGTGTCGGACGAGGCTTCGGTTGCCGCAGCCGCCGGCGAGGTTCGCTCAGCGCTCGGTCCGGCCAGCGTGCTTGTCAACAATGCAGGACTGCTACGCGCCGGTCCCCTCGAGACGGTCTCGATCGAAGACTGGAACCAGGCCATCGCCGTGAACCTCACTGGCTATCTTCTGTGTGCTCGCGCGTTCGGGCGCGACATGCTGGCGGCGGGCAAGGGCAGTATCGTCCACGTTGCCTCGATTGCGGCGCTCAATCCGCAGACCAATAGCGGTTCCTACAGCCCGAGCAAAGCAGGCGTGCTGCTGCTTTCACGGCAGTTGGCGGCGGAGTGGGGCCCGCGCGGCGTGCGCAGCAATTGCGTGCTGCCCGGCATGATCCGAACCGCGCTGTCCGCGAAATTCTACGAGGAGCCAGGCTTCGAGGCTCGCCGCGCCGCCGCCACTGCGAGCCGCCGCATCGGCGAGCCGGAGGACCTCGCCGGGCCGGCCATGTTCCTCGCCTCTGACCTGGCGGCCTACGTCAATGGCGCCGAGATGCTCGTCGACGGCGGGCTCGATTGCATGCTGATGGACATGGTTCCGCGCCCCGGCTTTAACGCCACCCCGGCCGCGTGAGCACCATCACACCATAACGAAAAGGAGAGTGGATATGGCCAAGGAGATCACTTGCGATCTGGTCGTGGTCGGATCGGGCGCTGCGGGCCTCGCCACCGCGATCACTGCACGCAAGCGCGGCCTCGATGTCATCGTGCTCGAAAAGGAGCCCGTGTTCGGTGGTACCACCGCGCTGTCGGGCGGGGTCTTGTGGATTCCGCTGAGCAAATATGGCCGACAGCAGAACCCGGCGGACACCGTCGAGCGCGTGCGCGAATACATGATGAGCGAGACGGGCAATAACTACGATGCCGCCGCGGTCCAGTGCTTTATCGAGAACGGGCCGAGAATGGTCGAGTTCTTCGAGCGCGAGACTGAGATGAAGTTCGTGCCCACGCTCTATCCGGACTATCACCCGGATGCGCCCGGCGGCGTCGACATCGGCCGCTCGATCCTCGCCGCGCCGTATGACATTCGAGGGCTGGGCAAGGACATGCGCCGTCTCAAGCCGCCGCTCGAGACGATCACCTTCATGGGAATGATGTTCAATTCCTCGAACGCGGACCTCAAGCACTTCTTCCGCGCGACCAAGTCCATTGTTTCGTTCCTCTACGTGGCCCGGCGTCTGGCTACGCACATCAAGGAGCTGGCGCTCTACCGGCGGGGGATCAACGTAACAAGCGGCAACGCGCTCGCCGCGAGGCTCGCGAAGTCGGCGCTGGCGATCGACATTCCGATCCTCACTTCGACGCCCGTGAAGGAACTGCTGAGCGAGGACGGCAAGGTGGTCGGTGTGCGCGCGACCGCAGCGGACGGTGACCTTCGGATCACCGGCCGGCGCGGCGTCGTGCTGGCTTGCGGCGGCTTCCCGCACGATCTCAAGCGCATCGCGCAGGTCTATCCGCATGTGAAGCGTGGGGGTGAGCATCTCTCGCCGACGCCCGTCGGCAATACGGGCGACGGGCTGACCATGGCGGAGAAGGTGGGTGGTGCCGTGGAGCTCGGCTTCCCCGATGCGTCGGCCTGGATGCCTGTCTCAAAGGTGCCCTTCGGCAAGGGCCGCACAGGCGTATTCCCGCATCTGCTCGACCGCTATAAACCGGGCGTGATCGGCGTGCTGCGCAGCGGTCAGCGCTTCACCAATGAATCGAACTCTTACCACGATGTTGGCGCGGCGCTGATCCGCGCCTGCGAGGGTGAGCGGGAGACGGCGATGTGGCTGATCTGCGATAAGGTGGCGCTGGGCAAGTATGGACTGGGCTATGCCAAGCCCGCGCCGATGCCGGTCGGGTCGTTGCTGCGCAAGGGCTACCTCATCAAGGGCGAGACGATCGGCGGGCTGGCGCGCAATTGCGGGATTGCTCCTGATGTGCTTGAGATGACGGTCTATGCCTACAATCTCGATGCCGAGCGCGGAGAAGACCCGGCGTTCCATCGCGGTCGCACATCGTTCAACCGTTATCTCGCCGATCCGGACAACAAGCCCAATCCTTGCGTTGCGCCGATCGCGACCGGCCCCTTCTATGCGGTGAAGGTGGTGATGGGCGATCTGGGCACGTTCGACGGCCTCAGGACTAGCGTTACCGGTGAAGTGCTGCGCGCCGACGGCAGCCAGATTGAGGGTCTTTACGCGGTCGGCAATGACCGGCGCAGCGTGATGGGCGGCAACTATCCGGGCGCCGGTATCACCCATGGGCCCAATATGACTTTCGGCTATGTCACCGGTAACGCCATCGCGACCAAAGCCATGGCCTGCGAAGAGAAGGTGCACGCATGAGTACCCACCCAATGTTTCTGGCAAAGCCCCTCGTGGACTTCCGGGTCTACACTATCGCGCTGCGCAAGATGCCCGAGTTTCTCGAGGTGTTTGACAGGCTTGCCATGCCGATCCTGCGCGAGACGCTTGGACATCCGCTCGGCTTCTGGACAAGTCTGGTGGGGCAGCAGAACCAGTTCACCCACCTGTGGGGGTATGACGATCTGGCGGACTACGAACGACGGTGCGTCGCACGCGATACGCATCCGGATTTCCCGGCCTATCTCAAGGCATCGGGCCATCTGATCACGGCACAGGAGACACGGCTCATTCGTGCCGCCGCGCTGGATAGTGTCGCAGAGTAAGCCGATACTCGAGAGTTTTGCTGTTAGTCGACAGGCTAGCGTCGGATCGCGCCGGTCTTTGATGGTAGGACGCCTCATCAGACAGCGTGCCTGGTTGAACAGGCACGCAAGGCGATTGGCGCGAAGATCGTCTCGGCGTGGGGAATGACCGAAATGGGCGCCGTCACGTTGACAAAACTCGATGACGACGATGAGCGGTCGTTCGCGACCGACGGCTGTCCATTGCCCGGAGTGGAGGCGAAGGTAGTCGACGAGGGCAACGCGCCGCTACCCGTGGGTGCGATCGGCCGGCTGCTGGTACGGTCCTGTTCCTCATTCGGCGGCTATCAGCATCGTTCGCATCTCAATGCAACTGTTGGTGGAAGCCGTTAAAAATCCCGGGATGTTTTCTGCCAGGGCCACGTAACACGTCGCTGTCCAATCCACGGAAACTGCCGGCGTGCGAGTTCGTGGAATTCTTGGTTCAACAGCGCGACGCGCAATTGCACGACACTGTGTGCCCCCACGCGACTCCAGCGCATATGCTGGCTCTTGCACATTCGACGGCCAACTATTCGGTTGATCGACGATTCGACGAAGCCGGTGGAGATTCGCCATCCTACACGTTGCCATGTGCGATAGTCGATCGGCGACTCAAAGTTGCTCTTGAGATAGGCGATCACATTTGTGAGGCTGTAGCTCGCTTTCTTGACTTGGTTGCTCAACGCCGGATCTCGGTTCTCACGCAGATCAAGCAGGCGAGTGAGCTTTGCTGCGAGCTGCTGCCAAGCCACTGAGTCTTCGACCCAAACGTAATGGCGGAAGCGGACGAACAGATCCCACAGTTCGAACGCTGATCCACTGTCCGTGAGTCGCCCATATGCCAGAGGCGCGATAGCTTGATCGACGCGTCGCAACATCCGCCCGATGTGCGCCCAATCGAGAATCCACTCACTATCGTAGGGAAGGTCGTTCGCGACGCCGGCCAGGTCCGGTTCACCATCAGTCAGGACAACGACTTCATTAGGATCCCCGTATCCACTGTCCTCCATGAATCGTGTCGTTTCTTCATTCAGTCGCTTGGAGCGCGGCATGGCGGAAGCCCACGCACGTGGTTGCTCACCGGCTTGGCCCACAGCAGCAACGACGACTGCGATCGACGATGACCCGTTTCTGGCTTCTGCGCGATTGTCGCTTGCTCGAACCCTTGAAATTGCTACGTGCGCGACGGACATAGCCGACGTCAATGCCAAGCTCCGCATTCGGCTTCGTCGTCTCGCACCACCGGCGCACAGGCCGTGCGTGCTGTATCGATTTTCCGGCGGTCACGGTGTGATTGCGGATGGTTACATGATTGTCGCGGCCTGAGGTGGGTAGCAGAAGGTCCATGGCGCGCCTGGCTTTCCGATAGGGCATCGTGGCGCCAAGCTTCGCGTGCAGCCATCTCAGTTCACCGGTGCTTGCCTCCGTCAGGTAGGTCTTGAGCGGAGAAACATATCTTGAGCCGTCAGCACCACAGTTGCAGGCCTTCCATCGTTCGCGGCAATAGAAGACCTTTCCCAGTGCGGTCTTCAGCTCCGAGCAATGACTGTCGTGCAGGCGGCGCTGCGCGCCGCAGACCACACATGCTCTACGCGATGCGTAAAAACGTTCGATCTGCTCGACGACAAACTCCTGCTGCACACAATTGACCAATGACTTGCCTTCGGCGAGTGACAGTCCCACGTGCCCGGGCGGCTGGTTTTCAATGGCCCTGTGAAACCGCATGACCTCAACCCTCTTCACCACACTTCCATCGCCGTAATGGGTGAGGGGGTGTTCGTGCCTTTTGTGCAACTTATGGCGGTTTGATCCTAAAAATCATTCGATCAATGTCTTGCGCATCCGACGATTGCGCGAAAGCCGTGGAGCCGCCGGGCCTTGCTGCAAGCGGCTCTGCAAGTGACTATCGCCAGATTTCGTACGATTACCCCTTCAATGCCGATCTCGCCCTTGCACACATTCAGCAGCAAAGTGTGCAGTCGATCGCCCAACTCGCCGACGTGCCGCTGCTACGAGCGGTGAATCGATGACTTCCCGCATTTCCACGGACTGACCAGCTGCGGGGCGATTTACTCACCTTGCGGCCGCTTTGTTCCGATAGCGAAATGAGTCCGTCTGTCCTGGGCAGATGAGCAGCGTGGATCAGTACCTGTAGCGGCCCGATAGCAGTAAGCGACTCGCGATGACCGCGCCGCCGAGCGCGTCACGGTCCACTGCAAAAAATGGCCGTTAGCAAGAGGGGGACTACTTGATGAATGACAGCGCCGCTGCCGGCCTGGTGCGCGTGCGCTTCTACTGACTCGGTGGGGCCGATCACTACCACGCCATAGGCTGAGTCCGTAACAGGCGGGCCATCTCCGCGTTTGAACAGTGCATCGTCGTGTTCATACCCGAGAACGGCGTAGACGCGAAAGCCAAATGCCGTCAGGTTGCTGCCGTGCGCCGGTCGAAATGCGTTGACCGAGTTCGCTTCGACGCGCATCGGCTTCGGATCGATGTATGGCCCTTCAGGAGCGGGGCGATGAACGCGTGTGCGTTCGATCTACAGTCGAGTTGCGGATCGAGCGCGTAGGCGTAGGACGAGACCGGCGGGAGCCCCGCGGCGATAGCAGCAAGCGCCGTCACCCAGGCGCAGATTGCGGAAACCTTCATCAGTCTCTCCATCCAATCGAGCTTGCTCCCCCGTGTGAGCGAACTCGATTCGGCACCAGCATGTTCTGCACCCGCTCCAGTTTCATGGTCAGCGGCCAGATGCGCATTCCGGGTCAGCGTGAAGGTCTCCATGGTGGCGCTCCGGCACCATTTATTCAAAATGATGAAGACTCCGCGCACAGGCTGCCCCGACACTGAGACCCATCGGACTCCTCGTTATTCGCCAGCGTCGATTCCAACGCGCGAACAAAACGCTGAAACGCATCGAGCGTTCCATTGACGCTTCGGTACTCGGTGCGACCGATTCTGCCGTCAAGTACGACCAGCATTCCAGCATCCGCCGCCAATTCCAGGATGTTCATTCCGTTCTCCTGAGATCGCCCGACTATCGACCCATCACTCATGCCGCAAGCGGGTAAGCGCGCATCGCCGGCGTGCTCGCCTTTGCCGGGAACACGTTCCACGAACCGTCATCGTGCCGGAAGAAAACGATGGTCAAACCTCCGTCCGGCCGCATCACGCCGATGCGCACGTAGCGCCTTCGATCCGATGGTGTGCGACTGAACTCCATCACGCGTACCGTCACCACCGCAGAGTGCCCAAACCACTTTTCGACCAGCGATCGCAAGCACATCTTGCCGGAACCCATCTCGCTCTCCTCTCACCGCGGCGCCACCATCGTGCCCCACCAATTCGTGGCTGGAACATTGCAACCAACTGGTTGCGGGTTTCGATCAAAATCATGGTGGCGTTTCTTACGGATTACGAAGGCTGCGCGGAATGGGGTGTTGGAAAGCGCGCGATGCGCAGACATGTTCTGTTATGCGAAGTTGTATCGATGACGCGGACGAGCGACATCGCGGCGCGCGGCGCCGGTGATGAAGCACAGGTCCCGGGTGGGTGATCAGCTACGGCAGTAGTGCCGCAGATTGATCATCGTGTAGGCGAGCGTCTTTAACGCGTAGTGCACGTCACTGATGCGTTCGAAGCGCAGCAGCAGACGGCGGAACTTATCTTCCCAGGCAAAGACGCGTTCGATGGTCCTGAAGCGCTCCTCGAAGATCGCCGGATCAAAGCGCTGCTTGCGACCGCGTTTCGGTGTTTTGCGCCCACGCGGGTTCTCGGGGATGTTCGGGGTCATACCGCGATTGAAGATCGCCTTGCGGTTGGCCCGGCAATCGTAGACGCCATCCAGACTGACGGTTGAACCTTGCAGGTCCGCGCCAATGGCGCGGGCCATTTCGGTTAGTCTGGGCAGCGCGTCGCGCAACAGCGGCGATTCGTTGCGGTTGCCCGGGGCCGTCACGAACGGCGCGATGATGTTGCAGTCGCGATCACAGAAGGCGACGACCTTGCAGCCCTTGAGATGCTTGTGTCCGCTATACCCGAGGTTGTCGCCGCCTTTTTTCGCTGCAGTCGTCGTGCCGTCGCCGTGGATGACGGAAGGGTCGAGGAGCTGGTCCTGATGAAGTTTATGTACCGTGCCCGAAAAGATCCGGTCGATGCTGCCATCGGCCTGCCAGCGCCGCATCATCCGGTAGATACGCGTGTGGTGGATTTCGGGGAAGCCTTTGTCATTCCTTTCGATCGGCAGCATCTTCCATTGGCAGCCCATGTACAGTATTTGCAGGATGTAGTTGAAGATCTTGCGCAATGGCAGCGTGGGTGGCGGTCCGCGTCGGCCACGACTCAGGTGCGGCAAGACAAATTCCTCGAACTGCGCTTCGCTCAATTTCGTCGGAATCGCTTGCCAGCATGGGTTACCCGTCATTCGATGAGTCC
>NZ_WOEY01000077.1 GCF_013177695.1 Paraburkholderia solitsugae | reverse complement strand
GGGGTGGGGCGGGTGGTGCTCATACGAGTTCCTGTCGTGGCCGGTGAGTCTGCGGATACGTTTTACTATGCCCGCCGCGCGAACGAATTTGAAGCGAGTCAAAAATCGCCAGGATCCATAGGGAGTATTGGCGAATGCATAGGTGACTGGCGCGATCCCGCGCCTGGCGTGGAGCGCCCGGCCATGCGGCCGTGGCGCTCCACTGCGGATTTTCGTCGCGACGATGCACGCGCGTGGCGTGCATTCCGGCGATCAGTTATGCGAGTACGTATCCGGTTGCGTCACATGCCCACGGTGATGCCGGTGATGCTTTGCCTTGTGCTTCGGCGCGGCCTTGGCCGGGGCATGTTCCGCGGGTTGCGGTTGCTGCTGGGCCTGCTGTGGTTGCGGCTGTTGAGCCTGCGCGCCCGGCGCAGGTGCCGGATGGGCATTGCCGGACGGCAGCGTGGTCTGGCCTTCGCCGAAGCGAAAGGTTTGCGAGGTTTGCGCGTACGCGGTGGCGGACAGCGTCAGGGCGGCAAGCGCCAGGCAAATCGAAAACTTCATGAATCCATTCTCCTTCTGAGCGAGCCGGTGAGGATACCGCAATGCGGCTCGCGGCTTCATCGGCGTGCGCAGGCAGGCACGATTGGAGGTATTGATTCGTGGATTCGCCTACCGCGTAGGTGCTGCCGGAAGCACCACTTCGTCACCGGGCATCACGCGCCAGCTTGCGGAAACACCGGTTCGCCAAGCGTGAGCATCAGCCGGTTGGCCCAAGCAAAGATCGCGATAGCGTGCGTCAGGTCGAGAATCTCCGCGTGCGTCAGGCCGTTTGCTTCGAGCCGCTTGATGGCGGTGGCGTCGACCTTCTCAGGGTGGTCAGTCAGTTCGATCGCGTACCGGATGATCGCGCGCTCGCGCTCCGTGGTGCCGGCAGTCGACGGGTCGTCGAAAACCTGCTCGATCGTGTCGGTCCGTTTGGCGAGCCGGCCGAATCGTTGCGCATGCACCGAAGCGCAATACACGCAGCCGTTCACGCGCGACACTACGGTGCTGGCGAGTTCGCGCTCAGCGCGCGGCAGGCCACCCGGCGCATACATGATCGCGTTGAAAACCCCGGAACGCTGCCGCAGGATTTCCGCCTGTTGGAGCAGCAGCAGATAGTAGTCGGAGGTCTTGGCGTGCGGATGACTCTCTTCGAGCACGGCGATCTGCTCGGGCGAGGCGTCGGCGAGGCTGACCGTGTCGAGCCATGCGCGCCAGCCGAGCGTATCGAAGGTGAAGCCGTTGAGCTGGTCAACCGGCGATGCACTGGTATTCACTTGAGTCATGCTGCCTCCTCAGCGACGCGCAATGCCTTCAGGCCCGCTACCACGCGCAATTGATAAGTGACGAAGGAAATCAACTGCGACAACGCGACGATGCCGCGTGTCGTGATACCGGCTTGCTGCAGCGTTTGCAAATGCTCGGGGTGTGCTTCGACTGGCTTGATAGTCAGCAGCTTGACGTGCGAGAGGATGGCGATCAGCCGAGCGTCGGTGGCCGGGGCGAGCGTGCCTGCTTCGATTGCATTGAGCGTGACCGGCTGTGCACCGGCGGCGATGAGCTTCGCCGTGTAGGCGTCGGCGAGATCGTCGGCGAGCGAGAGGCGCGCGGCATACCATGCGGCAAATAAACGCTCGTGCAGCGACAGGTCCGGCAACCCGGGATCGAACAAAGCGTCTTCGCTGCGTTGCGTGTGCAGCACGACTTTGTCGCGGGCATGGCGGATCGCGGCGAGCGGGCTGCCGGTTTGCAGGCCGGCGAGGGCGTCGACGGTCTCGATGGTGTCGGTACCTTCGGTACCTGCAAATGCGGACGATTGGGTCGGTGGCGCGAGGTCGGTCATATCTGCTCCGGCGGGTTAATCAGTGTTTTCAGCGGTGTCTTCTGCCTGCAGGCGAGCGCGCGAAGTGTCGGACGATGCATCCGCATCGGTCCACTCATCCCCTCGTAGCTCCGCCGTATCGAAGGCGACCAGGGCCTGGTAGTGCCGCTCGCGATCCGCGTCGAACAGGCGGCTCGCGATGCCGCGCGCAAGGCGCTGCGCGCCGTCGCTAATCGCGGGGATGTCGCCGGACAGCTTTCCATCGCTGAGACTCGCCGCATGATTGAAGCAATGGATCTGCGTCAGCGCTGCACAAGTGCCGGGTTCGCGCTCCTGAAACGCGAACCCGGCGCCGAGATCCGGCGACTCGGCTAGTTCGTACGAAGGCAGCAATGGGTCCGCCCGATAGCGGTCTTTCCAGCGCCGCACAAAAGAGGCGAACGGCGCAAATTCGGTGCGCGTGGCGATATCCGAGTGGAAGCCGGTCGCGAAGATCAGAAAGTCCACCACGTAGCGGCCTTTCGGTGTCGCTACTGCGAGCGCGCCATCAAGTTCGTCGAGCGCAACAAGCGGACTGCCGACGTGAAAGCATGCACCGGCATGGCGTGAAACCCGCAGCACGCTGTCTCTTGGAGGCGGCGTTTGCTCAGTCTGCGCGTAATGCAGGAAACGCCATTTGGATGCATCGTCGAGATCAGCGAAACCATGCACGAGGCCCGGACTGCCGATGCCTGTCAGCTTGTTCACGCGTGGAATGTCATCGCGGCGGATAAACAGATCGATGCCGGCCGCGCCCGCCTCGAGCGCGGTCGCGGCATTGTCGAAGGCGGATGCCCCCGCGCCGACGACGCCGACGCGCTTGCCGGCCAATGCGGCGAAATCGATTGCATCCGCGGAGTGCGCCCAGTAGCGGCGTGCAACCGTATTGGCGATAGCCGGTACCGATGGACCGCCCAAACCGTCGCGTCCGGTGGCGAGCACGACATGCCGCGCGAGCACCGTGCGTGGCGCGCCGGCTTCAGCGAGATCGAGTTCAAGCAGACCGTCGTCGCGCGGACTCAGCGAGGTCAAGGTGATGTCGTTGTGCACCGGCAGATCGAGCACATGGCGATACCAGCGCAAATAGTCCATCCATTGCGTTCGCGGAATCTTATAGAGCGCATCCCACGCGGCGCTGCCGAATTGCGCTTCGTACCACGCGCGAAACGTGAGGGCCGGCATGCGCAGGGCGGGACCTGTGAGCTGCTTGGGCGAGCGCAGCGTTTCCATTCGCGCGAACGTTACCCACGGGCCTTCGCGCCCCGATGGCGCGCGGTCGAACACCTGCAGATTGTCGATGCCGAGCCAGCGCAGTTCCGCCGCCGCGGCGAGCCCCGCCATGCCGCCGCCGATCACGGCGACATCGAGCACACGTTCATTGTTGACGAAACGCGGCGGGACCCAGGAGGGCGCGGGCAATTCCAGCCAGCGCAGATCTTCACGCAAGCGGGTTTCGAGTGCTGCGAGGCGATTCATGCAATGTGTTCCGGATGTTTGATGCGCGTACGAGAGACGCGCGTTTCGCGCTGTAGCAGCGCATCGTGTTCCTGGGCGGGATGCAGCACCACGCCTTCGAGCAGTTCGCGGGTCGCGTGTTCGATCGATTGCAGCAGCGCGTCGACGGCGGCGCGGCGCGGTTTGCCCGCCGGCGTCACGACGCCGAAGAAAAACGGAATCGCGAAGTCGAGCGGCCGCGCCGTCACGCCTTCGATCGACAGGCCGAGACCCGTGGCAGGATCGACGATCGCGACACCGGCGCCGGCGCGAGCGGCCATCACCGCATTCAACGACGCATTGGTTTCGAGGAACACGTCGACGGACATGCGCGCGGCTGCGAACGCCGCGTCGACCCGATGCCGCAACCGGAACCGGTTCGCGACGGTGACGATGCGCCGGTTCGCCAGATCGCCAGATCGCGCAGCGCGATGTGCGGCTGGGCGGCGAGCGGGTCGCCGCTCTGCACGAGCGCCACGCAGGGCGCTTCGGCGATCCAGTGGATGTCGAGTCCCGCATGCCCGATCGGCAAGGTGACGAGGCCGATATCGGCGGTACGGGTCAGGACTTCATGGACGACGTGTTCCGCCGACAAACTGCGTAGCTGGAATTGCGGTGCGCGGCCGAGCGGCGGCAGCGCGGCGATCGCGGGCGGCACAATCGACGCAGCGAGCGCGGGTGTGGCCGCCACGCGCAGCGGTTCCGCTTCGCCGAGACCAATGGCGCGTGCCCGTTGCTCGATGGTCTTCAGTCCGATCAGCGAACGCTCAACTTCTTCGTAAAGCAGAAAGGCACAATGCGTCGGCGTGACACGCGGACCATTGCGATTGAACAGCGCATAGCCGAGATCCGCTTCGAGCTCCTGGATCTGACGCGTGACGGCCGGCTGCGAGCGTTCGAGCAAACGTCCCGCACCGGTGATGCTGCCGGCGGACATGACCGCCGAAAACGCTTCGAGTTGATGCAGCTCCATGACTCGCCCTGGCAATTCGGTCTGCGCATTGTAGGGTCGTCTGAATGCGGGATTTATATAATCAATTCCGATATCGACAGCCGAAAAAATGCGAAGCGGATCGACGGGCGAGCGCGTGGCGTCTCAGGTTTTGTTCTATACGGCGCGTGTCGAAAGAGAGAAAAATCAATTGCATCAAAGAGATGTCTTGGCGTGTCTGCGCATGAGCGTGAACGCCGCCTCGTAGCGTTGCCTTGAGCGAACAGAGACATGCGCTCCAACGTGATAACCATATTCCCAAAACTTCGTTGGTTCGCCGGAATTCACCGTGGTTACATGGCCCCACTTTGAAGATGACAGTTGGGGCAAACATGAAACACGTATCCAAATCGTCGCGAACCAGCTGGTCACGCTGGTTGAAAACGCTACCGGTGCTCGCCGCAGTGATGGGCATTGCAACAACCTCGCCGGCTTATGCTGGCGCCGCAGCGGGCGAGCCGTATCTGATCGGCGTGAGCGGGCCGCTTACCGGACAGGACGCGCAATACGGCACCCAGTGGAAGCGCGGCTTCGATCTCGCGTTGGAGCAGATCAACGCGCAAGGCGGTATCAAGGGCCGCCCGCTTGCCTACGACTTCGAGGACAGCCGGAGCGACCCGCGCCAGGCGGTGTCGATCGCGCAGAAGTTCGTTGGCGATCCGCGCATTCTGCTGGAGTTGGGTGACCTGTCGAGCACGACCTCAATGGCGGCCTCGCCAATTTATCAGCGCGGACAACTCGTGCAATTCGGCTTCACCAATTCGCACCCCGACTTCACCAAGGGTGGCGACTACATGTGGAGCACGGCGCTCAGTCAGGCTGAAGAGCAGCCACTGCTCGCGCATTACGCGACGAAGGAACTCGGCTTCAAGCGCATTGCCGTGCTCTATCTGAACACCGACTGGGGCCGCACCAGCAAGGACATTTTTGCGAAAGCTGCCGCGCAGGATGGCGCGCAGGTCGTCGCAGCGGAAGGCTATCAGCCGACTGAAAAAGATTTCCGCGCGACCCTGGTGCGGGTCAACGAAGCGAAGCCCGATTCGCTCGTGCTGATCTCGTACTACGCGGACGGTGCACAAATCGTGCGCCAGGCGCGTTCGTCGGGATTAACGCAACCGATCGCTGCAGTGGGTTCGGTCTATTCGCCAAAGTTTCTCGAACTGGGCGGCGAGGCCGTGAACGGTGTATTCACCGAATCGAATTTCTTCCCGGGCGACAAGCGGCCTGAAGTGCAGGACTTCGTGCAGCGTTATCGCGCGAAGTACAACGGCGAGCCCGATACGTTCGCCGCGCGCGCTTACGACGCGATGATCGTCTCGGCGGAAGTCATGCGCCGCTACGGCGTGACCCGTCAGGCGGTGCATGACGGCCTGAAGCAGATCAAGGATGTGCCGAGCCTGATCTTCGGCAAGGTGCAGTTCGATCCGCAGACGCGCCGCGTGGCTGGCGCGCGCAGCGTGTACCTGGTCGTCAAGGACAATCAGTTCACGCAATGGGACGGTGCGAAGCCGCTGGTCGCTTCCAAATAAAACCTAAGCAACGCTCGCGTGTCTGCTTCTCACCGGATCTGAATGCTATGGCTTCATGGCTCGACTACACGATCAACGGACTGATCGTCGGCAATATCTATGCATTGCTGGCGGTCGGCCTCGCGCTGATTTTCGGCGTGTCGCATCTGATCAACTTCGCGCACGGCTCGGTGTACATGATCGGCAGCTTTATCGGCTGGCTGTGTCTGACGCGGCTCGGGTTGCCGTTGCCGCTGGCCTTGCTCGCGGTGGTGTTCGGCTGCGGGCTGCTGGGCATCGCGATCGAGCGCATCGGCCTGCGGCCGCTGCAGGGCGCGGCACGCATCGCCCCGTTGCTCGCGACGATCGGCATGAGCTTCGTGCTCGATCAGTGCGCGCAGTTGCTATTCGGTGCCGATCCGCGGCCCGTGCCGAGCACGCTGCCCGATTGGCACTTTCGCCTCGGCGGCGCGACGGTCGGCTCGCTGGATCTGCTGATTGCCGGCATCGGCGTGACGGCTGCTGCCGTGCTCTATGTGTTCTTGCGTTTCACGCGCCTCGGTTGGGCTGTACGCGCAACGGCGCAGGACCGGGATGCGGCGCAGCAGATGGGCGTCAACGTCAACGGCGTCAATCAGGCGGTGTTTGCGATCGCCTGTGCACTCGGCGGCGTGAGCGGCTTGCTGGTCGGCATGTACTACAACAGCATCGATCCGGCGATGGGCTTCCAGGCCACGCTCAAGGGCGTGGTGGCGTTGCTGATCGGTGGTCTGGGCAACGTGCCGGGCGCGATCATCGGCAGCCTGCTGCTGGGTCTGGTCGAGAGTTACGGCGTGGCGATCTTCGGCACCAGTTACCGCGATCTGTTCGCGTTCGTTCTACTCTTGCTGTTTCTGGTGTGGCGTCCCAATGGACTCTTTAGTGGCAGCCGCCGCTTGCCGCCCGAGCCGATGACCGGCACGTTTCTGTCCGCGGGCAAAGCGGTGAAGGTGCCGCGCGCCGTGGTGATTGCCCTTGCGCTGGCTGCGGTCGCGTTGCCTTTCGTTGCCAGCTCGTCTTATCTCCTGCAAACACTCACCAATGCCTGGCTTTACGGAATGTTGGCGTTGAGCCTGACGCTGGTGGCGGGCACGGTCGGGCAAATTTCGCTTGGCCATGCCGCGCTGCTGGTGATCGGTGCGTACGCGTCTGCGTTGCTGTCGACGAATCTCGGCTGGTCGCCGGTCGTGACGATCTTCTGCGCCGGTTTGATCACCGCCGCGCTGGGCACGCTGCTGGTCTATCCGGCGTTCCGTTTGCGTGGGCACTACGTGTCGATTGCAACGCTCGGTATCGGTGAAGTGGTGAGCCTCGTGATCCTCAACTGGGACAGTCTGACGCGCGGCCCGCTCGGCATCGCGGGCATTGCGCCGCTGTCGGTGTTCGGCTGGAAACCGGACAGCGCGCGTGCGATCTACTGGTTCGCACTGAGCGTGCTGATCGTGCTGGCGCTGCTGCAAACGCGGCTGTTGGGCTCGCATCTGGGGCGCACGCTCCGTGCGATTCGCGAAGACGAGGTCGCGGCGCGCTCGCACGGGATTCGCCCGAACCGCTACAAGGCGATCGCGTTTGCGTTCGGAGGCCTCGCCGCCGGCATCAGCGGTGGGATCGCGGCGCATCTGTATAGCTACATCAACAACCAGACCTTCGACTCGCAAGTGTCCATCCTCGCCTTGACGATGGTGATTCTCGGTGGCCTCGGCAACGTGCTGGGTGGGATCGTCGGCGCGGTTGCGCTGATCGGCTTGCCGGAGATTTTCCGCTGGGCCGCCGACTATCGGATGCTGATCTATGGCCTGGTATTGCTGTTACTGGTGCGATTCAGGCCGCAGGGTTTGCTGGGTACGGTATGACGGGGGCGCACATGACACAGACTCTTCTCGACGTGCGCGGGGTGACGCGGCGCTTCGGCGGACTCACCGCGGTGAACGGAGTCGATCTTTCGATTTCGGAGGGCGAACTCGTCAGCGTGATCGGGCCGAACGGCGCGGGCAAGTCGACGCTGTTCAATCTGATCACCGGGCTCGATACGCCGGACGCAGGCAGTGTGCAATTCGACGGCCGCGACATCACCGGTGTGCGGCCGGAAAAGCTCGCCGCGCTCGGCCTTGCGCGCACGTTTCAGCATGGCCGGGTGTTCGGCAATCTGAGCGTGCTCGACAACGTGTTGATCGGCGCGCATGCGCGTTTGCGCGCTACCCGCACGGGTTGGCCGATTGTCGGCGCCATCGCCGAAGTCGCGCGCGCACTGATCGGACCGGCTTCCATCCGCCGTGAAGATGTGGCGCTGCGCGAGGAAGTGCGCGAGATTATCGCGGGGTTCGGCGAGCGCCTGACGCCGCGCATCGATCATCCGGCGCATAGCCTGTCGTATGCGAACCGGCGACGCGTCGAGATTGCCCGCGCGCTCGCTTTGCATCCACGCATCCTGTTGCTCGACGAGCCGACGGCCGGCATGAACGAGTCCGAAACCGCCGAAATGCTGGTGCTGATCCAGCACCTGAAAGCGCGCGGACTGACCATCCTGCTGATCGAACACAAGCTCGACATGGTGATGCGGCTATCGGATCGCGTGATCGTGCTCGACAACGGCGGGAAAATCGCTGAAGGCCTGCCGCGCGACGTGCGCAACGATCCGCGTGTGATCGAAGCGTATCTGGGCCATCGCAATGTCGGCGGCGCGGCGACCGTGCGCGTTGCGGCCTGAACTTTTGGAACATCCACGATGAGCGACGCTTTACTGAAACTGGAACACATCGAAACGTTCTACGGCCCCGTCCAGGTGCATTTCGACGTCAATTTTCAAGTGCGGCGCGGACAGATCGTGAGTTTGCTCGGCGGCAACGCGAGCGGCAAGTCGACCACGATGAAGCTGATTCTCGGTCTGCACAAACCGCGCGCCGGCAGCATAACGTTCGAAGGCGAGGCGATCACAGGACTCAGCACACCGCAGATCGTGCGGCGCGGCGTCGGTTCGGTACCTGAAGCGCGGCGGCTGTTCGGCGACATGACGGTGCGCGAAAATTTGCGGATGGGCGCCTACACGCGGCGTGACCGCGCTGCCATCGACGAAGACTATGAGCGCGTTCTGGGCCTTTTCCCGCGCGTGAAAGAGCGCCTGACGCAAAAGGCCGGTACGCTCTCCGGCGGCGAGCAGCAGATGTTGGCGATGGCGCGCGCGCTGATGAGCCGGCCGAAGCTGATCTGCATGGACGAACCCACGATGGGTTTGTCGCCGCTTTACGTCGACAAAGTGCTGGAGCTGATCGACACGATCAACCGGCAGGGCGTGACGTTCTTCATGGTCGAGCAGAACGCCAGCCTCGCGCTGGAGATCGCGCATTACGGCTATGTGTTGCAGACCGGCCGCGTCGTGCTCGAAGGCACGGCTGAGTCCTTGCTCGGCGATGAACGGATCCGTGACGCGTATCTCGGCGGGGAAGCTGCGGCGACGACCGCGTCCTGATGCGATCAACGCACGACATCAAGCGCAGCGGGCGGTTTGTGCGGTTGCCGATTCGATCACCCGTGCATCGCGCCGCATTGCAACGTGCGCTTGCCATCTGCAGCGCGGGGGGCGCCGATGAGCCGATCGTCAATGATGTGGCTTATCGCCAAAGCGGCTTCAAAGGTCGAACTGATCGAATTCGCTTTGCAGTTCGCGGTTACGTGCAACGCGCTCGTCGATGCCCGGCCCGAGCCGTTCGACAATCGCCGAAATCAGCAGATTGAACAGGCACGTGAGCGGTGCCAGCGAGTCCCAGAACTGACCGACATCGGTCTTCACCTGCAAAAGATCACCGTCGAATTCGCGCGCCCACGGACAGTAAATATCGGTGACGAGCGCGAAGGGCAGCCCACGGCGCGTGGCCGCCTCGCAATAGCGGCGCGCGATCATCGAATAGGCGCGCGTATCGGTGACGATCAGATACGGTGACTTGAACTCCGAGTTCAGCGAATCGACATATGAGCCCGACATGCCGTCCGAATAGAACACGCGCGGACGGATGTACTCCAGGTAGCTGTAGAAAGCGTTGCTGATGCCGCGCGTGGACTGAATACCGAGGATATAGACGGCGTCAGCGTTCGAGATGCGCTCGGCCACGCGGGCAAACACCGGCGATTGCGCAAGCTGGTAGACATGCTGAATCGCACCGATTTCAAGTTCGAGCGAGTGAGCGAGAGCCGGGCTGGGGGCGGAATGGGACGCGTCGGGCCCGCTTGCGGCCGGGATGGCTTCGTCGTGCTGGCCGGAGGCGCGGCGAAATGCGTCGAGCCGGTCGGTGATCAGCCACGGTCGCTCCTGCGCGCCGCGCAACTCGCGCTTCAGGTCATCCAGGTTCTGGTAGCCGATGCTGCGCAAGAACCGGCCCACCGAGATGCCGCTGGTGCCGGCTTGCTGGGCGATCTGGTCGGCGTTTTCGAGGCCGAGCCGGTCGAGATTCGCCAGCATGTAACTGGCGACGCGCTTCGAGGTGGGCGTGAGTTCGGCAAAGCGGGCTTCGACGGTTTGTGCAAATGCGGTCGGCATCGTAGTCGCGGCGCGAGTGGTGGATCGATTATCGAGATGATGACATATTCATCCGACAGCCGACCCCGCGCGGTCCTGAAAATCAGGGAACGCACGCGCGGGCGAGACACCGTTCAGACTGCCGGCCGCACCGGCGCGCTTCGCGAGAAGCGCCGCGCGCCTGCCACACACGCCACCACCACGACCGTCACCAGGATCATCGCGGGCGGTATCTGTTCGTGCAGCAGCAAACCGGCGAGAAGCAGACCGAAGAACGGCTGCAGCAACTGAAGTTGCCCGACCCCCGCGATGCCGCCTAACGCCAGTCCGCGATACCAGAAGACGAAGCCGATCAGCATGCTGAAGAGCGACACGTACGCGAGTCCCCACAGCGCCGCATGGCTTACGCCTTCAAACGATGCCGGCCGTGTCCACCAGGCGAGCGGCAGCATCACCGGCAGCGACAGCACCAGCGCCCACGAAATCACCTGCCAGCCGCCGAGATGGCGCGACAGCCGCGCGCCTTCGGCATAACCCAGGCCGCAGACGACGATCGCCGCCAGCATCAGCGCATCGCCGAGCGGCGATGCGTCGAGGCCGTGGCGCAAGGCGAACGCGACCACCGCGCCGCTGCCGAGCGCCGAGAACAGCCAGAACGCCGGCTGCGGGCGCTCGCCGCCGCGCAGCATGCCGAAGATCGCGGTGGACAGCGGCAGGAGCCCGACGAACACCACGGCGTGCGCGGCGTTGACGTGGCGCAACGCAAGGGCGGTCAGGAGCGGAAAGCCGACCACCACGCCGAGCGCGACCACCACCAGCGGGATGAGGTCGCGCCTTGCGGGCCGAGCCTGGCGAAACACCAGCAATAGCAACAGACCCAACGTGCCCGCGATGGTCGCGCGGGCGACCGTCAGGAACACCGGATCGAGGCCCTGCACGGCGATGCGGGTGGCGGGCAGCGAGCCGCTGAAAATCAACACGCCCACCATGCCGCTCACCCAGCCGTTCGTTGTCTTGTCCATCGAAAGAGTCCATATGCATTGAAAATGGAACCCATAGCATCCGCTTTTGGGCTGGAAAGGGTAAGCTACGGATCAGTACAATTCGTACAAACTGTACCGAACATGGAGCAGTGCAGATGGCGGAAAGTGATATCAACCGGGCGGCCTTGGGCGCGCCAACCGGCACGCGGGTCGGCACGGTGATGGACAACTTGCGCGAGCGCATCGCGAGCCGTTCGCTGATGCCGGGTGCGCGCGTGCCGTCCATCCGCGTGATGACCGAAGCACTCGGCGTGTCGAAGTCGACGGTGGTGGAAGCGTACGACCGGCTGGTCGCGGAAGGGGTGATCGTGGCGCGGCGCGGTTCTGGCTTCTTCGTGTCCGGTCATGCGCCGCCGCTCGCGCTCGCCGATCTCGGGCCGCGGCTGGATCGCGAGGTCGATCCGCTGTGGCTCACGCGGCAGTCGCTGGAGGCCGGCGCGAAGGTGTTCAAGCCGGGCTGTGGCTGGATGCCGCCGTCATGGCTGCCGGAAGACGGCGTGCGCCGCGCGTTGCGTGCCGTGGCGCGCGATCCGCAGTCGCCGCTCGCCGACTATGCGAGTCCGCTCGGTTTGCCGGCGCTGCGTCAGCAACTCGCCTGGCGGCTCGCGCAGCACGGCGTGGAGGCGCCGCCCGAGCAGATTGTGCTGACCGACGGCGGCACGCACGCGCTCGATCTCGTGTGCCGCTTTCTGCTGGAACCCGGCGACACGGTCCTGATCGACGACCCGTGCTACTTCAACTTTCAGGCGCTGCTGCGCGCGCATCGCGTCCGCATCGTCGGTGTGCCTTATACGCCGTCCGGGCCCGATCTGGCGGCATTCGAGCGGGCGCTGATCGAGCATCGTCCGCGGCTCTACGTGACCAATTCCGCGATCCACAATCCGACCGGCGCCACGCTCGCGCCGGCCATCGCGCATCGGTTGCTGAAACTGGCGGGCGAGCACAATCTGCTGGTCGTCGAGGACGATATCTTCGCCGACTTCGAGGACGAACCGGCGCCGCGTCTCGCGGCGTTCGACGGTCTTGCGCGGGTGGTCACGATCGGCAGTTTTTCGAAGACCTTGTCCGCGGCCGTGCGCTGCGGCTACATTGCGGCGCGCAGCGAATGGGTCGAGCCGCTGGTCGATCTGAAGCTGGCCACCACGTTCGGCAACGGCCAGCTCGCGGCGAGCGTCGTGCATCGTCTGCTGGTGGACGGCACGTACCGGCGTCACCTGGAATCGATGCGCGCGAAGCTCGCGGACGCCATGGGCGAGACGATCAGGCGGCTGGGCTATGCAGGCCTTGAAGTGTGGACGCGGCCACGCGCCGGTATTTTCGTGTGGGCGCGCCTGCCGGATGCGCTCGACGCCGCCGACATCGCGCGTCACGCGTTAGCCGAGAGTGTGGTGTTCGCGCCGGGAAACGTGTTCAGCACGTCGCAATCGGCGGCCGGCTTCCTGCGCTTTAACGTGTCGCAATGCAACCGGCCGAAGGTGTACGAGGCGCTGCAGCGGGCGATGGACGTGTCGGCCGCAGCGCAGGAGCGCGCCTGAACGCATGCTTCTCATCACGCGACGTTACTACTTGCACAGCAACAGCAGACGCTCCTGATCCGTGCACGAGGAGCGCGCTTTCTGCGCGGCTTGCGCCGCCGTCGCGTTGATCGCCGCACTTTTGTTCGTGAGACACGCGCGTAGATGTTTCTCCACGGGCCCGTAGTATTTCCATCCGCGCACGAGAGTCGGCAGTTCGAGTTTCACCTGCTTCCACTTTGGATGCCCGTGCTCCTGCAGATTGTCGAAGTTGGCGCACAGCGAATCCGCAAAGCGATTCAGGTTGCCGACGGTGTCGCGCAGACCGTAGTCGTAGGTGACGAGAAAGGCCTTCACGGTCAGCGTGGGGACGTCTTCCTTCAGCCAGTTCGGATAGCTGGTCGCGCGGAGCGTCGCGGGAAAATATGTCTGCTTCGCACGGGCGGTTTCGGGCGCGTTGGGATCAACCCTCAGCGGGCGGATCTGTTGCAGCAATTCGGGATTCATGTCGGTGAACAGTTTCGCTGGCTGCCCGACCACGATGATCGCAACATCCACTTTCTTGACGATCAACGCGGCTAGCGCGTCTTCGTTACTCAGGTGCTGGATGTTCTGCTCGGGAATCGCCTGTCCGAACATCAGGTGATAGAGGGTCGTGGCCGATTGCGCGGTGCCGCTGCCGATCAGGCCCACACTGATGCTCTTGTCCTTGATGTCGGCGAAGGTTTTCATCGGCGAGTCCGCGCGCACCACGACGTTAATTTCCTCGTCGTAGAGCGGCATGATGAGCCGGAGCGGCCGGATTGTCGTACCCGCGTCGGCGTTGCCCGCGTTGGCCATGTCGATGTAGGCCTGATACACATCGGACTGCACCAGCGCGAGCTTCACGCCTGGCTCGAAGCGCATGCGCTGCACGTTTTCAGCCGAGCCCTTCGAAGCCATGACTTCCAGGTCGATGCCCGCCGGTTGCGCCACCCATTTCGACAGATCCTGGCCGATCTGAATGTACGTGCCCCGTTCCGGACCGGTGACGATCTTGTAGTGCGCAGGCTCCGCGCCAGCGAACGAACACATGACCAATAGCGCCAGCCCCAGCCATCCCGCGAGAAGTCTCTTCAGCATGGTCTATCCACCTATCCGTCAGGTTTGAACAGCCTCTCGCGTCGGCGCGCGCGAAGCACCGGTAAGCCGGTTTGCCATCTCATGTTCAATGCGCCGCGCATGCCATGTCCGTCTGTTGCCGCTCAGAGGGCACGCGAAACGCCAGTGCGATCGGGCGTGCCATGATTCAGTCAGTCAGGCAAATCGGTCGTGCGAACGGCTATGAAATTCGGTATCCAAATGATTTATCGCTCACCGGACTGTCGATCGCCGCATGCGGTTTGAGCGGCGCCCAACCTGTCTCGTGAATCACGCGTTCGAGGATCGTCTTCGCGGTGTCGTTGCCGCTGTCGATCGCGAGCGCCTCATTGGCGTGCTGGCGTGCGCAACTCCACGACTGCTGCGCGGCACACAACTGTGCTGCCTGCAACGCGGTGTCGCGGCGCGCGGCGAGCGGCTTCAATTCGGTCAGCAGGCTTTGCGCGTCGGTGTTGCCGGGTTGCAGCGTTTGCACCGTGCCAAGCGCCGCTTGTGCCGCGGACAGATCGTTGGCGCGGAAGGCCAGACGCGCTGCCTGCAGCGCTTGCGCCGCATCGCGGAACTGTGGCGCCGCTGGTTTCACAGGTGTTGCGGCGGCAGGCGCAGGTGGCGCAATAGGCGTGGCTGCGATTGCCGGGGCGGCCTTGGCGAGATTGGCAGGATTGGTCGGCGCAGCGGGCTTACCCGCTGCAGCCTGATTCATCGGCTGAGCCGGGGCGTACAGCGCAATCGTGCCGGTCGCCGTTCTGGCATCCGGAGCGTTGTCGGCGCTCTGTTCGGTGGTGTCGTTCTGCGAGTCGTGGTTGTCACTGAATAGTGCGTAGGCGACATACGCTAGTCCGATTGCGCCAATGGCTACGATTGCGAGCAGCACCCGGCGCACCGGGATCGCGCTACGGCCGCCGGAATGCGGTGGATCGGCAGAAAGCGGCAGATCGGCGGAAGACGGAGGATCAGCGCGCGGAGGAAACGACGCGAGTACCGGTAGCATCGGGGGCTCGATAGGGGCGGCTTCGTCGATGGACGGACCCTGCGCGGCGAGCTCGGTTTCGCCCGGCTGCGTCGGATCGACGCTGCTTTTCTGCGCCGTCTTGTTCATGGCACTGGCGCGGCTGCCGGGAATCACAACGCGCTTGTGTGGGGCGGTGTCGAGTGGATGTATCGCGCCGCAATACGGGCAATAGTCGACTTGCCGGTATAGCGCACCGCCACAGCGTTTGCAGGGCGTCGGAAAACTATGGCCGGGTATTGTCTGGGTGGACATACTGTGGACCCACCTGTGGAAAACAATGCCTATACGGCATGCTCCGGATCGCGTTGAGGCAGGAAGCAAAGTCCGCGGAAACCACGATCCACATGCGCTGGAGAACCTTGGGACGCAAGTTCTCGCTTGCGGTGCCGCTGCTTGCAATATGTGGCGTTTCAGTGAGAACGTCAATCGACGTTCTCACCTACATTAGGTGCGCTGAAGCACGTTTGGAGGTACGACGAAACACTGCATATGTCTGCAGAACGAACAGGCGGATGGTTTTTTTCACGCCGCTCGCGCCGTCACTGCGCGCAGGCGATAGCGCGATGATGCAATGGTGGAATCAGCAGAGCGGAAGCGCGGCGATGAAAGCAGAACGAGGTCGAAGCGCGTTGCGTTCGACCTCGTCATCAAGCGTTTGCAGAAAACGCTTGCAGGAAACGTGATACGGCATTCAGTGCTTGCGCAGCGGATGATCTTTCAGAAGCCACGCGAGTATGAAGGCCAGCACCACCACGCAGGCCGCCGACAGATACACCGTGTGCAACGCGCCGGCAAACGCCTGCAGATAATCGTCGCGCAACGCTTCAGGCAAGTGGTGGATGGCCATCGGTCCGAGTGCGTGCGGCAATTCGGTGTCGGGCGGAATCAGCTTTTCGAGGCGCGCGGCGAGGCCATTGGAAAACACCGCGCCAAAACTGGCTACACCGATCGAGCCGCCGATTGAACGGAACAGCGTCGCGCCCGAAGTGGCCACACCCATGTGCTTGAACTCGACCGTATTCTGCACGGCGAGAATCAGCACCTGCATGACCATGCCGAGGCCGAAGCCGAGAATGCCCATGTAGATATACATCACATGAATGGGCGTGTCGATCTGCAGGCGTGCGAGCAGCAGCATGGCGACGGCCACGAGGAACGTGCCGGCGATGGGGAACATGCGGTACTTGCCGATCTTGCTGATCACGCGTCCGGTTACCATCGACATCACGAACAGACCGCCCATCATCGGCAACATCTGCATGCCGGCTTCTGTCGGCGTCGAGCCTTTGACGACCTGCAAATACAGCGGCAGGAATGTAACCGAGCCGAACAGCGACACGCCGATGATGAAGCCGATCAGACTGCTCAGTAAAAACGTGCGTTGTTTGAAGAGCTCGAGCGGCATGATCGGTTCGACAGCCGTGCGCTCTTCGTGGATGAAACCCCAGATCGCCACGAGCCCCATGCCCAGCGTGAACCACAACTGCGGCGACGACCACGGCAGGATCGTGCCACCCTGGCTCGTGAACAGGATGATGCAGGTGAGCGCGCCGGCGAGAAACGCGGCGCCCATGTAGTCGATGGTGTGCTTCACATGCCGCACGTGCGGTTTGAAGACCGCGCCGATCACAGCCAGCGAAATGATGCCGAGCGGCAGGTTGATGTAGAAAATCCAGCGCCATGACAGGTGCTCGACGAGAAAGCCGCCGAGCAGCGGCCCGATTACCGTTGCGAGACCGAACACGCCACCGAATACTCCCTGGTAGCGGCCGCGTTCAGCCGGCGGAATCACGTCCGCGATTGCGGCCATCGTCACGACTAGCAGGCCGCCACCGCCGAGCCCTTGCAGCGCGCGCAGCACGATCAACTGGGTCATGTCCTGCGCGATGCCGCACAACGCGGAGCCGACGAGGAACACGACGATCGCCGTCTGCAGCACGATCTTGCGGCCGAACAGATCGCCGAATTTGCCGTACAGCGGCACGCCGATGGTCGAGCTGAGCAGGTAGGCGGTGACCACCCACGACAGGTTGTTGAGCCCGCCGAGTTCGCCGACGATGGTCGGCAGCGCGGTCGAGACAATGGTCTGATCGAGCGCGGCGAGCAGCATGACCAGCAGCAACGCCGGAAACAGCAGGCGGATCGGCGGGTGGTCGGTTGCCCGCGCGCCGGGCGGCGCTACTGGCGTCGTCAGTCCGGCGGGTTGAGTCGTTGTCGGTTGGTTCATGGCGCCACGGTGTTGAAATTAATTAATTCGGAGATTAATATATGCGACATCGCGTCACTCGTCAAATTGAATGCAATGGCAAGGATTCCGGCAGATGAACAGAAAGTGAAGGGCACACCGCACAACACGGCCGCCGCGAAGGCGCGAAAGCTTTCGAAGTCTGTGGCGTCCGCTGCCGCGGGTGAATCAGCGAACGTTGCAACGCCCGCACCCGCATCCGCACGGCGCCCCGGCAGGCCGTCGGGCCCGGCGCGCGGCCCGGCGCAGCGCAGCCGGCTGCTGGATGCCGCGCTCGCCTTGTTCGCGCGGCAGGGCATCGTCGACACCACGCTCGGGGAGATTGCTCGCGAGGCGGGTTTCACGCCGGCGATGATGCATTACTACTTCAAGACGCGCGATCAACTGCTCGACGTGTTGATCGACGAGCGTTTCGCACCGCTGCGCGCGGGGCTCGGCGTGCCGTTTCAGGAAAATCCCGACGACCCGGTGGCAGCCATCACGCAGCTCGCGCAGCGTTTGGTGCAGGTGGCGAGCGACCACCCGTGGTTTCCGTCGCTGTGGGTGCGCGAAGTGATCAGCGACGGCGGCCTGCTGCGCCAGCGCATGCACGAACGGTTCGGCGACGCGAACCAGAAGGCCTCGCTGTTAGCCATCACGCGCTGGCAACAGGAAGGGCGGCTGAATGCCGGGTTGGAGCCGTCGCTGGTGTTCGTCACGCTGCTGGGGATGACGATTCTGCCGCTGGCTACGTCGAAGCTGTGGCGTAACGATCCCGTGCGGCGCAATATCGGCGGCGCGGAGATCGCCCGGCATGCGGTGGCCTTGCTGGTGCAGGGCATCGGTCCGAGCAAAGCGGACTGACACGCCCACGGACTCATTCACGATTACGCTTCTGCCGCCACACCTCATCAGTGCGGCGCACACAATGATAGCGCCGCCGTGGATCGTGAGGCTGGCCGCGCAACCATGCTGACGCCACGGCGAAACCGGCGAGGCACGCGACGTGCTACCTGAGGGGTGGATGTGAACGCCACGCGCTAAAACGCAAAAGCGCGCAACAGCGCCGGCGTCGCAAAAGAACATGAATGTCAGAGAAGACGCCGGGCGGGCAAGGCGGCGCACACGAGTTTGCAGCCGCCACCACGGCGAATCGGGTGCCGGCATCGGTCTGCCAGGACAAGGGCACCGAGGGCCGGTTTTTCATCGGCGTGCAATTTTGGCGCGTTACTGTGCGCACGCGTTGCGCTCAGGCCATGTTTTACAATCGCGGGCCTGCATGCAACTCGACGCATGAAATCGAGTCGGAACCATGAACAGTGAACCCGTAGCCGCGCAAATCGGCGGCAAACAGCAGGACGATACGTTGGCCACGTCTGATGGCCTAACCGGTTTTTTAGAGCAGCAACAGAACATGAACGGAGCATTGAGACTCGATCAGGCCACGATCGTGCTCGTCGAAGACGACCCGGATAGCCGGGAATCACTGGCCTTGTTACTCGAGGCGGAAGGGGCGCGTGTCGTCGCGGTGGCGGATGCGGAAGCGGGCGTCGAAGCGGCGCTGCGGCTGTTGCCTGACGCCGTGGTGTGCGACCTCGAATTACCGGCCATGGACGGTTTTTATCTGATCCAGCGGCTGCGCGATCACGAGATTCGCGGTGACCACGCGCCTTCGGTGGCCGTGGCGCTCACGGGCCATACCGACGACGCTTACCGCTTGCGCAGTATCGGCGAAGGCTTCCAGCATTTCATGACCAAGCCGGCCTTGCCGGAAGACCTCGTGACGCTATTGCACGACGCGATCGACGCCCGCGCTGCGGGCTGAGTGGTCTCGTGGGCGGGTGGTGGTTGCTCGCCACCGCATCTTTGCCCGCAAGCTTTCGCGCAGCGAACGCTCTGCAATCAGCTTGTAAATCTGATTGCGGGCGCTGCTGTCATTTGGCGGCGGCGACCGGTGTTGCGGCACCGGCACTGGCCGCTTCCGCTATCTGACAGGCGGAGCACAATCCCTTCAATTCGATTTCATCACTGGCGAGGCGATAGCCCGCGTCTTCGATTTGCGCGACGAGCGCCTGGCGCAGTTTAGGCTGATGCAGTTCGGTGACGTTGCCGCATTGCTGACAGACCACCAGAATGCCGTGCTGACATTGCGTCAGGTCGTGGCAGACCGTGAACGCGTTGATCGATTCGATGCGGTGCACGAGCCCGGCCGTGAGCAGAAAGTCGAGCGCCCGGTAAACCGTGGGCGGCGCCGAGCCGGGATGGATCTGGCGCATGTCGTCGAGCAACGAATACGCTTTGGTGGCGCGCCCGGAATTTAGCAGCAATTCGAGCACTTTGCGGCGGATTGGCGTGAGTTTTTCGCCGCGTTCGCGGCAATATTCTTCCGCGAGAGTCAGTGCGGCTTCCTGCGATTCACCGCGCGCACCGTGCATGTGCCCCGGCTCATGGTGATGAGCGGAGGTGGCAGGGGTGGCGTTGTCGGCGGTCGCGGCGGGCTTGGCGGTCTTCATGCGTCGATTATAAAGGCCATCGTGCTTCGCTGTGCCGGTGTCCGATGTCCGGTACGCCTGCCGGTCGACGCTGGGCGCCGCCGCGAAGCATGAGGCCGCCGGACTTAATCGAGGTTCACCGCAAAGCCGCGCTGCACGCCCGGCCGCGCGAACAGCGCCGCGTACCAGCGTTGCACGTTCGGATAGGTGGCGAGATCCACTTTGTGCCGTTCGTGACGCCATGCCCAGCCGAGAATCGCGAAATCCGCTACCGACAATTCCCCCGCCACGAACTCCGTTTGCGCGAGGCGCCGGTCGAGCACGCCGTACAAACGGTGGGTTTCGTCCGAATAGCGTTTGAGGCCGTAGGCGCGGTCGGCGGCCGACTCGAGCGCGGCGAAGTGGTGCACTTGACCCGGTATCGGCCCGAAACCGCCCATTTGCCACATCAGCCACTCGAGCACCGGGACGCGTTCGCGCAGCGTCTTCGGCAGGAATTTGCCGGTCTTTTCGGCAAGATACAGCAGCACCGCACCCGACTCGAACACGCTGATCGGCTGGCCATCCGGCCCGTCCGTATCGACGATCGCAGGAATCTTGTTGTTTGGGCTGATGTGCAGAAAGTCCGGCTGGAATTGCTCCCCACGGCCGATGTTGACCGGTTGCACCGTGTACGGCAGTTCCATTTCTTCGAGCGCGACGCTGACCTTGCGGCCGTTCGGCGTGCCCCATGCGTAGAGCGTGATCGTCATGTCGGATGGTCGCCGGTTGGTCGAGGGTTGGTTTAGGTCAGCGGGAAATCGATGTATTTCTTGAAACCCGCGCGCGTCGCGATCCGGGAATACCAGCGCTCCAGATTCGGCAGTGGCGGACGTTCAACACCTTCCAGCCCGAACCAGCGCTTCGCGTAGGCGCCGATCACGATATCGGCGAGCGTGAACCTCTCGCCTTCGAGGAAGAAGCGGCCTTGCAGATGGTTGTCCAGCAGGCGCCACTGCAACGTGACCGCGCCGAAGTCGGTGGCGAGTTTGGTGGCGTCGCGCTCGGCGGCGGGCGTGCGCACGAGGGCCCAGAACACCGGCTTTTCCGCGGGTTGCAGCGTGGTGAGCGACCAGTCGAGCCAGCGATCGATGCTGGAGCGCAGTTTCGGCTCGGACGGATATAGAAGGCTCGATTCGCCGTATTGCAGCACCAGATAGCGCAGGATCGAGTTCGATTCCCACAGCACGAAGTCGTCGTCGACCAGTGTCGGAATCTTGCCAGTCGGGTTGATCGCGAGATAGTCGGGCTCGTTGTTGCGGCCGAATTGCAGGCCCGCGTCGATGCGTTCGTACGGCAACACCAGCTCGTCGCAGCACCACAAGACTTTCTGTACGTTGACCGAGTTGGTGCGTCCCCAAATCGTAATCATCCGGCAAATCCTTTTTTTACATTTACGGTTGGCAAGCCGCGCGAGGTGCGCGGCGTTCAGCCAGTAACGATACACGATGCGCATGGGTTTGCGCGCCGCCAGCCCGCAATCGGCCGCATGAAGTGTCGTCCAAAGCGTCTTCCTCATCGAGGCTCGAAAGCCGCCCGGCGTGCCATGCCGGCAACACGCGGGCGTTGCGTACAATGGGCGCACCCGAATACGACGAGGCACCGCATGGCCCGCATTGTCCCCGACGACTGGAAGAGCCTCGCCGCCACCGGCGCGGCGGCACGCGAACGCGAAACCCTTGCGTTGCTGGAAGAAGCGCTTCCCGATGGCTACACCGTCTATCACGGCGTGCACTGGACCCGCCTGAACCAGAACTTTTCGGTGTTCGGCGAGGCCGACTTCGTGATCGTCAGCCCGGCCGGGCGTGTGATGATCGTCGAACAGAAAACCGGCTTTCTGCGCGAAACGCCGAAGGGGCTCGTCAAGGTCTATCTTCAGACGGAACGCAATGTGGCGATCGCGCTCGCACACACCGTCGAAACGCTGCACCGGCGCTTCACCGCGGCGTTCGGCGCGGGCACGTATTTCATCGAAGAGCTGTTGTATTGCCCGGACCACATCGTCAAGGACGCGGCGATTGCCGGCGTGAATCCCGCGCGGATCGTCGACGCGACGCGTAAGGACCGGCTTGCCGCGATCATTCGCGAAGCCTTGCCGTCCGACGAACCGCGTCTCGCCTGCGCACCGAAAATCCACCACTTTTTCGCCGACGAACTCGCGCTCACGCCGGACGCCAGCGCGCTGGTCGGTCAGGCCGGCACGCTCGTCACGCGTCTGGCGGGCGGCCTCGCGACGTGGGCGCGGCGGCTCGAGTTTTCACCGTTCCGGCTGCGCGTGATCGGCACGGCCGGTTCCGGCAAAACCCAACTGGCGGTGCAGGTGATGAAAGACGCGGTGGCGCGCGGGCAACGGCCTTTGTACGTGTGTTTCAACCGGCCGCTCGCGGATCACATCGCGCGGGTCGCGCCACCTGAGGCGAAGGTCGCGAACTATCACCAGTTATGCGACTGGATCGCACGCGACGCGGGCCGCGAGCCGGATTTCCAGTCCGGCGACGTGTTCCATCAGATTGAAACGATTTTCGCCGAAACGCCGATCGACGCGCGCTGGCAATTCGACGTGCTGATCGTCGACGAAGGGCAGGATTTCCAGCAGCCGTGGGTGGCCGCCCTCGCGCGCCTGTTGCGGCCGGACGCCGCGTGGTGGTGGCTCGAAGATCCGCTGCAGAATCTGTATATGCGCGAGCCGGTCGAGCTGCCCGGCTGGACCACGCTGAAAGAGACCACCAACTACCGCAGTCCGCGCGACATTCTCGATTACGTGCGCGACGTGGTCGGCGCTTCGGTGCCGGTCGCGGCGGGTCTGGCGTCGGGCAGTCCGTTCGACGGCTCCGATATTTCGCTCTCCGTCTACGACGAAGCGAATGCCGCCGAAGGCAGCATCGAGGCAACGAAGCGGGCGATCACGCAGGCGTTGTCGCTCGGCTTTCGCAAACAGGACATTGCGGTGATCTCGTTTCGCGGCCGCGAAGGTTCGGCGATGACCGCGCAGGATCATCTCGGCCCGCATCGGTTGCGCAGTTTTACGGGTAAGTACGATCTGTTCGGCAACCCGGCGTACCGCGAAGGGGATGTGCTGTTCGAATCGATCTATCGCTTCAAGGGGCAGGCGGCGCCGTGCGTGATTCTCACTGAAGTCGACTTCGAGTCGTTCGATGAACGTATTGCGCGCAAGCTGTTCGTCGGCGCCACGCGTGCGACGATGAAGCTGATCATCGTCGCCTCGCAGCGGGCCGCGCGGCATCTGCATCTGCGCGATGGTAAAGAGCTCAGGGAAACCAAAGAGCTCAGAGAGGCGAGAGAAGCCTAGCAGCCGCTCAGGTTGACGCTTGCGCTACTGGGTCACGCGTTCAGGCTTGACGCACTCAGGCATAACGTCCCAGACGTATGCTGGCCGGCACAAGTCGGCACGCGCTCGCTCAAGTCCACGCCCGCGCACCCACCAGCATCCCGGTTTGTGTGAGTGCGTCCCACCAGATCACGCGCAGCAGCGGCGCCTCTTGCGCGATCAGCAGCGCCTGCACCGGATCGCTCTCGACAAAATGCGTGACGCCGCCGCGCAATGCGGCAGCCGCCTTGTGAGCGGCGGCGCCGGCGGGACTTTCGTCGTGCGTGCCGGGCGTGCGCATCACCAGTTGCATATGACCGAAGCCGTGCCGCGCGAGCCACGCTTCAGTGCGCGCGCGATCCAGTTCCGGCCGGCCGGTGATGATCGTGCGAACGCGTTGCAGATCGATGCCCGGCAGCACCTCGAACGGCAGCAGCGCATCGCGTTCGGCGAGCGCCGCGGCCAGATCCTCGTCGTAGCGCGCGAGCGGCACGTCGGGTAGCAGAATGCCGTCGAGGTCGATGGCGTAGGTGGCGTATTCGTGATCGTCGGCCATCGCGGGCGCGGTGCCCGCTTCAACGCGCTCCCAGTCCTCACGATAACGCTCGGTGTAGGCCTGGCGCTCCCACGGAAACAGCGCGAAGTAGCCGCGGGCATCGATCGCATAGTCGGGTTGCGTGCGGCTCAGGTCGTCGACGGCGGCGGTCAGCGTCCTGACGTCGAGACCCTGCTGCTGAAGGAAGGCGATGCAATCGGTCAGCGTAAAGCCGCGCCCCGCAATGTCCTCGCACAGCAGCACTTTCGAACCCGCGGGCGGGATCGGCAGCGTCGAATCCCAGGCGACCGTGCGCGACTGGCGGTCGTAACGCAGGAAGGCGACCGGCGTGCCGGCCGCATGCGACACCATCAGCGCAAGCGGCGCGCCGCCACGCAGAATGCCGATCGCCATCGTGAAACGCTCCGCCAGCAAGGCGGGCTGCAGCGATTCGATCCAGTGATCGAGTTGTTCGTACGTCAGGGGCAAAACCGGCTTGTTCATGACTCGTAGGGCGTCGCGTTGCGCGTGTAGGGCAGGTGTCCCATAGACGGAGCGTAGCGCGCGGCGCAGCGCAGCGGCGGGTCCCCGTTTTTGAGACAAAGAAATTTGGCGATATTATGCATGCGGTTCAACGATCGCGCGTCGGGGTGACGCGCGTTGCCGGACGGGACGTGTCGCCAAGACCACCGCCGCGGCGGGAAACGGGCGCTGCAGGTTCGCTGGCAGGTTGAGCCGGCGCAGCGTGGAGCCGCCCGTAAAAATAACAAACGACGGGAAAAACCAAACAAATGACCAAGGTGAGCGCAGCGATGGATGGCAGGACGGGTGTGGTCAGGGGCGTATGGTGGGGGCTGGTGCTGCTCCTCGCCCTCGCCGCGTGGAGCATGCAGGCACAGGCGCAGACAGAGTCGCTGCCGTTATCGCTCGACGTGAAGGGCAAAATCAGCAAGACCAACGATGCGGCGCATCAGCTGTATCACTTCACCGAGGCACAACTGCTCGCGCTGCCGGTCCATTCGATTACGACGGCCACCACCTGGACACCGCGCTCCACCTTCACAGGACCGCTGCTCGCGGATATCCTGAAGACAGTCGGCGCATCCGGCAGCGCAATCGAGATCCATACGCTCGACGACTATACCTACACCATTCCGGTGTCGGACTGCGATCGCTACGGCGTGGTCGTTGCCTACAGCATGAACGGCCGGCGCCTGAAGATCAGCGACTTCGGGCCGCTGTTTCTTATCTATCCGCGCGACGCATTCCCCGATGAACTGATGGGCGCGGCGGGCGACTCGAAATTCGTATGGCAGATCAAGGCACTCATCGTCAAATAATGCGCCGCCCCTGGCGTCGTGTCCTCTACGTGCTGATCTGGCTGACCGCGCTCGCGGCGCCGGCCGGCGCAATCGGCTATCTGTTGTACGCGAACCTGCTCAATCCGCGCACCACCGAACAGCTGACCGGCCAGTACGACGGCTTCTACTGGGACGCCGCGCAACTGCAGATTGCCTACGCGCGTTTCGAGAACCAGTTGCTGCTGTATCAATCCGGCGTCGACGACGACTACCCGCGGCTCATGCTGCGCTACCAGTTGCTGCAATCAAAGCTGCATGTGATGGCTGGATCGACGCGCCGGCTGACCACGCAGCTCGCGTTGATGCAACGGCAAATGGACGAGATCCAGTCGATCGATCATGTGCTGGGCGAGATTCAGCCTGAGGTGGATGCCTTGCCGAAGGACCGCAGTCGCGCCAATCAGATCGTCGAGGAGTTGCGCCAGCATTGGAATGAGGTCAACGATCTCGCGTTGAGCCGCCGTTTCGCCGACGTGGCCGACCGTGAGGCGATGAACCGCGATTTCATCGACAAGCGCCGCATGCTGTTCGCGGGCGGCCTGCTGCTGCTGTTATTGTCGGCGGCCGCGACCACGTTGCTGGTGTTCAACGGCCGGCGCCGCACCCGTCTGATGCATCAGCAGCACGCGGCGCTCGAAGCGGAGCACCAGGCGAGCCAGGCGGCGCGCGAGGCGAGTCTCGCGAAGGACGCGTTTCTCGGCATGATCAGCCACGAACTGCGCACGCCCTTGCATGCGATCGTGTCATCAATCGAATTGCTGGGTTTCAACTATCACTCCGAGGCCGATCGCAAGGTCATTCAACGGCTCGAAACCGCAGGCCGCCATCTGGAAGCACAGATGAAAGACCTGACCGACTACGCACGCCTCGGCGCCGGCAAGCTCGAACTGCGTCACGAGCATTTCGAGCCGCGCGAACTGCTGGCGTCGATCGTCGACGAACACGCGATGTCGGCCGCCTCGCGCGGCCTCAAGCTGGAAAGCGAGGCGAGCGGCATGAACGGCCTCGTCGATTCCGATCCACACCGGATTCGCCAGATCGTCAACAACCTGGTCACCAACGCGATCCGTTACACCGAAACCGGCGCGGTGCGCGTGCAACTGAGGCAGCGGCCAGCGGTGCTGATCTTCGTCGTCAGCGATACGGGACCGGGTGTGCCGCACGCGCAGATTCCCCTGATCTTCCAGGAGTTCACGCAACTGGACGCGTCGCGCACGCGCCGCTTCGAGGGGGCGGGGATGGGACTCACGATCGTGCAGGGGCTGGTCAGGCTGTTCGGCGGCACCGTCGAGGTGGCGAGCACGGTGGGCGAGGGCACCACCTTTACCGTGACGATCCCGGTCACGCAGGTCGCGGCAACCGCGCCGTCCGGCGTGGCGGCGCATGCCGAACCTGGCGGCGCGCGTCCGTGCGTGCTGATCGTCGACGACAACCGCCTGATTCGCGAGTCGCTCAGCGAAATGATCGCGCACATGGATTTCGACACGCACGCGGTCTCCAATGCCGACGATGCGCTCGCGTGGCTCGACGCGCGTCGCTGTGACGTGGTGTTGCTCGATCTGCATATGCCGGATCGCGACGGTTATACGTTCCTCGCGGATTTCGCGGCACGGGGGGGGCCGTCGTCGGGTGTCCCGGTGATCGTGGTGAGCGCGTATGCGCCGCAGGCGGATAGTGTGGGCAGTGCGGGAGGGGACGGGGGAGAAGCCGGCTCGGCGCCGTTTTTCGACGCGTTATTAAAGCCAGTACATTACGAGGAACTGCGCAGTGCGTTGCAGCGTGCTTTGGCTTCGCGGCATACGGTGTGACGTGACACCTGAGCAAACGCAGATGGAGGAGGACTCAACCTGAGCACACACCTTCAACTGCTTGCCGGCGCATGCCGGCATCAAGGCCGGTTGAGGCGCTTGGACAGATCGGCGACCAGGATCGCCATACGCGCGGGCTTTTCATAGCACGCGACGTCGTAATTGCGGATGACCTCGCTGATCTCCGATTCGCTGGCCTTGCCGGTGAGCAATTCGCCGGTCAGCACGAAAATCGGCGCGTCCGGATTCTCCGAGGCCCGCACCGCGCGGATCGCCGCCGCCGAGGTCTGCGCGCCGAACAGCCAGTCGATCACGATGCCGTCGAAGATCTGCGTTTGCAGTTGTTCGGCAAACGCCGCGAGGCCGTAGATCGCCACCGCCGTGAAACCGCTGCGCTCGAGATAGTCGCGCAGATTGTCGGCGGAGGCCTGGTCGTCGTCGACCACGGCGATGGTCGGCTTGTCGGTTTCAGCGCGGCGCGGATAGATCTCGATCTTGTGGACTTCGTACGCGCTTTGGTAAAGCGTGCCGTCGTGACGCGCAACGCGCCATTGACCGAGCTTCGAGTACGCGACAAATTCCGGACGGCTGCCTGGTTCGAGCGCGGCGCCGACCCATGCGGTGCAAGCCAGCTCGATCGCGCCAATGCAGAACACCGCCTCCTGGGCGATGGCGCCGACCATGCCCGGATCGAGCGACTGTGCGCCGAATAGCTGAGCGGCAGGTTCGCCGAACACCTCGGCGACCTTCTTGATCTGCGAGAGGGTCCACGGGCTGTTGCCGCGCAGCTTGCGGTGTCCCTGCGAAAAACTCAGATCGAGGATGCGGCACAGCTCAGTGGTTTGCTGGCGTTTGCCGATTCCATGCCGGCTCATCAACTCGCGCACGCGCTCGGCGACGGCGATGGCGTCAGGTGAGTGTGTTTCGTTGGTCATACTGCGTGAAGATCTTCCTTCTTGAAGGGTGGCTGTGGAGCGTACGTTACGGCACGCGCAGCGCGGCCATGCACATTGGATGCGCATCGACGCGGCGACGCAGGGGACAGCAAATGTACAGTACAAAATATCGCGGTCCGTGTTTTTGTATGACCGCGGTTGGGTCCGCCAGTGCGAGGTGCGAACCGACACATTCGATGATCTATTGATGCATTTAGCATTGAATCTATTTTACCGATGAAACCGCGCGCGTCTGTAGAGAAATAGGTTTGGCCGGTAATTTCTTCCCGCGGCGTTATGCCGGCGGCATGGTGTCGAGCTTGGCCGCCGAGCTTTTCAGGCCTTTGAAAATCCGCTCGGCGACCTTGGCGGGAAATCGCTCGGGCAATTCGGCCGAGACCCGCGCGATGACCGCCGGCGTCTGTTCGATCAGCCTCTGGATCAACGGCTCGGCGTTCGCGCCGTGCGAGCACCTCAGCGCCATGGTGTTGAAGTGGCGCCGCTGCACGTCGCGGAAGGCGTCGTGTTTGCTGCGCGACCACATCGCCATGGCGAGCCTGGCCTTGAACCATGACCATTGGTTCGGGCCGTTGCCTTCCACCGGCCAGATCGACATCACGTCGTAAAGCGGCGTCAGGCGGTACTGGCCGCCCGCCAGCAGGCGAATGCTGAAGTTTTTGGCGTGGCCGTCCGGCGCCGCCAGCATCCAGAACAGGATCTGACTGGCCAGCAGCGTCTCGATGTCCTGTTGCGCCGACACCGATTGCTGGAGAATCCGCGCGAGGTCCAGCACGCCCGGGCCGCCTTCGTTTTCATACTTGCGATGCGACGGTACGCCATACACCTGGCAGAAGTCTTCTTGCGGCAGGCGCAGTAGCCATTGCCCGCCTGAATGCAGTTGCCGGTCGAAGCGCTCGACGCTCAGCACCCGCTGCTTGCCGAAGGTCATGATCTCGGCGTTGGCCACCGGCAGGCCATAGGCGCGCAGGATCCGCAGACACAGCCATTCGTTTTCGACCGAGGTGCTGAGGTCGGCAAGCTTGTTGCCGACTAGTCCGAGCGGCAGCTTGAAAATGTGTGTGGTGGGCGTGGCGCCATGCGGGCGTTGCCACTTGCCGTCGTGCCACAGCAGGGCGGTCTTCTCCTGCGCGCCGGCGAGCGAGATGCGGAAATCGTCTGCTTCGCCGGGTGAGCCGGGGGCGGGATTGCTGACGGTGCGCGCCAGCATGGTCTCGATCTCGCTGTCGGAGAGCGGCGTGCCTTCGATGCGTTCGACGCCGGCCGGCGCGTCGTCAACGGCGAGCAACTGGACGGCGCCCACGCAATCGCGGCCGATGGCTTGCAGCAGGTCGAACGCATCGAGCGTGTCGGTCTGGTAGCGCTGGGCGATGCGCTTTCTGATCGCCTCGCTGTCGGGTAGCAGATTGTCGAAGTAGTTGAGCACCCGCGAGCCTTTGTGCGCCTCATTGCTCGGTGTGAACGGCATCGAGAGCGAAAGCGGGCGGCCCGCGGGCGAGGCGACCCACGCGGGATCGTAAGCGAACTCCATGGGGCCGCGGGTGGGAAGGCGCCAGACGCCGATGCGCTCGCCGTTGGCCCACACCGAAAGCGCCCGCGAATGAGTTTGGCGGCCCATGCTTACCACTCGATCAAAGGCGCCGGCTCAGGCACCGGCTGGTTCTTGTCGCGTACCTGCAGTTGCAGGCCGTAGGTGCCGCACAGCGCGAGCAATTGTGCGAGGGTGAGGGCGGTGGCGTCAGTTTCCAGCGCCGAGATGCGGCTCTGGCTGACGCCGATGCGCGCGGCGGCTTCGGCTTGGGTGAGGCCGGCCTGGCGCCGACCGGCGGCAAGCAACTGGCCCATCTGGTCTGGCGTGGCGACGAGGTGGATCATGGCAAATTATCCGTGAGACGAATAAATGCACTTTATGCGTCACACGAATATTTGTCAAATATTCGTGTGACGCATATTTGCAAAATATCTGTCTGGCGAATAAATGCACATTATTTGCATGACGCATAAAGTGCATCTGCCTGCGCCCTGTCTGGATCGCCGTGTAGCATGCTGCAAAAACATCTTCTACCGACTTCGCGCGACTCATGAACCCACCCACGCTACGCCACACCGACGTCCCGTACTACACGCAATGGGGCAGCCCTGCATGGGTGCGCCACATCGTCGAACAGCAGGGTGACCCGTGCGACGACCCGTACTGGCAGCGCAGCGGTTTTGCCGACCCGCAGCGTTACCGGTTCTGGGCCAAACGCCTGTGCGGTCTGACCTGCCTCGAATCCGCGCTCGATTACTGGCACATCGACCATGCGCCGCGCGCCACGCTGCTGGATGACGCGCTGCGGCACGGCGTGTACCGGCTGCGCGATGACGGCGGCGTCGATGGTTTGATCTACCAGCCGTTCGCCGGCTGGGTCGGCGAGGCATTCGGCATTCAGGTCGAGGTGCTGCCGCAGGCGCCGCTCGAAGAGGTCGCCGTGCGCATCGACGGCGACACACTGGCGATCGTCTCCGTGAGCCCCGAGATTCGCCACCCCGAACGGCCGAATCAGCGCCAGGGCGGCCATCTGATCCTGCTGCACGGGCGCGATCGCGATGGCGTATGGTTTCATAATCCGTCGGGCATCGCGCCTCACCAGGCGGATGTGTATCTGCCGTTCGCAACGATGGCGCGTTTCTACGCAGGGCGTGGCATGACGCTCACCCGCATCGCACGCTAGACACGGCAGCAGGCCAGCCGTACGGCAAGCGCACTGATCGGGTTCGTTTTCGGCTGAAGAGCTTCATACCGACCTTTCCAATACTGGAACGAGTCATGAATCGAATCTCTGCCTTGCTCGTCGCCAGCCTTGCCGCGCTCAGCGCCGTCACCGCAGCGAATGCGGCCACCCGGGACGAACAGGCCAAGGCCTGCCGCCGGGACGCGCTGCATTTCTGCATTGTCGACATTCCGAACCGGGAAAAAATCATCGCCTGCATGAGGCGGCATCTCGACGAACTCACTCCGGCGTGCCGCGCGATGTTCGATGGCGGCAAGAAGGGCGACACCAACGACGCCAACGCCAACGCTAACGATGCCAACGCCGCCTCGCAGTGAACGTGGCGGCAGCGCGCCGCTGCTTTTCGGTGGGTCACGCTAACCCCTGCGCTGCAGCCGCGCTCCCGATCCGGCCCCACGGCGCGCCGGGCGTCGTAGA
Source organism: Paraburkholderia solitsugae (assembly GCF_013177695.1). Lineage (GTDB taxonomy): Bacteria > Pseudomonadota > Gammaproteobacteria > Burkholderiales > Burkholderiaceae > Paraburkholderia > Paraburkholderia solitsugae. The sequence goes on along the minus strand of NZ_WOEY01000077.1, from coordinate 44,924 downwards.
ATCGCTTGTTCCCGACTCCCGGAGTAGCCGCGTGTCTGATCAGCCACACCCGCAGCCACGCCCGCCACGCTTTCGCCTGCCGCGCCGTGCCCGCACGCCCTGGCAGGCGCCGCGCCCCCGCACACTCTTCACGCGCCCCGCGGCGTCGCCGCAGCGCGTGCTGCTGCAGCGTTTCTATCTCGTGCTCGGCCTGTGCGTGCTCGCCTTCGCGGTGCTCTATCTAGATCGCGACGGCCTGCAAGACGCCCACCGCAAGGTGCTCGGCATCGTCGATCTGATGTACTTCACGATGGTCACCGTCGCCACCGTCGGTTATGGCGACATCGTGCCGGTCACCGCCCGCGCGCGGCTCATCGACGCGTTCTTCATTGTGCCGATCCGTATCGTCATCTGGTTCGTGTTTCTGGGCACCGCTTATCAGTTCGTCATTCAACGCGTCATCGAGGAATTCCGCATGAAACGCCTGCAAAAACAACTGCGCGATCACGTCGTGGTGTGCGGCTATGGCTTGAGCGGTTCGGTCGCGGTGCGCGAGCTGCTGGAAAGCGGCTTCGCCGCGGAATCGATCGTCGTCATCGATTCGCAACAGGAGGTGCTCGAAGCGGCCACGGCGTTGGGTGTGGCGGGCCTGCTCGGCGATCCGTCGCGTGAGGACCTGTTGCAGCAGGCGCAGGTCCGCATCGCCAAAGCGGTGATCATCGCCGTCAACGACGACGCCATCGCGATCCTGCTGACGTTGACCGTGCGCAGTGTCGCGCCGGATACGAAGATCGTCGTGCGGATTCAGGAGCAAACCTATCAGCGCCAGTTGCGCCAGGCCGGCGCGGACGTGATCGTTTCGTCGACCAAGATCGGCGGGCTGCTGCTCGCCGACGCGGTGGGCAGCAACTACATCGTGCCGTTCGTCAACGATCTGCTGTCGTCGCGCGGCCGTGTCAATCTGGTGGAACGTCCGGCGACGGCACTCGAAGTCGGCCGCTGGAGCAATGCGCTGCCGGGCGCGGTGGTGGTCGGGCTGATACGCGCGGGGCGTATGCTGTCGTTCTATGAAGACGAGCCGTGTCCGATCGAAGCGGGTGACCTGCTGATGGTGATCCAGTCGTCGCGCCATGCGGGCGAAATGTGAACGACCCATCCGGCGCTTAGTGCACACGGCCAGGTCCGCACCGGGTCCGCTCGCCGGCGTTTTCCACTTTTCACACGCAGGAAGATTGCACGCATGAAACTGAACCGCATGATCAGCACGGTCGAAGTACATACCGCCGGCGAACCGTTTCGTATCGTCACGAGCGGCTTACCGAAGTTTCCCGGCAAGACCATCATCGAGCGGCGCACGTGGCTCAAGGAACATGCCGATCACTTGCGCCGTGCGCTGATGTTCGAGCCGCGCGGCCACGCCGATATGTACGGCGGTTATCTGACGGAGCCGGTGAGCGAAGGCGCGGACTTCGGCGTGATCTTCGTGCACAACGAGGGTTATAGCGACCATTGCGGCCACGGCGTGATCGCTCTCGCGACCGCCGCTGTCGCGCTCGGCTGGGTCGAGCGCAGCGAACCGGAAACGCGTGTCGGCATCGACGCGCCCTGTGGTTTCATCGAAGCGTTCGTGCAATGGGACGGTGAGCAGGCTGGGCACGTGCGCTTCGTCAATGTGCCGTCGTTCATCTGGCAGCGCGACGTGACGGTGCACACGCCGGGTTTCGGCGAAGTGCGTGGCGATATCGCGTTCGGCGGCGCGTTCTATTTCTACACGTCGGGCAAGCCTTTCGATCTGAACGTGCGTGAGGCCGAGATCGACCGGCTGATCCAGTTCGGCGACGAAGTCAAACGCGCGGCGAACGCGGCCTTCAAAGTCGAGCATCCGCTGATTCCGGAAATCAACCACATCTACGGCACGATTATCGACAACGCGCCGCGTCACGCCGGCTCGACTCAGGCCAATTGCTGTGTGTTCGCCGACCGGGAGGTCGATCGCTCGCCGACTGGGTCCGGCACCGCGGGCCGTGTTGCGCAACTTTATCTGCGCGGCGAGTTGGGCCGCGACGAGACGCTGGTCAACGAATCGGTGATCGGCACGATTTTTCGCGGCCGCGTGTTGTCGGAGACGAAGCTCGACCGCTTCGACGCGGTGATCCCGGAGATCGAAGGCGACGCGCATGTAGTTGGTTTTGCAAACTGGATCGTCGACGAACGCGATCCGTTGACTTACGGTTTTCTGGTGCGCTGAATCGAACGCATCAACTCGCCTGGAGAGGAAAAGCCCGCTTATGACCCGCCTGACCACGCAGATTTTCGACGCCGCCGCCACCGCGCGGCTGATCCCGTACACGACGCTCGTCGACGCATTGAAGCGCGCGAGCATCGACTACGCGCAGCAACGTATCGTGAGTCCTGAACGCCTCGTGGTGCCGCTCAACGAGGGCGGCATCATGCTGTCGATGCCGGCCACCGCGCCCGATCTCGCGATCCACAAGCTGGTCAACGTGTGTGCGAGCAATGGACCGCGCGGCATCCCGACGATCCACGGCCAGGTGATGGCCTTCGACGCCGATACCGGCGAGACGCTCTTCATCCTCGACGGGCCGACGGTGACCGGGCGTCGCACGGCAGCGATGTCGATGCTCGGCGTACACACTTTCGCGCCGGCCAGTCCGCGCGAATTCCTGCTGATCGGTACCGGCACGCAGGCAGTGAACCATCTGGAGGCGATCGGCGAACTGTTCCCCGAGGCGCGCGTGTGGGTGAAGGGCAGTGCGCCCGCGCGGGCCGAAGCGTTTTGCGCCGCCCATGGCGGCAAGGCGCGTGTGCTGCAACCGCTGGCCGACCCTGACGCCGCCATTCCCGATTCAATCGGCGTGGTGATCGCGCTGACCACCAGCAAAAGGGCCGTCTACGACGAAGCGGCGCGTACGGACCGGCTCGTCATCGGCGTCGGCGCGTTCACGCCGGCGATGGTCGAGATCGGCGCGCGCACGATCGAAGGTAGCGCGTTGTTCGTCGACGACGAAGCCGGCGCAAGGCATGAAGCCGGTGATTTCATCCAGGCCGGCGTCGATTGGGCGCAGGTCGGCGGAATTGCCGCTGTGGTGGAAAATGCCGTTGTGCTGCCGCCGGGAAAACCGGTTGTTTTTAAAAGCGTCGGTTGCGCGGCGTGGGATCTGGCGGCCTGCCGTGTGGCGCGCGAAGCCTTGTCAGGCGGTTGATCGCGGACTGTTCGCGGACCGTTCGCAGCGCCCGGCGGCGTGCGGTTTGCAGGTCCCGGTTGGCATCTTGCGCCAACCTGCGGCACATGTTGCCGTGCAAACAATCTCAAAACGTTGCACCATAGGCGTTTGCCAGAAAAAAGTGCCGGTCCGCCGGCGTTTTTTTGCCCTTTGTCCGTTGACTTGACGCCTACCACGACGCTGCGACCGCGCTATGACGACCCACCACGCTTCTGCTACCCCCGACCTGCCGCTCGATATGATCATCTTCGGCGGCACCGGCGACCTGTCGTTTCGCAAGCTGCTGCCCGCGCTCTACATGGCGCATCTGCACTGCAATCTGCCGCCGGATACCCGCATTCTCACGATTGGCCGCAAGCCGTGGTCGCGTGAGGAGTACATCAACGAATTCATGGAAGCGAAGGCGAAGCCCTTCATCGAAAAGAAGGCGTTCGATGCCGCCGCCTGGGACAAATTCCTGGCGCTGTTCGAGTACGTACGCATGGACGTCGATTCGATCGAGGACTACCAGCGTCTGAAGGAAGTGTCGCGCGAAGGTGTGCGGCGCGTGTTCTATCTGGCGACCTCGCCGGATCTGTTCATGAATATTTGCGACAACCTTTCGGCAGCGGGGCTGGTCGACGAGAATTCACGCGTCGTGCTCGAGAAACCGCTGGGTCACGATCTGGCGTCCGCGCAGGAGATCAACACGGCGGTCGGCAGGCATTTCGGCGAAGCGCAGATTTACCGGATCGACCATTACCTCGGCAAGGAAACCGTGCAGAACCTGATGGTGCTGCGCTTTGGCAACGCGATTTTCGGCCCGCTGTGGCAGGCGCCTTATATCAAACGCGTGCAGATCACGGTGGCCGAAGAGGTCGGCGTAGGCAGCCGCGCGGGCTTCTACGACAAAACCGGCGCGCTGCGCGACATGGTGCAGAACCACTTGCTGCAACTGCTGTGTATCGTTGCAATGGAGCCGCCGGTGTCGCTCGATCCGGATGCGGTGCGCGACGAAAAGCTCAAGGTGCTGCGTTCGCTACGCCCTATGACGCCCGAGGATATCGCGCGCGATACCGTGCGCGGCCAGTACACGGCCGGTGCGGTGAACGGCGAGCCGGTGAAGGGCTACCTCGAGGAAGACAACGTGCCGCCGGGCAGCCGTGCCGAGACTTTCGTCGCGTTGCGCGCGCATATCAACAACTGGCGTTGGGCTAATGTGCCGTTCTACCTGCGCACCGGCAAGCGGATGCAGAAGAAAGTGTCGGAAATCGTTATCGAGTTTTCCGAATTGCCGTTCTCGATCATTCCGAGCGGCGGGCGCAACTACGGTAACCGTCTCGTGATCCAGTTACAGCCGGAAGAGTCGATCCAGTTGCAGATGCTCGCGAAGGAACCGGGCAGCGGCATGCACATGCTGCCGGTGAATTTGAATCTGGACTTGCAACAGGCTTTCACCGAGCGTCGCGCGGAAGCGTACGAGCGTTTGCTGATCGACGTGATTCGCGGACGCCTCACGCACTTCATGCGCCGCGACGAACTCGAAGCCGCATGGGCGTGGGCTGAGCCGATTCTGGAAGGCTGGGCCAAGTCGGGCGACAAGCCGCGTGGTTATACGGCAGGCACCTTTGGACCGGCTGCGTCGACCGCGCTGATGGCCCGGGAAAATGCCGTGTGGGCAGAGGAGTCGCAGTAAACAGGGTGTTGCGCTTCAGTGGTTCTCTGACGCCTTGAAGCGTTAGCCTCATAGAAAAAGGCGGCCCGTTTTGCGGGCCGCCTTTTTTCGTTACGTGCTGCCGTCCTGAGTTACGGCAACGAAATCGTCAACGTGGCGGATTGCGGTCCGAGCTTGACCACCTGCGAATACGGCGCGAGCGTGCGCAACGTCTGATCGCGCAGATAGGTGTTCAGGCCGAGATAAGCGAGCATTCCGACCAGCGCGAACACCGCACCGATCGACCACAATGGCACCTCGCGCTTGAGGCGGTGAGCGACCTGATCCGGCAGCGGCCAATGCGGGGCGAACGGTGCACGCTTGCCCTTCATATGCGCGATTTCATCACCGATTCGCGCGGTCAGATAGGCGAGCTTCTCCGGTCCTTCGAGCAGATACTTGCCCTGGAAGCCGAGCAGCAGGCACATGTGGAACACTTCGAGCGACTGCAAACGCGCGGCGCCTTGCGCGCGGCATTCCTCGAGATACTGGAAGAATTTCTCGCCTGCCAGTTGCTCACCGAATAGTACGAGTTGCAACGGCCGCCGTTCCCATTCCGTGCGGATCCTGAACGTCGACGACAGCACCGATTCGTCGATGGCCGCGCAGAACGCAAACTTGGACGCGTAGACATCTTCCGCCGACGCATTGAGTTTTTTCGCGCCTCGCTCGAAGTCGCCGAGAAACTGCTGGATACGCTGGCTGAATTCTTGCGCATCATCGGGCTCGCGGCCGTTCTTCAACAAGAACAGCATGAAGAAGCCGTCGTACAGCAGATCGAGCAGCGAGCGGACCTGATAACTCGGCTCGGTCATGGGGGCGGGCGGCGCGGCAGGCGTGCTGCCGCCAAACAGGGAAGGCGCGTAGCTCATGATGTGACGGCGATCAGTTCGAGTTGAAGATCGTTGATGCCCGACGGCGCGTAGATCATTGCCGATTGGGCCTGCAACATGCGGTCATACAATGCGCCGCGCGATTCGCAAGAGAAGTAGCATGCGCCCGGCCGTACCGGAATGGCGGGCGGCACTTGCGGCGTGTAGACGAGGCGCACGCCCGGCATGGCCGAGAGCACCAGCTTGTCGACGTCGTCCGGCGCGCCGACCTTGAAGCGGGCGGGCACGGCTTCGACCAGCTCGGCGGTCGGCATGTCCGCGGACACCGCGATGTAGAACAGGGTCTTGTCGTCGATCTTGCCCGAGTCGAGGCGGCCCGCATGGAACGACGGACGCACTTCTTCGAGCGCGATTGCGAAGTAACGCGTGGAGATCACGGTTTCGAGCAGATCGCGCAGGATCGTGTCGAGGCGCGCGAAGCCCGGGCCCGGATCGTCATGCCGGTAAGCCGGCAGGTCGGACAGCGCATAGCCCTTCGAGAACGTCATCAACTGGCCGGCCAGACGCAGCAATTCCTGAAACAGACGTTCCGGATGCAGCGCCGAGTGCTGATACAGATGCGCAAGTGAGGCAAACGCGGCGCTCGCCGTGTGCAGCAGCCAGAACGATGCGATATCCCCTGAGCGGAACTCGATGATGTTCTTGGTCGGCTCGCGGTGAAACCCATACAGTGCGTTGACCTTGGCCTGCAGCGCGTCGATCAGTTGACGCAGCCGTTGATGCAGGATTGGTGACGCGTCGATCGCGAGGCAGGGCGGCACGAACGTGTCGTCGATTTCGAATCCCGACGTGGCGGTGCGGCGCACGCGCGCGAGCGGCACCGACAGCAACTGGTCGCGCGGCTCGCTATGCGCAATGAGTTTGACGCTGGTTTTCAGGAAGGTGATGTCGGCTTCGGCGGCGTCGGTGAAATGATCGGCCACTGGCGTTTGCTCGCTGACGTAACGCGAAACGAAACCCGCGTTACTGTCTTGCGAATAGTTCGCGCCGGTTTCACGCAACGGATGTAGCGCGAGATAAAAAGTGAATTCGTTGATGCCGTCTGGCAGCGTGTCGAGCGCGATCGGCGGTGGCAGGTCGTCGGCTTGCGGCGCGGAGTAGAGCGCGCCATCCGGAAACACCAGAGAGAGTTCGCTCACGCGCAGCACGTTGCTGCCGAGCGCGTCGCGGTCGAAGCGCGCCGAACGCACGCCCCAGTTGTACGGCTGGATCGCCTGGATCGATTCGAACAGGCGTGCCTCGTGATAGGCGTCCTGACGCTGAAAATGCTGCGGCCTCAGAAACAGGCCTTCCCCCCAGAGCACTTTTGCTGAATAACTCATCTCAAACCTGTTATATGCGTTCAGCGTGTGACGCGTCCGGAGATAACCGATTCGAACGCCGCATTGTTAATTCTCTAAAAACTGTTAAATCGTATTTGCACAGCATCTTTAGCCGCAGCTTACCGAAGAAAGCATATTCAACGGCTGGGCGGGCAATCCCTGTTCTGGCGGGATCACAGTGCCGTTGGTCACCGTCATTGCACAGTTATGCAGGCCGATCATTATGCCGGATTTCTCCGACTTCGCCGGGTCGAAGGCGAATTTCCAACGTTGCATGGCCGGATCGCGGAATAGAGCGACGATACCGAATGCCTGCGCTTCACGCGAGACTTTTTCGGTGACGACGTAACGTTGACCGGGGATCAGTGTCACTTCACGCACGCCCAGCAGATCGCCACCCAGTATGGTCTTTTCCTTGGCCGGATCGGTAAAAGCGTCGAATGGCGCCTGCTGGAATGAAGTGGGGTCTTTTAGCACGTAAAGCCGCACGACCAGCGCCAATGGGCGGTTGTCATTGGCGGAATTCAGATTCGGCGCGGCGTATAAGGTGAGGCCGACATTACGTGGTGGCTTTTGCGCATCCGGTACGTCGGGCTTGCCGAGGCCGCTCGCCTGCAAAACCGCGTTGGCAGCGGCTCCCAGCGCCGGCACGGCGGCCGCGCAGCCGCCCAGCAGCGCGCACGCCACGGCGCTGGCAATCAATAGCGATGCATAGCGAACAAGACGCGAATTCATATACATCGACCGGCTCGGTGCCGTCCCCCGTCAAAACATCAATAACGAAATCAATCTGGCAAATTTTCAACAACGCTATGCCGCGTAATGCCGCTCTATGCAAAGCGCATTGCCTTCCAGTACTTGCGTGTTTGCCGCTCGTATGCGGAAATTTTTTCCGCTCCCCGCATTTCTGCTATTGCACCAGGAAACAATTTCTGCACATTGCGTTTAAATCATCCACATGCATTTTTTTGTGCAATGCTTCTTCACACGAAAGTTGAATTATCGAAAATTGGCCTGTACTATACCCGCGCAGTTGAAGCAAAGCAAAACTCCGGTTTCTCCTTGAATTAAAAAAATCGCACGTCGGTGAAAAACGATGAATGAGCGTCTGTTAGTAAAACTATCTGGGGTAGTGTTGGCATGCGGCGTGATTGCCGGTTGCGCGACACAGGGCAACAACGCAGTGACCACACCGGAGGCTTTTAATAAGCAACTCGCGGACGCGGACACCGTCGCCAAGGGTGGCGATCAGGATCGCGCCATCGCGCTTTACCAGCAATTATCCAAAACCGATCCGACGCGTGAAGAACCGTGGTCGCGCATTGCGCAGATCCAGTTCACGCAGGGTCATTACGGTCAGGCCATCGTCGCCGCGCAAGAAGCACTGCAACGTGACCAGACGGATCGTCAGGCAAAGAGCGTGCTCGCTGTAGCCGGCCTGCGCGTGGCTACGCAATCGCTCGGCGAACTGCGTCAGGATGCGTCGCTCGCGGGTGATGCGAAGTCGGACGCGCAAGCGCTCGCCAAACAGTTGCGCGACACGCTGGGCGAAGCCACGTTGTTCCCGCCCGACCCGAACGACAAGCCCGTCGTGAAGAAGAAACGCATCATTCGTCACGTCGCCAAGGGCAAGCCCGCGGAGACACCGGAAACGACTGCCAGCACCGCGGCTCCGGCTGCTACGGCGGCAGCTCCCGCTGCGCCTGCCGCACCGGCGCCTGCGGCACCCGCCAAAGCCGCCCAAAGCGGCGGCGCGTCCGATCCGTTCAGCGCGCTGCGCTGATCCCACGCCTGATCTATCTGCATCCGGGAGCCGACGATGGCGAAGAAAGAAAGCATTCAAAAACGCTTGCAAAAAGTGCGGCCTCCGCGCGTTCAACTGACGTATGAAGTGGAGCGCGGCGATGCGATCGAGATAAAGGAACTGCCGTTCGTCGTCGGTGTGGTTGCCGATCTGGCAGGGCAATCCGAAGTCGAGCAGCCGAAGCTGCGCGATCGCAAGTTCGTCAATATCGATCGCGACAATTTCGACGACGTGATGAAAGCGATTGAGCCGCGCGCCGCGTTTCAGGTGGAAAACCGCTTGAGCGAGGCAGGCGGCAAATTCGCCGTCGACCTGCGTTTCAAGTCGATGGCCGATTTCAATCCGGATGAAGTGGTTGCGCAGATCGACCCGCTGCGCCGTCTGCTCGAAGCGCGTTCGAAGCTGGCCGACCTGCGCAACAAGCTGGCCGGCAACGACAAACTCGAAGACCTGCTGAGCGAAGTGCTCAACAACACGCAGCAGTTGCAGACGCTGGCAAGAGACCAGGGCAACGCAGCAGACCAGCACGCCGGCGCGCCGGATCACGACAAGCAGGGCGAATAAGTACGCACGGGGTGTGAGATGAACCAGCAAACGGCAGCAGCCCAACTCGCCACCGCGCAGAGCGGCACGGAATCCACGCTGCTCGACGAAATCGTCGAGAAAAGCCGCGTGGCGAAGTCCGATTCCGAGCACGCGCGCGCGAAAGACCTGATCGGCGAACTCGTGCATCAGGTGCTCGACGGCACGGTGGTGGTATCCGACAACCTGTCGGCTACGATCGACGCGCGTGTCGCGGAACTCGACCGCCTGATTTCCGCGCAACTGAGCGCGGTGATGCATGCGCCGCAATTCCAGCGCATGGAAAGCACGTGGCGCGGCCTCGACTATCTGTGCAAGGAAAGCAATACCGGCTCGACGGTCAAGATCAAGGCGCTGCACGCGCCGAAGCGCGACCTCGTGCGCGACTTCAAGAACGCCATCGAATTCGATCAGAGTGCACTCTTCAAGAAGGTTTATGAAGAAGAGTTCGGCACTTTCGGTGGCGCACCGTTCGGCACGATCATTGGCGACTTCGAAGTGACGCGTCAGCCGGAAGACGTGTACTTCATCGAACAGATGGCGCACGTCGCAGCCGCGGCGCACGCACCGTTCATCGCGTCGGCGTCGCCTGAACTGATGGGCCTCGAAACCTTCGCTGATCTCGGCAAGCCGCGCGATCTCGGCAAGGTGTTCGATACCGTCGAATACGCGAAGTGGAAGTCGTTCCGCGACTCTGAAGATTCGCGCTACGTCGGCCTGACGTTGCCGCGTTTTCTCGGCCGCCTGCCGTTCAATCCGAAAGACGGTGCCACTGCGGAAGGTTTCAACTTCGTTGAAGACGTGGATGGCACCGATCACAGCAAATACCTGTGGTGTAACGCAGCGTGGGCATTTGCCGCACGCCTGACGGCCGCATTCGACGACTTCGGCTGGTGCGCGGCAATTCGTGGCGTGGAAGGCGGCGGTCTGGTGGAGGACTTGCCCACCCACACGTTCAAGACCGATGATGGCGAAGTCGCGCTGAAATGCCCGACCGAAATCGCCATTACCGATCGCCGCGAAAAGGAACTGAGCGACCTCGGTTTCATTCCGCTCGTGCACTGCAAGAATTCGGATTACGCCGCATTCTTCGCCGCGCAATCGGTGCAGAAGCCCAAGAAGTACAGCACCGATAGCGCAAATGCGAACGCCGTGCTGTCCGCGCAATTGCAGTACATCTTCTCGGTGTCGCGCGTGGCGCACTACCTGAAGGCGATGATGCGCGACAAGATCGGCAGCTTCGCATCGGCACAGAACGTCGAAGTATTCCTGAACCGTTGGATCTCGCAGTACGTCCTGCTGGACGACAACGCGACCCAGGAGCAGAAAGCGCAGTTCCCGCTGCGTGAGGCATCGATACAGGTCTCGGAGATTCCGGGCAAGCCTGGTGCGTATCGTTCGGTCGCTTTCCTGCGTCCGCACTTTCAACTGGACGAGCTGTCGATCTCTTTGCGGCTTGTCGCTGACCTGCCGAAACCGGCAAATTCATAAACGAAGTCAGAAAGCCCGTGCCGGCCGCACGGGTTAGCTGTTAAAACCACCTCTTTGGGGAGTCGATGAGTTATGAAGGACATCTATTTAAAATTCGGCAATCCGGCGATCAAAGGCGAGTCCGCCGATAAAGATCATGCTGGCTGGATCGAGATCGATTCGTGGAGCCACTCGATTACGCAACCGCGTTCGGCGACAGCTTCGACGGCGGGCGGTCATACGTCCGAGCGTTGCGAGCACGCTGACATGCAGTTCACGAAAGACATCGACGTGGTCAGCCCGCTGATCTATCAACACGCATCGGGCGGCACGACGTTCGACGAAGTGACGATCGACTTCATGCGTTCGGATGGCGAAGGCAACCGCATCAAGTACCTGGAAGTGAAACTCAAGTACGTGATCATCTCGAGCGCCACGCCGAGCGTGGTGGGCGAAGGCCTGCCGAGCGAACAGTTCTCGCTGAAGTACGCTGCCGTGCAGTGGAAGTACACGCAGCAGAAGATCGGCGGCAACCAGGGCGGCAACGCGCAAGGCGCGTGGAGCCTGACGAAGAACGACAAGACGTACGCGGTCTGATGCCTGGGCGCACGCGGCGTGCGCTTCGCGCCGCACCGGTTTTTCGGACGCTGATGAAACGCTTCGAACCCAGCTTTCTCGACAAGCTGTTCGACGACGAACCGCATCTGCCGGCTTCCCCGGCGATGCGGCAATTGTCGTTGGACGAATTGAAGGCCACCGTCGCGCGCGACGTCGAGGCGATCCTGAACACCCGGATTGCCCTGACCGAGCACGAGTTAGCGGCGCTGCCGGAATGTCAGCGCTCGGTGCTCACGTACGGTCTGAACGATTTCGCGGGCTTGAGCCTCGCGAGTCACTACGACCGGACTTTTATCTGCAAATCGATTCAACAGGCCATCGCACGGCATGAGCCGCGCTTGCAGCAAGTGGCGGTCACGCTCGAATTGAACGAACAATCAACCAACGCGTTGAATTTTGCGATTCAGGCGCTGCTGGTTGTGCACCCGGCGGAAGAACCGGTGAGTTTCGATGCGATGTTGCAGCCTTCTACGCTGCAATATTCGGTGACGCGCGCACGCGCGAAGCTTTAGTCCCCGATTTTAGCGGCTGAGTTTTAGTACCTGTGTTTTAGTATCTTGAGTACCGCTTGGCCGCCGCTTACGCGCAACGGTGGCGATAGATTGGGCGGAGAGAGTTCAGGTTCGGGGATAGATCGATGGAAGAATTGCTGCCGTATTACGAGCGCGAATTATCATTTCTGAGGCGCTATTCGCGCGATTTCGCCGAGCGCTATCCGAAGATCGCAGCGCGCCTCGCGATGTCCGGCGAGCACTGCGAAGATCCGCACGTCGAGCGGATGATCGAATCGTTCGCGCTGTTGGGCGCGCGTATCAACAAGAAGCTCGACGACGATTACCCCGAATTCACCGAGGCGCTGCTGGAAGTGCTGTATCCGCACTACCTGCGGCCGTTTCCGTCGTGCTCGATCGCGCAGTTGGGCACCTCGGCCGCGCTCAGTCATCTGACCGAACCGGTGCTGGTCGAGCGTGGCACCGAACTCAAGTCGCGCCCGATTCGCGGCGTGCAATGCCGTTTCCGGACCGCCTACGATGTGACGCTGGCGCCGATCCGTATCTCCGCGGCGAAGTACACGTCGGTGGCGATGGCGCCGAGTGCAACTGTGTTGCCGGGCAACGCCACGGCGATCGTGTCGATCACGTTCGAATCGACGGCTGCGCAGCTCGATCTCTCCGCATTGAAAATCGGCACGTTGCGCACGCACCTGCACGGCGAACAATCGTTTATCGCGGCGCTGGCGGACTGCCTTTTCGTCAATGCGATGGCCACGTATGTCGAAGCCGACCGCCGCGGCGTATGGAAGCAACTGCGCGAATCGCCGGTCGTACAAGCGGGTTTCGATGAAGACGATGCGCTGATCGACTATCCGGCCAAATCGCATCCGGCGTACCGGTTGCTGACCGAATACTTCGCGTTCCCCGAAAAATTCAATTTCGCCGATTTCGATCTGGCGGCGATGACGCGCGCGAGCGGCCGCTGCCAGCGTCTGACGCTGCACGTCGTGCTCAAGGAAGTGCGTAGCGATTCGCATGTCGCGCGTCTGCTGGATTCGTTGTCCGCGCATCAATTCCGGCTGTTCTGCACGCCGGTGGTGAATCTGTTCGAACAGCACGGCGAACCGATCCGCGTCAGCCATCAGGCGATTTCGTACCCGGTGATCGCCGAAGCGCGCCGCGCGTTCGCCTACGAGGTCTACTCGATCGATTCGGTCAAACTCGTCAGACAGCAGGCGCACGAAGAATCGGTGATCGAATTCCGCCCGTTCTATTCGTTGCATCACGGCGAAGCGACGCGTGCGGGGCACTACTGGTTCGCGCGGCGCAACGATTGGGTCGCGCAGAAAAGTCCGGGTTACGAGACTGAAATCTCGATCGTCGATATCGACTTCGAACCAGCCGCGCCACAAACCGATACGCTCAGTCTCGATCTGACGTGTACCAATCGCGACCTGCCGGCCGGCCTCGCCGTGGGTCTCGAAGGCGGCGATCTGTTTCTGGAAGGCGGCTCGCTGACCGGCAGCATCGCGATGCTGCTCAGGCCGACGCCTAGCGTGCGTTTCGAGCGCGGGCGCGCCTCGCACTGGCGGCTGATTTCGCATCTGGCGCTGAATCATGTGTCGCTTGCCAATAGCGGCCTGTCGGCGCTCAAGGAAATGCTGGTGCTTTACGATTTGCGGCGCACGGCGGTGTCGGCGCGGCATATCGACGGGTTAGTCGGCATCGAGCAGCGCGCCGCGGTGCAATGGCTGCCGGGCAAGCCGTTTGCGACCTTCGTGCGCGGTATCGAGATTCGTTTGACGATCGACGAAGAGCATTTCGTCGGCACGAGTCTCGCGTCGTTCGTGCGGGTGATCGATACGTTTTTCGGGCTTTACGTACATCTGAACAGCTTTGTGCAACTGGTCGTCGTGTCGAAGCGCACCGACGAGGAGATTCTGCGATGCAAACCGCGCAGCGGCGAATCGATCCTGGCGTAGTCGAGCAACTTCTCGACGAGCCGCATCGCTTCGAATTTTTTCAGGCGGTGCGGATTCTCGAGAAGTGGTTCGCGCAGCTTGCGCCGTCAAGTCATGGACGCCCCGGCGAAATCGTCGCGCAGCGGATTGCCTTTCGCAATTCGCTGTCGATGTCGTTTCCGCCCAGCGAAATTCACAGCGCACAGTCGTACGACGATGGAGGCACGGCGCTGAAAGAGAAGCCGCAACGCACTGCGGCGCTTGAAGCGGGTTCGCTCCACAAGGTCGATATCACACCGGCGTTTTTCGGTTTGCTCGGCGGGCAGGGCGCCTTGCCGCTGCATTACACCGAGCAGATCATCGCGCGTGAGCAGATCCAGCGCGACCGGGCCGCGCGCGAATTCTTCGACGTGTTTTCGAATCGTGCGACGGCACTGTTCTACGCGGCGTGGAAGAAGTACAGGCTGCCGTTTCATTACGAACTGGATCGCGACGAACGTTATCTGCCGCTGTTGCTCGCGCTGGCGGGCGTCGCCGACGACGACACGCGCAACAGTCTGCAAAGCGGCGACGGCGCGCTATTCGATGAAGCGATTGCCGGCTATGCATTGGCCGCGCGGCACCGGCCGGTTTCAGCGGCCTATTTGCAACGCACACTGTCTGAGTACTTCAAGGTGCGGGTGCGAGTCGAGCAGTTCGTCGGCAAATGGTACGACGTGCCGCGCGATCAATTGACCGTGCTCGGCGGTGTCAACGCGACGCTCGGCGCTACGGCGCTCGCGGGCGAGCGGGTCTGGCAGCGCGACATGCGTGCGCGGCTCGTGATCGGACCGCTCGACAAGGCCGACTACGAAGCGTTTTTACCTGGCGCCGACCGCGCCGTGGCGCTGGAGCGCATGCTGACGCTGCTCGCCGGCGTGACGCTCGAGTACGAGGTCTCGCTGGTACTACGCCGCGCCGAAGTGGGGCCAAGCATGCTGAGCGGCGGCGCGCGCCTCGGCTGGGACGCATTTCTGTGCACGAGAGAAGCCGACCGCGACCGCGCGGACGCCCGCTATGAATTGCACGTGATTCACTGACAATAACGATAGAACTAGAACCTCCGGATCGCACGACATGAGCACGTCCCTCAATACCCTGATCGCCAAACTGAATCCGACCTGCCGGCAGGCGGCTTTGCTCGCGGCGAACAACTGTCTCGCGCGCGGTCACTATGAGGTCGACCTCGAACATCTGTTGCTGGCGCTGCTGGATGAACCGGCGAGCGATGTCACGCTGGCGCTGCGCGCGAGCAGGATCGATGCGCATGCTTTGCGCGCGGATATCGAGCGCGAATTGCAGCGCTTGAAGACCGGCAATACGCGCACGCCGGTGTTCTCGAAACATCTGATCGACTTGCTCGAACAGGCGTGGTTGATCGCGTCGCTCGATTCGCAGATCGGACGGATTCGTTCGGGGCATTTGCTGCTCGCATTGTTGACGGCGCCCGACCTCGCGCAGTTCGCCGAACGCATGTCGTCGCTGCTGCGCGACGTGCGGGTGACGGATCTGAAGCACAAATTTGACGAACTGACCGCGGGATCGCGTGAAGCCGAACGTAGCAATGCCGCAGAGAATACTGCGGAAGGCGTGAGCGATGCAGTTGCGGCTGGCTCAGCGCCCGGTGCGCCCTCTAAAACCCCCGCGCTCGATACCTACACCAGCAATCTCACGCAGCGCGCGCGTGAAGGCAAGATTGATCCGGTGATCGGCCGCGAAGGCGAGATTCGCCAGACCATCGATATCCTGATGCGTCGCCGGCAGAACAATCCGATCATGACGGGCGAGGCGGGCGTCGGCAAAACGGCGGTGGTCGAAGGCCTTGCGCTGCGCATTGCGGCTGACGACGTGCCCGCGCCGCTGAAAGGCGTCGCGCTGCACGTGCTCGATATGGGTCTGCTACAAGCAGGTGCAAGCGTCAAAGGCGAGTTCGAGAACCGCCTGAAAAACGTGATCGACGAGGTGAAAAAGAGCCCGCATCCGATCATTCTGTTTATCGACGAAGCGCATACGATCATCGGCGCCGGTGGCCAGGCCGGGCAGAACGATGCGGCGAATCTGCTGAAGCCGGCTCTCGCGCGCGGCGAATTGCGCACCATCGCGGCGACCACGTGGAGCGAATACAAGAAGTACTTTGAGAAAGATGCGGCGCTGGCGCGGCGTTTCCAGGTCGTGAAGATCGAGGAGCCGAGCGAGACGCTCGCGGCGGCCATGTTGCGCGGCATGGCCGCGTTGATGGAAAAGCACTTCAACGTCCGCGTGCTGGACGATGCGATCACCGAAGCGGTACGTCTGTCGCATCGCTATATCAGCGGACGTCAACTGCCGGACAAGGCGATCAGCGTGCTCGACACCGCCTGCGCGAAAGTCGCGCTCGCGCATAGCTCGACCCCTGCCGCGATCGACGACACGAAGAAACGACTCGAGCGCATCGACGCCGAAATCGCCGCGCTGGAACGCGAAGTGGCGAGCGGCGCGCTGCACGACGAGCGGCTCGCGGAACTGCGCAGCCTGCGGGAAGACGACGTGAAAGACCTGGCCGTTGACGAAGGGCGCTACGACAAGGAGCGCGCCTTGGTGACGGAGATCGTCGGCTTGCGTGCTGAGATCGACGCCGCGCGGGTGAGTAGCGCAGACGCCGGGCAGGCCGACAAGGCACAGACGGCGCGCGAAACGCTGGCCACGCGTGTTGCGGAGTTGCACGCCCTGCAGGGTGGTCAGCCCATGGTTCCCTTGCAGGTCGATGGCCACGTGGTCGCCGAAATCGTCGCTTCATGGACCGGCATTCCGCTCGGCCGCATGATCAAGGACGAAATCCAGACTGTGCTGAATCTGCAGCCGCTGCTGGCCGCCCGCGTGATCGGGCAGGACCACGCACTCGATGCGATCGCGCAACGCGTGCGCACTGCCAGCGCGAGTCTCGAAGACCCGAACAAACCGCGCGGCGTGTTCATGTTCGTCGGGCCGTCGGGTGTCGGCAAGACCGAAACCGCGCTGGCGCTAGCCGATGTGCTGTACGGCGGCGAACGCAAGATGGTCACGATCAACATGAGCGAGTATCAGGAGGCGCACAGCGTGTCGGGCCTGAAGGGCTCGCCGCCGGGCTACGTCGGTTATGGCGAGGGCGGTGTGCTGACCGAAGCGGTGCGTCGCAATCCGTATTCGGTCGTGTTGCTCGACGAAGTCGAAAAGGCGCACCCGGATGTGTTGGAAATGTTCTTCCAGGTGTTCGACAAGGGCACGATGGACGACGCCGAAGGACGCGAGATCGATTTCCGCAACACACTGATCATTCTGACCTCGAACGTCGGCTCGCAGGCGGTGATGCAGGCATGCCTGAACAAAAGCGCCGAAGAACTGCCGGATCCGGACGAACTCGCGGAGACGTTGCGCCCGCAACTGTACAAGACGTTCAAGCCGGCGTTCCTCGGCCGCATGAAAGTGGTGCCGTACTACCCGATCTCCGACGACGTGCTTGCCGAAATCATCGACTTGAAGCTGGAGCGGATTCGCCGCCGCATCGAGTCGAACCACAAGGCGCTGTTCGAGTGGGATGAGTCGCTCGTCGACGCTGTGCTGGCGCGCTGCACCGAAGTGGACTCCGGCGCGCGCAATGTCGACCACATTCTGAATGGCACGCTATTGCCTGAAGTCGCGCAGCAGGTGCTGGAGCGCATGGCCAACGGCGCCGCGATCGAACGCATCGCAGTCCGCGCGAGCGAAGCGGGCGAGTTCGAATACACGGTTGTGTGAGCAGGCATGCCCCGCCTGCTTGCCAATCTGTTTTAATGCCGTACCGGAACCTTATTGCTTTCTGTCATGCCGACTAATCTGAACACGCTGCTGGCGCCGATCAGCGAAGCCTCACCTTGTGGCGAAGACCTGCTGTTTTCAGCGGATTTCGACGCGATTCAGCACGCGCGCCGATTCGAAGACCCGTCGCTGGACCAGGGTGAATGGGTCACGGATATCAAGGAGGCCGACTGGCCTTTCGTGGTCGAACGCTCCAGCAACCTGCTGCAGACGCAGACCAAGGACCTGCGCCTCGCTGTCTGGCTCACCGAGGCGTTGGCCATCGAAGAGGGCGTGACCGGTCTCACGCAAGGGTATGCGCTGCTGACTGGGCTGTGCGAGAAGTACTGGGATCACGTGCATCCGCTGCCGGAAGGCGACGACACTGAGTATCGCCTCGGCAACGTGGCGTGGCTGATGGGCCGCACCGGTGATCTGCTGCGGGCGATGCCGCTCACGTCGTCGCAAGGCAGCTCGTACAGCACGATCGATTGGGACGTGGCCACGCATGTCGCGCAAGCGGTCAAGCGCGATCCGGATCACGCCGACGACATCGCGCGCGGCAAGCCCTCCATCGAGCAGATCGAAGCGTCGAAACGCGCCACGCCCCCGGCGTTCTATTCGACCCTGCTGGTCGATCTGAAAGTGTTCGAAGCTGCGATGCTCGCACTCGAACAGGAACTGGACCGGCGTGCCGCCGATTTTGCGCCGAGCTTCCGTCAGGCGAAGGATGCGTATGAGAGCGTCTACGGGTTGGTGGAACGATTCGCACGCGAACTGGGCGTAAGCGCTGAGGCGGCGGCGCCGAAAGCGCCGAAGGCGGAAGAACATGAACGCGCCGAGCCTACCTTCAAGACTTCACCGCAACGCGAGGAACCCGTGTTGACGACCATGCCGACTACGATCAGCCCGATTGCAGGAATCCAGAGCCGCGCGCAAGCCGTCGCGCAGTTGCGTGCCGTGGCCAAATTCTTTCGCAGCACTGAGCCGCATAATCCGGCTGCTTACCTCGCTGACAAGGCGGCGGAATGCGCGGACATGCCTTTGCATCAGTGGCTTTCCTCGGTCGTGAAAGACGATGGGTCGCTCGCGCATATTCGCGAACTGCTGGGCGTGAAGCCCGAAGAAAACAGCTAGAATTTCCATCGTGCAGACAAAAAAGCCTGGCATCGAACTCGGTGCCAGGCTTTTTTTCAACCATACGGTGGTCAAGCAAGCAACATCTCAAGACCCCGCGCGAAACTCAATACGCCGGTTACGCGCCCGCCCGTCGGTCGTATCGTTCGATGCGATCGGCTGATCCGGGCCGACCCCGGTGGTCGTCATCTGCTCGGGCGGGATGCCCTTGGCGACCAGATAACCCTTCACCGCATCCGCCCGCGCCTGGCTGAGCGCAATATTCGAGGTGCGATTGCCCGAGTTGTCGGTATGGCCGATGATCGCGACCGTCTTTGTCTGCATCTTCGACAGCACGGCCGCCATTTGATCGAGAATCGCGCGGCCTTGCGGCGTGAGCGTCGCGCTGCCCGTCTCGAACTCGATCGTGCGGTTTGCCAATGTCTGGTCGAGCAGGCCTTGTTCAGATGCACTGACGCGCAGGCCGTTCTTGATCGTGTAGGTCGGATTCAGTGCGTTCGCCATATCGCTCGCGAGTTGCTGGCGCTGCGATTCGTTGTGCACTTCACCTTTCACGTCGATCTGGGTGCCGTCGATCTTCAGCTGGCCTTTGCTGATCTGCTTCAACTGCGGTCCGATCAGCTTTTGCACGTTGGCGGACCAGTTCGGCGGCGTCGCGACGTCGGCGACTTCGATCTGATCGACCACGTTGGCCGCGCCGTAGGTGTCGCGCAGACGCGCGAGTACCGCGGCCTTGGTCGTTTCGTCCGGCACTTTGCCGCCCACCACGACCTGACCCGGCATGGCACTGGCGGGCGGCGGCGACGCGCTGATCGCGCCGGTGCCGGTACCCGTGGTGCCGCTGGCGAGACCGGCCGTACTGACCGCTGGCCCGGCATTGCCCGCCTGTGCCGACGAAGGTGCGGGCAGAATGGTCGTGTGAATCGAAACGCCGCTGTTGTCGACCGGGGTGACGCGTGCCGGGCCGTCATTGTCAGCATGGGCAAACGTGCTGATCAGAAGGCCCGCTAACAATGAGGCAATGCGCGTGTGTTTGCTCAACATCGTGTCACGCTCCCGTGAATGCTTCGCGGAACGTGTCGATGCTGACACGCAACGACAGTTGCGGTTGGTCGAGGTAGCTGACGAGCTTGCTGATGCCATGATCGTTTTGTGCGTGTTCGTCGATCCACTCGGGATCGTCGATATCGATGTTGTGTGCTGCGTACGCCTGCGGATCGACCACGCTATGCAGCGTTTTGGCGGAGGCGCCGTTAAAGCCGATGATGAGCCGTTCGCGCTCGGCAATCGTGCCGATAAAAATCGCCAGTTCAAAATCGGCTTGCGAGACGAACGGTGCGATCAGTTCGAGCCAGAACGCGGCGACGAGCGAGCGGTAGAAGGGATCGTTCGGCAGCGGTAGCGTCAGCCCGCGTTCGAGATGCGACGAACCGCTTTGCATCACCGGACGCAGCAGCGAACCGAGCGCCAGCATCGCGCCGCGCAGGCGCACCGGATGGCCGCTCGCCAGCAGCATCTGTTCGAGGCCGGAGAGGGTCTGATGCTCGACGAAGTCGTTGAAGGTGCCGTCGTGCGGATTGCCCGGGCCGGCGCCGATTTCGATCGGCACCTGCGTTTCGCCGAGCGCCTGTAGCGCGCCGGCCTGCTCGCTCACGCCGAGCAGGGGTCTCATCTGCGTGGCAATGCGCGACCACAGGCGCGCAAAGGCCAGTGGGCTGTGTGCCAGAAACGTCAGCGGCTTTTCAACTTCCAGCGCGGTGGCGGCAAGAAACGGAAAGCGCCGCGACGATTGATCCTGGCTCGCCACCATATGTCCGGCAATCGCCAGCTTGCTGCGCGAACCGAGGAACGCGAAATGCATCGGCTTGGCGTTTTCGTAGACGATCTTCCAGCGCGGATCTTCGGTGAGCAATTCCATGGCTTCGGCGATCCAGCGGTCGAGCGTGGCCAGCAACTGCGGGTTATGCGCGCTTTTGACGAAGTCGCCGCGCGACGGAATCTTGCCGAAGTAGGCGATTTGCGCCTGCACGGTTTGCGTCATTGCGCACCCCCTGTGTTCGAAACCGCGGCGGCGGCCGTCGTCGGCCGTGCCGCTGGCGAAGCCGGCGCGACAGCTGGCGCTCCCGTTGTTCCTGTTGGTACTGGCCCACCCGCGGCCGTCGCATTGACCGAATTCGCCGCGGCGCTCACGTCCGCCACCGACGAAGGCAGCCGCAAGCCGCGCAAGCTTTGCTGTTGCGGTGCGTCGCTGCTGGCGCTGCCCGATGCCTGCGACGTGCTGATGATGCGCATGCTGACCGCCACCGTGACATTACCTTGAGTCCACGACAGATCGAAGGTGCCGTCCGGACGGCGCTTGCGCTGCGCCGAATTGATCAGCTTCTCCAGACCGTAGCGGCCCGGTTCGTTGACCAGTTGCAGCGTGCGGCCGTCGAAGGTCGTGGCATTCAGCGTCGCGCCCGGCGAGCCCGACGGATTCGGCCACACGAAGTTGGTCCACTGCGGCGGCGTATTGCGGTAACGCATTTGCTGGCCGTCGATCGCGAGCGTGTATTCCGTGGTGCCGCTGCTCGGCTGCGGCAGGATCTGGAACACGGTCTGCGGTTCAGCCGAGCTTTGGCCCGACGAGGTCGCGGCTCCGCCGGCAAGCGGCGCCACCCAGCGCGCGAAACCACTGGTGAAGTCGGGGGTCAGCGCGAGACCCATATCGCCCCATGTGCGTGAGGTCAGCGTGTCGCCGCGGCGCACCGCGAGCGGTCCGAGCGTGGTGCCGACGAACTTGGCGATCGCGCCGTCCGGCCCGAACACCTGAGCGATTTCACCGGCGCCGGCTTCGACCTTCGCGTCGCCTGCAAACGGATACTTGTTCGCGAGCGAGCTCTGGAAGGTCTGATAGACCTGCGCGTTCCACACCTTGTTGACTTCGACGCTGGCCGGCTGGATCACCACCGCATACGCCGCCATCAGCGGACGCACCAGCAGCGGGCGCAGTGCCTTGCGTTGCGAATCGGTGAGGCCCGTCAGCATCTGTTCGTCGACGTACTTCAGCGAATCGGCCAACTCGGAGCCGCTGCCGTCGAGCGTCTGCTGCATCAGTTGACGCGCACCCGGTCCCGGATCGCCCTGGTTCTTGATCACGTTAAAGCGGGTACGGACCTTCGAGAGCGTGTCCATGTAGCCCTTCAACATCGAGCCGTTGTCGCCCGAGACGACGATGCGGCCCAACGCCGAGAACTCCTGGCCGATCGGCCCCATTGGCACTTCGACCGGATTGCCGTTGATGTCGATGTTGGCGTTCAACTGGCCGGTCGGCGCACGCGAGAACCAGTTCTTGAACCAGCTTGTCACGCCGGTCTGCGCGCGCTTCAGGTTCGCGTTGAACAGCGACGGGTTGTCCCACGAGGTCTGGTCATACGCGGTTTCGAGGACCTTGCGGATCGGTGAATCCTGCGGGTCGCCGAGACGGTTCATCGCATCTACCGCCTGACTGAAGCTGCCGAAGTTCTGTACGGCGATGCCTTGCATGAACTTCTGCCAGTGCATCGCGTATTCCGTTTTGTACATCGCCACGAGCGCTTTCTGGATCTGCTCGGGGCTGCCTTCCAGTGTCAGATCGTCATGCGCGGAGGTGTTGAGCACCCAGTCCTTGGCCTGCAATTCCTTCGTGGCAGCGTCGCGAATCGCCGGCTGCACGTACTGGAACCACGCTTCACGCGTGAAGGTACCGGGAATCGCGTAGCTGCCGGCCACCAGCGCCGTATTGTTGTCGCCGACAATGCGCGCGATCGTCATCGGCGCAAAACGCGTCGATGCACGGGCCTTGATTTCTTCGTAGACCCGCTGGCGGGCCGGCATGCCGCGCACCACGCGGCGCAGGTTCTCACGCGTCTGATCGACGAGGCCGAGGTTCTCGTCGATCATCGGCCAGTCGTTGTCGGACACACGCGACAGATAGAAGGTGATCATGCGCTCGGCGCTGCGGATCATCTCGTCGCGGGGCATGTTGCCGCGATTCGTTTCGAGCCAGCCGCGCCAGAAGCGGGCGAGCTGATCGGTCAGGTGAGCGGTTTCCACGTGACGCTTGTCGCTGAGCATCAGGTAGGTCTTGAGCGCGTTGTACGCGTCTTCGACGTTGGTCGGCGACGCGTCGCTATACAGGCCACCCTGGCTGTTCGCTGCCATCGCCGTGTGCGCGGATACGGGGATCGCGGCGGCATCCGGCGTGCGATTCATCGGCGCGAGCTGATCGGGATGCGCGTTGACGTCCTTCAGGAACGACGCGAGATTCTGCGAAACCGGGTCGAGCAGAATCTGGCGCACGCCGTTGTAATACTCGGTGAGCAAATGCTGTTCGAGGCGGTCGCCCTGATACAGCCCGAGCGACACGGCCAGTGGCTTGTCGCGGCGGAACTGTTCGAGCTGGTCGATGCGATCTTCCAGAATGTCCATCGCCTGCAGACGCGATTGCAGGTCGTTGCGGTTCTGCTGCAGACGCACCACATTGTCGAGGTCGGCCTTTACATTGTCGGCGAGCTGCTGATTGCCGATCGTCGACCACGTCCAGCCGCCGAGCGCCAACGCGAGCACCGCGACGAAGCCGAAGAACGTGGCATAACGCATGCGCGTCTTGGCGGGGCTGGCGAACTGCTTGACGGTTTGCCGGTCGGCGAAGATCACCTTGGAGAACAGATCGCGCAGGAAGAAGCCGTTCTTCGAGAACGCGCTATGCGGCTTGGGCAGGCTGTCCGCGGAGAGGCCGAAGCGGTTGGCGATGCGCGTGGCGGCGGCGCTATTGGTTTCGCCTTCCTGCAACGCGCTGGTGAAGTAGAAGCCGCGGAAAATCGGCTTGTGCTGGAACGGGTTGGTTTCGAACAGCGTGGCGAGGAACCCGCGCAACGCGGGTTTGATCGCCGAGAATTCAAGCGGGAAGCTCAACTGACCCGGTGAGAGCTTGTTGCCGCGGTTGATCGACATCTGCGCGACGCTGATTTCCTTCAGGCCGTCATACAACTCTTCAAAGTGCTCGTCGAACAGGCCCACTACGTCGCGCTTCTCGTCCGGCTCGTAGGGCAGGGTGGCGCCCCACACGCGGTCGTATTCGTGACGGTCGCTGCCACTGAAGAATTCGGTGAAGCCCGTGATCAGGTCTGCCTTGGTGAACATCACATACACCGGCGCGAACACTTCGAGCTTCTCGGTCAACTCCTGCACGCGCTGGCGCAGATTCTTCGCGAGATTGATCGCGAACTCGGGCTTGCTGTTGGTCAACTCGGCAATGCTCGCAGTGACGATGATGCCGTTGATCGGCGCTTTCGGCCGGAAGCGCTTGAGTAGCCCGAGGAAGCCGAGCCATTCAGTGCGGTCTTCCTCGTGCACGGAATAGCGGCCGGCGGTATCGAGCAGAATGCCCTCGGTCGTGAAGAACCAGTCGCAATTCCGCGTGCCGCCGATGCCGTGAATCACCGCATTGTTCTTGTCGGCGAAAGGAAATTGCAGGCCCGAATTCAGCACGGCGCTACTTTTGCCGGCGGCCGGGTTGCCGATCACGATGTACCAGGGCATCTCATACAGCGCCGAGCCGCCGGACATCTGGCCGATCTTCGAGGTCTTGATCGTTTTCACCGCATCCACGAGGCGCGTGCGCAGCACGTCGAGTTCGGCCTGGCGCGCGGGCGTCGGCGCGGGGCCGCTTTCGGTCTGTTTTTCGGCCTGTTGCTCGAGCATTTCGCCGAGCTTGTCGTTCGCGCGCCGCGCGCGCAGGCGGCGCACCACCCAGACCAGCAGCCATAGTGCAATCACCGCGCCGAGCACGATGGCAGGCCACATCGGGTCGATCTGCAAGGTATCGGCGCCGATGAATAAAACAGCAGCGAGCGCTAGCAAGCCGATGATCGAGAGCGTGCGTGGGTGGGTCAACACGTTAAGAATGCGTCGCATAAGCCGTTCAGGTCTTGGTGATGTGTGTTGTGGCGCGTGTGTGGCAAACAGCATGACGCGAGCGCGGGCAAAGTCTGCCTGCGCCGCGTTTAAAACAAATCAAAAGCATATTCAGACGAAGATGAAAGTGGCCGGATTGTTAAATCCGCCAAGGGATGTCCCACCGATGGCGATTGGACTCATGCCGTTATGCATGCGGCATTGCCGACTTGTGCCAGAAAAATTGATTGAACGCCCCATTGCAACCTCTTTATTGCCCGCTTTGCCTTAATGACCACGCCCCATGACGAAGCCCGGTTTGTGATATTCAACGTGCCCGAGATCCATCATTTTCCAGCGGCCACCCCACGTCAGGCCGACCTGTTCGGCCGTCTGTCCGTATAACTGATAGCCTCGCATGGCCCAGGGATCTTTTTCTGAAATGACGAGCTTGCCGTCGCGCAAAAACGCATTGTCCGCGGCAAGACCGTATTGGTGATAGCTCTGAAACGCTGCAGCATTGGTAACGTTGCCCCCCATTTGCGCCAGGCGGTTTTGCCGCTCCGGACTGCGATAACCTTCCAGCAATGCCATTTCATACCCGTATTGCTCGTGCATGATTTTGTAAACGAGCAATAAACGCGTTCTGAAATCGGCGTCGAGCAAATTCCAGTCGCGGCTCGCGTCTTTCAGGGCGGGCCGAATCTGCTCCACTTCCTGCGTTGCAAATACCTCGGGCGGCAGCGGCGGCGGGGGCACGAGCTGTTCGCCATTCAATAACGCGGCAATTTTCTCGTCCGGTACCCGTGCGGTGTCATCGAATTGGAATAATTGCCGGCCGCGTAAAGCCAATGCGACCAATGGCGGCGTCGCAAGAATACCTGTGGTGGTAAAAATCAGCAAGCGCCGCTTTACCAGTAACTTTTGCATATCGATTGCGGTCGATTGCGAAATTTTTGCCGAACGTGATAATTGACCGCGAGCACGTGAAGCGCCTTGCGATGCGCCGCGCATCACGCGGCCATGAATGGCGAGTGCGGCGCCTAATAAAGAGGCGCGTACCGCCGGCAATAGCAGCATTGCTGCGATTACAACGGCGACGGCGAAATAGGCGAGAAGTACTACGGCAATCAAAGTCGACCCCGGAAATTGGAAACAATTGTATTTTGTAATGCTTGCTCTTAGAATCAGGCCTGCTCGGAGAGGAGCCGGAACCGTATTATCACGGCGAAATAATCCAGGATTCAATGAGACAGTGAATGAGTGCGCCGGAAAGTTCGAATTCCAAAGCCCCACCTAGCCTGTTATCCGATAAGGCTAAGGGCGCCGATGGCAATAGTTCGCGAATTCTCGCGAATCTGGAAGGCCGCGTCGAGCCGCCTACCGATCAACCACGCCGGTCGAAAACGCCGCTTGTGCTGGTCGCCTTGCTGGTGATCGCGGCCGGTGGTTGGGGCGCGTGGCATATGCAGCAGCGTATGCAGACAGCGCCGTTGGCGTCAGCCACGCCCGCCAGTGCCGAGAAAGCCGCCGTGCCGGCGTCCGCCTCTGGCAGTGTGCCGCAGGTCACCGCGAAAGCGGAGGCCCCGGCTGCGGCGTCGTCGCAAGCGGCCACGATCATCGCTGACGACAGCGACAGCAAGGCGCCTGCGGCATCCGCGAGCGAACCTGCAAGCGGTGATGACAGCCGCTTGTCGCGCGCGCTCGCCAATGGTGCTGAACCGAGCAACGCGTCGACACCGGTTGCATCTGCAACGACCGCGTCGGCGGTAACGGTGCCGGCGGCAAAGCACGGTAAGGGCTCGACGGCTGTCGCGAGCAATGCGAAACACGAGACTGCGGCCCACGGCAAAAAGGAAAGTGTGACCGCAAGTAGTCATCACGCGAGCGCCCCGACCGCGGTCGCTCAAACAAAGAAATCGCGCGCGGCAGGTAATGCTTCGAAAGATGATTCGGATGCCGATCTATTAGCCGCGCTCGTGGCACGGACCAAACCGGCTGACGCGAAAGCAGAAGACGGCAACACGGCCACCAAGGTCAGTGCATTGGCGACCCCCGGGAGCGCCAAGCTGGCCGAACGCGTGAAAGAGTGCGGACAACGCGGCTTCTTCGAAGACCAGTTGTGCCGCTGGCGCGTATGCGACGGACATTGGGGTAAAGATCCCGCCTGTCCGGGGGCGGCGCCGCAGGCGCGCCAGCCGTAAAGCTGTAAGTTCAGGCGCGCCGCGCGTCCTCGTGATTCGCGGCAACCGGGCACGTGATCCGCGCAGCCCACGTCCGCCGCTGCGGCGTACGTGAACCTGCGGCTCGGCCGGTGGCGATTCGTGTCACTCCACGCGCATTCGCGCTACCAGAAAGTCGAGCAGCGCACGCACACGAGCGGGCAGGTGGCCGCCTTGTCCAAGAGAGCGCGCGTTGATCGGCTCGGTCTCGCCGGAATCGAACGCTTCGACAAGCCGAGGTTTTTCAATTTTTACGTTGATCTGCTGACGCGTCCGGTGCCGGTGACGCTTCCGAACTAACGCGTCCTTTGCGTTGCGAGCCTGCATGAAACCCGCCTCAGGCGGGATGCAGGCCACGCAACAGTTGACGGACTCGCGACAGGTCCTGATCGACGTGTTCGGTCTGCTCGAACAATTCCGCGAGCCAGTCGACGAAGGCGCGCACGCGCGGCGACACCCGGCGGTTTTTCACATACGCGACCGAGACCGGCATCGGCACGGGTTTCCATTGCGGCAGCACTTCGCGCAACAGTCCTGAATCGAGGTAGGGTTGTGCGGCGATCCGCGCGGGTTGGATCAGGCCCAGGCCTTGCAATCCGCAGGTGAGATAGGCCTGCTCGTCGCTGACTTTGACGAAGCCCTTTACCTTGACGGTTTGCGCTTCGCCGTCCACTTCGAAGTCGAAGTCGACTTCGCGGCCGTTGTGCGGCGACATGCAATTGACGGCGACGTGTCCGCGTAGATCGTCGATGTCGGCCGGCGTGCCGTGGTGGGCCAGGTAGGTTGGACTTGCGCAGGTCACGTGTTCGAGGGTGCCCAGTTGCCGCGCGATCAGATTCGAGTCTGGCAATTCGCCTAGCTGGATGCTGCAGTCGATGGCTTCCGAGATCAGGTCAACCGTGCGGTTGCTGATGCCGATGGCCAGATCGAGGTTTGGGTAGCGGGTGTGGAAGTCGTCCAGTGCCGGCAGGACGATGGTGCTCGCTACCGCGCCGGGCATTTCAATGCGCAGGCGGCCGGTCAGGTTATCCGTTGAGTGACGCAGGCTCGCTTCCATTTCGTCGATATCCGCCAGGATTTGCGCGCAGCGCTCGTAGTAGGCAGCGCCTTCTGGCGTGATGCTTAGGCGTCGCGTTGTGCGGGTTAAGAGGGCGGTGCCTAGCAGGGCTTCCAGGTTCTGGACAATCGTTGTCGCCGTCGCGCGGGGGATGTCGAGGGATTCCGCTGCGCGGGTGAAGCTGTTTGTGTCCACGATTCGGATGAATGTCCGCATTGCAGTTATTCTGTCAATCACGATTCAAACTCCAGTTGGTGTCAAGGGGTTTTTTGTTGCCTGCGCGGCGCTTGTTCGTCTGTTTGCCTTGCGGCGTTGGCCTTTCCTTGATTTGTTATTGGTTTATTAGCGTTGCCCCTGTGCGGGGCGGCACCTACTTCTCTTTGCCGGCGGCAAAGAGAAGTAGGCAAGAGAAAGCGGCTCAAACCGCAAATTCTTAAGCGGGTCCCTCGCGCAGTTGCGGTAGTGGCGCATCTGGAATCGGTGTTCTCGCACATTCGGCGCGAGTGACAAGGCCGTCATACTTCCGGCGACGCTGCGCGCGCCGACGCGGTACTTCATTAAACCGATCGCCGTTTTTTATGCTCAGCGGCGCTTCATTAGGCCGCCCGCTGTATTTGATGTCGTGGTACTTCAAAAGGCAGCTTGCCGTTTTCGGTACCCGGCCGCACTTCGTATGCTGCTAGCTATGTTTAGCGTCGGCGGCGATTCCGAAACACTGAGTCCGTTGGCATATCGCCGAGGCGAAGCCGATGGCTCCCACAACGCCTAAACGAAGCAGGGGGCGTGATGGTCCCTTCCGGCGAGCACGTAGTGCGAGGCGGGGGGTATGACTGCCTTGTCGCTAACGCGGAGTGTGCGAGAGCACGGATTCCAGATGCACCACTACCTCCTCCAAGCCAGGAGACCCGCTTATGAGCTAGCGGTTTGAGCCGCTTTCTTTTGCCTACTTTTCTTTGCGGCAGGCAAAGAAAAGTAGGTGCCGCCCCGCACAGGGGCGACGCTAATAGACCAATAACAAATCAAGGAAAGGCCAAAGAATCCAGATCAAGGAAAGGCCAACGCCGCAATGCAACCAGACGAACAAGCGCCTCGCAGGCAAAAAACCATCACTTCCTTAAGGAATCCAGATCAATAACAAACCGATACTTAACATCACTCTTAAGCATCCGTTCATAAGCCTCATTAATCCCCTGCATAGGAATCACCTCAACATCCGAAGTAATCCCATGCTCGCCGCAAAAATCCAGCATCTCCTGCGTCTCGGCAATCCCACCAATCAACGACCCAGCCAACCGGCGACGCTTGAAGATCAGATTGAACACCTGCGGCGACGGATGATCATGCTCCGGCGCACCCACCAGCGTCATCGTCCCATCAAGCTTCAGGAGACTCAAAAACGGATTCAAATCATGCTGCGCAGCCACAGTATTCAGAATGAAATCGAAGCTGTTGGCATGCGCGCCCATCTCTTCAGCATGCTTCGAGATGACCACCTCATGCGCACCAAGCCGCTTGGCATCCTCAATCTTCGACGGCGACGTCGTAAACAACACGACATGCGCGCCCATCGCACGGGCCAACTTCACGCCCATGTGACCCAAGCCGCCAAGGCCGACAATCCCGACCTTCTTGCCTGGACCCGCACCCCACGTGCGCAGCGGCGAATACGTCGTGATACCCGCGCACAGCAACGGCGCCACACCCGCCGGATCGAGATTCTCCGGCACGCGCAGCGTGAATGCCTCATCCACCACCAGTTGCGTCGAATAACCACCGTAGGTGATCTGACCGTCAACCCGTTCAACACCGTTGTACGTGCCGACAAAACCGTTTTCACAATACTGCTCGAGACCTTCCTCGCAACTCGCACACGTACGGCACGAATCGACCAGGCACCCCACGCCCACCAGATCGCCTGCCTTGTACTTCGTCACGTCCGGGCCGACCGCTGTCACGCGGCCGACAATTTCATGGCCCGGCACCACCGGAAAAACCGTGTTCTTCCATTCATTGCGTGCCTGATGCAAATCGGAATGGCACACGCCGCAAAACAGGACTTCCATTTGCACGTCATGGCCGCGCAGTTCGCGGCGCTGGATTTCGAACGGGGCGAGCGGCGCGGTAGCGTCGGTCGCTGCATAGGCATAAGTCGTGCTCATGGGTAGCTCCAGCAAAGAGGGTGATGTCGCAAGGTGCCAACGATGGGCGACGTGCGTCGCCGATGCGGCCAAATCTTGTCGTGAACCGGGATCACGGCGCAGGCGGTAGTCGGTGTATTCACCGAAACAGTGAACGGGCGACCAGGCCCGGCGCAGCGCGGAAATGGATGATCCGGCAGGGTTCCCATAGTAGGAGCCAGGAGCGAACCGGGGAATACCTGAATATCTTGAAGGTTTGCCTAAAACTCCTGGCGATGAGCGCAGTAGGTCGTTTGGTGCTAAATTTCAAGCATTATTCTCTTGCACGTCACTATACCGTCATGTCAACCCGTTCCGTTGAACCCGCATCGATCGAGCGCGCCCCGGCCGCCGGTGGCCCCGTCGATCGCGCCCCGGTCGCCCGCGGCCCCGTCGATTCTGCCCAGCAGCGTCTGGTCGAATTATTCGATTTGCTCGCACCGACCCCGGGCATGACGCGTTCGAGCTTCGAAGGTGTCAACCTGATGCGCGCCAATAGTCCGATGCCGCGTATGCCAGTGATGTACGAGCCGAGCATCGTGATCGTCTGCCAGGGGCGCAAGCGTGGTTATCTCGGCGATCAGGTGTTCCAGTACGACGCGCAGCAGTATCTGGTGCTGTCGGTGCCGCTGCCGTTCGAATGTGAAACCGAGGCGAGCCCGGAGGAACCGTTCCTCGGCATCTCGGTGCGTGTCGATCTGAGCATGGTGGCCGAGTTGCTGATGGCGCTGAATGAAACACAGGGCACCGCGCAGAACGAGCCGCTCGGCATCTATTCGACGCCGCTCGATCCGGCTTTGAGCAATGCCGTGCAGCGTTTGATGGAAGCGTTGGCCTCGCCGCTCGACGCGCGTATTCTCGCGCCAGGCGTGGTGCGCGAAATCTGTTACCGCGTGTTGACGGGCGAGCAGGGCGATGCGATTCGCGCCGCGCTCACGCATCAGAATCATTTCGGCCGGATCGCCAAGGCGCTCAGGCGCATCCACGCCGACTATCATGGGCAACTCGATGTCGATACGCTCGCCTCTGAAGCGGGCATGAGCCTCGCCGTTTTTCATGCGCAGTTCAAGGCCGTGACAGCGACCTCGCCGATGCAATACGTGAAGACCACGCGTTTGCATCACGCGCGTTTGCTGATGGTGCAGGATGGTTTGAATGCGGGCGCGGCCGCGGCGCGGGTCGGTTACGAAAGCGCGTCGCAATTCAGCCGCGAGTTCAAGCGTCTATTCGGCTTGAGCCCTGTCGATGAAATCAAGCGCATGCGGAGCGTGTACGATGCGCCACCGCCGCGTGTGGTCAAGCCGGTCGCGCGTTATGTGACGGCGGTATAAGCGCGTTTGCAGGAAGCGTTACAGACCGCTAAACCAGTTGTATCCCTGGTCTTCCCAATAGCCGCCGGGGTTCGTATTGGTCACGAAGATTGCCGCGATGTGCTTCGGATTCTTGAAACCCAGTTTGGTTGGCACACGCAGCTTCAGCGGATAGCCGTATTTGGCCGGCAGCGGCGCGTCGCGGAAATCGAGTGTCAGTTGGGTTTGCGGATGCAACGCCGTCGCCATGTCGAGGCTCGAGTAGTAACGGTCCGCGCATTTGAAGCCGACATAGCGTGCGCTCAGATCGGCGCCGATGCGTTCGAGGAACGTGCGAAACGGCACGCCTCGCCATTGCCCGATCGCGCTCCATCCTTCAATGCAGATGTGCCGCGTAATCTGTGAAGCCTGCGGCAAGGCGCGCAGTTGATCGAGATTCCACGTGCGCTTGTCCGACACCAAACCCGACACTTCCAGTTGATACGTCGAACCGTCGATGTCCGGTGCGTCGAACTCCGGATAGAACGCGTTGAACGGGAATGGGTCGGTGATTTCGCTCGCCGCATAGGTCGGCGCGAGCTTGTTGGGATTGAACAGCCATCCCTGCACGCGATCGTTCCAGCGCGACATGGCCCATAAAACCTTGTCGACCGAATCACCGTCCTGCATGTTGCAGCCCGAGAGCATCGCGAGCGCGCCGATCGAAAGCGATGAGCGCAGGAACAGGCGCCGTTGCAATCGTTCGATTTGTGGTTTGTGGTCGGCGAGGACAATACGCGTGCTGCGCGAGTCCTTGCGTTTTGACTCGCTCATGCCTCGCTCCTTTTGTGTGTGACGATTCGAGCGCGGCCGGTCAACATCGGTAGCAGGGTGCGCGGTACCAGCAGCACCAGCGCCAGATGCACGACGACAAAACCCACCACGCCCGCCATCGCGACAAAATGCACGCGACGCGCGAAATCGAAGCCGCCGAAGAGGGTGGTAAGCCACGAGAATTGCACGGGCTTCCAGATCGAGAGCCCCGAGGCGACCAGCAGCACGCCAAGGAACAGTACAAGGAGATAGAGCGCGCGCTGCACCGCATTATATTTTCCGGTATCGTGCGGCAGCTTGAACTGCATCGCTAATGCGGCATCGTGTACGACGTCGCGCGGATAGACCGGCAGGAGCTTGCGACGGAAATGCCCGCGTCCGATGCCATACGCCAGATACAGCAGGCCGTTCGCGCACAGCAGCCACATCGCCGCGAAATGCCATGCAATCGAGCCGCCCAGCCAGCCGCCGACGGTCGCCCACAGTGGAAATTTGAACGGAAAGAAGGGCGACGCGTTATAGATCGCCCATCCGCTCATCACCATGCAGACCATCGCAAACGCGTTGATCCAGTGCGTGATTCGTACGGCGAGTGGGTGGACGATCAAGCGTGCTTGCGGTTCGGGCATGGTGAGCGGCGATGAAACAAGGAAAAATCTGAAAGCCGCGCCATTGAGGCACGCGGCTTGTTCGAACGGCTGGAGCAACGCCGGATTACATCGGCGGCGTTACACCATGCTCGCCGGCCGAGATGAAGTTCGCCGCCAGCGAGCCGTCGGCTTCCTTGTGGGCGAACAACACGACCTTCGCGCCCGGCACCAGCAGCGAACGGTCACCCGGTTCGAGAGCGACGATAGGCACGTCCTGCGGAATCACGATCTTCTTCTCACCGTCCTTGTACTTGACCGTGATCGTGCGGCCGTTGCTCACCACGAGAGAGCCCACCGTGCCATTGGTCATCGTGCTGTTCGAGCCGAGATCCCACGGCCGATGACCTTCGCCGGAGCCGCGCATGCTGGCTGGGAACACGTGCACTTCGAGCGCCTTCAGCGTGCCGTCGGGTTGCGGGATCGCGGCGGTGCCGACATAGCTGTCCGGCTTGATGTCGTTCACGTTGGCGAGCGCGACGCCGCGAATCGGCGTGTCCTTGCTGAGCTTCACGTCGACGTCTTTGCCGTCGCGCGTATGGACCTTGAGTACGTCGCCCGAGAGCGCGGTCACCGTGCCGCGTACGCCGGTGGGCGCGGCGGTCTGGGCTTGCGCGGCGGATCCTGCGGCGAACAGTGAGGCAGCGACGAGCGCGGGGGCGACAATGGCGCGTATCGCATTACCGGAAACGATCTTCATGAGTCTGCTCTGGGTGGGTGGAGAATAGAGTCAGGTTAGGCGCACGATCGGCTCCGGCGAGTGACAGACGGATGACAAAAACGTCATGAACGGCGCGCCGCGGCCACGTAGAATGGCTGCCATATCCACGTCCCTATCCATGACCCACGCCCGCAGCGGCGCATTGGGGTTGGAACACCAGGCACCATGAGCATCCTCGTCATCGAAGACGATCCGAAAACCGGCGACTACCTGAAAAAGGGGCTGCGCGAGAGCGGCTACGCGGTCGACCTCGCGCGCACCGGAACGGACGGCCTGCACATGGCGCTGGAACACGCATACGACCTCGTGGTGCTGGACGTGATGCTGCCGGGCGTCGACGGCTGGGAAATCATGCGTGCGCTGCGGGCGCGGCGCGACCTTCCGGTGATTTTCCTGACCGCGCGCGATCATGTCAGCGACCGCATCCGCGGCCTCGAACTCGGCGCCGACGATTACCTCGTCAAACCGTTCTCGTTCACCGAGCTGGTGTTACGCATCCGCACGCTGCTGCGTCGTGGCGTGATCCGCGAGAGCGACGTGTTCGAGATCGCCGATCTCAAGCTGGACGTTCTGCGCCGCAAGGTCACGCGCGAAGGCGTCGAGATTCCGCTGACCAACAAGGAATTCATGCTGCTGCATCTGCTGGTGCGCCGGCAGGGCGAAGCGCTATCGCGCACGCAGATCGCTTCGGAAGTGTGGGATATGAATTTCGACAGCGACACCAATGTGGTCGACGTGGCCATCAAACGGCTGCGCGCCAAGGTCGATCATCCGTTTGAAAAGAAACTGATTCATACGGTGCGCAGCATCGGCTACACCTTCGGCGACGGCTCATGAAGCTGTGGACCGAACGTTCGTTGACGGCTCGCACCACGGTGCTGTTCGCCTCGATTGCGTGCCTGGTGATCGGCACGCTGGGCGCCTATTTCTATCATTCCGCCGAGTTGTCGTTGCAGCGCCGCGCGGACGTGGTGCTCACCGGCCGTGTCGAGCATTTCAGCCGCATCGTGCGCGATCTCTATTCGGTTAACGAATTGAAGAACCGGCCATTGCTGTTCGAGACCATGCTCGGCGCCGAGGAAGACGTGCTGCTGTTTCGCCGGCCGGGCGAAGTGCCGTTCATCGACGTGAACCCTGGCAACATTGCGATGCCTGCCTTGCAGGCCGGTAAAGAGGATCGGCTGCCGGCGCTTTCAGACGTCCGCCAGACCCTGCTGCCGAACGGCGTGCCGGTTCATTGGGCGATCGCCACCGTCAAAGCGCGCGAGGACGGCAGCGAGGTCGAAGTGATCGCCGCGCATCCCATGACTCAGGAAGTGCGAATGCTGGCCGCGTACCGCAATCGCATTGTGCTGGCCACGCTGATCGGCATGCTCGCCGCGACGCTGCTCGCTTCCTATGTGCTGCGCCGCGCGTTCCAGCCGGTGCGCGAGATCGCCACGCGGGCGGCGCAGATCAGTCCGGCGAGTTTGTCGGTGCGGCTCGACAGCGAGGCCGCACCGGTCGAATTACGCCAGCTCACGCACGCCTTCAACGCCATGCTTGACCGTCTTGCCGATGGTTATCAGCGCCTCTCGCAGTTCTCCGCCGACCTGGCGCATGAGATTCGCACGCCAGTGGGCGCCTTGATCGGCCAGACCCAGGTGACGCTCGCCAAACCGCGCGAAACCGACGAGTATCAGCAACTGCTCGAATCGAATCTCGAGGAGCTGAACCGCCTAAGCAACATCGCGGAAAATATTCTGTTTCTCGCGCACGCGGACCATGCGGCGCTGTCCATCGACCGCGAGCCGATCGATCTGCGAGCCGAACTCGTCAGGATCGCAGACTATTTCGAGGGCCCCGCGGACGAACGCGGCATGCGCTTTACGGTCGAGGCTCAGGGTGTGGCGTCGGTCAATCCGATGCTGTGCCGGCGGGCGATCAACAATCTCGTCGTCAATGCGGTGCGATACGGTGCGGGCGACACGGTGGTGCGTTTGAGCGGTACGCAGGACGAACAGGGCGCGACCGTGGTGGTGGAAAACGACGGTGCGCCGATTCCTGGCGAGCAACTCGACCGCCTGTTCGATCGCTTCTACCGCGCGGATGCGGCACGCAGCGCGTTCACCGAATCGAGCGGGCTGGGTCTCGCGATCGTCAAGGCGATCATGCACCTGCACGGCGGCACGGCGCGCGTGGTGTGTCCGGTGCCGGGTGTGGTGCGCTTCGAATTGCGCTTTCCGGGCGCTTAATTGTTCGCGCGTCCGCGCGGGTTCAACGCGCGGATTCAATCCTGACCGGTTCAAACCTTCTTCAGATACTCAGCTTTCAGCATGAAGTTGCCTGCGTCCATCTTGCAGTCCACTTCGTGATCACCGCCGACAAGGCGAATGCTTTTCACCTTGGTGCCCATTTTCAGCGTGATCGACGAGCCTTTCACTTTCAGGTCCTTGATCAGCACCACCGCGTCGCCGTCGGCCAGCGGGTTGCCGTTGGCGTCCTTGACGACGCGCTCGTCGGCCTCGTCAGCGCTCGCGGCGGCGGTTATCGGCCACTCGTGCGCGCAATCCGGGCAGACGTAATTTTCGCCGTCCGGGTAAGTGTTTTCCATTGCGCATTGCGGGCAGGCGGGAATCGTCGACATGATTTTCTTTCCAGTCCGCGGCTCGGCGCGGATAACTTCAGGGCTGGCGAGTATAGCGGACATTGACTGAGCCGGATTCACCCCGCGCGCCGGAAGCTGTTTTAGCGCAAACCGGTAATGGCGATACCGGGATGATTGCGCAACTGGTTGCGGCGGCGCTTCGCCGATACGATGAAAACACCTCATCCTAACCGTCAGGACAACCGCTATGAAACGCTTCCATATCGCTTTGGCTGTCGCCAGCCTCGACGCGTCCATCGAAGATTACACCCGCCGTCTCGATCAGCCGCCCACCGCGGTGGTACCCGGCCGTTACGCGATGTGGCGCACCGATCTGCTCAATTTCTCGATCAACGAGATGCCGGATAAGAGCGGCCAGCTTCGGCACGTCGGTTTCGAAGATGATTCGGTAGAAGGGTACGCAAGCAGCAAGGACGTGAACGGGCTCGAATGGGAACAGTTTTCCGTAAAAGAGCAGGATCGGCGAATTGTCGAGACATACGGCGAAGCGGTGCGTAGCGACAAGGGTTGAAGGATGCCGTAGCGGGCGCCTGTTATCTCCGTACCGGTGACATCACCTGGCGGCAACGCGCGAGTGCTGCCTATACTTTTCTACGAGTCAGCACGTTTCACAGCGCTTCGCCAAGCCACGCGCCGCCACGCTGCGCGAACGCGCCTTATTCGTGTCACAACAGGAGTCGCGCCATGGTCAAACTCGCACTGTATGTTCGCCTTGAAGCCCAGCCCGGTAAGGAGAAGGACGTGGAGGCGTTTCTGCTCGGCGGCTTGCCGCTCGTGCAGGAGGAGCTCGCCACTACGGCGTGGTTCGGGCTGAAGTTGGGGCCGTCCACCTACGCCATTTTCGACGCTTTCCCCGACGAGGCTGGCCGTGAAGCGCATCTGTCCGGCAAAGTGGCGGCTGCGTTGATGGCGAAGGCCGGCGAACTGTTCGCCACACCGCCGGCCATCCATAAGCTCGACGTGCTGGCGGCGAAACTGCCGGGCTGATCCAGCGTTCAGTCCGCTCGCGCGTCCGAGCCCAGCTGATTTGCATAGTGCGCGCGCTTTTCCTCATACATCAGCAGGTCGGCGCGCTGGACGCCGGCTTCGAGCCGGTCGCCCCGCTGGCAGGTCGCCGCGCCCATCGAAAAGCTCAGCACCGAGCCCGGATAAAACTGGTTGTTCATCTCGACCAGTTGGCGAATGGCATCGATCATCGCGGCGCCGCCGCGCTCATCGGTGTCCGACATCAAAATCGCAAATTCGTCTCCGCCGATGCGCGCCGCGTGGAACGGTGCGTCCGTCGCCTTGCCGATTACCTCACCGGCGCGCCGCAGCAGCGCATCGCCCGCAGCGTGGCCGAGTTGATCGTTGACGCGTTTGAGGCCGTTCAGATCGGCCATGATGATCGTGACTGGCCAGGGCCCCTTGCGTTCGAGCCGGTTCAATTCATCCACGTAGAAGGAGCGGTTGCGCAGCTTGGTCAGCACGTCGTGCTTGCCGAGGAACTCAAGATAGGCTTCGGCCTTCTTGCGCGCCGTGATGTCGGTGAGGGCCACCAGCACCAGGTCCCAATGGTTCTCATGACCGGGGAGCACCGAGAACTGCAGATGCACGTGCACCTCGCTGCCATCGAGCGAATAGTTGAGCACTTCGCGTTGCTGGAACAGCTTGCCGTCCCATAGATCGATCAGCTGCTCGCGGAAATGCGGCCGCATGTCGT
Organism: Paraburkholderia solitsugae; assembly: GCF_013177695.1. GTDB lineage: Bacteria > Pseudomonadota > Gammaproteobacteria > Burkholderiales > Burkholderiaceae > Paraburkholderia > Paraburkholderia solitsugae. The sequence continues at coordinate 6,683 of NZ_WOEY01000077.1, read as the reverse complement.
CGCGGAAAACGTCGGGCAAGCGCGCCAGCAGCGTTTTCTTGTCTTTCGCCGCGAACATGTCGAGCGTGTGCTGGTTGACGTCGAGCACGTGAATTTCCTGCATACAGCGCTCGACAAACTCCGGATGTACGTCGGTGAACACGCGAAAATCGCTGATGCCGGCCGCGCGCGCGTCGTCGAGCAGCCGCTTGACGGCGCTGAAATCTTCCACCCACAGCGACACCGGCGAGTGTTCGAACAGGCCGCGCACATACTGTTCGGCCAGCGTCACGCGATGCCGCGCGCCTTCCAGTTCGGTGATGTCTTCGACGGAGACGAGCACGCGGTCCCAGCGTTCTTCATGGCCGGGTAGTACGGCGCCTTTGAGCAGCACGTCGAGCCGGCGGCCGCCGAGCGTGTAGTTGACCGTCTGGCTCGTGAACGTCGCCTGACCCGCCCATAATTGGCATAGCTCTTCGAGGTGGGTCTTGAGCATGTCGTCGCGGAACACCGAGGCGAGATTGGCGGTGAGCGCGTCGAAATCGGCGGCCTCGAATTGTGCCAGCGTCTTCTGATTGACCTTGATGACGCGGATGCTGTGCGCGCATTCGACCACCCGGGTCGGATCGTCGGCGAAATGGGCGCGCAGATCCGTCACACCTTGTGCCCGCCATGCGTCGAAGAGCGCGCGCACGCCGCTGAAGTCTTCGAGCCAGAGCGAGACGGGCGCGAGTTCGAACATTTCGGAATCGTCCCGTATGGGGACTTCCTGCGGGGCGTCGTTGGCGGGCACTGAGCCGCGCGGGAGGTTGTCCAGCATGAGATTCCCGTGGTCGGAGTTCCGGCTATTCTAAAGCGGCTTGGGCTTCGGTTCGGCCAAAAAAGAAAGACGCATGACGCATTCTGTTTGCGCCGGTCCATCCACGAAGATAACGGCGTGGTTCGGATGGACTTTAGGCTGCACGGCAGCAGGCTCACCGCAGGGCCTTTCGCTTGTGGCAGCGTGTGGCCGCTTGCCAGCGGGGCGGCGAGAGGCTTGTTACACTCACTCGTCGTCTTTCCCGAAAGAAAAAAGCGCCCGTTATGAAGCCATCCCTGCTGGTTCTGATCCCCTTGAAGGACGCAAGCCGCGCCAGTGTCGAGGCCGCTTTCGACGTCGTCTATGCACCCGATGCCACCCAGCGGGCCGCCGCGATCGCCGCGCACGGCGAGGCGATCCGCGCCGTGCTGACCAACGGTACGACCGGGCTGACAGCCGCTGACATCGACCGGATGCCGCAGCTCGAGTTTGTCAGCGTGCTCGGCGCCGGCTATGAAAACCTCGCCGTCGACCATGCCCGCTCGCGCGGCATCGTGCTCGTCAGCGGCGCGGGCACCAACGATCACTGCGTGGCCGATCACGCGTTCGCCTTACTGCTCGCGGTGGTGCGCGATGTGCCGCAACTCGATCAGGCGACCCGCGAGGGCGTCTGGCGCGACACCTTGCCAATGCGCCCGAACGTGTCCGGCAAGCGGCTCGGGATCGTCGGGCTCGGCAATATCGGCGCGAAGGTCGCACGGCGTGGCGCCGGGTTCGATATGGAACTCGGGTATCACAACCGCAAACCGCGTGAAGACACGTCGTTGCGCTATTTCGACAGCGTGCAGGGGCTCGCGCAGTGGTGCGATTTTCTGGTGGTGGCAACGCCGGGCGGCGCGAGTACGCATCATCTGATCGACGCCGAGGTGTTGGAGGCGCTGGGGCCCAACGGTTTCGTGGTCAACGTCTCGCGCGGCAGTGTCGTGGATACCGCCGCGTTGGCGCAGGCGCTTACCGCGGGAACGATTGCCGGTGCGGGCCTCGACGTCTACGAGGGCGAGCCGCATCCGCCCGAGGCCTTGCTCAAGCTGCGTAATGTGGTGCTGACTCCGCATGTGGGCGGCCGCTCGCCGGAAGCGATCGCGGCCTCGGTCGACAACTTTCTGGCCAACGCGAAGCGGCATTCCGCTGGCGAAGCGGTGTTGACCCCGATCTAGGCAGCGCACGCGGGCAAGCCGCACGTCCGCCGTTTGCGGCTGACCGCCGAGCTTCTACCCACCCGGCCTACCGTTCTGCTTCGCGCCCCGCGTGGGTGCCGATGTACTCGTACTCCTCGGTATTGAGCCGCGAAACGCGCAGTTCGACCGCGCTGCGGTGATACGAGTAGGCGATCCGCCGGATTTCGAGCAACGGTGCGCCGACGCTCACGTCCAACTGGGTGCTTTCCAGCTCGTTGGCCGATGCCACGCTCACGCGTTCATCGGTCTCGACCACGTTGATGCCGAACACGTCCTGGTAAAAGTTGTAGAGCGTGTTGGGCCGGTTACGGAGCTTTGTTTCAGTGAGGCCCGGAAAATGGGCTTCCGGCACCGTGATGTGCTCGATCAGAACGGTTTTGCCATGCAGCGCCAGGCCGTTGACGAACTGGACCACGCGCGCGCCGGTTTCGATGTTGAGCATGGCCGCGACCTCGCGGGATGCACGCGCCTTTTTGAAATCGATCAACGTGACAACGGGATAGGCCTTGTCACCATCGCGCCGGACAATGCGAAAAAACCGGAAAAAATGCCGGTCGCGCTGATGCATGGACACGAAGGTGCCGAGACCCTGATGACGGATCAGAATGTTCTCGGCGCAGAGTTCGTCGATCGCTTTACGCAGCGTGCCGATGGACACGCCGAACCGTTCGGCCAGCCGCTTCTCCGAAGGAATGCATTCGCCGCCTTTCCATTCGCCCGCCGAGAGCGCGGCCAGAATCGCGCTCTTGACCTCCTTGTACCGCGTGCCGCCCAGCGCGGGCGGATTGATGGCGAGCGTGCTCATGACAACCCCTGAAATGCGCGAGCCGCGCGACGCCGCTCGCGAAGGTTAACCCCGCCCTGATTTTAGCCGACTATCTCATCTAACCCATCTAGATGACATAGTTTTTGTAGGCTAGTCGCGACACGGGTTTTTACCTGGCGTGTGGAAACGCCGCACGCATCCGCATGGACTGAACTCGCCAGCCGCAAAGCGCGGGCAGTCCCGGAAAACACTCATCTAAGACATATATATGACCTAGTTGACATCCATAAACCTGCCGCCTAATATCGATTCACAGCAGCGCGGTTGGCTCGCTGCCCCGGCGGGACCCACACCGCATTCAACACACGAACGGAGATGCTAATGAGCAATCCCACGGCAGACATCAACGGCACCGCGTCAGCGGGCGCGACGCCTGAACGCAAGACGATTCATATCGTGCTGCACGAGGCGAAAGACACGGTTGGTGTGGCGGTCGTCGAGGGCATCAAGGCGGGCACGCAACTCAATGCGTGGATCATGGAGGACGACGAGATCGTCACGTTCCCCGCCAGGCAGGACATTCCGATCGGTCACAAGGTGGCGCTCAAGGACATGGCGGTCGGCGACACGGTGTTCAAGTACGGCGTGGATATCGGCAAGGTGGTCGCGCCGATCAGCGCCGGCGAGCACGCTCACGTGCACAACATCAAGACGAAGCGCTGGTAAGCGGGGGCTTGTTTCCAGCCGCCGCTTGTCCTTTTGCGAAACGCATCAAATCGAACCGAACCGAACCCGAACGAGAGACACACCATGAGCGTGATTGACCTGGATACGACTTTCCGCGGCTATCGTCGCGACAATGGCCGCGTTGGCGTGCGCAACCATGTGATCATTCTGCCGGTCGACGATCTGTCGAACGCCGCCGCGCAGGCCGTCGAAAACAATATCAAGGGCACGATGGCGCTGCCGCACCCGTACGGGCGGCTGCAGTTCGGCGCCGACCTCGATCTGCATTTCCGCACGCTGATCGGCGCGGGCAGCAACCCGAACGTCGCGGCCGTGGTCGTGATCGGCATCGAGGAAGGCTGGACCAAGCGCGTTGTCGACGGCATTGCGAAAACCGGCAAGCCGGTGATGGGCTTCGGCATCGAACTGCACGGCGACCATGACACGATCATGCGTGCTTCGAAGGCAGCGAAAGAAATGGTGCAGTACGCCACATCGCTCGATCGCGTGGCGTGCCCGATCTCGGAGCTGTGGGTCTCCACCAAATGCGGCGAGTCGGATACCACCTCGGGCTGCGGCGCGAACCCGACGGTCGGCAATGCTTTCGACAAGCTGTATGGCCTCGGCACCACGCTCGTCTTCGGCGAGACTTCGGAGCTCACCGGCGGCGAACAGATCGTCGCCGCGCGCTGCGCCAACGACGGCGTGCGCGAGCGTTTTCAGTTCATGTTCGATCGCTATCAGGACATGATCAATCGCTGGAAAACGGACGACCTGTCGGAGTCGCAGCCGACCAAGGGCAATATCGCGGGCGGCCTGACGACCATCGAAGAGAAGGCGCTCGGCAATATCCAGAAGATTGGCAAGAAGTGCATGGTGGACGGTGTGCTCGACAAGGCCGAGGAACCGACGCACTCGGGCCTGTGGTTCATGGACTCGTCGTCGGCGGCGGCGGAAATGGTGACGTTGTGCGCGGCGTCCGGCTTCGTGGTCCACTTTTTCCCGACGGGCCAGGGCAACGTGATCGGCAATCCGATCGTGCCGGTCATCAAGATCTGCGCGAACCCGCGTACGGTTCGCACCATGGGCGAGCATATCGACGTCGACGTGACCGGTATCCTGCAGCGCGAGCAGAATCTCGACCAGAGTGGCGACAAACTGCTCGAATGCATGATGGCCACGATCAACGGCCGTTTCACGTCGGCGGAAGCGCTCGGCCATCGCGAGTTCGTGCTGACCCGTCTGTTCGAAAGCGCCTGAATCTGGCGGCATGGCCGCTCCGGGCGCCTGATAAGGTCGGAGCGGACCTCAACATTCCGGCGCGTGCCGGCACGGAGAACGGCCGCGACGGCACCCGTGCCCGGCAAGCCATGCCGCAACGGCGCCGGCTTGACATCTGGCGGCAGCGAGTGGAGGAGACACCATCTTGCGCGTGCTCAAACATCTCTACGTGCAGGTCCTGATCGGACTTGCAGCCGGGGTTCTCGTCGGTTACTTCGCGCCTTCGTTCGGCGTCGAAATGAAACCGCTCGGTGACACCTTCATCCGTCTCATCAAGATGCTGATCACACTGGTGATCTTCTGTACGGTCTCGGTGGGCATTGCGCGGATGGAGAGCCTGAAGCAGGTGGGCCGCGTCGGCTTCAAGACGCTGCTCTACTTCGAGGTGGTGACCACCATCGCGCTCGTGATCGGGCTCGTCGTGGCAAACGTGCTGCGTCCGGGCGCGGGGCTAAACATCGATCCCGCCACGCTCGATGCGCACGCCGTGTCGCACTACGTGGCGGACGCACACGCGGCGTCGTCGAGTTTCTTCGATCTGATCGTACCGAATTCGGTGGTGGGCGCGTTTGCGCGCGGCGATCTGCTGCAGGTGCTGTTGTTCTCCGTACTGTTCGGCATTGCGCTATCGATCATGTCGCAGCGCAGCCGGCTGCTCATGCGCGGCATCGAGCAGTTCGGCGACACGCTGATGCGCATCGTCGAGATGATCATGCGGCTCGCACCGCTCGGCGCATTTGGCGCGATCGCCTTCACGGTCGGTAAATACGGCATCGGCACCTTGCAGCAGCTCGGTCTGCTGATTCTGTGCTTCTACGTCACCAGCATCCTGTTCGTGGCGATCGTACTCGGTGCGGCGGCGCGCTGGGCGGGCGTGGGGCTCTGGCCGCTGCTCAGGTACTTCCGCGAAGAACTGCTGATCGTGCTCGGCACCTCCACCACGGAGTCCGTGTTGCCGCGCCTCATGGAGAAGCTCGAACGCATGGGTTGTCCAAAGGCGATCGTCGGGCTCGTGCTGCCCACCGGCTATTCGTTCAATCTCGACGGCGCGGCGATCTACCTCACGATGACCTCGCTCTTCATCGCGCAGGCGACCAACACACATCTGTCGCTGATGCAGCAGCTCGGGCTGCTGGCGATCCTGATGCTGACCTCGAAGGGCGGTGCGGGCGTGGCCGGTGCGGCGCTGGTTGCGCTGACAGCGACGCTGTCCACGCACAACATCATTCCGGTGGCGGGTATCACGCTGATTCTCGGCGTCGACCGGGTGCTCAACGAGGTTCGCGCACTCACCAATATGATCGGCAATGTGGTGGCGACGCTGGTGGTCGCGCGTTGGGAAGGCGCATTCGATGCACGCGCCGCGCGCGAATTCCTCGCCGCGCCGCGCGAGGCGCAAGCTCAAGGGCAGCAGCCGACGGCGGTCCGCCTCGGTCTCGAAGAAACACGTCAATCCGCTGCTCATCCGCTGCGGGAAAAGGCGGCTAAATGAAGGAGACTGACGGTTCAATCCAACGAGCGCGTGAGTTCGCTCGTCGCGCAACGAGTCGCAGCGGCGCTTTCGGACTGAACCCACACGCCAATCCACACGCAAGGACGGTTCGATGGCCCGACTGTTACCTGACGCGCTGACCGCGCTTGCAATCGACTCGCTGCGCCGGGCGGGCGCGCTGCAGACTACCGCCGAATCGACCGCGCGTGCGCTCGTCTACGCAGACCTGCGCGGATTGTCGTCGCACGGGGTATCGCGGCTGCCGATGTATTGCGCGCAGTTGCGCAATGGCCGCGTCGATCCGGTGGCGCAGCCGGGAATCGTGGCGGATCGTGGCGCGGCCGTGCTGGTCGACGGTGCGGACGGGCTGGCTTATCCCGCCTGCGATCTCGCGGTGGCGAC
>NZ_WOEY01000076.1 GCF_013177695.1 Paraburkholderia solitsugae | reverse complement strand
TCTGGCGGCGCTCGGCGCGGCGGGCCTGGTTGCGCTCGCCTTCAGCAATTCGCCCGCGGCAATGCCTGCCTGGGGCGGCCGCCGTGCGTTGTTCGGCACCAACCCGATTGCCGCCGTGTTCCCGCGGCGCAACGGCGAACCGCTCGTGATCGACCTCGCGCTCTCGCAGATCGCGCGCGGCAAGATCGCGATCGCCGCGCGTGACGGCAAACCGATTCCCGAGGGCTGGGCCACCACCCGCGACGGTGAGCCGACCACCGACGCCAGTGCCGTCCTCGACGGCATGATGCTGCCGTTCGGCGGGGCCAAGGGGGCGATGCTCGCGCTGATCGTCGAGTTACTGGCAGCGGCGTTGACCGGCGCGAACTTCGGCTACGAAGCGGGTTCGTTCCTGACCGAAGAGGGCGAGCGTTCGCGCATCGGCCATCTGTTCTGGGCCATCGATCCGGGCGCGCTGGCGGGTGACGAAACCTATCTTTCCCGTGTTGACGCGTTGATCGACATGATGCTGGCGGACGACGACGTCCGGCTTCCCGGCCACAGAAGAGAGCGGCTTGCGGACACGGCGCAAAAAGAGGGCGTCGAGATTCCGGATGGGCTGCTTGCTCAATTGCAGGGAAGCTGAAGGAATGGCTAAACGGTCATGCCGAAATAGGCTGCCGAATGGGCATGCAGGAAGACCCGACGGAAACGCGTTCACTGAAAGTAAATTGAAACCATCAGCGCAGCGGATAGTTTCTCTCGTAAATCGCGATTTCCCTTGTGGGCCTGCGGCGAATAGGATGATCGATATCGAACCCACCCAGCTTCGACACAGCCGGAGCAGCGACGGAGATCCCCAGCATGGAACACCACGCCCGCACGCAGAACGAACGGCTGGAGGTCAAGACGACCACCTGTTACATGTGCGCCTGTCGCTGCGGCATTCGCGTGCATTTGCGCGAAGGCGAGGTGCGTTATATCGACGGCAACCCCGAGCATCCGCTGAACCAGGGGGTGATCTGCGCCAAGGGTGCCTCAGGCATCATGAAGCAGTACTCGCCCGCGCGCCTGACTCAGCCATTGATGCGCAAGGCGGGCGCGGAGCGGGGCAGTGCGCAGTTCGAGCCGGTGTCGTGGCAGGTCGCGTTCGACGTGCTCGAAAAACGCCTTGCCACGATTCGCGCCACGGATCCAAAGAAATTCGCCCTGTTCACTGGCCGCGACCAGATGCAGGCGCTCACGGGCCTCTTTGCCAAACAGTTCGGCACGCCTAATTACGCGGCCCATGGCGGCTTCTGCTCGTCCAACATGGCGGCCGGCATGATCTATACGATCGGCGGCTCGTTCTGGGAATTCGGCGGCCCCGATCTGGACAGCGCCAAACTCTTCTTCATGATCGGCACGGCGGAAGATCATCATTCGAATCCGCTCAAAATCGCTATTTCGAAGTTCAAGCGCGCGGGTGGGCGCTTTATCGCGATCAATCCGATCCGCACCGGCTATGCGGCGATTGCCGACGAGTGGGTGCCGATCAAGCCAGGTACGGATGGCGCGCTGTTCATGGCATTCCTGCACGAATTGATCGCCGCCGACGCCTGGGATCACGAGTTCGTGCAGCGCTATACGAATGCGGCGGAGCTCGTCGATCTCGACGAAGCCAGCGAAAACGTCGGCCTGTTCGTGCGAGACCCGGAGCGGCCAGTCGGCAATCCGCTGTTTCCGCAGAATCATCTCTGGTGGGACGCTGACGCCGGGCGCGCCGTGCCGCATCATGCAGTGGGCGTGACGCCCGCGCTGGACGGCCGCTATATGCTCGCTGACGGCACGCCGGTCACGCCTTCGTTCGCGTTGCTGCGCGAACGCGTGGCCGATTGCACGCCCGAGTGGGCCGCTGAGATCACCGGGATTGCGGCGGATACGATTCGTCGCCTTGCGGGCGAAATGATCGAGACCAGCCGCAACCACCGGATCACGCTGCCGATCCCATGGACCGACGCCTGGGGCAAAACGCACGACACGGTGGCCGGCAATCCGGTGGCCTTTCATGCGATGCGCGGACTGGCCGCGCATTCCAACGGCTTCCAGTCGATCCGCGCGCTTGCGGTGTTGATGTCGCTGATGGGCACGATTGACCGCCCCGGCGGCTTTCGTCATAAGTCGCCGTTTCCACGCGCGGTGCCGCCGTCGGCCAAACCGCCGAACAGCCCCGACGCCGTCAAGCCGAACACGCCGCTCGCGACCGGGCCGCTCGGCTGGCCCGCCGCACCCGAAGACCTGTTCATCGACGAGCAGGGCGGCCCGGTACGGATCGACAAGGCGTTCTCCTGGGAATATCCGCTTGCCGTGCATGGCGTGATGCATAGCGTCATCACCAACGCGTGGCGCGGCGATCCGTATCCCATCGATACCTTGATGATTTTCATGGCGAACATGGCGTGGAATTCGTCGATGAATACGATGAAGGTGCGTGAGATGCTCGCCGACAAGCATGCGAACGGCGAGTACAAGATTCCGTTTCTCGTGGTGTGCGATGCGTTCCAGTCGGAGATGACGGCGTTCGCTGATCTGATCCTGCCGGATACCACCTATCTCGAGCGGCACGACGCGATGTCGATGCTCGACCGGCCGATCTCCGAATTCGACGGCCCGGTGGATTCCGTGCGCGTGCCGGTCGTGCCGCCGACGGGCGAGTGCAAACCCTTTCAGGAAGTGCTGATTGAACTGGCGTCGCGGCTGAAGTTTCCCGCGTTCACGACCGCCGAAGGCACGCGGCGCTTTCGCGACTATCCCGACTTCATCGTCAATCACACGACCTCGCCTGATTCCGGCGTGGGTTTTCTGATCGGCTGGCGTGGCAAGGATGGCGACAAGGCGCTGGTCGGCGAACCGAATCCGCGGCAGTGGGAACAGTATGCGAAGAACAATTGCGTGTTCCATTACCGGTTGCCCGAGACGCTCCAGTACATGCGCAACGTCAACGGGCCGTATCTCGACTGGGCGGTGAAGAACGGCTTTCGCAAATTCCGCGAGCCGATCCTGATCCAGCTTTACTCCGATGTCATGCAGAAGTTCAGGCTCGCCGCGCAGGGCCGCAGGAGCGGCAGGCAACCGCCGGAGCACTTGCGTGCGCGCGTCGAGAAGTATTTCGATCCGCTGCCGTTCTGGTACGCGCCGCTGGAGAGCCATTCCACCGATCTCGCGCGCTTTCCGCTCGCCGCCGTGACGCAACGGCCGATGGCGATGTATCACTCATGGGATTCGCAGAACGCGTGGCTGAGGCAGATTCACGGCGAGAACTATCTCTACATGAATCCGCTGATGGCGGCTGAGAACGGCATTGCCGACGGCAGCTGGATCTATGCCGAATCGCAATGGGGCCGCGTGCGCTGCATGGCGCGCTTCAGCGAGACGGTCGAGCCGGGGACGGTCTGGACGTGGAACGCGATCGGCAAGGCCGCGGGTGCATGGAACCTCGGCGCGGGCGCAAACGAATCGCAGCGCGGTTTTCTGCTCAATCACTTGATCACCGACGAACTGCCCGCCGCGGATGACGCGGCTGGACGCGTGTCGAACTCCGACCCGGTCACTGGACAGGCCGCGTGGTACGACGTACGGGTGCGCATCTATCCGGCGGAAGCGGACGCGCGGCACACGCTGCCCCAGTTCGACGCGATGCAGGCGCTGCCGGGCTCGAACGGCGTGATCTCGCGGATCGTGCAGACCTACTTCGCGGGGCGCGGCGAGTTCGCAGCACGGCTGCGTGGCGCGGCTGGGCGCAAGTGACGCAATAACGCAGCAAGGAGCCTTTGATGACTCAGATGGCATTGGTGATCGACCTGAACGTATGCGTGGGATGCCAGGCTTGCGTGACCAGTTGCAAGGAGTGGAACACGTCGGGTGAATCGGGCAGTCTCGCCGACCTGAATCCCTACGATGCCGATCCGTCCGGCACATTCTTCAACCGCGTGCAGAGCTTCGAGGCCGGCAGTTATCCGAACGCCGAAACGATCCATTTCCCGAAGTCGTGCCTGCACTGCGAAGACCCGCCGTGCGTGCCGGTGTGCCCGACTGGCGCCAGCTACAAGCGCAAGGAGGACGGCCTCGTGCTGGTCGATTTCGACAAGTGCATCGGCTGCAAGTATTGCGCGTGGGCCTGTCCTTACGGCGTGCGCGAACTCGACGAAGCGCGCAAGGAGATGACCAAGTGCACGTTGTGCGTCGATCGTATTCATGATGAAAACCTCTCCGAGCGCGACCGGCAACCGGCATGCGTGCTCGCGTGTCCGACCTCCGCGCGGCTGTTCGGCGATATCCACGACCCGGAGTCGGTGGTGTCGAAGGCGATCGAGGAACGCGGCGGCTATCAGTTGATGCCTGAGTGGAACACACGGCCGGCGAATCACTATTTGCCGCGCGTCACGACGTCGGCCTCGGGCTGCGGCAGCGACGGCTGCTCGTGCAAATCGACCGGGTCGGTGGTGGATTCGCCGGCATCGTTCGACGCGCAAGTCGAGCGCGGAGAATTGCATCTGGCGTCGATGGCGACGCGCATCTAAAGGACATATAAAGGACCTCACGATGAATCCTGCTTTCTCCGTGGTTTTTCTCACGACCTTAAGCGGCGCAGCGCAAGGGCTGCTGATCGCGCTGGTTGGCGTGGACGCGGCCGCGCATCTGGGGTTGATCGCGGCGCCCACCCATGCGTTCTATGTCACCGGCGCGGCGCTGTCGATCGTGTTGGGCGGCTTGGGACTGATCGCGTCGTTTTTCCATCTTGGGCATCCGGAGCGCGCGTGGCGCGCGGTCGCGATGTGGCGAACCTCATGGTTGTCGCGCGAATGTCTCTGCCTGCCGGCGTTTCTCACCTGTGCTTTTTTCTATGGCGTCGCGCACGTGCTCGGCTCGCCGTGGTCGCTCGCGATAGGCGTGCTCGGCGTACTGGCGAGCGCCGCGCTATTCGTCTGCTCGGCGATGATTTACGCGTGCCTGCGCTTTCTGCAGGAATGGGCCACGCCGCTCACGCTGGTCAATTTCGTGCTGCTAGGCTGCGCGTCCGGGTTCACGCTGGCGACGGCGCTGACCGCCTGGTTCGCGCCCGCGCTCACGGCGGGGCTGGCGCTGTGCGCCTGTGTGCTCACGCTTGCCGGTTGCGCGAGCCGTTCGGCATCGCTCGTGCGTAATGCCAGGTTGCGGCCGAAATCCACGGTGCAAAGCGCAACCGGTATCAAGAATCCCAAGCTCGTGCAGGTCTCGCGCGGCTTTACCGCCGGTGCCTTCAATCTGCGCGAATTCTTTCACGGCAAATCGGCCGGGACGCTGCGTGGCGTCAAATGGGGATTCCTTGTGGCCGCGTTTGCCGTGCCCGTGTTGCTGATGGCGTTAGGCGCAGGCCTGCTCCCGATCGGTGTGTCGCTCGGCTTGCTGGCTGCGGCGTGTCTCGTGCAATACGCCGGTCTCGTGGCGGAACGATGGTTCTTCTTTGCAGAAGCCAAGCATCCGCAGAATCTGTATTACGCACGAGTCGGCTGAGCATGGGTTGGCGCGGCCGTCCGATGTCGGCGGCCGCGTCTGAGTTGCGGATAGCTGTCACTCACCCGCACGCGCCGACTTCACCACACGCCGTACAGAAGTCGCAACCATCCTTGCGAATCACCGCGTTCGCACCGCAAGAGCCGCATTTGCGTCCGAGCATAGTGTGCAACCCTTGCATACCGCTGGGTTGCGTCAAGGTCGTTTCGTCAGCGTCGCCAGGATGCGGACGGATGCCAAAATCCGCCGGCAGCGCCGTCTCGGCCTTCATCTGCCCACGCGGCAAACGCGCCAGCATGCGCGACGGCACCTGGTTGCCTTCGGCGTCGAGAAAGCCGCGCCGGTGCAGAATCTGCTGGATCGCAAATGCGAGTGCCGCCACTTCGGAATCGTGCCAGCGCGGCGTGCGATGACCGTCTAGACGCTGCACCTCGCCAAGCCGCACCTGCCCGCGATCCCACGACACCTTGCGCATATCCTGCAAGTTACGCGCGACAAAACCGCCGCGTGCCGCGAGCGACAGCGAACGCATCGTCGCCGTGATCCATTGCTGCGATTCGTCGCGCTGACCGGTCGGAATGAAGAACTCGATGGGGCGCTCGATCGTGACCTCTTCACCGCCGAGCCGTCCCGTCACTTCGATGAACGACACCGCCACGTAAAGCGACTTCTTGCCCGCTTGCGTCAGGTACTCGACCTTTTCGATGATCGCCGGCAACTCGCCCTTGGGCCGATGATCGATCGCGATCCGCAGCGGATCTTGATCCGTCTCGGCCAGCGTGTCATCGACTTGCGGTGGGCTCACGCTCAGCACCGCGCCGAGCGTTTCGTTCGGACGATACGTGGCGAGGCCCTTGAGACCGTTTTTCCACGCGTCGAAGTAGAGACTTTCGAACGCTTCGAACGGATAGTCCGCCGGCACGTTCACCGTCTTCGAGATCGACGTGTCCACATAGGGCTGTACGGCGGCCATCATGTCGAGGTGGTCGCGCGCCGACATTTCCAGTGCGCTGACGAAGTAGTCGGGCAGGTTTTTCACATCGCCGCCGAGCTCGCGATAAAGGCGATATGCGTAGTCTTCGACATCGAACGATTCGCGGCTGCCGTCGGCCATCACCTTCATGCGCGTGTAGGTCCACGAGAAGGCCGGCTCGATGCCGTTCGACGCATTGTCGGCAAACGCGAGGCTGACCGTGCCCGTTGGCGCGATCGACAGCAAGTGACTGTTGCGGATGCCGTCCTGGCGTATCGCATCCTTGATGTCGTCGGGCAGGCGCGAGGCGAAGGTGCCTGCTTCCAGATAGCGTGCGGCGTCGAACAACTCAAACGCGCCGCGCTCGCGCGCCAGTTCCACTGACGCCCGATAGGCTTCGTCGCGCATCAGCCGGGCAATGCGCACTGCGAAATCGCGGCCTTCCTGCGAGTTGTAACGCAGGCCGAGCATCACCAGCGTATCGCCGAGACCGGTGAAGCCCACTCCGATTCGCCGCTTGGCGCGCGACTCGTCATATTGCTGCTGCAGCGGCCATAGCGTGACGTCGAGCACGTCGTCGAGAAAACGCACCTGGGTGCGGGTGCGTTTGGCGAGACCGTCCCAATCGAACGAAGGCTTGTGACCTTTCATTTGCGCGAATGGATCGAGCACGAAACGCGTGAGGTTCAACGGTCCGAGATTGCAGCAACCGTAGGCCGGCAATGGTTGTTCGCCGCACGGATTGGTGGCGCGGATGGTTTCGACTGCGCGTAGATTGTTGTCTTCGTTCATGCGCGAGATGAACACGATGCCAGGCTCCGCGACGTCGTAGGTGGACCGCATGATGCGGTCCCAGATCTCGCGGGCGGGCCTTTCGCTATAGACCCACAGACCGTCTTCGCGTTGCCGCACATCGCCTGCTGCGCGCAACGCCGGCGACGGATCGGCGCGGTGCACGAGTTGCCAGGGCTGATCGCCTTCGACTGCGCGCATGAATTCGTCGGTGACACCCACCGACACATTGAAGTTGTTCCAGCGGCCTTTCGAATGTTTCGCCTCGATGAACTCGATCAGATCGGGGTGATTGCAGTCGAGCACGGCCATTTGCGCACCGCGCCGCGAGCCGGCGCTTTCCACGGTCCGGCACGAGGCGTCGAACACATCCATATAACTGCACGGCCCGGACGCGGACGAGCTGGTGGTATGAACGCGGGCACCTTTGGGCCGGATCGCGGAGAAGTTGTAGCCGACGCCACCGCCGCGGCGCATTGTTTCGGCGGCTTGCAGCAATGCCACGTAGATGCCGGGCAGGCCTTGTTCATCGACACCCTGAATCGCGTCGCCGACTGGTTGCACGAAGCAATTGATAAGCGTGGCGGCGATGCCCGTGCCTGCTGCGCTCATGATGCGTCCGGCGCCGAGTGCGCCGTGCCGCAGATTGTCGACGAAGCGCGCTTCGACCGATTCGCGCAGCGCTTCTGGCTCTGCCTGAGCCACGCCGCGGGCGACGCGTTTGAACACGTCGTCGGCCGATTGCTCGTCGCCTTTCGCGTATTTCTCGAGCAGGACGTCCAGAGAGAATTGTTGCGGTGCAACTAGCTGGGCGGGAGAAATCGCTGCGGCGCGGGTTTCGTGAGTGTCTTCTGCCATGGCGTGGCCTCTAACGGCGTCGCAGGAGGCGCGGCGCGGTGGGTGGAATTGCGGGTCACTATACCGCCTCGCGTGCGGCGAGTGGCGTGACCTGGCGCAATGAGGCCCACCTTAGCGCACGTGGCGAGGGGCCGCAATTAGGGGAGGGAATTTCGCCAGAGGCGGCAGCGTTGTCCCTGTCGGACTGCGTTGACCTATCCGCCACCGAAAATCTCATCGCACAAACCGGGCTATGTCCTGGTGTGCGCGGTGCTCAGCCTGATCGCCGCTTCGCGGCTGGGTGACTACACGAACAAGGACATCTCGCGGGAATACGACGACGTACGGGCGATGGGCGATAGGCGATAGCGGGCACGCCACCCCAACGGCATGATTATCAAGTAACGTAGGCGTCTTCAGTCAACCTCTACCTGCACTGGCATGGTCATTGTCCGCCTTCTCGCTCCAAACGACGCCGAGCGTTTCAAATCGTTGCGTCTTCTCGCCGTGGAAAACTCCCCGATATCGATATGGCCAACGCGCGACGAGGAGATGGCGCGATCGATCGAAGAAACCGCTAATCGCATCCGGGTGACGCCCACGCAAGCCGTGTTCGGCGCCTTCGACGGCGAGGTGTTGGCCGGTATCACGGGAGTACGTCGAGAGCCGCTGCGCCAGGTAAGCCACAAGGCGACAATCTGGGGCGTGTTCGTGAACCCTTCGTACCGTGGGCAAGGGATTGCCGGGACGCTTCTGGCGGGCGCGACAACGCATGCATCGGCGGACTGGAATACGATCCAGCTGATGCTGTGCGTCAACGCGGAAAACGTAGCTGCGAAGAACCTCTATGCATCGCAGGGGTTTGAGACCTTCGGATTGGAGCCACGTGCCATGCAGATTAATGGACGGTTCTATGACGAGGAACACATGTGTAAGCGGCTGCGTTGACGCCTGTAGCAAGGCCTGTATTTTGCGCGGCAGCCTTATCGCACGATCAATCGACGGCACGGGTGTCGCTTTCGTGTTGCGTGAACCCGTTCGCCAGATGGCAGGGTGAGACCAGCAACGGTCGCATGGTATTCAGCACGGGTGTGGTCGATTGCAGATCATTGCCAGCAATCGTCGATTAGGGTCTCTTTCACACAAGACAATATTGCCGGGCACAGCCGCTATGACAATTGAATTGACTAAAGAAGTTCGAGCAGCTGCGATTACCTCCATTCAGCGATATTTCGAGAAAAATATGGAGGAGCCGATAGGCAACATCGCCGCTGGGGCGCTCCTCGGTTTCTTCCTTGAGGAAATCGGCCCCACTATCTACAACAAGGCCGTGGCTGACGCGCAAGAACGGCTCCAACAAAGCGTCTCGGAGCTCGATTTTGAGGTGCACGAAGAAGAGTTTCAGTATTGGAAGAAGTATGAGGTGAAAGCCAAATCACGGAGGTAAGCGTGATGGGATGGAGCAGGTATTGCACCCTCCAATGGAATAATTTGCACCGCGCATGCCAGGGAGCAATCGCGGTGACGCAACATGAAACATGAGCGTCAACCGCGTAATGCGGGTACCCAGAAAAGGAAAGGCCCGTGGCGCAGTCTTGCAGACAACCAGACGCCGCGCAGGCAATCGCGCTGGCGAAAAATTAAAGCTAAATAATCAAGCTTCAGCAGCGAGCGCGCCCAACACCTCAGCACAAATCATCGCGGACGCATTAGAAGGTGCCGGCCGTTCCGCCGGTTTAAACACCGCATCGCCGCGGCGAATCTTGCGCCGCGTCACCGCGCACGTCCCCGACGTATGCGCCGAGCGCCGCCGCCAACGCTGCTCGCCATAATGACAGCGCCCCGGCTCGACCCAGCGGATCACCAGCGTGGTGTCGGAGCGCTCGAGAATTTCGATGCGTACGCCGTGGGTTCCGTCAAGGGGGATGGACTCTAAGGTCATCATTGTCGGCTCCGTATTGTGGTGTGCCGAATGTAGTCCTACGCGCGCCGGATAGCCATTGTGCCGCGGTTGAAACACTGTTCTCGAAACAGCAACAATGAAACTTGACATTCACACTCACCCGAAACGACGGGGCTTTGCGAGTCATATGCGATGTGAATTTGCGATAGCGTGGATTTTTGCAACGCTGTGTTGTACGCAGTGCGACGAGAATACCGTCTGCAAGGGGCGCCGGTGCTTCCTTTAAGATGTGGTTATTGACGAGCGACCGTGCGATGCAAGTGTAGCGGGTTTGCATTTTTCTGGTCGGCTCGCGCGCATATATACAAGACCCTAAGAGCTCACATGCATTCACGCCCCCCCCTAGCCCCCCCCCAATCCCAGAGCCCCCCTG
>NZ_WOEY01000075.1 GCF_013177695.1 Paraburkholderia solitsugae | reverse complement strand
AGCGCGAAGCACGCCCATGTGACGGCTCCCAAGGCGATGCAGCCGGAAATCCACAGCATGACCAGATACCGCAGGCGAGCGAGCCGATCGGCGTTCATGCTTGATCGCGAGGCGCAACCCGCCGGAAGGTCCTGTATCCGCGCGACTGCCTCTGCGGGTTTCAAGAAGTCGGTCACGATATATGCATAGAGTCGATCGAAAGGCCGAAGCGCTGGGGATCGGTGGCCGCCATCTGACATCGCGTCTCACGCATCCGCGATTGGCCTATGGATCGCCCACCTGTTTGGCTAAAGCGAGGTTGAGGTAGCGTTCCATGGCCTCGGCGTCGATCGGCTTTTCGAGGAACGCCAGCGCACCGTTTTTCTCGCTTTTCGCCTGTAAGGCAACCGTTGGGAAGGCCGTAATGAAGATGGTCGGCGGCGCACACCCAAGCTCGAGAAGGCGATCGTGCATCTCGATGCCAGACATGGTCGGCATTTGTACATCGGAGATCAGGCATGACGTCTCTTCGATGGGGCCGGAGTGCAGAAAAGCTTCCGCCGATGCGAACACGTGCACCTGCCAGCCGAAAGAGCGAACCAGGCTCGCAGTAGCGACGCGAACAGCCTCGTCGTCGTCGACAATGGAAGCGATGTGATCAGTGCACAAGCAATGAACCTCGGTTCTCCCAATACATTGGGCGTGAAAATACTGTCTTGCATGCGCAAGGCTACCTCTAAGCTAGAGTAGCTCACCCGGGGCGGCGCAGGAATTATACGGATGTATAGCCGTACACTGGGGGATGAATACCGGCTCATCCATTACTAGCCTGCGCGCCACATCCGCCAGCGACAATCAACAATGAAATGGCCGGCGCCACGAGTGACGTCCTCGTTCCTCGTCCGATTGCTCCAGCTTATCGAATCAAAAGCAGCGCGTTGTTTCGAGTGAGGGTGCGCGCGGGTGGTGCGCGTCAGCTAGCTGGAGTCAGGAATATCAGTTATTCCAACCGGGAAGATTGTGCGAAGTACCTTGACGGAAGACTATGAAGCTTCCCATCGGCACAAGTCGCTAGAGCGATAAATAGATGCTTATAAGGAAGCCGGTCTTGGTTCGGGAAGTGGTTTAGCTGCCCACCCTGGTGACCGTCATTCCCACCGCCGTTGGAGAGAAATCCGCTTTGAAGTCGAATCGGGTGAGCGGGCGCTGCTTCTCACCCTTGTCCTGGATGGCGGCTTGAAATGTGCCATCCGTAGAGTGTTCACAGGAGGATAGACATGAGACTGGAAAACAAAGTAGCCTTGATCACGGGCGGTAACCAAGGTATCGGCCGCGCGGTTGTCGACTTGTTTGCCAAGGAGGGCGCGAAGGTTGTCGTCGGCGACCTGGCTGAGCCGAAGGAGAAGTTCGGCGCCAACATTGAGAGCATGCGCCTTGATGTCACCAAGGAAAGTGATTGGCAGAAAATCGTTAAGGATATCGAAGAGAAATACGGTCGCATCGACATCCTGGTCAACAACGCCGGCATCTTGACCTACGAGCCCATTACCGAGTGCTCGCTCGAGTCGTGGAACCGCACTATTGCGGTCAACCAGACTGGCCCGTTCCTTGGAATGAAGCATGTCATCCCAGTGATGCAGAAAAACAGGAAGGGCGCGATTGTCAACATCTCGTCAATCTGGGGCACGATCGGTGCTCCGGGCGCGGCAGCCTACCACGCTTCGAAAGGCGCCGTTCGCACCATGACGAAGAACGCTGCCCTTACCTATGTGGGAGATGGAATCCGCGCCAATTCTGTCCACCCAGGTATCACCCACACGCCAATGGTCGACGCGCAGAGCGAAGAACTGAACAACCTGGTCGTCTCCGGCACGCCTATGAAGCGTATGGGCAAGCCGATCGAACTGGCCTACGCCATCCTTTACCTCGCCAGCGACGAAGCCAGCTACACCACAGGCGCTGAGCTCTACGTGGACGGTGGCTTCCTCGCTATCTGAGCGTTCTTTACTCCCAAATTGACGATCAGCAAGATGTTGCCGGACACGTCCGGCGACGCCTTTGCTCGTTCGATCGCTCTTCGGAGCAAAACACCCAGTTTGGTTACGTGCTAACCAATGGAGCGAGACATGTCTGAAACCAGGCAAAAAACTGCTAATTCGCGCTCGGCGAGCGACCGGCTCAAGGGGCGCAGCATCATTGTGACAGGCGCCGGCAGCGGAATTGGCGCGGGTATAGCGGCTGACCTTGTGGCAAATGGTGCGAACGTAGTAGTCGCCGACATCAACGAAGGCGCGGCGCGGGAGGTCGCTGAGGAAATTGCGTCAAGCACCGGAGGGGCAGCTATTGCTGTGCGCGTGGACGTAACGGACCGGGCGAGCATCCAGGCTTTGGTGGCGAAGACAGTTGAGCGCTTTGGGCGATTGGACGTCATGTTCAACAATGCCGGAATCATCGAGACGGCGTCGTATCTCGAGATTACGGAGGCTGGCTGGAACAGGCTAATGAACGTCAACGGCCTCGGTGTGCTGATGGGGACACAAGAGGCGGCGAAGCAGATGATTGCACAGGGAACAGGCGGAAAGATCATCAATACGGCCTCGATTGGCGGCAAGCAGGGTTATCCTGTGTTTGCCCACTATTGCGCCAGTAAGTTTGCAGTCGTCGGATTGACGCAGGCGGCCGCCCGAGCATTTGCTGAGCACAAAATCACCGTGAACTGCTTTGGCCCTGGCGTCGTCCATACAGCTCTATGGGATCAGCTCAACCGGGAATTCGTCGAAAGAGGCATCACATCCAGGCCCGATCAGGCAATAAACGATTTCAGTACGGACATCCTGTTGGGCCGGTATTCAACGCCAAAAGACATTGTCGGTGTGACAACGTTTCTCGCGTCGTCTGACTCCGACTACATTACCGGTCAGACAGTTATGGTGGACGGCGGAATGGTATTGATCTAGCTGAACGGCGGCGCAGTGGGGGAGGTTGCCGGAATCGACATCTGCGACGTCGCACACAACGTTACGGCATCTGGTAAAGATGACGAAAAGTAATCCCTGTACTGACAAGGCATCATCATTTCGGTGGCATTTCCACGCTGGCGATTCTCGCCGGGAATATGTGCTATTCCCTCCGCGTTCTACCATTGTGAGCACTCCTTTGATACGTTCACGGTGTAGACACGCGTGCAAGAAATCGAACACACGTGGCCCAACTATCGGGCATCTGGAACTGGACCTTATGATAAGGAGTATTCAGCCATGACAGCTTATGTCGTATTCACCCGAGAAAGAACGACCAATCAGGCAGAGCTTGATACGTACGCGCGGGATGCACCAGGCGCCGCCGAAGGGCACAACGTGTCGTTTCTGGCGTTATACGGAAAGCACGAGGTGCTCGAAGGGCCGACGATGGAGGGCGCCGCCGTCCTGCGGTTTCCGACGATCGAAGAAGCGAGGCGCTGGTACGACAGCCCGGCCTATCAGGAAGCATCAAAGCATCGGCATGCTGGAGCCGAGTACCGCGTTTTCATCGTCGAAGGTGCCGAGTAGTTCACCGGCGCCTTAAGGCGTGCGCTGCCCGTAGTCTGCTCCTTGCCGTCCAGCCGGTAGTCGAATGCCTCATCCTCGACGCCCGGTACGTACACCGCTGACAGGTCGCCTGCACGCAGCGCGCGCGTCAGCTTGAGCGCGTCGCGCCGGTCCATCTTGACGCGCTCACCCGGCTTCCTCGGAATCAGCGACGGCGCATAAACCATGCAGTCGAATCCCTTCTGGACGAGCTGTCGGTAAAGTCCATAACCGCAAGGTCCTGCCTCATAGACGACGCGTACGTCTTTCGCCTTCGACCGCAGGCGCGTGCACATGCGATCGATATCGGTCTTCGTCGTACCGGTCTTGCCCAGCTGTTCCACTTCGCCCGTGCCGATCGCGTAGGCGACCGTGATCGACTCCGTGTGAACATCCAGTCCCACGTACACCGTGCTATCGTTTTCTATGCTGGCCTCCGTGCCGGAAATCGCCGGGTGTGGCGCTGTCCACACCATGCGGCTCTGGCAGAAATGCTAACCCGCGATTGATTCCTCACGGCGGGCCAGCCTCTGCCTCACGGAAAGTCATACTGTCTTAACGGGAGCGCGCATTCGCGGACAGTGAGATCCGACATTCGCGGCCATTGGCGTGCGAACGGCAGGAATGCGACCTGTCGCCGTCTCACCGACGTCGTCACCTCAACGACCGCTCCGACCACCCGCCGGCCGACTCAGTTAGGCCAGTGGCGGTTGTAGCTTAAAAGTCGTCGTTGCGGTCAGAGAAGCTCGAACGGTGGTTCAGGGTTGATCGCGTTGAAAAAGGGCGTGACCTGACGGTATCGGCGGGCGCAATGGGACCCGAGCGAGGCACAGCGTTGGGTTTGCGGCAGGTGGTTGTCAATCGAGTGGGAGTAGAATTCCGGCTAGGAAACATCATTCGCTAGTTGATTCGCTATTAAAGCCCTGTTTTTTTACAGCGCTTTATATTTTGTTTTGAGCACCATTTTTGGAATTTCCCCATGGAAATTAAAGTCAACTTTCTCGATAAGCTACGTCTTGAAGCCAAGTTCGATGACTTCACGGTAGTGGCCGACCAGCCTATCCGTTATAAGGGCGATGGCTCGGCGCCTGGTCCCTTCGATTATTTTCTGGCCTCATCGGCCTTGTGTGCAGCTTACTTTGTGAAGTTGTACTGCGTGACTCGCAATATTCCTACCGAAAATATCCGACTGTCGCAGAATAATATTGTTGATCCGGAAAACCGGTACCAACAGATTTTCAAGATTCAGGTTGAGTTGCCGGCGGACATCTCTGCCAAAGACCGCCAAGGTATTTTGCGCTCCATCGACCGTTGTACGGTGAAAAAAGTGGTGCAAGCCGGACCCGAGTTTGTCATCGAAGAGGTAGCGAACCTGGATGCCGATGCTCAGTCCTTGCTGATGTCGAAGCCGGCTTCTGACGCCAGCACCTATATTGCGGGCAAGGATCTGCCGTTGGAGCAAACCATCGCCAATATGTCGGGTATTTTGGCGGCCTTGGGTATCAAGATTGAAATCGCTTCGTGGCGCAATCTTGTTCCCAATGTGTGGTCGCTGCATATCCGCGATGCGCACTCGCCGATGTGTTTTACCAATGGCAAGGGAGCGACCAAAGAAAGCGCGTTGGCGTCGGCGTTGGGAGAGTATATCGAGCGACTGAACTGCAACCATTTCTACGCCGGCACGTTTTGGGGCGAAGACATCGCCAACGAGGCGTTTGTACATTACCCGAACGAGCGCTGGTTCAAGCCTGGCCGTAAGGATGCGCTGCCGGCTGAAATTCTGGATGCGTACTGCCTGCAAATTTATAATCCCGATGGCGAGTTGCATGGCTCGCATCTGTACGACACCAACTCCGGCAATGTGCAGCGCGGTATCTGTTCGCTGCCGTTTGTGCGGCAGTCGGACGGCGGAGTGGTGTATTTTCCGTCCAACCTGATCGAAAACCTGTTCGTCAGCAATGGCATGAGTGCCGGTAACACGCTGGCAGAAGCGCAAGTGCAATGTCTGTCCGAAATTTTCGAACGGGCGGTAAAGCGCGAAATTCTGGAAGGTGAAATCGCATTGCCTGATGTGCCGCACGAAGTGCTGGCGAAATACCCTGGCATTCTGGCCGGGATTCAGGGATTGGAAGAGCAGGGCTTTCCGGTGCTGGTAAAGGATGCGTCGCTGGGTGGGGCCTACCCGGTGATGTGCGTCACCTTGATGAACCCGCGGACAGGCGGTGTCTTTGCCTCGTTCGGCGCGCACCCAAGCTTCGAGGTGGCGCTGGAACGGAGTCTGACGGAATTACTGCAGGGGCGTAGTTTTGAAGGCCTGAACGATTTACCTCAGCCCACCTTTGTCAGTAACGCCGTGACTGAACCCAATAACTTCGTTGAGCACTTCATTGATTCCAGCGGTGTAGTGTCGTGGCGCTTTTTCAGCGCCAAAGCGAATTTCGAGTTTGTTGAGTGGGATTTTTCTGGCCAAGGTGAAAACTCCAACGCTGAGGAAGCAGCAACCTTGTTCGGCATTCTCGAAGACATGGGCAAAGAAGCTTACATGGCGGTGTATGACCAGTTGGGTGCCGTAGCCTGCCGGATTCTGGTGCCCGATTATTCGGAAGTTTACCCGGTAGAGGATTTGATCTGGGATAACACAAACAAGGCGCTGTTGTTCCGCGCCGATATTTTGAACTTGCATCGCCTGGACGATACCGGCCTGGCAGCACTGCTTGAGCGGTTGGAGAACAGCGAGTTGGATGAGCACTCCGATATTGCCACTTTGATCGGCATCGAATTTGACGAGAATACGGACTGGGGGCAGCTAACAGTTCTCGAGTTGAAGCTGCTGATTCATCTCGCCTTGCGGCAATTTGAGGCGACGCAAGAGTTGGTGGGGGCTTTCCTGCAGTACAACGACAACACGGTCGAGCGCGGATTGTTTTACCAGGCCTTGAATGTGGTGCTGGAGGTGCTGCTCGATGACGACCTGGAACTGGACGACTACGCGGTCAACTTCCGTCGGATGTTTGGCAACGCTCGGATGGACGCGGTAATGGGGGCAGTGGACGGCAGCGTGCGCTTCTTCGGGTTAGCGCCAACGAGTATGAAACTAGAGGGTCTCGATAGGCACCACCGCCTGATCGACAGCTACAAAAAATTGCATAAGGCGCGGGCCAACGTGGCGGCTACAACCAGTTAGGGTGACGAGTCATGGCTGGAATCGCGAGAGTAGCGTCAGCCGGACCTCTGTGCTCGATCAAGCCACGGGATGACGGTATCAGTAGGGTCAGCGCTTTGCTCAAGGCATCTCGATGTAAATGAGGAGTCTTTTGGCGGGCAGGGGGCGGAAAGACGTAGTGCCCCTTGCCGGTAAGTGACTGCAACTCGTTCAGGACGGCGATCGCTTCGAGTATGGGCTTGACCTCGGGCGTGGTAAGCGTCGAGATGGGCTTGTTGCGGAGCGCGGGAGTCAGGTATTCGCGAACAACAAACTCTGCTTTCCGGTAGTTTTCGCCAGCCCATTCCTTGCGGTTGAAATCGAGCCAGCGCTGGGCCTCGAGATGGAAGCCGTCTTCGGCCACGCGTTTGCGTGGCGACGGACTCGGCCCGGCGATGTTCGACCGGATCGGTGCCTTCGCGTACAGGAGTGGGGCGGGGCAAAGCTCGATAGACTTTTTGCTCGTGCAGGACAGCCCAAAAACAAAAAACCCCGCAAAGCGCTAAGGCTTAACGGGGTGCTTTGTTTCACTTGAAGAGGGGTGGTGCCCAGGAGAGGACTCGAACCTCCACGGTGTTGCCACCGCTAGGACCTGAACCTAGTGCGTCTACCAATTCCGCCACCTGGGCACGTCTTCAAGCTAGACCACTATTTTAGCGTGATGATGCAGCGTGTCAATCCCTACATACAAACAAACTATCGCTTCATCAACCGCCCGGTTGTGCCGTGTAGCAGAGCAAAACTCCACTGCTAGACACCTGCCAACTCACGTCGACCCAACCGTCCTGCTAACCACGCCATCCGATCGAAAAAACCAGCATCGGATCACATAGCCTCACACAAAAAGTAAAGCCGCCTATGTGAAACATCAGGCGGCTTTACTTTTGAATCTGGTGCCCAAGAGAGGACTCGAACCTCCACAGTGTTGCCACCGCTAGGACCTGAACCTAGTGCGTCTACCAATTTCGCCACCTGGGCAGGTGATGAACAGCAAAGAACGCCATTATAGCGACAGATTCAGGGCTGTCAAGCGTTTCTCAAAAGTCGCTTAAACATCGCCGCAGCGAGCCTGCATGGGGCTCACAGCGACTATTGACGGGCCGCGTGGCGCGCAAGACGGGTGTTAGAATGCCTCGCAGTAGTTCGTTGGCACGGTGCACACGCCCGTCGGACTCAGACTTGAACGAGCCGGACCCGAGCAGAATCTCCAGTGCAATCGCAAGTGCAACTTAAGCGCAACCCAAAGGCCTCTAAGCCGAGCGCCTCTTAAGCCGAGCCACATCGCCGACCGACGTCCATGCAACGAGAAAAAATCATCGACAAGCCCTTGAGCAAATTCCCGTATCCGATCCCAAGCCGCGAAGAAATCCTGGGCGTCCTGCGCACGAGTGAAGCGCCGCTTGCCGCGAACGACATCGCCGAAGCCCTGTCGATCAAGCGCCAGGAGCGCGAAGGGTTTTTCAAGCGCTTAGGCGCCATGGAGCGCGACGGCCAGATCCGGCTCGATCAGCGCAATCTCTATCAGCTGACCCATCCGTCGAATTTCGTCGCGGGCCGCGTACAGGGCCATCGCGACGGCTACGGTTTTCTCATTCGCGACGACGGCCAGGACGATCTGTTCCTGCCCACGGGCGAAATGCAGAAGGTCATGCACAACGATCGCGTGCTTGCGCGCATCGTCGGCTATGACCGCCGCGGCAGGCCGGAAGGGCATGTCGTCGAAGTCACGGATCGCGCCAACAAGCGCGTGATCGGCCGCCTGCTCAACGAGAACGGTGCGCTGATCGTCGCGCCCGAAGACAAGCGCATCGGTCACGACATTCTGATCACGCAGAACACCAAGAAGGCCAAGGTCGGCCAGGTGGTGGTGGTCGAGCTGACCGAATTCCCGAGCCGTCATTCGCAGCCGCTCGGCCGCGTGGTGGAAGTGCTCGGCGATATCGACGACCCCGGCATGGAAATCGAAATCGCGGTGCGCAAGTACGGCGTGCCCCACGAATTCAGCCAGGCCGCGCTCGACGAAGCCGCTAAGCTGCCCGACGAAGTCCGACCGGTCGACGCGCGTCATCGCATCGATTTGCGCGACGTGCCGCTCGTCACGATCGACGGTGAAGATGCCCGCGACTTCGACGACGCAGTCTATTGCGAGCCGGTTCAGGTCGGTCGCGGCGAAGGCTTCCGCCTGATCGTCGCGATTGCGGACGTCTCGCACTACGTGCATCCGAAGAGCGCGCTGGACGCCGACGCGCTCGAGCGCAGCACCTCGGTGTACTTCCCGCGCCGCGTGATTCCGATGCTGCCGGAGAAGCTGTCGAACGGATTGTGCTCGCTGAACCCGAACGTCGACCGTTGCGTGCTGGTTTGCGACATGATCATCACCGCGCGTGGCGAAGTGAAGGCGTATCAGTTCTATCCGGGCGTGATCAACTCGGCCGCGCGCCTCACCTACACGGAAGTGGCCGCGGTACTCAAGAACACCAAAGGTCCGGAGGCCACGCGTCGCGCCGCCTTGCTGCCGCAACTGCAGAATCTGTATGGCGTCTACAAGTCGCTGTTCGCTGCCCGCCAGAAGCGTGGCGCGATCGACTTCGATACGACCGAGACGTACATCGTCTGCAATGCGCAGGGCAAGATCGAACAGATCATTCCGCGCACCCGCAACGACGCGCACAAGCTTATCGAGGAATGCATGCTGGCCGCGAACGTCTGCGCGGCCGACTTCCTCAAGCGCAACAAGCACCCGGGTCTGTACCGCGTGCACGCCGGGCCGACCGCCGAGAAGCTCGAAAATCTGCGCACCTTCCTGCGTGGCATGGGCCTCACGCTCGCCGGCGGCGATAAGCCGCATGCAAGCGATTACGCCGCGCTGATGGCGCAGATCCGCGAGCGGCCGGACGCGCAGATGCTGCAGACCATGCTGCTGCGCTCGATGCAACAGGCCGTCTACAGTCCGGACAACATCGGCCACTTCGGTCTCGCGTATGAAGCGTACGCGCACTTCACGAGCCCGATTCGCCGCTATCCCGATCTGCTCACGCACCGCGCGATCTACGCGGTTTTGCAAGGCCGCAAGTATCAGCCGGAGCCGCCGCAGGGCGTCGAGTTGAATACGGCGCTGTCGCCGCGCGCCCGCGCGATGCAGCAAGCCGACGACGAAAAGCGCGGCCGTCAGCGTGGCAACAACGTGGCGATCTGGGAAGAGCTCGGTCTGCATTGCTCGGCCAATGAACGCCGCGCCGACGAAGCCTCGCGCGACGTCGAAGCCTGGCTGAAGTGCTACTTCATGCGCGACAAGCTCGGCGAAGAGTACGGCGGCATGGTGAACGGCGTGACGTCGTTCGGCATTTTCGTTCAGCTCGACTCGCTCTTTATCGAAGGCCTCGTGCACGTCACCGAACTGGGCTCGGATTACTTCCAGTACGACGAGATCAAGAACGAGTTGCGCGGCGAGCGTACCGGCATTCGCTACCGTCTGTCGGATCGCGTGCGGGTGCAGGTGAGCCGCGTCGATCTCGACGCGCGCAAGATCGACTTCCGCCTCGTGCGCGATACGCCGATCAAGCCGCCGACGAGTCGTCCGGCGCTTGCCGACAAGGCATCCGGTGAAAGCAGCGGTGCACGTGTGCGTTCGTTACCGCCGGTGGATGGTGGGATAGGCGGCGCGCCGGCAGGCGCGGGTGGGCGGCGCAAGAAGGCCGCGCCGGCGCAAACCGCGGCCGTCAAGGAAGCGCGCGCGGCACGGGGCGCTGCGAAGAAGCACGGCGGCGCTGCGGCGAAGCCGGCATCGAAACCGCAGGCCCGTAAGAAGCGCTGAAGTCGCCTGTCGGCTTGAACCGCGCGCATCGGGTACGTTAAGACGTATCGGATGCGCGCGGTCTTCATTTCATCGCAATCAAGTCAGGTATCGAAGCAGATACGCCAGCAACACAGTAAGCAGGCTCGTATTCATCACAGCAGCGCGCGTTCACGGCGCGCTCAATCAAAGGTTTGTCAGTCATGTCACGTCTCAAGGTTCTATACGGTTTCCACGCAGTGACCGCGCGTATGCGGCACGACGCGTCGACGGTCGAAGAGGTCTATTACGACGCGACGCGCAAAGACCGTCGCATGACCGAATTCCTGCACGCGGCGAAAGAAGCCGGTGTGCGTCTGATCGCCGCCGACGAAACGCGTCTGTGGGGTCTCGCGCATACCGAGCGTCACCAGGGCGTGGTCGCGCGTGCGACCGACATGCCGCTCGCGCAGAACCTGGCCGAACTGCTCGACGGCATCAACGGTTCGCCGTTGATTCTGGTGCTGGACGGCGTGACCGATCCGCACAATCTCGGCGCCTGCCTGCGCGTGGCCGATGCGGCCGGCGCGCACGCGGTGATCGTGCCGCGTGACCGCGCGGTCGGTTTGAATGCGACGGCCGCCAAGGTGGCGAGCGGCGCAGCCGACACCGTGCCGTACATCACCGTCACGAATCTGGCGCGCGCGCTGCGTGAGTTGAAGGATGCGGGCGTGTGGGTGGTCGGTACCGCCGAAGAGGCTACCAAGAGCATCTACGAGACCGAACTCGACGGTCCGGTCGCGCTGGTGATGGGCGCCGAAGGCGAGGGCATGCGGCGTCTCACGCGCGAAACCTGCGACATGATCATGCAGATTCCGATGGCAGGTACGGTCGAAAGCCTGAACGTCTCGGTGGCGAGCGGTGTGTGCCTGTTCGAAGCCGTGCGTCAGCGTTCGGTGAAGAAGAAGTAAATCCTCCGATCATTCAACGCCGGTCCGTTCGCCGAGCTATCAATGCTCATGGCAGGGCCGGCTCCCATGTCGCCGGTAGAAACAGCGTTCGGGCGCGCGCGGTGGGCACTTTTGCCGGCCGCCGTGCCCGGTAAATCCGGCGCTCGCTCGCCACTCCGGTAAACTCATCGTTTTTACTGCTCGCCTGCATTCCCCATGACCCAAGACGAACTCAAGCAACTGGTCGGCCAGGCCGCCGCCGACTATGTGAACGCCAACGTGCCGGAAGGCTCCGTGATCGGCGTCGGCACTGGCTCCACCGCGAACTGTTTCATCGACGCGCTGGCCGCCAGCAAGACCCGCTACCGCGGCGCGGTGTCGAGCTCGCTCGCCACGACCGCGCGTCTGCAATCGCACGGTTTCAAGGTGCTCGACCTGAACGAAATCGATTCGCTGCCGGTGTATGTGGACGGCGCCGATGAGATCGACCACAGCGGCGCGATGATCAAGGGCGGCGGCGGCGCGCTGACGCGCGAGAAAATCGTCGCGTCTGTGTCGGACGTGTTCGTCTGCATCGCCGATGCGAGCAAGCTGGTCGACACGCTTGGCGACTTCCCGCTACCGATCGAAGTCGTGCCCATGGCGCGTACAGCGATCGGCCGCCGTGTCACGGCGCTCGGCGGCGTGCCGGTGGTGCGCGTGACCAAGGAAGGCGTGCCGTTCATTACCGATAACGGCAACGAGATCATCGACGTCAAGGGTCTGCGCATCAGCGACCCGCGCACGCTGGAAATGCACGTCAACGCATGGCCGGGCGTGGTGACGGTGGGCCTCTTCGCGGGCCGCGGCGCGAATCTGTGCATGCTTGGCACGGATACCGGCGTCGAGACGATCGAATACAGCAAGAGCTGATCACCGCGCTTTTGCCGCTGCACGCGAGCCTGCTATAGCGGGCTCGCTTTCCTGCATCGATCCGCGCCGACCTGTACTAATCCGCATCGGCGGGCTCTTGCTCCAGCAGAGAACAGAGTCGAGCCGCACTAGCCTGGGTCCGCAGGCCCTCGCACCAGCACAGATCCGTGTCGAGCCGCACGAACCTGCATCAACCAGCACTAGCGCGCGGCTTGCCCGATCGCCTGCATCATCCGCTGCAAATACTGATCCACTGAAAATTCGGTTTGCGCATCGATAAGCGCCTGATCCGCGAGGCGTTGCGCCATGACCGGATCGGCGCGCAATGCGCCGATCGCATCAGCCAGTGCGGCCACGTCCCCCGGTTTCACGAGCCACCCATTGTGCTGATGCCGCACGATCTCAGTTACGCCGCCCGCGGCCGCTGCGATCACCGGGCGTGCTGCCGCCATGCCTTCGACGATCACCCGCCCGAACGGCTCCGGCTCGGTCGACGTGTGCAAGATCACATCCATCGCCTTCATCCACGCGGGCACGTCGTCCTGAAAGCCCGCGACATGCACGCGATCCGCTACGCCCAGTGCCTTGGCTTGCTCATGCAGGCGCTGCGCGTAGGCCTCTTCGCCGAATAGCGGCGCACCGACCAGCACCAGGTGCACGCCGGGCAGCCGCGCCATGGCCTCGAGCGCAATGTGCTGACCTTTCCACGGCGCGAGACGGCCGAACAAGCCCGCGAGCCACGCGTGCTCGGGCAAGCCCAGACGCCGGCGCAGCGCGCCCATATCGCTGCTATCGATGCGTTTGAACGCGCCGGCGTCGATACCGTTGTAGATGACCGGCACCGCGTTGGCCGCGATGCCGGTCAGCGCCATCAGCGATTGCTTCGATGCCTGCGAATTCGCCACCACCTGATCAACAGCGAAGCGCACCACCCACTTGATGACGTGCAACTGCACTCGCCCAAAATGCTCGCGCGTGAGGATGTCGTGCTGATACCAGATCACCGGTTTGCGATGCAACGGCTTGCCGAGCGCGCCAAGCACGAGTGCCTTTTGTGTGTTGAGAAACAGCACGTCGAACGCGCTCGCTCGCGCCGCGATGGCGCGGACCTGGCGCAGGATGCCGGGCACGACGCGCAGACAGTTCAGTCCGGAAGCTTGCCGAGCGATGCCCGACACGCGCGCGTCGTTCAGCACCTGCACGTGTGCGCCGAGCGCTTCGAGGCGCGCGCGAAATGGGCCGTCGGACAGCAGTACGACTTCGCTGCGCGCGGTGCAGCTTCCGGCCAGTTGCAGGAGTGCGAATTCAGCGCCGCCGAGTTGGCCGCTCTGATCGACGAATAGCACGCTCGGGAGTGCCGGCGAGCGCATTGCCGATGTTGCCGCCGATACCGATGAGGGTGGTGCGGCAGATGGATCGATCAGGGCCGGCTGAACCCGCGGCAAAGATTGGGTGAGTGGAGAAGCGTCGATCGTCGGGCGCATAAAGTGCGAAGTCGGGCGAAGTGATTGAACGCGCCGTTCGCAAGAGGCGAATGGCGCGTCCTCATTATTAGCGGACTGTCGCGCCCCGAATGTGGGCATGCGCACGCACAGTAAATGATGCGCCACATACACTCGTTGCTGAGACCAAGGGTCGTTTATTAATAGGTGGGGAGATCATGAAAGTGGCGATCGTGCACGACTGGCTCGTCGCACCCGGCGGCGCCGAGAAGGTGCTCGAGCAGATCATTGCGTGTTTTCCCGATGCCGATCTTTTCAGTCTCGTCGATTTCCTCGAAGACCGCAGACCGCTCGGCGGCAAACCCGTCACGACTTCGTTCATCCAGAGCATGCCGTTTGCGCGGCGGCGCTATCGCGGGTATCTGCCGTTGATGCCGCTGGCCATCGAACAGTTCGATCTCTCGAGTTACGACCTCATCATCACGAGTTCCTATGCGGTCGCCAAGGGTGTGCTGGTCGGCCCCGATCAGACGCACGTGAGCTACGTGCATTCGCCGATGCGCTACGCGTGGGATCTGCAACATCAGTACTTGCGCGAAGCGAATCTGACGCGCGGGCCGAAGTCATGGGCCGCGCGCGCGTTGCTTCACTATCTGCGCGGCTGGGATTCGCACTCGGCGAACAGCGTCGACCGCCTGATCGCGAATTCACAATTCGTCGCGCGGCGCGTGATGAAAACTTACCGGCGCGATGCGGCAGTGATTCCGCCTCCCGTCGACGTGCACGAATTTGAACTGTGCACGGACAAGGAAGACTTCTATCTGACCGCTTCGCGGATGGTGCCTTATAAGCGCATTGATCTGATCGTCGAAACCTTCACCGCGACGCCGCACCGCAAGCTGATCGTGATTGGTGACGGGCCGGAAATGGCGGCGATTCGCGCCAAGGCAGGTCCGAACGTGACGATCCTCGGCTACCAGCCGTTCAAGGTTCTCAAGGATCATCTGCAACGCGCGCGCGCCTTCGTGTTCGCCGCCGAAGAAGACTTCGGCATCGTCGCGCTCGAAGCGCAGGCGTGTGGCACACCGGTCATTGCATTCGGCAAGGGCGGGGCGCTTGAAACAGTGGTGCCGATCGGCGAGGCGCGTCCTACCGGCGTGTATTTCGCACGCCAAACGGTTGTGTCGATGCTCGACGCGATCGACCGCTTCGAACGGCAGAGTGAACAGATCACGCCGGCGGCATGCCGCGCGAATGCCGAGCGGTTCTCGGCGGCGGTTTTCCGGCGCGCTTTCATGGCCGAAGTGACGCGCACGATCGCGGCGTCAGGCTGGCGCTTGCGGGTGGCGGCGGCAGAGCGGATCGAATCCGATCGGGCCACCGAGGATCTCGCATGGCCTGGCGAACGCGCGCAGGGAAGCAGTTGGGGGCGCTGAGGGGGACGCGGGCGAGTGCGAATGCAGCAGCGGCCATTTTTCTCTTTATTCGCACATTGCGAACTTCGCGATATGCGAATAAAATGTTTTTGTCGTACCGCAGTAAGCCGTAGCTGGCTGTTCGGTCTATGCCGTCCGGCAGACTATCGGTGTTGATCCCGTCTCATTAGCCTTGCAGGTGGAGCGAGCATGTTCAGTGCGCGAGTCCATGCGAGGAAAATCGATGCGGGTCATTTCAAAGAAAGCGTTGTTGGACTTCATAAAGAGACATCCGGAGGCGCGCGGTGCGCTGTTGACGTGGTACTCACTGGCGCAGGCGTGCCTCGCGTATGGCTATAACGACCTGAAGCAGACGTTCGCGAGCGTGGACTACGTGCCGCCGCAATACACCGTTTTCAATGTGGGCGGCAACCGGTTCTGGATCATCGCGGCGATTCACTACAACAGGCAGTCGTTGTTCGTTCGTTACGCACTGACGCATACGGAATACGACCTTTGGACGAGGAAGGATTTAAACTCATGAATGCCGATCGCCTTCCGGGAGCCTTTCCCGACATCGCTCAAACCTGGGCTGCACTGCAGGCCCAGTTGCCAATCACGCCCATCCGCAACGAGCAGGACTATCAGACGATGGTGCGGCTCGCCAACGCGCTCGCCGATCACCTGAACGGTAGCGAGGAAGATCCGCTGGCCGATCTGTTCGCGATCGTCACCGACCTGGTCGAAAGCTGGGAAGCGAGCAACGTGACGATCCCGAAAGCGGAGCCGCGCGAAGTATTGCGGCATCTGCTGGAAACGCATGGGCTCAAGCAAAAGGATCTGATCGGTATCGCGTCGCCTACCGTGGTGAGCGATATTCTCGCGGGCCGGCGCGCCATCAGCAAAAAGGTGGCGAAGGCGCTGGCCGTGCGCTTTCATACCGACGTCAGCGCGTTTCTGTAAGCGCGCCGCAGCGCCGGTCTTGTGCTGAGCGCTATGACTGCCCTCAGTTGGCCACTCGTCTGGTCAATCAATAAGTATTCCTGCATTTCTCATCGTCTCCGTCCACGCCACACGGGTAGCCTGCCTGTCCGCCGCCGGCTTCGGCGCTTGTAACGACGGCCTTGCCCCCGCTTCGTCCGCATCAACCGCGCGCCAATGAAACAGGGCCGCGCCTCGATCCGGCGCAGCCCTGTTTGCTTTACGCCATCAAGCGCAATCTATCGTGATCCGTGAGTATCGAGCGGATCGCCGGCGGAGTAGGTGTACGCATACGCATAGTCGTACGTGCCGTTCTTGTTGTGGCGCTTGAGCGGCACCGCGTTCATCACGCCGCCTACCACCCGGGCCCGCGCGCGCCGCAGCTTCTTCAGCGCGTCGGCCACGTGGCCCTCGGTGTGAACGCCGGCCCGCATCACCAGCACGGTCGAACCGGCGAGATGCGCAATCACCGCGGCATCGGCCACCGCCAGCAGCGGCGGCGTATCGACGATCACCAGATCGAACTCCTGCTCGAAGCGCGCAAGGATTTCGCCGAAGCGCGACGACGTCAGAATTTCCGACGGATTCGGCGGATAGGCGCCCGCCGCGATGAAGTGCAGACCCTCCACGCCCGTGGCGCGAGCCGCGACTTCAAGATCGACCTGACCCGTCAGCAGTTCAGTCAAGCCACCGTGGGGCGAGCGGCCGAGATACTGCGCGAGGCGTCCACGCCGCAGATCGGCGTCGATCAGCAGCACGCGCTTGCCCGATTCCGCGATCAGTGCAGCGAGGTTCGCGCACAGAAAGCTTTTGCCGTCCGAGGGCGCCGGGCTCGTGATCGCCACGATGCGGTTGGGTGCGTCGATCAGACCGAATTGCAGCGTGGCGCGCAGCCCACGCAGGCCTTCCACCGTTGAGTCGTACGGATGGGTCTTCGCCAGCAGCGGCCGCATCGGCGTCTTACTCGACGCAATGACGGTTTGCGTGCCGACCGGTACTTTGCCTTGGCGGGCCGCCGCCGACCCCGGCCGAAACATTCGCATGACGCCCGACGGCTCCGCTAGCACTTCGGTCGGTGTCGACCTGGGGCCGGGCAGGGCTGCGGTGCGCGCGGCGCTCAATTGCCGGTCGCTGCGCGCCTGTTCCGGGCTGAACGCGATCGAGCCGAAGATCGGCAACTGGAAGCGCCGCTCGACGAACTCGGGATCGGCCACGCCGGTAAAGAACGTGCGGCGGCAGAACGCGAACAGAACGCCGCCGATGATGCCAAGCAACGTACCCGCCGAAATGATCAGCGCCGACTTCGGTCGCACCGGCTGGGATGGCAGCAAGGCCTGGTCGATGATATGCACGTTGCCGATCGTGCCGGCACGCGATATCGACAGCTCCTGGGTTTTGTTCAGCAACGCCACGTAAATTTCCTCGGCAACCTTCGCGTCGCGCTGCAGCGAGAGGGCGTTGCGTTCGGAGCTTGGCAGCGTGCTGAAGTGATCTTCGAAGCGGGCTTTTTCGCGCGACATCGCCGCCAGTTGGGCGTCCACCTGTTGCACTTCCGGGCTTTCCTCAGTGAAACGCTGCAGCAGTTGCGCGCGCTGGATGCGTAGCGTCGCAATCTGCTTCTCGTAGTCCAGACCACCAGCGAGGTAGACCCCGGCCTCCTGGGTCGGCTGGAACGAACCGGCTTTCGATTGATACTCCGACAACGCGGTCTCGGTCTTCTTCACTTCGGTGCGCAGGCGCGGCAACTCGCTGTTCAGGAAGCTCAGCATGTGGCTCGCTTCTTCCTGTGCGCGTTCGGTGCGTTGCGCCAGATACGACGCCGCGACTGCATTGGTGATCGCGGTGATCGCGTGCGGATCGGTGCCCATGTACGACAGTTGCACGACACCCGTGTCACGGCCTTTTTCGGCCACCTGCAATCCGGACGACAGGGCGGCGACCGCATCCAGCTGGTTGAAGCGCGTCACGTAGAACTCGGTGCCGGGACGGGCCACCAGCGTTTTGACGAACAACGTGACGTCGTTGCCGCTCGCTTCCTGACCCGCCACCCCGGTGAGGATCTGCTGCCCGAACGAGTCGGTCAATTCATAGCGGCCGTAATCGAGCACGCGCAGTGTCAGGCGCGCGCCTTCCAGCGATTTCGGCACCGTGATTGACGCGACCTCGAATTGCTCGCCGCCCCATGCATATGAGTCCATCCCGAAGGCCGCGCCCAGCGGGCGGCCCGGATGCGTGAACCACGACGAAATCTTGCCGAGCACCGGCATGGTCTTCGCCGCCGTACTGAAGTTCAGCTTGAACTGCTCGACCACCGGTTCGACCACCGCGCGGCTCTTGATGATCTCGATTTCCGCGTCGGTGCGCATCGGGCCCACCGACGGCACGAGCGACGGCGTGTTCTGGCTTTGCGAACCGTTGTTGTTGGGTTGCGTGTCGACCTGAAGCAGGGCGTCGGCGGAATAGATCGGTGTGGCGAGCTTCGTATAGATCACCGCGGCGAGAATCACGCAGCCGGCAATGCCGATCACCCACCAGATCTGATCCATGATCATGCGCAGCAAATCGCGCATCACTGCATCTTCGTCGCTGCTGGGCGCCGGTCCGTGGTCCAGCATGTCGTACGTACTCATAGGAATACTCCGTTGCGAGCGTTTTTCACCGGCCCAACTGCACCGTGTAGAAGATGGACTGAAGAGTCGGCGTGATCTGTTCGAGTGCGCGGTTAAAGCGTGCCGCGTTCGAGACTTGCACGTACACCACATCCTTCGGCTGGAGTTCGAACTTGGTCATCAGCATCAACGCGTCGACCTGGGTCATGTCGAGCTGATAGACGTCGGGCGTGAGCGTCTTGTCGGCGCCGCGCACCACGTAGACGAAACGCGGGTCGCCGGTCTTGACGTCGAGGCTGCCTGCGCCGGTCAGCGCGTCGGCGAGCGTCAGGCGGCCGCGGTTCATCGGCAGCGAGGTTGGCTTGTTCACTTCGCCGAGCACGAAGACGCGGCTGTTCGAGCGATCCGGCACGTCGATGATGTCGCCGTCTTTCAGCAGCACGTTCTGTTGTGGATCGCCGGTTTCGAGCAGCGAGGCGACGTCGACCGTATAGCGCTTGCCGCTGCGGGTCACGCCCACGTTCTGCAGATCGGCATCGGGCAACGCGCCGCCTGCGCGATTGATCGCGTCGAGCACGGTGAGCGGCGCATCGGTGATCGCTTCCGAGGCGGGCGTGCGCAGATTGCCGGTCACCTGCACCGATTGACTGTTGAAACCCGACACGCGCACATCGAGCTGAGGATTACGAATCGTCTTCGCGAGACCCCTCGTCAGCGACTCCTGTACCTGCTGCGCGGTCATGCCGAGCACCTTGATGCGGCCCACGCGCGGGAAAAAGATCGTGCCGTTG
>NZ_WOEY01000074.1 GCF_013177695.1 Paraburkholderia solitsugae | reverse complement strand
ACCCGGAATTGACCGGCGGCACCGCCGGTCAATTCCGGGTGATCCCAGACGATGATGCTCAACTGGTCGCCGATGCCAAGCCGGTAGTCGTAGGCGCCGCGTGTCTGCAGCGTCAGGCACGACAGCGGGCAGACGGCCGGCACCGCAGCCGCGCGTTGCTGGCGAAAATAGCCGACATCGATGATGTGCACTGGAAATTTTTCGGCGGTCTGCTCCGGCGGAGCAGGCGGCTCCAGCCGCTTGGTGTCCAGATAGGGTCCCGGCGCCAGTGAACAGGCGCATAGAGATGCGGCCGCGAGCCCTGCGGCAATTGTTCTGATAGTCATTTTGGTGGTCCCTCGCGTGAAGCAACGCGTTGATCGGTCAGCGCGCCGCCTCCTGCCATGCCCCGCGCATTGCGCGTAAACCAACTCGCCATTTGCGAAGCGCGAGTGCCACGCCGCCGCGCTCGAACGCCAACGACAATGCGCGCAGGAACCCCGGGTCCGCGCGATCGCCGATCAGCGTCGAGTAAACGACGAACGCCCATCGGCCGGGTGGCGTCAGGTATTCGCACATGATGAGTCGGAGATTGAATGACGCGTTATAGAAGGCGGCGTCGTTAAATGTGAAGCGCTGGTCTTCGTCGCTGCGCTGAGCCGGGAAATGCTCCACCAGCAGCGACGGGTCGTAGATCAGGGTCCAACCGCGCCGCTGCACGTCCAGACTGAAGGCCATCTCGCAGTGAACCTGCGCGCCGGTACCGCGCAAGCGGGCGTCGAAGCGCAGCGTGCCGATCGCCTCGCGGCGAAACGCCATGTTGACGCCCTTGAGCACCTGGACTTCGCGTGCCGCGCCGTGGCCGATATGGTGATTGCCGATGGTCCGGCCATACCAGCGCACGAGGCCGACGCGTGGCTTCTGCCCCTGCAGAATGCCATTGCGTTCATGCACGATGTCGCGTCCACCGAGGCCGCCGAGCGCCGGATCGGTGTCGAACGCGAGGGCGATCCGCGCGATCCAGTCGGAATGCGGCGCGGCATCGTCGTCGGTGAAGCAGAGCACGTCGCCGCTCGCGCTGTCGATGCCGAGGTTGTAGGCCGCGACCACGCCCGGCTTGTGCACCAGCACGATCCAGCGGCGCGGGTCGGGCCGGGTCGTGTCGCGCGTGCGCAACCAGTCGAGCGTCGCGTAGTCGTCGTGACGCGCTATCACGATCACTTCGTCGGCACGCCGCTCCTGCGCATCGAGTGCCGCGAGGCAGCGTGCGAGATCCGCCGTGCGCCGGTACGTCGGCACGATCACGGAGACTTTCACAGACGGTTTCCGAAGTGGCATGGTCAGAATGCGTTGCGGCCGACGAAACCCTTGAAAATCGTGATGAACACGATCTTCATGTCGAACCAGAACGACCAGTTGTGGATATAGAAGAGATCGAACTTGACGCGTGCCTCCATCTTTTCGACCTTGGTGGTGGCGCCGCGATAACCGTTCACCTGCGCCCAGCCGGTGATGCCTGGTTTGATCCGGTAGCGGTTCATATAGCCGTACACCTGATCCTTGTAGAGATCGTCGTGTTCGACCGCATGGGGACGCGGCCCGACCACCGACATCTGGCCGAGCAGCACGTTCAGGAATTGCGGCAGTTCGTCGAGACTGGTGCGGCGCATGAAGCCACCGAGCTTCGTGACGCGCGCGTCGTGGCGCGCGGCCTGCGTGACCCGGCCGTGCGCTTCGTGGTGCACGGTCATCGAACGGAACTTGTAGATCGCGAACGGCTGGCCGTCCACGCCCTTGCGGGTCTGGCGGAAGAACACCGGCCCCGGCGAGCTCAGCTTGATGCCGATCGCGAGTGCGACGAACACGGGCGCGAGCACCAGCAGCGCGGCCGCCGCGAACAGGCGGTCGAAGATCAGCTTGGGCCACATCTGCGGCGACGAGACGGGCGTGGCGCTCAGATTGAGCGTCGGTAAACCGACGACATCGACCAGCGCGTGGTTGAAAAGCGAGAGGCTGCGTACATCGGGAATGAAGCGCAGATTCACGAAGTCATGTCTGAATATGCGCGTGAAGCGATAGATCATATGTTCTTCTGAGAGCGGCAAAGCGAGCCATACCTCGTTCACATGCTCTGCGCGCACCTTGGCGGCGAACGCATTCAGATCGGTCAGCACGGGCAAGCGATTGAGACGCACGCCGTAGGTGCCAGCCGCTTCGATGCTGGTGTCGAAGACGCAGACGGGCCTGAAGCCGGCTTGTGGCGCGTGGTTGAGATGCGCGAGCAAGGTACGCGAGAAACCGGGCGCACCGACGATCGCGACCGTGCGGAAGTTCATGCCGCGCCGGCGCACGCTCTGCAAGGCCACATGCACGAGGCACTTGGTGGCGACGATCAGCGCGCCGGAGATCAGCGTCGAGTACGCGAACCACAGCCGCGACACCGCATCCATGCGGTGCAAGGTGAACGCCAGCAGAAGGGCGGTGGCGACCACCACCAGCCACGCGGCGGCGACTCTCAGCAGCATGGCAGGCAGCGCCTTGCCACGCCACGTTTCATAGACGCCGAAGCCGGGAAACATCAGCAGCACGAGCACACAGTTGAAGGCGATCAGAAGACGCTCGGTGTCAGACAACGCGATCGGCGTCGAAAAACGCATCCAATGAGCGAGCAGTCCGCCCGCAATCACAAAGAGTGCGTCGAGACATCGCGCAGTATTCCTGAACATGTAGATCTACCCTGTAATCGAACGATGCAGCCCTTGATCGATTGCTTATTCGACGGTTTCGGCCTGACGCAGGCGCGGCAGCAGGCGATCGAATTCGCGCTTGACGAGGCCGTAGCATTCGCAGGCGCGCGCTTCGAGACCTTTGCGATCGAGTACCTTGATGTGGCCGCGGCTGTGATGGATCAGGCCTTCGTCGTGCAACTTGCCGGCCGCTTCAGTGATGCCTTCGCGGCGCACGCCGAGCATGTCGGCGATCAGTTGCTGGGTGACCGTCAGGTCGTTCGATGCCACGCGGTCCACTTCGATCAGCAGCCACCGGCACAGTTGCTTGTTCAACGCGTGGTGGCGATTGCAGGCCGCGGTTTGCGCGACTTGCGTGAGGAGGGCGTGCATGTACAGCAGCATCAGGCGGCGCAGGAAATCAGAGCGTGCGAATTGCTGCTTGAGCGCCTGTGCGCTCATCCGGTAGGCGAAGCCGGCGCATTGCACCTGCACGCGGTTCGGCATGGTTTCGCCGCCTGTCAGCACGGGCACGCCGGTCATGCCTTCGCGGCCGACCGCGGCGATTTCGACCGAACTGCCGTCTTCCATCGTCGAGAGCATCGAGATGATCGCCGTGGTCGGGAAGTAGACGTGATGGATGCGTTGACCGGAATCGCACAGCAGCTGTTCGGTGCGCAGATGAACCAGCTCGAGATGGGGGGCAAGGGCTTGCCATTCGTGGGACGGTAATGCACCGAGCAAATGGTTGCCGTGCAGATCTGATTGAAGTGTCAACATGATCGGTCCTCGCTGAAGCCGCGCGCAGCGTGACTTCGTGTTTTTTGATCCGATGCCTGCATCCTTGAATAAACGACGTGCTGCCTGGCGAGCAGCGAGGGATGGACAGGAACGGCCCCGTATTGGCCTGATGCATCACCGCCGTTCTTGTGGATCTGGTTGCGGCGACGCGGTGCTGCGCTTTCTCTTTAGCGAGGAGCGTGCCAGCCCTGGGGAAAACGAGTGCTGGTGCGGCGCAGCGAACCAGGCTTTAGCGATGCGCGAAGCCAAATGTGGCTTTTTGTTTCAATTCTGTACAACGCCTGCTTAACGCGCGGCCCCTTCGCAGGGTATTTCTATTCGAGTCAAGTCCTTGACCGGATTGGGTTAGAGGCCGATGAGCATACCTTTGCAGGGGGTGTCTCACAGATGAAATAGGCTTTGTGTGCGCGTTGTCGGGGGTCGTCCGGGATGTGCCGGAATTGATTCAGATGTGTTCTATGCGTTGCGCACGGTTTCGCACGCGATGTCTCTTTTTGAAGATCAGGAAGTCGCAAAATAACTAACAGTGATTCTGTAGACCAGAC
Organism: Paraburkholderia solitsugae; assembly: GCF_013177695.1. Taxonomy (GTDB): domain Bacteria; phylum Pseudomonadota; class Gammaproteobacteria; order Burkholderiales; family Burkholderiaceae; genus Paraburkholderia; species Paraburkholderia solitsugae. The sequence continues at coordinate 42,200 of NZ_WOEY01000074.1, read as the reverse complement.
AGGTGAATTCGCGCAGCGCGAGGTTTTACGCGGCTTGCGAAGGCATAGCTAGTTGAAGGACGACAATCAACCGTAAAAGGTGGCGGAAATCGCATTGATCGCGCGTACTTCGCCTGCGGGTGCCTCGCATGTTGCGTCAGCTTTAAACACCGCGTTAGATGCACGCGCAACGAATTGTTCAACGGGGAGGAGCGGCACGACGCAGGGGCGGTTCGGCGGCAGATGGAACCAGTCGTGCGCTGCGCGGTAATGCGTGTCAATGATATGAACGAAGCGCGCAAAGCGCTTTGCTTCGATGATCAGCTGCCAGCCGTCGGCGCTGCGTTCGGCGCCGACCGTGAGGCCGAGGTCCTGACGTTCACCCGCGCGCCGCTCCGGCAGATGAGCCGCTTCTGAAACGATCCGGCCGCTCGCCGGATCGCGTAGCGTCGCAATCGTGACGTCGTGGGCGCGCGGACCGAAGCGGTAGGCGTGCGTGAAATCGAAGAACTGGCCGAGGCACCCGGCCGCGCTGATGCGCTGCGAGCTGTGCGGCGCCAGTTCGACCGCGCGGCTGGCCGACGCGACCTTGACGCTGCCCTCGCGCAGGCAGACCAGCTCCAGTTGCGCGCGCAACGGCTGAGCACGTTCGTTCACCAGATGAATATCGAGGCCGTTGAGGCCTTCGTCGGTCAGGACCACCTGGATGGGTTGCAGCGTCCGCGCGAGGCCGTGCAGGGCGCTTTTAGGCCGTCCTGTGGCGTCGATCAAGCCCCAGCCTGCACCGGGGCGCAGATCCTGGAGTTGCCAGACCAGCGCGCCGCCGCATGTCGAGCCGGCGCGCCGCCATTCGGCGAACACGTCGCCCATCAGCTCGGCGACCACCGCGCGTGACAGATCCAGATAGCGCTCGGGGTCTTCGTAGCGCAAGCGCGCCGGATCGACGCCGTAAAGCGTCTGAAGATAATGATCGCGCACATCGTCGAAATCCCAGCCGGCGCCGGGGTCGCGCGGCACCGCCGCTTTCCAGCGCGGATCGTGCAGATGGATCGTGCCCAGCGCGTCGTGCAGGGTGGCGTCGTCGGGCACGTTGGCGAAGGCGAGGCATTCGGCGGCGAAACGGACCTGCGCACGGCGCACGTCGTCGAGCGGGCGTTGATAGGCGCCCACACCGTAGTAGTGCGTGATGCCCTCATTAGTCGAAAACGGCCACGCGCCGCCCGAGGGCGAATTGCTCACATACGGAACATCCGGCCGCTCGCGCGCGACGATGGCGGGTAATTGCTTGGTAAAAAGTGGTTGCGCGCGCATCGAAGCGGGCAGGCCGAACATGGCCGCCTGCTGGTCGACTTCGCTACCCCCGCACAGCACCGCGAGCGATGCGAAGCGCCGCGTGCGGGTCAGAAATTGCGTCGCTTCGCGCTCGATGGAAGCGCCGAAGTCGGCGTCGTTCGGGTAGTCGAAATTCGCCAGCGCAAAGTCTTGCCAGACGAGCAGGCCGTATTCGTCAGCAAGCGAGTAGAAGGTGTCGGACTCGTACACCATCGTGCCGCCGACCCGCAGCATGTTCATGCCTGCATCGCGAGCAAGCGCGAAAGCGTGGCGAAATTGCGCCTCGGTGCCGCTCAGCGTGACGAGATCCGCGCTGGTCCAGCAGGCGCCGCGGCAAAACACCGGCGTGCCATTTACGCGTAATGCGAAGCCCGTACCGTCCGCGCCGCGATCCACTTCGATGCTGCGAAAGCCGACCGATCCCAATGAATGGGATTTCGCGCACTCGTCATCAAGCTGCAACGTCAGAGGATATAAAGCGGGTTCGCCATGCGTGTGCGGCCACCAGCGTTCGGCATGCGGTACACGCACGCTGCCGGTCAGTGTATATGCATCGCGCCATTGCAAAGACGAAACAACGCCACCGCAATTCAATGAGGCGGCGCACGCGCCGACTTCATGCGGATGAAGGAAATGTAGCGTCAACGAAACAACGCCGTCGTCGTCCTCGAGTCGGCTTGTCAGATCAATCGTGTCGAATGCGTGCGGCGCGTCGCTCAACATTTCAATCGGCCGCCATGGCCCGACTGCCTGCACCGATGGACACCATCCCGGCATATGGCCGAGCAGGGTGGTGCGCACGTTGCGCAAGGTGGAAGGTGTGACGAGCCGCGGCCGCCAGCGGGCACGGGAGCGTTTTGCCGCTAGCGCCGGGGTTAGCGAGCGAAAGCACAGCGCGAGCGTCGCGCTGCCGTGCAGTTCGATGTCGAGATCGTGCGCGACGAACATCGAATCCGACGTCAGGCGCCGGGTGCCGTCGAGCCAGACTTCGGCGAGCGTGGCGAGGCCGTGCAGGCGCAAGCGGCGTTTGCCGGTACCGGTCAGCGTGAGCTTGTACCAGTGGTCGTCGAAGGCGAGCGGTGGCGGATTCGCGGTGTCAAGCAGGCCCGCGGCGCGGCGCGCGCTCGCCACCGTGCCGGGGACTTGCGCGGCGAGCCAGCCCTGCGCGGGCAAGTCGGCGGGCGACGCGCAGGCACCGGCCGGCGTGCTGACGCACTGCCAACCCGTGTCGAGTTGCCGCGGCCAGAGGTGCAGGGATTGGGCGTTGGCCGCGGCGACGGCCGCGGTCATGCCAGCAGCTTCGGCCGTCTCAGCAAACACCGGCGGAAGCGAGTCGTCTTCATCCGGTAGCAGGTCAGTCGTCAGCGCGTCCACGGCGATTTCCTGAAGCTCGACTCGAGCTCGTCAAAGCACAAGTGCGGCGAGCGGCGGCAGCGTCTTTTCATAGGCGCTTTCGAGCACGTCGAAGCAGTCTTCGCACGGATCGCGGCGTCCGCGCGCGATGGCCCGCACGAGCCGGAACTGCATCACCATCGCCTCCGATGCGATACGTTGCGCCGCCTCTGGGATTGACGCCGGCACCTCGAAGCCTTGCGCGGAGAGCCACAACAGATACTTCGAAAGAAACTCGAAGTTCGCGCCGAGCTGCCGCATCAGGTTGAACGAGTACGGATGGAAGAACGTCTCGCCGCGTTCAAGCAGCGTATCGAGGTGCGCGGGAAACGCGGCGCGCCACTGCGAGATCGGATTGGTCAGTGGCCGCCGGTTTAGATGCGCACACAACAATTCCGCCGATGCTTCGGCGAGCGCGGTGCCCTCCAACGCGGGCCGCGCCTGCTTGGCGAATTCGACGTACGGAAACAGCAGATCGGGCTGCTGCGCGAATTGCGGCAGCTTGCGAAACACGCCGTCGTAGTCTTCACCGTCGAGCAGGTAATAGCCTGTGTTGTGGAAATAGCCGAGGCGGCGCGCCGGCGGATCGATAAAGTCGATCCCTACCGTGGTTTTCGGATGTTCGCGCCGATACGACGTGGCACGCGTATTCGGCAGGTAATAGCCATCCACTTCCACCAGCACGGTATGGCCGCGCGAGGTCTGCGCGAGCACGCGGGCTTCGAGCGAGTCGTAGATCGCCAGTTCCTGCACCTGGGTGCCGTATAGCCGTTCGAGGTCTTCGAGCGGGAATTTGAAGAACGTGAACTGATCGCCTTCGAAGTCCTGCGTGACGGTAAAACCGAGCGCCGCGCGCGGATCGAGCCCGAAGCCGTGCAGCAATTCGATCCACAGGTCGACGTAGCAGTTGGTTTCCTGCCAGACGCGCTCGCCTTGATGCAGCGCGTGCGGCGCGTGCTGGCGCAGCGCCGCTGCGGGCGCAGCCGCGCCGCCCGCAGCCGGCAGATCGAGCCGGCGGGGCAACGGGAAGGGGGATTGCGCGCCCTTCGGCACGGGGATCGGCGAGGGATTCATGCGCTATCTCCGGCACCCTGCACAGCCACCCCGGAAGCCGGCGGCATGGACTGCATGCCCTGCGTCACGCGCGCCTTGGTGTCGCCCCACAGCAGCGCGCGCACATCGTCCGGCCACGCGTCGACGGCGAGCCCATGATGACGGAACAGCGCCAGCGTGATGCGCTCCATGCCGAAGCCGACGCAACCCGTGTGCGCCACCGCGCCGTCTTCGCACGCGATTTTCCAGATCGCGCCGAAGTGGTCCATGTGATAGTTGAACGAGAGGCACGCCGTCTTGCTGTCGGGGTTCGCCACCGGAATCAGCAGTTCGAATTTGAGCGCCTGGGCACGCTGGCTATCGGCGACGATCTTGCCGCCGCGGCCGAAGAACGGATCGTTGGCGAGATCCACTTCCACCGGGAGTTGCAGCAGCGTAATCAGCAGCGAGCCGCGTTCGACCCACATCTGCCGGAATGCCATCACCTGCTCGGCGTTGCCGAGGCGCACGTATTCGCGCTGCCGGAACATCTGCATGCGGCCCGGATCGAGCGACGGTTCGTGGCGGAAGCAATACGACAGCACATCGATGGTGCGGCCGCCGGCGGGCAGCGGGCCGCGCCGCGCCATCACCGGATAGATCGGATAGCAGGCGGCCGGCGTGAGCACCACGCGAGTCGGCTTCTGCTGCGCCATCCATTCTTCGCTGCGTTCGTCGTCGCGCTCGGTCACGGCGTCGTCGAGTGCGCGCAACAGGCGCTGGTGGCCCATGTCGTTGCCGCAGAACGAGTGGATCGTGCCGGCGAGGTTCGGGAAGCTCTTCAGATATTCGCTGTCTTCGAAATCGGTGCGGCGCATGGCGGGCGGAAAGCGCAGCACTTCCGGCTGCTGGTCCGCGCCGAGATGCGTGATCGCCACGTTCAGGCGCTCCACCACGTCTTCGAAAATCTGGCTGCGGCCGTACAGGCCGTTTTCGCCGGTATCGATCAACAGGCCTGCAGCGAGCAGCTCGTCGCGGAAAGTCGGCGCCGCGGGTTCCGGGGCGGCAGCGGCCAGCGCGGCGGTATCGGTCATCGTGTTCATGTCAGGCTCTCCCCGGGGGGGCAGGACGCTGCGCGAGCAACAGGCTCGCCGTGTTCTGCGCGATACGGTCGTTATTGATCATCAGCGGCGCGGAGTAGAGGTCGCGCAGATGCCGTCCCACGCTGTATTCCGTGCCGTTCTTGTAGCCTGCCATGCCGCAGATCATCAGCACTTCATGCACGACTTGTAGCGCAGTGGTCGAGATGCTGGTCTTCAGCGTATTCATGTCGGAGGCGAAGCCGAGCATCGCCGAGAGCGGCGCATCGGCCTGGCAGCCGCCGTGCCGCGCGTGGTGGGCGGTGCGTGCCGCTTCGAGCGCGACCGACAGACGCGCCTGCATCATCTGCAGCAGACCGACCGCTTCGGCGAGGCGCAGGCCGGCCGGCGGAATCGAGCCGGGCTTCGAGCGGGCCTGCGCACGGAAGAAGGCTTTCGCGCGATTGACCGCGTCGCTGGCCACGCCGGTCCATACCGAGGCCCACAGCGTGTGCGAGACCGGCAGCATGGTCTGATCGGCGATATCGGCGAAAGGTGTCGGCAGGATCTGCTCGGCCAGCCCCGTGGCGACGAGCCGGAAGCCCTCGCTGCAGGTGCCGCGCATGCCCATCGAATCCCAGCCGCCGCGCTTTTCCAGTTGCGTTTCTTCACGTAACGCGACGATCAGCACCTGGTCGGCCGCGGCCGATTCAGCGGTGCGACGCGCGGTGACCAGAATGCCGTCAGCGTGCGCGCCGTACGAGATCGTCGGCGCGAGCTTTTCGATGCGAAAGCGCGGGTTGTCTGGCGCTCCGTCGAGTTCGACCGAGCAGGCGCTGGTGCGCATATTGCCGCCGATGGTTTCTTCGGAGGTCGCCGAAGCCAGCAGCCATTGATGCTCAACCAGTTGCGCGAGCAACTGCCGGTGCCAAGCCGACTCGCTGCCGTGCGCCTCGATGCAGGCCACCTGGATCTGATGCATCGCGTACACCATCGCGGTCGAGGCGCATCCCTGCGCGAGCATTTCGCAGATCGCGCCGACATCCGCGAGCGAGAGTCCCGCACCGCCGAACGCGGCCGGCACCATCGCCGACAGCAAACGTTCGCGCTTGAGCGCGTCGAAAGCTTCGTGGGGAAAGCGCGCTTCGCGGTCCACCGGATCGGCGAACTGCGCGGCCACAGCGGTGCAGCGCTGCGCGGCGGCGCGCCAGCCGGGTTCGGATTCCACCGTGCTCAGTACGACGCCTGCGCCGGCGGGTTGCGCCGCAGCGGGGTCGGCGAGCGGCGCCGCCACTGCGGCTGTGTCCAGCAGCGGGGCGTTCATGCGGCCGCCTGTGCCCGTTGCAGCTCGGTGACCGCGGCGGCCATCGAATCGATGCTGGAGAACAGCCGGCGCGTCAGCATGCGGTCTGGAATTTCGATGCCGAATTCATCTTCGATGGCGAGCATCAGATGCACTGTGGCAAGCGAGGACAGGCCCGCGGCGTACAGATCGGCGTCGTCGGCCAACGTGTCTGGCGGAACGTCGAGACGGGCTGATTCGGAAAGGATGCGTCGCAGTGCGGTTTTCATGTTGAGGTGCCCCCTTGTTGGTCAACGGTCTCTCGAATGTTGCTGACGTAAAACGAACGGATGTCGTCGTTTCTGGGTGTCTATCGCAGCGCGTGACGTCATCGCGGCGCGTCTTGTGGCGGTTCGGTGCGTAGCTTTGTCGCGCAGGCACGGTGCCCTGAAGCCGTTTTGGCGGTTTCTTGCTACACCATGTCCCGTCGCCCCGTATTTAAGAATTGTCAAAGCCCAGCGTCAGTGCGATGGCGCACGGAAACACGCGTTTCGCGGACGTACCGTGTAGCCATGACAACAGGCCGGCGTGTCGAGCCAGGCTGGCGAGGACGGCGTGCGACGCCGGCCTCGCTGAACTTATTTACCGCTGGGGAACGTGATGAACTGGAAAACGCTGGACTTCGAGCAGCTTTCGGCACGCGAGTTGTATCTGATCTTGCGAGCCCGCAGTGCGGTCTTCGTGGTCGAGCAATCGCACGTCTGTCTTGACGCCGATGGCCGCGACGAGAACGCGCTGCACGTCTTCGCAGTCGAGGACATGACACGGCCCATGCCGATCCTGGCCTATGCGCGCCTGCAACCCGGCGACGCCGAAGATCCGGAAGTCACCATCGACAAGGTGCTGACGAGCCCGCTGCGGCGCGGCGACGGCACCGCCGAACAGCTGCTCGAACGGGTGCTGCAGGCGATCGCGGAACGTTGGCCGGGGCACGCCGCGCGCGTGAGCGCGCCGCTCGGGTTGCGCGACTTCTACGAGCAGTTCGGTTTTCGTAAAACGGAAGGGCCGTACCTCGAACATGGCGTGCCGTTCATCGGTTTGACGCGCCAGGTGCGCGGCAGCCAGCCGTTCTTCGGCATGCGGCGCCGCGAGCGCGATGGCGTGGCGCTCGTCAATACCTTCGAGCTCCTGTAATGGTGCGGATGCTGATCACGCCTTCCACGCAGGTCGGACTATCGACGTCGCCAGGCACACCGCGCACGCTGCCCGGTGAGGCGCTCGCGCCTGATCGGGCCGTGCCTGCCGCCCAGGCAGCCCGCACGCGGCGCAAGGGCTTGCGTCATCCTCTGAGCTTGCCGTTGCTGCTGTTTGCCGCGACCTTGGGCTTGATCCTTCTGCATCAAGGCCGGCTGGTCGAGTACTTCTTTCCGCTCGGCGCGTTCGGCGTGGCGGCGGTGTTGTACTGGCGCTCGCCCGCGCATTACATCGGATTCGTCTGCTGGCTGTTTTTTCTGACACCGGAAGTGCGGCGCCTCGCGGACTTCGTCAACGGTTCTTTCAATGAGCAAAGCCCGATCATGGTGGCGACCTTGCTCGCCGTCGCGCTCACCGGTCTGACCTTGATCCGGCGTGCCGCCTTGCTGGGGCAACGCCGTGCGGCGCCGCTGGTGCTGATCGTGATCGCGCTCCTCTATGCCTTTGTCGTGGGCATGGCGCAGGCCGGTCCGGCGGCCGCGACGTTTACGCTGATCAACTGGCTGTATCCCGTGATGGTGGCGTTTTATCTCACCGTGACGTGGCGCCACTATCCGGACTATCACCGCGTCCTGCTCAAGACCTTCGTCTATGGCGGACTCCTGATGAGTGTGTATGGCCTGCTCGAGTTCGTTTCGCCGATGCCGTGGGATGCGTTCTGGCTGATCTCCTCGAAGATGCTGTCCGAGGGGCAGCCGGTGCCGTTCGGCATGCGCATCAGCAGCACGATGAATTCATGCGGCCCCTTTGCCGTCACGCTCATGACGATTCTGCTGATGTCGCTGGCCGCGCGGGGCAAAGCGCGCATTGTGCTCGGCTGCGTGGGGATTCCCGCGCTGCTGCTCACCAGCGCGCGCAGCACGTGGGGCGGCTTTGCGATCGCGCTGGTGTATTCCTTCGCCATGCTCGACGGCAAAAACCGCATGCGGCTGATGGCCGGCGTGCTGGGGCTGGCCGTGGTGGCCGCGCCGCTGATGATGATCGATCAGGTCGCGGAACCGGTGATGCAGCGGTTGAGCTCGATTCAGGACCTCGGCCGGGACGACAGCTTCCAGGCGCGCGCGGATTTTTATAAATCGTTCATGTCGTCGGCGCTAACCGATTTCGCCGGCCAGGGACTCGGCACGACCGGTCTTGGCAGCAAGCTGTCCAACGACACGGCGGCGCAGGCGATGCTCAATTTCGACAGCGGCCTGATGGAGGTGCCCTACGTGATGGGGTGGCCAGGCACGCTGCTTTACACGACCGGCATCGTCATGTTGCTGTGGCGCGCATATCGGGCGAGCCGCCAGCACCCGTCCGACCTGCTGGCGATCTCCGGCGTCGGCGTGGCCGTGGCGATTCTGTCGATGATGGTTTTCATCAACACGCTGACTTCGGTGTCGGGGATGTTTTTCTTTCTCGGCGTGACCCTGCCGGTGATTTCGCTGCGCTATGCGCGTGAACGCCACAGCGCGGTCACTGCGGCGCCGGCACGACCCTAAAAAATACCAATAAGAAGGACAACAGGATGCGGATTTTGATCGTCACCCACGTCGTGCGCAAGAACGATGGGCAAGGACGCGTCAACTACGAGATCGTGCTGGCGGCGCTCGCAGCCGGTCATTCGGTGACACTGCTCGCCGCCGAGGCGGCCCCCGAACTGGTGCAGCACCCGCATGTGCGCTTCGTGCAGATCGCCCGGAGCCGGCTGCCGACCAAACTGGCCCAGTACCAGATATTCGCATGGCGTTGCGGTGCGTGGATCCGTGCACATCGTCAGGCGTTCGATGTGATTCACGTGAACGGCTTCATCGCCTGGGCGCGTGCCGATGTCAATGCGGCGCATTTCGTTCATGACGGCTGGTATCGCTGCGGTTTCTATCCGTTCCGCCTGTTGCGCAGCTTCTACGATGCGTATCAGGTCATCTACACGCTGCTGAATATCGGCTGCGAAAAATGGGCCTTCCGGCATGCGGAGGTCATCGTGCCGGTCTCGCATGCGGTCGCCGCCGAGGTACGCGCGCTGGACATCGGCCGGGCGCAACTGCACGTGATTCATAACGGTGTCGATGTCGACGAATTCGCGCCCGGTGCGCCTGAGCGGGCCCGCTTCGGTCTGCCGTCAGCGCCGTTCATGCTGCTGTTCGCGGGTGATCTGCGCATGTCGCGCAAAAATCTCGACACGGTGCTGCGTGCACTCGTGCACACCTCGGCCGATGTGCATCTGGCGGTCGCGGGGATTCTGCACAACAGTCCGTATCCGGCGCTGGTGGCTTCGCTCGGGTTAACGGAACGGGTCCACTTCACGGACATGGTGATGGACATGCCCGCATTGATGCGTTCGGTCGATGCGTTCGTGTTCCCCTCGCGTTACGAACCGATGGGACTGGTGCTGCTCGAAGCGCTGGCCGCGGGATTGCCGGTCATTACCGTGCGTACCGCGGGCGGCGCCGAAGTGATTACGGCCGGAAGCGGCATCGTGCTCGACGATCCCAACGATGTGGCCGCGCTAGCTGCCGCGATCGAACGCCTTGCGAGCGATCGCGAATACGCCCGCCGGTTGGGGCAGGCGGCGCGTGAAGTCGCCAGAACCTTGAGCTGGCAGGCGATGGCGGAGCGCTATCTGTCGCTCTATGAGCAGGTGCATGCGCGGCGCACGGCGCAATCGTTGCCGGCCGGCTGTGCGACCGCATCGGTGGACCTATGAGCGCGCCAATCGATTCGCTGCAGATCGGCATGCACTGGTTCAACGAGCGGCCAGGTGGCCTCGATCGCATGTTCAAGGCGCTGATCGATACGCTCCCGGCGCAGGGCGTCAATGTCCGTGGGATGGTGGCGGGCAGCCCCGCTGTGTTCGATGCGTCGGGCGGCAGCGTGCTGGCCTTCGCCGGCGTAGAGGCGCCGCTCGGCACGCGCCTGTGGGGCTCGCGCAGGCAGTCGCGTGCGCTGCGGGCGGCGAAGATGCCCGACGTCGTCGCCACGCATTTCGCGCTCTACGCGGCGCCGACCGTGGGCCTGTTCAGACACGTGCCGAAGGTCGTGCATTTTCATGGACCATGGGCGGCCGAGTCGTATCCGGACGGCGGTGGCGGCTGGTCGCGCGCGATGCGGGTTGCGCTCGAGCGCTTCGTGTACCAGGGCGGCACGCGTCACATCGTGCTGTCGCAGGCGTTCGGAGAGATTCTGCGCGAGACCTACGGCGTCGACGAGGAGCGCATCCGGATCGTGCCGGGCTGCGTGGACGTCGGGCAATTCGATATCCGCGTGACGCAGCGGCGGGCGCGTGAGCGCCTCGGTTTGCCGCTGGACCGGCCGCTGCTGTTCTGCATGCGGCGCCTGGTCTCGCGCATGGGACTCGAGGACCTGATCGATGCGATGGCCATCGTCAAGCCCATCCTGCCCGACGTACTCCTGACGATCGCCGGCAAAGGGCCGCTGGAGGCGCAATTGCAGGCGCGGATCGCTGCGCGCGGGCTCGAGCGCCACGTGCGGCTCGCCGGCTACGTGCCCGACGACAAGGTGCCGCTCTGGTATCGCGCCGCCGATTTGACGGTGGTGCCGACCGTGTCGCTCGAGGGCTTCGGGCTCACGACGATCGAATCGCTCGCCGCCGGCACGCCGGTTCTGGTGACGCCGGTGGGCGGTCTGCCGGAAGCGGTCGCGCCGTTATCGGCTGAACTGGTGCTGTCCTCGGGCGGATTCAAGACGATCGGCGAAGGTATTGCCGATGTCCTGCTTGGCCGGCGCGTGATGCCGGACTCGCAAGCATGCCGCACGTATGCCCGCCGCCATTTCGACCGGCCGGTGGTCGCCGCGCAGGTCGCGCAGATTTACCGCGAAGCGATCGACGCGTTCTGACGCGTAAAAGATCATGCGACGCATTGCACGCAAAACCTTCGAACGGCTCGTATGCGCCGCCGCTCTGGCGTTGCCGGTGCTCGTGCTGATCGCGGCAAGTGGCTTCGGGGGCGGCACGACACTGGGGCCGGTGCAGACAGCCCAAGCCGCGCCGGGCACACACTTCGTGGCTTCCGCTGGCAAGCCCGCCGCCGAAGCGCGCGCCGCCGCCGCGCATCCGTCGCTGTCGTACCGCACTTCGTGGATCGGCAACACCTGGGGCTACGCGGATCATCGCTGGGTGCAGATCGACGTGCAGGCGCTCGCTGTCACGCCTGATGGCGACGTTTTCACGAACGCACCCTGGGACGAAGGCGGCGGTGAGATCGGCCAGTACCGTAACGGTCAACTGGTTCGCTACGGCGGCGAGTCGCACGGCTGGGGCATGATGGGCGGCGACGCGATCGCCGTGAATGACGAATACGTGTTCGTCGCGCAAACCGTCGTCAGTCTCGGCAACGAAATGGCGCAACACCGGCGCATGCCGCGCGAGGGCGAACAGTGGACCGGTGTGGCGCGCCGCAGCCGCGCCGATATCCGCGACGGCGTGCCGTTCGCCGGGCAGGTGAGCTGGCCGGGCGGTAGCCGTCTGGCGTTTCTGCTGGTCTCGACTTTTTCGAGTAAAGAGGATTACGCGATCCGTGGGCTCGCCGCGGACGAGACGCGGCTCTTCGTGTCGAATCAGCGTGACAACCGCGTTCAGATCTTCGACGCGCAAACCATGCAGGCGGTCGGCAGTTTCCCGGTGCACGAACCGGGCCGTCTCGCGCTTGGCGCCGACGGCTCGCTGTGGATCGTCGAGAACAGCCGCACCGAAGGCGCCGAGCGCGTGGTCCACCGTGCGCGCAATGGCGCACGCCTGGGCGAGCTCGTCTTGCCGCCAGGCGTGGTGCCCGCGGATCTGACGGTCGACACACACGGACGGCTGCTGATCGCCGACAACGGCGCGCGCCAGCAGATCCTGATTTTCACGGCGAATCCTGACGCAGCGGCATCCAGCGCCGCGCAGCCGGGCGCGGGCATGCACCTGTCGGCGAGCTTTGGGGAAGAGGGCGGCATTTATGCCGGCCGCGCCGGTGCGCCGGGGCCGCGGCGCTTCAATGGATTGACCGGCGTCGGCGTGGACCGGGCCGGCAACATCTACGTGTCGATGAACGGTGCGGGACCGCGTCCCATCGGTACGGGTCCGAGCACTTACGACGGTGCGTTGATCGAGAGCTATACGCCTGACGGTACGCAGCGCTTCAGTCTGCAAGGGCTGCTGTTCGTCGATGGAGCGCAGTTCGTCGATGGCGAACCGCCCTCGGTCTATAGCGGCAGCAAGCGCTTCACACTCGACCTGACACGCCCGGTCGGCGAGGAGTGGTCTTACGCCGGCTACACCGCCGACCGTTTCCGCTATCCCTACGATCCGTATTTCCATCTGTACCTTGGCGGCCAGCGCGGCATGCCGCTCGTACGCGACGTCCACGGACATCGGCTGCTCTATACGACGGACATGTATTCGTCGTATCTGCGTATCTATCGCTTTACAGCTGATCGCGAGACGGCGATTCCTTCGGGTCTCTTCGCGCAGTCGCACATCGACGGCGCGTGGCCGCCCAACCAGCCGCCGCAAGGTGAATGGATCTGGCGCGACGCGACCGGCAAGGGCGACTTCTCCGCCAGCGCGTTCGACCAGAACACCGACAGCACCGACGCGCCGCAGATGCGCGCGTGGTGGGTCGACAGCCGAGGCGATATCTGGCAGGGCACGGAGTCGCAGGGCATCCGCCTGTTTCCGTTAGAGGGTTTCGATCGGGTGGGCAATCCGGTCTACCGCTACGCCGCGATGCGGCAGTATCCGCCGCCCGCGCCGTTCTACCGCATCGCGCGCCTGAATTATTTTCCCGCCGACGACACGATGTTCATCTCCGGGTCGACACCGGTGCATCCATTTGTTCAGGACAACTGGAATAGCGCGGGTTCGCAACTGGCGCGTTATGACCACTGGAAGAGCGGCAAGCCGGTGCTGCGCTACGTCATCGGCTTGCCCGACCGCGGCGCACCCGACTGGTCGTCGATCAGCGGCTTCGCGGTGGCGGGCGACTACGTCTTCGCCATCGAATCCCGAAGCGCGATCGTGCGCGTCTACGACCGGGATACCGGACGCGATGTCGGCCGGCTCGAACCGGGCAAGGAAGTCGGTTCGACGAGCGGCTGGATCGATGTGCCGATGCCGCTGACCGCCCATCGCCTCGCGTCGGGCGAGTACCTCGTGCTGGTCGAGGAGGACGCACACGGCAAAGCGCTGATGTATCGATTCACGCCACAGACGGCGCCGCTCGCAGCGGCGCCCCCTCACTCAACGGACGTTGCGCAGACTCCATGAAAATCATCCATCTCGCCAATCACGCGCGAAGCGTCGGCAACGGTATCGTCAACGTGATGATCGACCTTGCCTGCCTGCAGGCGCGCGCCGGCCACGACGTCACGGTGGCGTCGGCGGGCGGCGGTTTCGAAAACCTGCTGGCGCGGCACGGCGTGCGTCACGTGCTGCTTCCCCAGTCGCCCAGGCCGTCGCGCGTGCCGGGCATGGTGGCGGGCTTCCGACGCCTTGTCGCGCAGGTCGACCCCGACGTGGTGCACGCGCACATGATGACGGGCGCGCTGATTGCACGCATGAGCGCGCTGCGGCGGCGTTTCGTGCTCATCACGACGGTGCACAACGCGTTCCAGCGGAGCGCCACGCTGATGCGCGTCGGCGACCACGTGGTGGCGGTCAGCGATGCCGTCGGGGTGGAGATGGTGCGGCGTGGCATCCCCAGGGCGCGCCTGAGCGTGGTGCGCAACGGCACGATCGGCACGCCGCGCCTCGCCGGCATGCCGGTTCCCGCGGCGCCGCAGTTGGCGCATCCGTGCGTCGTCACGGTGTCGGGCATGTATGAACGTAAGGGCATCGGCGATTTGCTGCACGCCTTCGCGTTGCTGACCAAGCGCCTGCCTGACGCGGTGCTGTATCTCGTTGGCGATGGGCCCGATCGCGCCGCGATGGAAGCACTCGCCGGGCAGCTCGGGATTGCCGGGCAGACGCATTTCGAAGGCTTTGTTGCCGACCCGCGTGCTTACCTCGCGCAGGCCGACGTGTTTGCGCTGGCATCGCACTACGAAGCGGCCGGACTAGTGCTGTGCGAGGCGCGCGAGACGGGACGCGTGATCGTGGCGACTCGGGTGGGCGGCATTCCCGAAATGCTGGATGACGGCGAGGCCGGTCTGCTGGTGCCGGCTCACGATCCGGCCACGCTGTCAGAGACACTCGGGCTGCTCCTGACCGATCGCGTCGCGCATGCGGCGCTGGCTGCGCGGGCGACGCAGAACCTCGACACGTTCAGCGTGCAGCGGGTGAGTGACGGCTATCTGTCGATCTACGAACGCACGCTGGCCCGTTGCCAGCCGCGCCGCTTTGCGACCATGGCGACGCGCAGCGGTAGTGTGCCTGGCATCGCCACGGCCACGCTCGCGGTGCCGGATGCCCTGAACAAGCCTTGAAAAGGCGGGTCACGAATGGTGGCCCGCTTCAACGCCCAGCTTCAACCCTCGTTACGACCGGTTGACTAACTTGCCGACAGCGTCACGCGCGTCCAGAGTTTGTAGACGACACGCCTGAGTTCGCTGGACCCATGCAGCGACATGCCCAGATTCGCCGCCGCCATGACGAGTGCCGCGGCGATGAGCGTCGGCAACGCGGTGATCGATTCGGAGAGCACCAGCGCGACGACCAGGAACGCGAGATGGACCACCATATTGCGCACGATGGACCAGGCATGCAGTCGCGCGAACCACAGCAGCACGGCATAGTCGAAAAGCGCCTTCGTCACGACGACGACGCCCGCGCCCATGATCCCGAACCAGTGAATCCCGCACCACAGCGCGCCGGCGAACACCGGCAGTTCGAGCCAGTTCACGCTCGCGATATAGGCAGGATTGGTCTGCGCCTGAATCAGAATCCCCAGAATGCCCGACTGGCCGCCCAGCCACACGCCCAGCACGAGCACGCTGGCAACGGGCGCCGCGGCCGCGACCGTCGGCCCCAGCCATAACGTCAGAAAAGGCTTGAGGGCGAACAGCGCGACGATCACGCACGGCGTGAAGGCGCCGTTCAGAAAGGCGAGGGAGCTATGCGCAAGTGCGTCGGCGTCGGCGCGCGAAACGGCTGACAGGCGCGGGAAGAGGGTGCGCACCATCGCAATCGGCAACAGATTCAGACGTGTGATGAGATTCTGCGGGGTGGCGTAGTAGGTGACGAAGCGCGCGCCCAGCAGTGCGCCGACCAGCACCCGGTCGAGTGTCGACGCAATCATGTTGGCGCCGGAGAACATCAGCATCCAGCGGCCATAGCGAAAGAGCTCAGTCATTACGCGCCATTGCGGCATCCGCACGCGGCGAATGCCGATCGCGCGGAACGCCGCCGCGCCGAGCAGCACGCCGGCTATCAGACGGGCCACC
The DNA here is from genome assembly GCF_013177695.1 of Paraburkholderia solitsugae. GTDB lineage: Bacteria > Pseudomonadota > Gammaproteobacteria > Burkholderiales > Burkholderiaceae > Paraburkholderia > Paraburkholderia solitsugae. The sequence goes on along the minus strand of NZ_WOEY01000074.1, from coordinate 26,486 downwards.
ACCGCGGCAGGAATCACGACGGCGAGCGAGGGCGAGAAGCAGAAGATCGCCGCCAGCGGCAGCAACTGGAACAGCGCGGTGCCCAGGGTCTGGTTGATATTGAAGCTGGTGAAGCGTTCCACGCCGTTGATGGCGCCGGCAAACACCCACGAGACGTTCGCGATCGGCACGGCCACCGCGATCCACGGCAGGCTCGCCATCACCTCACGCTGAAAGCTGGGTTCGATCTTCACGCCGTGCGTGATGTAGAGAAACGTGCCGAGGTACACCAGCAGGCCGCCCACCATGCCGGTCCCCAGATTCATGAACCACGCGCTCCAGAAGATGCGCTCGATGGAGTCGTCATTGGCGGCGCGCGCCTTGGAGATCTGATTTTCGGTGGCGAGACTCGTGCCAAGATCAAGCACACCGAAGTAGCCGATGAGCGTCCACACCAGATTGATGACCCCATAGCGCTCGACACCCATCAGGTGGATATAGGCGGGCACGGTGACGAGGGAGATGAAGGTCGGCGCGATTGCTCCTGCAAAATTGATGAAGATGTTCTTGACGATACCTCTTTCCATGGTGCGCTGTTCCGGCGGGTGAAGGCATTGAATGGTGTGGTCGATCGTGGACGCTGTCGGTGCGCAGCCGCACCCAGCAGCGCACCTGAAACAATGGCGCCGGCCTGTCTTATGCCTCGATAGTGCACTTTCGCCCTCAGCGCATGTGTGGGTGGGCGTACAGATTGTCTTGGTCCGGCGGGGTTAAATGAAATCCGTGATCGGTGACGACGGCATGCCGCGGCCGCAAGCCACCGAACGTTTGAATCACGACTATCTGCGCGTGCCTGGGCGCGCGGGTGAATCAGCCGCCCTCTGGCGTTTTTTTGTAGTGGTCGAAAGTGGAGATGGGCCGGTGAGGAGCCTAGCGTGAGACCAGTATTGTTCGATGGCCGGTTCGGATGGTTGCATCCGGCAGAGGGGGCAAGTGGCGTCGTGCTGTGTTACCCGTTCGGGTATGACGCACTGTGTACCTATCGCGGCATGCGCCGGCTGGCCGAGCGGCTCGCCGCGCACGGCATGCCTGTGCTGAGGTTCGACTATCTGGGCACCGGCGATGCGGCGGGCGAGGGGGCCGCGCCTGGCTGCTGGCGCGCGTGGATCGACAGCATCAAGCAGGCCGTGGCGCTGCTGCGCGAAACCACAGGTGTCGAGCGTGTGACGCTGTGCGGGCTGCGGCTTGGCGGCACGCTCGCGGCACTGGCCGCTCAGGAACTCGGCGGCATGGATGGTCTGGTGCTGCTCGCGCCTGTTTTGTCGGGCAAGACTTATCAGCGCGAGTTGCGGGCGCACTACCGCCAGTGGCTGTCGATGCCGGGCGCGCTGGATTGCGAAGTCGAACCCGATACCGATGCATTCGTCGAAGCGTACGGTTTTCGCCTCTATCGCGACGCGCTGGAGAGCTTGCGCGCAGTCGATTTGCAGCGCGATGCCGGCTGGCCGGCCGAGCGTGTGTTGGTGCTCGATTCGCTGGACCCTGCGCGGGTCGACGCGCTGGTTGCGCACTATCGTGAGCAACGTGTGCAGGTGGAGCGGCAGTCGTTCGATGAGTACGGCAAGTTCATGCTGGAGTCGCTCGATAGCGAGATCCCGCAGGCGGCGTTTCGGTCAATTGAAGACTGGCTCACGCGCGCAACAGGAGAGCCGGTTGCGCGCGTGAGCCAGGCAACGGACTGTGACGCTGATTCCCGCGCCGGTCGAATTGCTGAACCTATGACGGATCACGTTGGCGACCATGCCGCAGGCCACTGCGTCGAGCCGGGCGTGATCGAAACGCCGGTGTGGCTCGACGGCGGCAGAATGTTCGGCATCTATTGCACGCCCGAATCTCAAGCTGCCCGTGCCGCGCCCGCCGTGCTGATGGTGAACACCGGCGCCGTATCGCGGATCGGCAATGCGCGGCTCGCTGTGCGCTTTGCCCGACGCCTCGCGCGACAAGGTGTCGTGTCGCTGCGTGTCGACCTCGGCGGTCTGGGCGACAGTCAGCCATCGCTCGATGCGCTGAGTCTCGATGCGCTGTATTCACAGGCGGGAGCCGACGATGCCGCGTGCGCGGCGCGTTGGTTGACGGCGCAAGGTCATCGCGGCGCGGTGTTGTTCGGCATCTGCGCGGGCGCCTTCGTCGGCCTGCACGCCGCGTCGCGTGAGCCGGCGGTGATCGGCGCCGTGCTGGTCAATTTGCAGAAGTTCACGTGGCGGAACACCTGCGATGAACACGGCAAGCCGTCCGTCCAGCTAGCCGCCCTCGGCTCGACGCGCAGGTACCTGCGCTCGATGTGTCAGCCGCGCAAATGGCTTCGCGTCGTGCGGGGACAGACGGGCGGCCTGCCGGTCGCGCGCGAGTTGACGGCGCGTTTCGCAGCCAGATTGGGCGCAACGTTCGCCGACAGGATCGAGCGCATGTGCGGAATCCAGCTTGGATTGAAGGACGAGCAACACCTCTTCACCGCGCTGCACGCACGGGGCGTTGATACGCGTCTTTTGTACGGTGCGCTGGACGAGGGTGTCGAGGAGCTCGAACGCAACTTCGGGGGGCGCGGCGGGCGGCTGCGGCGCTTCGACCGGATTGGCGTGGCCTTTTGCGAGCGCACCGATCACGCGATTCTGTCGGCCCGCGCGCAGGAAAACGTGATGTCGTACTTCGAGGATTTCTTCCGAAGCACTTTCGGCGAGACCCGTCGGCCCGAGCCATCCGTTGCAGTCGAGCCGCTCGATGCGCGGCTCGACTGGCGGCATGCGCGTGCCACACGGTGGCTTCTAAAACGTGCGCGCGCGCTTCGTCTATCAGGGGAAGCGTAATGGATACGCTGGACTGTCTCTCCAGCGCACTTCCACTCCGATGGAGCAAGCCATGAACAATCAATCCGAGTTGGACCGCGTCAACCGCGTCGCATGGAATTCGCCGGATGCCACCCGCGAATTCACGCTCGAGAAAACTTTCTCGGACCCCGGTGAGCAGGCCGCGTTCAAGTGGCTCGCGCCGCGCTGCGCCGGTGAGCCGTTGCTCGATATCGGTATCGGCACGGGCCGCACGATCCCGCTGATGACGTCGATCTCGAACGACTACACCGGCGTCGATTACACGCTGAAACTGCTGGAGATCGCAAAGTCGCGCTATCCCGACCTCGATTTGCGGCATATGGATGCGCGCGACATGTCGGCGCTGCCGTCGGGGCATTATGGGCTCGTGGAGTTCAGCTGGAACGGCATCGATTGCGTGGACTACGACGATCGCGTGAAGATCCTCGAAGAGATGTATCGCGTGGTGCGGCCCGGCGGGTATGTGCTGTTCTCTTCGCACAACCGCGGCGGCCCGGGTTATCGCGAGAACATCTGGCAATTGCTGCCGCAATTCACCTTCAATCCGCTCAAGCTCGGCTGGCGCACGCTGCGCTCGATGCGGAGTTTTCAGCTCGGCACGTTGAACTATATGCGCAACGTGAAGCTGAATCACGACTACGGCGACTATGCAGTGAAGACGGCAGCGGCGCACAACTTCGGCATTGTGATCGTCTATACGACGCTGCGTGAGCAGCGCCGGCAACTCGCGCAGATCGGTTTTCAGAGCGACGCGGTGTTCGGCAGTTGCGAAGGCAATCGCATTGCTGACGACGTGGAAACCAGTGACGCGTGGTGGTTTCACTTCATTGCGCGCAAACCGTTTGCCGCGTGCCGCTTCGACTGATTGAACGCTAACGGGAATGGCACATGAATCGCATCGTTGAACCAGGCAATCCGATTGCCTCGACGGCGGGCGTCACCGAAACGGCTACGTGCTTGTCCGTCCAGCCGGCGATGCTCGCGTGTGAGGCGTTTGCCGCGTGCCCCTCCGATTCGATCGCCCACGCGGTGATGGAGCGCGCCGGGGGCGACGCAAAGTCCGGCGCGGCCTGTCTTGACGCGACCGGTGCGAACGTGTTCGACGAGCGCCGTTTCCGCCATGCGCTGGGCCGTTTTGCCACCGGCGTCGTGGTGATTTCGACCGGCAGTGGCGGCGGGATGCACGCGATGACCGCCAATGCCTTCATGTCCGGATCGCTCAAGCCACCGCTGATCGTCGTGTCGGTCGGGCACCGTGCGCGCATGCACGAGCGTCTGATGAACAGCGCGAGGTTCGGCGTGAGTGTGTTGTCCGATGCCCAGGAACCCCATAGCCGCCATTTCGCCGGCGAGCCGCAGCGCCGGCTTGCGCCGCGTTTCGCGCCGGTGGACGGCTTGCCGGACGTGGTGCTGCTCGAACACGCCGCGGCCCGTTTCGCGGCGCGCATGGTGGACCGGCATCCGTGCGGCGACCACACGCTCTTTGTCGGCGAAGTGCTGGTGTTCTCGCTCGACGAACACGCGCCGCTGATCTTCTTTGGCGGGCGCTATGCGTCGGTGGGCACACCGCTTTGAGACACCCGCTTTGGGACACCCGCTTCGAGACACGGTTTACCTCACCGCTTGCCCTACCGGTCACCATGCCGCTCACAACCCGGCTCACGACGGGCGCCGGCCAAGGCGGCGAGTTCGCTGAGTTTCCTTTCAATTCGCCCGCGTTTTCTACATTTAACGACCGACGATGTTCGCCGCCTGACGTGTCGCATCGTTGCGCCAGTCCTTTTGCGCCTGTCCGGATCCGCCCAGGGGGTGTGGATCAGACAATTCGATTCACTACGTGCGTCTTCGCACTATGCAAATTCTGCAACGCAGGCACGCTTGAGACGCAAGCTTGTGGCCCGTCGAACCATGCGGCGTTACACGGACGAAACAATTCTTCAGAGGGATAACCCTCTCAGGACGTTTCCCAACTGGCGCAACCGTTTCGAAGCTAGCAACGTATCGTAAAAGAACAATGACACACCGATAAAACGACACACTTGGGCCGCTTGATCAACAGGCTACGCGGGGGCAAACACCGCTTCGGGGAGAGAGGGTCATGGAACAGGCAAACAAGGATCGATCGCTGGTCAGCAAAGTCATGGACGGACTTGTGACTGGCATCGTCGAAGAGAAATACGGCGCCATCCTGCCACCGCAGGATGTGCTGTCGAAGGAGTTCGACGTCAGCCGCACCGTCATGCGCGAGGCGCTGTCGATGCTGCTCGCGCGCGACATGCTGGACGTGCGGCCCAAGATCGGCACGCGCATCCGGCCGATGAGCGATTGGCGCATGATCGACGAGGACGTCGTGAACTGGCGTTTTCGCGCGAAGCCCGATCCGCTGTTTTTGCGCGACGTGATCGAGTTTCGCATTCTGATCGAACCGCGCGCCTCGGCGCAGGCGGCCGCGCGCGGCAGTGCCGCCGACATCGCGGCGATTCGCGAGGCGTTCGACGCGTTCCGCTTGATCCGGCCGGGCGAACCCGGCTATCAGGCCGCTGATGAACTCTTCCACGCGCGCATCGTGGTGGCGAGCGGTAATCAGTTCTTCAAACAGATGGCGGCGATCATTCGCGGCGCGCTGTCGACCGTCAACCCGATCGTCAATCACAAGGAAGGGATGTGGGAGAAGGCGGTGAGCACGCATCAGCGCGTGATCGAAGCGATCGAACGGCGCGATCCGAAGGAAGCGGAGATCGCCTCGCTGGCGATGATCGACTACACCACGGAAGAGCTCGGCAGCAACTTTACGTCGGAACCGCCGGTGCGCGGCTGAGCGTGGCCGCTACGGCGGCAGCTCAGGTTGTCTTCCCGCAGAGACCTTGCATAACGGACGGCGCAGCAAGCTGCCGGCGCATGTGCGCACGGCTTGCGTCACAATAGCGCCTGTTCTGAACTGCACGGACTCGAAGGAACGATGACAATCGCAATGCAAGAAGCCCCCTCGGGCGGCATGATTCGCTGGGGGATCGTCGGGACGGGCCGCATCGCCCGTCGATTTGCTCAAGGACTCACACACGTGCCGCACGCGCAACTGACCGCGCTGTGGTCACGTCGCGCCGAACCGGCCATGGCCTTCGCCCAGGAATTCGGTGGCGAGGTGTGTGCGAGTTTCGAGGCACTGCTCGCGAGCGGTATCGACGCGCTTTATATCGCCACCGTCCAGGACAGTCACGCCGGCTATGCGATCGCCGCGCTTCAAGCCGGTCTGCACGTACTGTGCGAAAAACCCGCCACCATCAACAAGCCGCAACTCGAGCGCGTGCTTGAGGTCGCGCGCGCCGAGCAACGGCTTTTCATGGAAGCCATGAAGCCGCCGTTTTATCCGCTGTACAGAAAGTTGCGCGCGCATCTGGATGCCGAGCCGATCGGCGAGGTGGGTTTCGTGCGCGCCGGCTGTTCGGTGCCGGGCGTGCCGGACGATCATCCGTCCATGTCGTTCGAGCATGCGGGCGGCGCGCTGCTCGATATTGGCGTCTACGAGATGTTTCTCGCGGTCGACTGGCTCGGTGCGCCGCGTGAGGTGCAGACGCTTGGGCGGCTCGGCTCGACCGGCGTCGATACGTTCGCGAGCCTGAACAGCCAGCATGAGCGTGGCATTGCGCAGCTGTTTTGCGGACTCGACCTGCACGGCAAGGGCGACGCGTTGCTGATGGCCAAGGGCGGCCATGTCACGATTCACGAACCCTGGTGGAATCCGGCGCGCGCGACGATCCGGCACGCCGACGGTCGTGTGGTCGAGTTCGACGAACCGTTCGAAGGCGGCGGTCTGAACTACGAGACCACGCATTTCTGCGAGCTGATTCGAGCGGGGCAGACGGAGAGCCCGCTGATGCCGCATAGTAAGTCGCTGCAGATGATCGAGATGGCCGACGCCGCGCGCGCCGCGTTGGGGCTCAAGTTCGCGGGGGAGTGAGGGCCGCTTGACGCGTTGCTTCCAGCGGCGGTGGTACGATTTGCGCGGGCACACTGACTCGAATAAAAAGGGTCCGCCTGCCCACAGCTTTCGATCACCTTCCATTGGAGCCGCCTGCGATGCGCATGCTTGGAAAACTGTGGCGCGACAACAAGAGCCTCGTCGCCTTTCTGTTTCTGATGGTGCTGTTCCGCAGCGCCGTGGCCGACTGGAACGTCGTGCCGAGTGGTTCGATGTTGCCGACAATCCGCGAAGGCGACCGGATTTTCGTCGACAAAATGGCCTACGACCTGCGCGTGCCACTTACCCACATCACGATCGCGCATCTGCACGATCCGCAGCGCGGCGATATTGTCACGATCGATTCGTCGGCCGCGCATGAGTTGATCGTCAAGCGTCTGATCGGCTTGCCCGGTGACAGCGTCGCCATGCGCGACAACGTGCTGTACGTGAACGGGGTGCGCGCGGATTATCAGCCGCTGCACCTGAAGCCGCTGCCGGGCGATGCGGCGTCCCCCGGCGACTATCTGACCGAGCGCTTCGACGGCGTTATGCACACGGTGCGGCTGGCGCCTGACGCGCCGAGTCCGCGCAATTCGTTCGGGCCGGTGGTCGTGCCGCAAGGCGAGTATCTGATGCTCGGTGACAATCGCGACGATAGCGCCGACTCGCGGTACTTCGGCTTCTTTCCGCGCAAGGAACTGATGGGCCGCACGCGTCACGTTGCGTTTTCGCTCGACCCGGATCACTTCTACAAACCGCGCTTCGAGCGCTTCGGCGCGCCGCTGGATGCGGCGTCGCTAGCCGCCAGCCGGTAGGTTGGCGGCGAGAGATGCTCAGGTTCAGTGGCGCGACGGCAGCGCCAAGCGCTTTTCGTACCAGTGCTGCACCCACTCGAGCACCTGGCATAGCACCCAGTAGACCGCGGCTGCCGCGAGGTACAGCGGCAGCGGCTGATAGGTCGACGCAATGATCTCCTGCGCGCTGCGCAGCAATTCGGTCACGGTAATCACCGATACCAGCGACGTATCCTTGATCAGGCTGATCAAGCTGTTCGACAGACTCGGTACGGCAATGCGCAAGGCCTGTGGTGCGATCACGTAGCGCAGCGTCTGGCGCCGCGAGAGCCCCAGGCTGTACGCCGCCAGCCACTGGCCGTTGTGGATGCCGAGAATCGCGCCCCGCATGCTTTCCGACAGGTACGCCGCCACGTTCGCCGACAACGCGATCACGCCCGCGGGCGTGGGGTCGAGCGAAATACCGAGACTCGGCAAGCCGTAATAGATCACGAAGATCTGCACGAGCAGCGGCGTGCCGCGGAACACGCTGACATACACGCGCGCGATCCAGTTCAGCGCGCGGTTGTGGCTGATGCCCATCACCGCGAGCACGGCGCCGGCAATCAGGCCGAAGACCATCGACAGAACCGCGAACTTGACCGTCAGGACGGCACCCTGTGCGAGCACAGGAAGCGATTGGACGAGCAGGGAAGTGGTGGACATGAGCGGTGGGTAGGGTTAGCGCGGCAAAGCGCACATCATAAACATTGGCGGGCGTGAGCGCGGGGGCCGCAAAAGCGAAGGGCGGCATCATCAACGATGCCGCCCTTCGTTTCATCCAGCGCGCGTTACTTGACCGGGTTGCTGACGTCGATGCCGAACCATTTGTCCGAGATCTTCGAGAACGTGCCGTCCGCTTCAAGCTGGGTCATTGCGTCGTCGATCGCCTTGGCGAACTTCGGATTGTCCTTCTTGAACGGAATGCCCGACGGGTTGCCCGCGCCGACCGTCGCGCCCGTGCGCAGCGGCAACTGCGAGTTCTTCATCAGATACGCGAGCATCAGGCGGTCGTTCAGTGCCGCGTCCAGACGTCCGGCGGCCAGATCGCGCAGGTATTCAGGCGCGCCCGGATACGTCTTCACGTCGATGCCCGGCACCGACTTCGCCATGTCCATGTAGTTCGTGCCCAGACCGACGCCGAGCTTCTTGCCCTTCAGATCGTCGAGCGATTTGAACTGGCGCGTGTCGTCCTTACGCTGGATCAGCTGCGCGGCCGAGTACGTGTAGGCCGGCGAGAAATCGAGTACCTGCTTGCGCGCGTCGGTGATGCCGACCTGGTTGACGATCACGTCGAACTTGTTCGCCTGCAGACCGGCGATGATGCCGCTCCACTCGGTCGTGACGAACTCCGGCTTCACGCCGAGCTTGGCGGCGACGGCCTTGGCGACGTCGACGTCATAGCCGACCAGTTCGCCCGACGGCGCTTTCGAATTGAACGGCGGGAAGGTGCCTTCCAGACCGATGCGCAGCGTGCCGCGCTGTTTGACCTGGTCGAGCAGGTCGTCCGCGTGGGCGGCGACAGCAGTAAACGACGCGCCGATCAGGCCGACGACGAGCATCTTTTTCAGCAAGCCAAAATTCATCGTGTTCCTTTTTGTTCGTCTGGCGTTTTAACAGACAAAAGCATAACAAAGCAGGCTATCGAAATCTAAATATCGTTTGTTTATGTCTATATGACTTTAGCGCAGCGCCTGCGCGCATTCGGCCACCAGCGCCGGTCCGCGGTAGATGAAGCCGGTATAGAGTTGCACCAGCGAAGCGCCCGCCGCGAGCTTCGCGCGCGCGTCCTCGCCTGAAAAAATCCCGCCCACACCGATGATCGGCACCGTTTCGCCGACTTCCTTGCGCAGTTTGCGGATCACTTCGTTCGACGCGTCGAACACCGGCTTGCCCGACAGGCCGCCGGCTTCGTCGCCGTATTGCATGCCGCTGACGGCGGTGCGCGACAGTGTGGTGTTGGTGGCGATCACGCCTTCGAACTTGTGGCGCAACAGCGTATCGGCGATCGATTTGATCTGTTCGTCGTCGAGGTCCGGCGCGATCTTCAGTGCCAGCGGCACCAGCTTGCCGTGCATGTCGGCGAGACGCTGCTGCTTGTCCTTCAGCGCGGCGAGCAGCGCGTCGAGTTCGCCCGCGCCTTGCAACTGGCGCAGGTTCTTCGTATTCGGCGACGAGATGTTGACCGTCACGTAGCTCGCAAACGGGTACACGCGTTCGAGGCAGTAGAGATAGTCTTCGGCGGCGCGTTCGATCGGCGTGTCGGCGTTCTTGCCGATGTTCAGCCCGAGAATGCCGCGATAGCGCGCGGCCTGCACGTTCTTGACGAACTGGTCGACGCCCGCGTTGTTGAAGCCCATGCGGTTGATCACGGCATTCGCCTCGGGCAGGCGGAACATGCGCGGGCGCGGATTGCCCGGCTGAGCGCGCGGCGTGACCGTGCCCACTTCGATGAAACCGAAACCGAGCGCCGCCAGACCGTCGATGCACGCGCCGTCTTTGTCGAGGCCCGCGGCGAGCCCGACCGGGTTCTTGAACGTCAGCCCCATCACGGTGCGCGGCGCATCCGGCACGCGTGGCGCGAGCGCGCCGGCAAGGCCGGTGCGGCCGGCGGCGCCGAGGATGCGCAAGGTCAGGTGGTGAGCGTCTTCCGCGTCCATGCGAAAGAGTTGGGCGCGTACGAGCGGGTAGAGGGAACTGAACACAGGACGAAGCCGGGCGGCCGGAAAATGGTAACCCGCCATTTTACCGGCTTTAAGGCCTGAATGAGACTAACTGGATGCGGCGCGAAAGGCGGGGGCGCGGGGACGCTGCGGGTGAACCTGCTTGATGTGCCCTGGCGTACTGGCACAGCGGCGTCGGCTTCGGTGCGCGCAGACCGTCCCGCCTTGCATGGTGGACCCCGGAGTTGTTACGGTCGCAGCGGCCCGCGCTTGCCCTGAATTGCCATATCGACCGGCGGCAGATCGATGGTGGCGGGATCGAGCACCTTCCACGCACCGTCGATCAAGCCTTCGAGCGGCCGGAAATTCGCCTTGTACGCCATCTTTTGACTCTCGCGAATCCAGTAACCGAGATACACGTAGGGCAGCTTGAGGCTCTTCGCCTGCTCGATCTGCCAGTAGATGTTGTAGGTGCCGAAGCTGGTGTGCGGCAGACCCGGTTCGAAGAACGTGTAGACCGACGAGAGCCCGTCACCGAGGATGTCGATCATGCTGATCATGCGCAGAATGCCCGGCGCGTCCGGATGATCCGGCAGCGGCTCGCGAAACTCGACCAGCCGCGAGTTGATCCGGCTCTGCAGCAGGAACTGTTCATATTGGTCGCGGCTGTCGCGGTCCATGCCGCCGCCGGCATGCCGTGCCGACTGATAGCGCATGTAGAGCGCATAGTGCTCTTCGTCGTAATGCAGTGGGGCGACCGTTGCGATCAACTCGCCGTGCTTTTTCCAGACCCGGCGCTGCGTGCGGTTTGCTTCGAACTGATCGACCGGCACGCGCACGGGCACGCAGGCGCGACAGCCATCGCAATACGGGCGATAGGTGAACACACCCGAACGGCGGAAGCCGGCTTTGACAAGGTCGGTATAGACGTCGGAGTTGATCAGGTGACTGGGCGTGGCGACTTGCGAGCGCGCGACGCGTCCATCCAGATAGCTGCAGGGATAGGGCGCCGTTGCATAAAATTGCAGCGCGGAAAGCGGGGAAAGAGGCAGCTCGTTGGGATGAGTCACGTTGGCAGCTCTCGAAGCGTCTCTGGTATTGCAAACCCGGCGCGCCTTGCGGCTCGTGACCCGCGGCTCGGTAGGCGACGGATCCGGATTCGGCCTGATTCTTTCTACGCCGCAGGCGCGACGACATCGCGCAATACGGTCTTGTCGAAGCGCCAGGGAATCGATGGTGCGTCGACGGCGGTGCGAACATGCGCGATGAACGCTTTGCGCGCTATCTCACGGCCGCCCAGCGATGCCAGATGCGACGTGTTCTGCTGGCAGTCTATCATTTCTATTTCGTGACGGCGCAAGTGTCCGACAAGCGCGGCCAGCGCCATTTTCGACGCATCGGTGACCTCCGCGAACATCGATTCGCCGAAGAACATCCGGCCGAAAGACACTCCATACAAACCGCCTACGCGCTTGCCTTCGAACCAGGTCTCGATGCTGTGCGCATCGCCCACCCGGTGCAGCGACGAATACGCTTCGACCACGTCGGCAGTGATCCACGTGCCGCGCTGGCCGCGCCGCGGCGCCTGCGCACAGGCCCGCATCACGGCGGCGAAATCATGGTCGACACGGATTTCCCATGCGTCTTCGCGCAGCACACGCTTGAGCGTTTTGCGCAGCGACGGTGACAGTTTGAACTCGGCGGGGCGCAGGATCATGCGCGGGTCGGGGCTCCACCACAACACGGGCTGCCCGTCCGAATACCAAGGGAAGATGCCACGCCGATAGGCGTCGATCAGGCGCGACGGCAACAGGTCGCCGCTGGCGGCGAGCAGGCCGGGTGCGCCGCTGGTCGCGCCGAGCGCACGCTCGACGGCGGGAAACGGATCGTCAGGTCCGAGCCAGGGCACCATGCGCGCCGCTCAACCTTCGCGCAGCGAGCGGAAGATATCGCCCGTGTGCAGACCGAAGCTACCGGCAGCGCGGTCGGCGAAAAAGAAACGCAAGGTCTGGCCGACGGTCGGGAAGGCGATCTCGTCCCACGGAATTTCGTGTTCCTCGAAGAGTTTCACTTCGAGGCTTTCCTCGCCGGCGGCGATGTCGAGGTCGAGCAGGCGCGCCATGTAGAACAGATGCACCTGATGCACGTGCGGCACGTTCAGCAGCGAGAACAGGTTCTGCACCTCGACGCGCGCGCCGGCCTCTTCCAGCGTTTCGCGCGAAGCGGCTTCGGCGGTGGTTTCACCCATTTCCATGAACCCTGCCGGCAGTGTCCAGTAGCCGTAGCGCGGTTCGATCGCGCGACGGCACAGCAGCACTTTGTCGTCCCAGACCGGAACGGTGCCGACCACGTTGCGCGGATTCTGATAATGCACCGTGCCGCAACTGCCGCATACGAAGCGCTCGCGGTTGTCACCCGGCGGAATGCTCAGGCTGACGCCGTGGCCGCAGACAGAACAGAATTTCATAGGAAGGGGACGAGAAAGAGTGATGGGAGTTTATCACTGGGCTGGCGTTTTCTGAGGTCCGGCAAAGGCGGCGTGCGGATGGTGGTGCGAAGGCAGCGGCGTGCATCGCGCGCGGAACGCGGCTTGGGCGATTGTTGCCTCGGCCGATTGGCTGGCGTCGGCGCTTTTCCGCGCTATTCGAGGGCGGGTGAATTAGGATTGCTACCCATATAACCCGGTGCCGGGGCAGAAACCGTCTCGCTGAGCGTGATCCGGGCGTCTGCAGGACTTTGGTGTGGAACTGACTACAAGAAGGGGCAGGGCGCGGAACGCACTACAGCCGTGAAGAGCGAGGCAGAAAACAAAAAAGGCCTGCCGGTTGGGCAAGCCTTTGATGCTGTTTCGACGTTTCGAACCGTATGAGTTACTTGGTTGCGGGGGTAGGATTTGAACCTACGACCTTCGGGTTATGAGCCCGACGAGCTGCCAGACTGCTCCACCCCGCGTCCGTCGAAGAAAAGATTATAGGACAAAGCGGCAGCCAACGCAATAGCTATTTAAGAACCGACTTCATATCTGCCAATGCGGCGCGACTTGCGACGCCTCGCGCTGTCCAAAGTCGCGCCGCTGTCCAACGTCGCGCTGCGCTTGGCCGGCGTCGCATACCGGAAGGCCCTCGTAAGGCACTGCGCTAGAATCCAGATTCTCTTCGCGGTGCCAAGGTGCAGGTGCAACGGCCCGCGCTTCACTTCTTACCTTGCTCAGAACTCCATGGATATCGCTCACGATCTACAGGTGATTGCCGCTCAGGAACACGCGCTGGTGTTCCCGCAATTCGACGCCGACCGCGCATGGCAGGTTGGTGCGTATCTGCACGAGGTCGCGAGAGCACGCGGCATTGCCGCCGCCATCGACGTGCGCACGTTCGGTCAGCCGCTGTTCTTCAGCCTGCTTGACGGCGCGACGCCGGACAACGTCGATTGGGCGCGCCGCAAGGGCAACACGGTCGCGCATTTTCGGCGCAGTTCGTACGCGATCGGTTTGAAGATGCAACAGGCGGGTAGCACGCTCGCTGACAAGCACGGCTTGCCGGTCACGGAATATGCGTCGCATGGCGGCGCTTTCCCATTGACGGTGGCGGGCGCCGGTGTGATCGGCTCGATCACGGTATCCGGATTGCCGCAGCGTGCGGATCATGAACTGGTGGTGGAAGCGCTGTGCGCGCACCTTGGCCACGACTACAGCAAGCTCGCGCTTGCAAAGGCCTGAGGCGATGCGGATGCCTCCATATGCATTGCTCGCCATTGCGATCGTCGCCGAAGTCATTGCGACCTCCGCCATGCGGGCGTCGGAAGGTTTTTCGCGGCTCTTGCCCGCAACGGTTGTGGTGATTGGTTACGGCATCTCGTTCTATTGCCTGTCACTCACGCTGAAGAGTATTCCAGTGGGCATCGTCTACGCGGTGTGGTCCGGCGTCGGCATCGTGCTGATCACGCTGGTCGCGGTCGTGATGTATCGGCAAGTGCCTGACTTGCCGGCCATCATTGGGCTGGGGCTGATCATTGCCGGGGCGGCCGTGTTGAACGTGTTCTCGAAGATGCAGGCGCACTGAGCGTTACTTGCAGCGCACGATCATCGAACGGTTTTTCACGTTGGCCGAGACGACATTCGTGACGCTGCCGCCCGCGGCGCCGCCTTCGTCGTTATCTTTCGACACGATGTCGTAACCGGTCGCGCCACATGCCTTGCCGGCCTGCACGTAGCAGGAGGCCCAACTGGACGCGGCGTCGGCACCGCTGCAGTTCACCGCAAAACCGGTCTGGCCGTTCGGCAGATTGATGAGCGATGTGGTGTTCGACGACGCGCAGCCGGCGAGACCCGCGCCGAGCAGCACGGCGGCGGGCAGGGCGGCAGACAGGGACGCCCTGCGGACTAGCGCAAGCGCGGTGTTGCCGGATCGCAAGCGACCGGCGCGGCGCAATTGCGTCATGAAATGCATCGTGAAGTTTCCTTTCAAATAGGTGTCGAGACTCGCCACGCACACGGGAAGTGCGCACCCAACCAAGGCTACGACGTTTCGATCGAGATGCCCGCCGCGCTGACCAATTGGCGGCTTTCTGTGCCGCTTTCAGTCGCTGCGTCTTCCCAGATGCTGATGGCTCGCGGAATGTCGATGCCGTTGCTTTCGGCGTAGGCAAACCATGCGTTTGCCGCATCCGGCTCGGGCAGTTCGTGGTTCTGCAGAAAATATTTTCCCATATTGCGCTCACTGGACTCGAAATGGTGTCACTGCGTCGGCACAGGTCGTGCCGGCGAACCACTTCGACAGAAGCAGGCGGAACAAGTGCAATTCGGCGTATCGATTGGCATGCAGAACCGCTCGGCTCGGGGCAGCGCGGCTGCGAGCAGGAGGGCGAAGGAGGCTGGACCGCGGTTGAGGCGCGCGAGTACCATAGCGGGCATGTCCGGGGGCGGCCGGTTCTCACCGGTGTCCGTTTCCTGCCGGATACTTCTCATGAGGCGACCATGGAAATCCGGTTTCCCGCGGACGCGCCCACTTACCGCGACTCCAATCTGACGGTGGTGTTTCCCGCGCTCGTGAACGGTGAGCCGGTGCCGTGCGCGATTTCGGTCGAGGCACTCGAGGATCATTTCGGGGCGTACTCCGAGGATCTCGAAGGCTGGCTGCGCGCGTTCGACGCCGGGCGTCCGCACATCGAGGCGGTTGCACGCGAGCATTTGCAGATCAGCAATGGCACGCCCGTGCTGCTCAAGAGCGGCCATTTTCCGCCGGGCAACGTCGCGGCCTGATACGGCTCGTTCGCTGGTACATGGATAACGTGGTTCAAACCCCTTGCTTGTGAGCGCCGTCCTCAGGTCAGGCCGTCTTTCAGGCCGCCTTCGCGGCGTCCCGATGCGAGTCAGCACTCGCCGATGCCGTCGCGCGCGCGGCCTCGAACGCATGCCGGATACCGTCTTCGTACGACGTTTTTGCGATCGGGCCGATCAGCTTCGTCAACGCGGCGTCGTCAAGCACAACCGGCTCGGTTATCAGGTAATTCATCTCCACCAGTTCCCGCATGAGCGGATTGAAGAGGCCGAGCACGCGCAGCATGGTCTTGCCGGCCACCATCAGCTTCGGCTCACGGCCCGCTAGCGCATAGGCCTGTCTTGCCACTTCGCGCTGCGTGATCGTGCCCGTGCCGGCCAGGTGCCACCACCGGCCGTACGCGTCGGGGGTATGCGTGAGTTTCTCGACCACCGGCCCGATATCCGGCAGGTAGATGAATTCGTGCGGCACATCCACCGGCCCGATCACCTGCGCGCGCTTGCCGTGCGCCGCCCCCTCGAATATGCCGTTGATCAGACTGCGTTCGACACCAGGCCCGTAGAAATCCGGCAGGCGCAGCACCAGCGTCGACAGGCGGGACGATCCGCTGGCGCGTCCATGCGCCGCCAGCACCAGCTTTTCCTGCGCGAGCCGCATCTTGCCTTTGAAGGTATGGGGCTCACGCGGATGATCTTCGCTGATCGGATTGCCGCGTGCGCGGCCGTACGGATACACGGTGCCGATCAGAATGAAGCGCTCGACACCTGCCGCCGTCACGCCGGCGAGCGTTTTTTCCATAAGCGGCGGATGCGCGGCGAACTGATCGTAGGGCACGCCCACCAGATAGATCACGGTCTGCAAACCGGCGGCCGCGGCGCTGATCGAAGCCGGGTCGTCTGGATTCCACGTGACGATTTCCGCATGCGGGTCGCGGCCGAAAGCCGCTTCGAGCGGCGCGCGCGAGCGCCCGATCACCCGGTAATCCCGGCCCGCCGCGCCCAGCGCGGCCGCGATGATTTGACCTGCCGCGCCCGCGGCACCGAATAAACCCACTTTTCCCGTGGCTTGCATGACGACTCCTGAAGACAGCGCCGTATCGCGCCGCGATGATGTTGGCTAACCGATGAGAATTTACTGAACACCGTTCAATAAACAGTGTTCAGTTTAATTTGACTTTTCAGTTTGTCAACCCGAAAATGTTCGTCATGGGAATCGTCGAACGAAAAAAACGTCAGAAGCAGGCGCTGCGTGAGCGCATCCTCGATGCAGCGCGGCGCATTGTGATGCGCGAAGGCTTTGCCGCGCTGTCAATGCGCAAGATTGCGGACGCCATCGAGTATTCGCCCGCCACGCTGTACCTGCACTTCGCGAGCCGCGATGAGATCGCACAGGCGTTGTGCGCGGAAGGCTATGCACAATTGTTGGAGACGTTCGTGCCGCTTGTGCAGATCGCCGATCCGGCTGAGCGCTTGAAGGCGCTCGGGCGTGCTTATGTGGCATTCGGTGTCGCGCATCCGGAAACCTACCGGCTGATCTTCATGGAAGACCCGAGCTACACGGGCGCGGCGCTGGGCGGCGTGGCGGCTGCGGCGGGTGCGGCGGGTGCGGGTGCCTCGGCGGCTGCGGTCGCGGACACGGGTTTGGTGGGCGACGTGGTCGAGATCACGGCGCCTGGGACAATGGCCGCGGGAACAACGGCGGCAGGAACACCGGCCGTGGCTTCTTCCGCGTCCGGAAAAGCGAGCCTCGCGCCGGCGAAACCGGACGACGACCCCGGCGACGCCGCGTTGCACATCATGATCTCCGCGCTCGAAGAGTTGAAAGCGGCGGGGCGCTTGTCCGCGTCGATGAACGTGCACGTGTGGGCGGAAGCGTTCTGGGCGACCATGCATGGCATCGTCGCACTCAATCTCACCTGTCCCGTGTTTCCGACCGCGCCGCTGGATACGGTGGTGGGCGTCGCACTCGATGCCTGGCTGGGCACGCAAAACGCCGGGCAGCCGCCAGGCGTCACGAGCTCCGTGCGCGCCCGCAAAAGAAAGTCCGCTGACGCACTGGTTGAAGCGCGCGTCGAGCCCGGCGGCGAACCGGCTGCTCAGCCATCTCAGCCATCCGCACCGTCGGGAAAAAAGGCCGCCAAGCAGCCGGGACCATCGGCCACCCAACCCGCCAGCGATGCGGATACCAGCCCAGCCATCAAAGCGGACACCCAGCCCACCGTCAAACCCGCCACCAGGCCCAAAGCCACGAGTGCGTGATAACGTTCAGTTCCAATTCATTTCGCGCCATCGCGCTTAGCTCTCCATGTCCATTTCCGCCTCGCCCGCCGTTAGCGACGAAGTCGCGACTTACGTAGCCAACCGCATCGGTTTCATCGAACTGGAAAGGCCGAAGGCGCTCAACGCGCTCTCGAGCGGCATGATCCGCGCGATGCACGCGGCGCTCGATCAGTGGCGCGAAGATCCCGACGTTCTTGCCGTGGTGGTGCGCAGCCAGCATCCGCGCGCATTCTGCGCGGGCGGCGATATCCGCTTTCTGTACGAGTCGGCGCAGCGCGGCGAGCATGACGCGCGCGATACGTTTTTCACCGAGGAATACCGGCTCAATCACGCGATCTTCACGTACCCGAAGCCGTATATCGCCTTGATGAACGGCGTCGTGATGGGCGGTGGTATGGGGATTTCGCAGGGCGCGCATCGTACCGGCGGCCTGCGCGTGGTGACCAACTCGACGAAGATGGCGATGCCCGAGACCCGCATCGGACTCTTTCCCGATGTCGGCGCGAGCTGGTTTCTGGCGCGCACGCCGGGTGCGCTCGGCCGTTATCTGGCAGTCACCGGCGAGACGATCGGCGCAGCCGATGCACTTTATGCAGGTCTCGCCGACGCCTATATCGACGACGCGGCATTGCCCGCGTTAGTCGATACGTTGCGCACGGAACTGTTCGAACGTGGGGCTGACGTGGTCGCGTGCGTCGAGCGCGAGACAGCGGCGCATCAGGTCGTGCCGGAACCCGATGCCTCGCCGCTCGCGAGCACGCGTGCGTTGATCGACCAGCATTTCGCGTTGTCCGACGTGGCGCAGATTCTCGCTTCGCTGGAGCAGGAACGGGAGCGTGGCGGCGAGGCCGCCGATTGGGCCGAGCAGACGATTGCCATATTGCGCGAGCGTTCGCCGCTATCGATGGCCGTGTCGCTGGAAGTGGTGACGCGCGCCGAGGGTTCGATGGCGGACGTGCTGCGCGGCGATCTTGATCTGACGCGCACGAGCTTTGCGCAGGGCGATACGACCGAAGGGATTCGCGCGCGCATCATCGACAAGGACAACGCGCCGCGCTGGCGTTTTGCGCGCATTGAAGACGTGCGCGCCGCCGATGTGGCGAAGATGTTCGAAAGTCCGTGGCCGGCCAACGAACACCCGTTGCGCGATCTGCGCGGTTAAGCGGGGTCAGGCCACAGCGTTAAAACAATTGAAGCAGGAGGGCTATGCCGGGCGTTGTCCCGGCATAGCCGGAACGAACCTACACCAGGAAGACGCTCAGTCTTCGTCTTCGCTAGCCATGAAGGCGCGCATGAACACCAGCGCGCCCCAGCCCCACATCGCATTCGCTGCGAAACCTACCGCGAGGCGCGGCAACATGTTGCCGCTCGGCCAGATGCCGCGCAGCGGATCGACCACGAACACGCTCGCGGCCGTCAAGGCAATGCCGCCGAACACGAAGGCGGGCACCCAGGGCGCGCGCCGCCCAGGCGCCACGCGCAACAGCCACGCCATCAGCACCGCCCAGAACGCGCTCCAGATCGCGTTCGCAATGAACTCCGGTAGCCCGAGCGGCAAAAAGGGCGCGGTCGAAAAACCGGTTGGGTCGATCAGACCGGCGGCGTGCAGCAGCGCAAGGGTCGATTCATGAAAGAACAGGGAAGCCAGAAAACCGGCGACGAACGGCAGGATGAGTTTTTGCATGCATGACACCGCGAGAGCTCAGGCGGCGTGGTTTGCGCGGCCTGCACCGGATTATTGGAAATGTGGCGCCATTATATAGAGGGGTATCCCGTTTTCAGCGTAGGTAAGGTGCAACACCCGTATGCTTTAACGTCGGGCTAATCACGAAAGTGGAAAACCTAAGCTAAAAAAAATCGTTCAAAAGCCGGGCCCCGATCCATAGACTGTTTCTCCATGCAGACGGCGTTTGCCGCCGTCGCCCATTTAATCGAGCGCATCACGCGCACGTCTGGTCGAGGGAAGCCGCCGCGATGTCCTGCCTGATGCCGATCTTCAACTGCTGCATGGCGCGCGCGCGTTTGCGGATGCGCTGTCGGAACTAGTCCGCGCCCCACCGCAGTATTTCCGTCCTCTTTTGCGCTTGCATCTCCGGCTCTCGTGCCGGATGGATGTGCGCGACCAGCGGCGCGCGGCTAGCGGCGCGCGACCGGCGTGTGTGCTTTCACTCGACGCACCGTCGTGACACACGTCTCCATTCAATCCAGTTTCGAACAAGCAGGAGCAGCAAATGAATGTGTTCTGGTTCATTCCGACTCACGGCGACAGCCGCTATCTCGGTACGTCCCAAGGCGCACGCGCAGCCGATTACGACTACTTCCAGCAGATCGCCGTGGCCGCCGATACCCTCGGCTACGAGGGCGTGCTGCTGCCGACCGGCCGTTCATGCGAAGACGCATGGGTCGTCGCATCGAGCCTGATTGCCGCGACCAAACGCCTGAAGTTTCTGGTGGCGATCCGTCCGGGCATTTCATCGCCGGGTCTGGCGGCGCGCATGGCGGCGACCTTCGACCGTCTGTCGAATGGACGTCTGCTGATCAACGTCGTGACCGGCGGCGATTCGGCTGAACTGGAAGGTGACGGCGTGTTCGTCGATCACGACACGCGCTATGAAATCACCGACGAGTTCCTGCACATCTGGCGCAAGCTGCTGAGCGCCGCGCATACCAACGACGCGATCGACTTCAATGGCAAGCATTTGACTTCGAAGGGCGGCAAGGCGCTGTATCCGCCGGTGCAGAACCCGCATCCGCCGCTGTGGTTCGGCGGGTCGTCAGCGGCTGCACACGACATCGCGGCCGATCACATCGACACGTATCTGACGTGGGGCGAGCCGCCCGCCGCCGTCGCGAAGAAGATCGCCGACATTCGGGCCCGTGCTGAAGCGCGTGGCCGCAAGATCAAGTTCGGCATTCGCCTGCACGTCATCGTGCGCGAGACCGAAGAAGAAGCATGGGCCGCCGCCGACAAGCTGATCAGCAAGCTCGACGACGAAACCATTTCTCGTGCCCAAGCTTCGTTCTCGAAGATGGATTCTGAAGGACAGCGCCGCATGGCGGCATTGCACGGCGGCAAGCGCGGTGGCCGGGCGGAACTCGAGGTGTATCCGCATTTGTGGGCGGGCGTGGGTCTCGTGCGCGGCGGCGCGGGGACGGCGCTGGTCGGCAATCCCGAACAGGTGGCGGCGCTGATGAACGAGTACGCGGCGCTCGGCATCGATACGTTCATCCTGTCCGGCTATCCGCATCTCGAAGAGTCGTATCGCTTCGCTGAACTGGTGTTCCCGCTGCTGCCGGGCCATCGAAGCAAGGCCTCGGGCGGCCCGCTGTCGGGTCCGTTCGGCGAGATTGTCGGCAACAACTATCTGCCGAAGGCGGCGAGCTCGAGCTGAGCGCTTGCGCCCGGTTCGATAACGACGCCCAACGGTTAAGCAATGAGGGAATCATCATGGCTCAATCCACTGTGAGTGCGGGACGAGGTACACACGCCGGCGCGCGTGCAGACGTCAATGCAGACGTGAATGCAGGTGCGCGTTCAGGCGCGAGCCGCTCCGCGAGTCTCGCCGTATTACGCCGCATCGGTGCGCATCTGGCACCGTGGCTCGCGCCGCTGGCGATTCTGCTGGCATGGGAATTCGCCGCGCGTAGCGGCATTCTCTCGACGCGCGTGCTGCCCGAGCCGCTCGCGGTCGTGAAAGCCGCGTGGTCACTGATCCAGTCCGGCGAAATGTGGGCGGACGTGAAGGTCAGCACATGGCGCGCGGTGTCGGGCTTCGCAATCGGTGGCGGCATCGGACTCGTGCTCGGCCTCGCGACGGGTCTCTTCAAACCCGCCGAAATCGCGCTCGATTCGACTGTGCAGATGGTCCGCAACATTCCCGCGCTGGCGATGATCCCGCTCGTCATCCTGTGGTTCGGTATCGAGGAAGAAGCGAAGGTGTTTCTCGTCGCGCTGGGCGTGTTTTTCCCGATCTACGTGAACACGTTTCACGGCATCCGTTCGGTCGATGCCAATCTGATCGAAATGGCGCGGAGTTACGGCGTGAAGGGTTTCGCACTTTACCGGCACGTGATCCTGCCGGGCGCGTTGCCGTCGATTCTGGTCGGCGTGCGTTTCGCGTTCGGGCTGATGTGGGTCACGCTGATCGTCGCTGAAACCATTTCCGCGCAATCGGGCATCGGCTACATGACGATGAACGCACGCGAATTCCTGCAAACCGATGTGGTGGTGGTGGGCATCCTGCTGTACGCGGCGCTCGGCAAACTCGCCGACGTGCTGGCCAAGAGTCTCGAGCGCGTGTCGCTGCGTTGGCATCCGGCCTATCAACGAGGAGCGAAAGCATGAGCGCAACGACATTGTCGGCGTCATTCGGCGGTATCGCGGGCAGCGATCTCGAAGCCGAACTGGCGCAACCGCGCACCGTCGATCACGACGCGGATGAGGCCGCCGGCTTCGACCGCGCAGATCCGGCGCACGATTACCATCGCGTGGGCGTCGTGCCCTCGGCGGCGGGGGCATCGGCGCGCAACGACGCACGCCGGTCCGCCGATTATTGCGTCGAGTTGCGCGGCGTCGGCAAGCAGTATGGCGCGCGCAAGGTGTTGTCCGATTTTGATCTGTCGATCGAGCGCGGCAGCTTCGTGGCCATTGTCGGCCGCAGCGGCTGCGGGAAATCGACCTTGTTGCGGTTGGTCGCGGGTCTGGAGAAGACCACGTCGGGCGTGCTCGAAAAGCGCACCGAAGACGGCCGCCCGCTCGACACCCGCATCATGTTCCAGGACGCGCGGCTCTTGCCCTGGAAGAGCGTGCTGCAAAACGTGATGCTCGGCCTCGGCCGCAGCGCGCGTGAAGATGCGCGCGCCGTGCTCGCCGAAGTCGGTTTGCTGGAGCGCGCCAATGACTGGCCCGCGCAGCTCTCCGGCGGTCAGCGTCAGCGTGTGGCGCTGGCGCGTGCGCTGGTGCATCGGCCGCAATTGCTGCTGCTGGACGAGCCGCTCGGCGCGCTCGACGCCTTGACGCGCATCGAGATGCACGCGCTGATCGAACGCCTGTGGCGCGAACATCAATTTACCGCGCTGCTGGTGACGCACGATGTGCACGAAGCTGTCGCGCTAGGCGACCGGATTCTGCTGATCGAAGAAGGACGCATCGCGCTCGATCAGCCGGTGCCGCTTGCGCGCCCGCGGGCGCGCGCATCGGCCGGTTTTGCCGCGCTGGAAGAACATGTGTTGCAACGCGTACTGAAGACGGCGCCGAACGACGACGCGCTGTCCCACCGCGCTTACGACGCACGTAACGAGGGCCGCCTCACGCGGCCGACAGACGTCCGCTGGGCCGTCTGACATCCCTTGACTGACTGTTTTCAATCGCTTTTCTGGAGTCACTCGATATGACCATTTCCGCAATCAATGTACGCAATCAGTTCAAAGGCAAGGTCAAGGAAATCATCCGCGGGCCGGTGGTGTCCGAGGTCGATGTGGACACGCCGTTCGGTATCGTCACCTCGGTGATCACCACGCGTTCTGTCGACGAACTCGACCTGAAGGTCGGCTCGGAGGTAGTTGCGCTGGTGAAGTCGACGGAGGTGTCGATCGCGCGTTTGTAAGCGCGAGGCTGCACGATTCGCACTGCTCGTACCGTCTCGCGCGCCGACGCTATGTTGCGTTGGCGCCGCTTCGCTCCATCTCGTCCTCCTTTCCTATCCCGCTTGCTGGTTTGCTGCCGCCACGCATCCGTACGGCACGCAACCCGTACGCCTCGACGTGCCCCTGCGTGCGGCCGCGAAACTTGCTACGATAAATTCAGCACCACGACGGAGACGGCCATGTCGAAGTCATTAAGTCCGGAAGCGGTTGAAGCGTTGCGGCGCCTGAACGATGTCGGCGTCGGACAGCCCATGCCGAGGTTTGAGCAATCCGTCACGGCGGAGTTGCTGACGAACGGGCTCGCCGCTGAAGCAAGCGGCGGCGAAGTCGAAATCACCTGTAGCGGCCGGCAGTACCTGTCTGGCGATTGCGACTGATCGTCAGGCGAGGGCGGGCCGGTGCATGCTCCGAGCCGCAACGACGGCCCGGTGGACAGGTATGGCCGCCGACATTTAAGGGCACGCAGGACACCAAGGAGGCGATCATGGAGCCGAAGGGCCTCGACATGGGCGACTACCAGGAGCGCTATCAGGACTACGACATCGAAGTCGCGGTCGAACAGGTGCTCACCGGTGTTAAAGCGCATTTTCGGGTGTTGCGTAACGATGCAGTGGTGGTCGACTGGCGGCTCGTGCACATCGACACCCTATGGTCCACCGAGCATGCCGCGGCCGAGGCAGGCTTCCGGGCGGCGCGCGAAACGATCGATACCGGCCTCGCCGCATAGCCACAAACCCGTCAATTGGCAAACGCATTCGATTTAGCTGACTTTGCGAATCGCCGAACGAGTCGCCCAACGAGGCGGTGCGCGAGGCGTGACGAAGCAGGGGCCGGGGTTTGATACCGCGGGCGCAACGGACACGTAAACGGAACTGGGCGCCGACATGCATTGCTGCATGCGCGGCGCCCAGTTCGGCTGCCGTCTTGTGAACGGCAACCTGCAACGGCGACAGATTAGTGGCCGAAGAAAACCGACTGCGGACCCGACGAAGCCGGTGCACGCGTACCCGATTGCGACGACACGTTGTTCACGCCACCGTATGCGTTCGATTCGGCGTTAGCGCGTTCAGCCGCGACGGTTTGCGCGTTCTGGCCTTGTTGCGAAGCCGGTGCGCCGACCGACGGACGATAGAACGGTGCCGGGCCGTAGCCGCTAGCGAATGCGGGAGCAGCGATCGAGGCAGAAACAGCAACCAACAGGGCGGCGATGAGCTTGGTCTTCATGGTGTGACTCCGATAAATTTCGATTTCATTCAGGAAGGCGTCGCAGGAGCCGGTAGGGGTGTGTCTGCAACGTCGATGGAAGGCAGTGTATACCCCTACTATTGAAAATTTGTATCGATAATCTGAAATTACTGTTCTCGGTATTGAAATAATCGGTCAGCGGTATATGCGACAGGGGTCAGCGATGGTCTGCCCCCGTCTGTTAAGTGTTTTAGTTGGTCAAAGACCCGGTTGGCAGGGCGGTTTATCGGTGGTGTTTTTGGGCAATCCTGCCGTGTCATCAGCGTTTCAGGGGCATTTGGCCACTTGCGGTAAAATCGTGGTTTGATTCAAGCCGTCTGGCCGCCCCATGTCTTCAGCTCAAACTCCCAGCCCCCGCCGCGTTTCCGTTGCGCCGATGATGGACTGGACCGATCGCCACTGCCGCTCGCTGCATCGCGTGATATCGCGCCATACGTGGCTTTACACCGAAATGGTCACTACTGGCGCGTTGCTGCACGGCGATGTGCCGCGCCATCTCGCGTTTACGCCCGATGAAGCGCCAGTCGCTTTGCAACTCGGCGGCAGTGAGCCTGACGACCTCGCGCGTTCGGCTAAGCTCGGTGAGCAGTGGGGCTATGACGAGATCAATCTGAACTGTGGCTGTCCATCCGAGCGCGTGCAGCGAGGTGCGTTCGGCGCTTGCCTGATGACCGAGCCGCAACTCGTCGCTGACTGCGTGAAGGCAATGCGCGATGCGGTCTCCGTGCCGGTGACAGTCAAGCACCGGATCGGCGTCGATGCAGTCGAGGAATATGGCTTTGTGCGCGACTTCGTCGGCACGGTCGCGGACGCCGGCTGCAACGTGTTCGTCGTGCACGCACGCAATGCAATTCTCAAGGGCTTGAGTCCGAAAGAGAACCGCGAGATTCCGCCGCTTAAATACGAGTACGCGTATCAGTTGAAGCGCGACTTCCCGCATCTGGAGATCATCATCAACGGCGGCATCAAGACGCTTGATGAAGTGGAGACGCATCTTCAGCACATCGACGGCGTGATGCTCGGGCGCGAGGCTTATCACAATCCTTATCTGCTTGCGGATGTCGATGCACGCTTCTATGGCTCGACGGATGCACCGCTCACGCGCGAGCAGGTCGAGGCGAAGCTGATCGAATATTGCGCGGCCGAAATGGCACGCGGTACGTACCTTGGTTCAATCACGCGTCATGCGCTCGGCCTTTACCGCGGTGAGGCAGGTGCACGTGGATGGCGTCGCGTGTTGTCCGATAGCAAACGTCTGGCGGCGCGCGATCTGACCATCTTCGACGAGGCAAGACAGCATCTGCGTGAGCCCGTCGAAATTTTTGAATAAAGGACTAGGCAAACGAGATTCTTGTTCGTATAATCTCGTTTCTTCATCGACGAGCCAAGTTTCTCAGCAATGAGTTGCTTAGCAAGTCAAGCAGATGTCAGTGGTGGCTGTAGCTCAGTTGGTAGAGTCCAGGATTGTGATTCCTGTTGTCGTGGGTTCGAGCCCCATCAGCCACCCCAAAGAATTCGAGCAGTTAAAGTTTTGCCAAGCGGCGTTGTGAGAAATCACAACGCCGTTTTTGTTTTGGCCTTCGCCAAACGATCGCGCGATGCAGGATTGCCTCGTCATTCAATACGAGGTTCGATTGACGTCAATGCCCATGTCCCCCCTGGCCGCCGGCGCTGCTCCACGAACTGCCGCCGCTGCCGTGCCCGCCACCACCGCCGTGC
>NZ_WOEY01000073.1 GCF_013177695.1 Paraburkholderia solitsugae | reverse complement strand
TCTGAGAAGAGCACGATCCGTTATGCCAAGTCTATCGTTGCTGAGGCGCTACCCGGAGTCCCAAAAATTCGGGCGATCGCACCTGGGAACGACAGACAAACCATGCATAATCCCAGGGCGTCCATAATACGTGGATTCGACCACGACGCCTGCCAGCTCGGCTCGCCACGGGGCGAGGAACGCCAGAATCCTTGCCATGTCGTTCGGCAGCCGCTTTTCTGCGACCACGCGGTCCGTTTCGTCGATCACGCTCACCACGCTATTGTTCGAATGCAGGTCAATGCCGCTATAGTTCATGATGACCTCCTTCCGGTTAAAGCGGTTTTGGCAAACTCACTTTAACCCCGTCGCCCGGCAGGGCGACGGCAGGAGGTCCGCTAGATGATTTTCAATCTGGTCCGAATCGCGCGCCGGTGCTACGCTTCGACGCTTACGATCCTTGGAGAAGTAGAAAATGAAAGTCCGGTCGGTCATTGCGTACATCGTGTTCATCGGCCTGATTGCGATTTTTCCCGTTGCTTTCGTTCTGTCCCGGGCCGTCTCCGATTCTTTCGCAAATGGAACACTCCGTAGCCGATTCGATCCCGTGTGGATGGGATTAGGCGTCGCCACTCTCGTTGTTTCCGCGATCTGCATGCTGACTCGAATGTCGGCGAAACAGCCAAATTCGAACAGGCGGATTGGCAGCCGCCAATTGATCGGCTTACTGTTCTTTGTCTTCGCGTATCTCGTCTTTGCCGGGTGGATGCTGACGGACGCCGGTGAACGACTACTCGTCCGAACCACGGCCCATGAAAGCCGCTATTACCTGACATCCGCGCAGCCAATGTCAAGGAAATGCCAAAACCCCGTGACGTGGTATGACCATCAAGTCGACGACATGGTATTTAGCTGCTCGTCATTTGCGCTCTTCAGCTATCCGGCAGACTGGAATGCGCGCAGAGCGTCGATTGTTCATGTGCTAACCGGTCCGTATGGTGTCCGTGTTCTTTCGATCCATGCCATTGATTCGTTTTTCGGTCAGCAAGACTTGAAAGCAATGAAGGATCGTCGCTGATCACTTGAAGTTCGCCGAGCCGTCCAAGGTTGCCGGCGTGGCCATTTTGAATGTCCGATGCGGGGAATGCTCATCGTCCGTTCAGGGTCGATCACAGGCGTCGCCGCTCGGCCCAGAAGTAGCATCGTCGCGATGACTCACGAACCCGTGAAGGTGTTTGAGGAGAACAGAGCCCCAACGCATATTTGAGACACGCGTCCAAGCCCTCATCGGGACCAGTAGAAATCCACGGGGATAAGCTCGACGACCCATCCACCTTCTTCGCCCAGCGTGGCCGCCGGGTGCATGGAGGCGATGCGCAACGCCTCGTCATGGGTATCCGCCTCGATGATGAACAGGCCGCCCACGACTTCCTTCGACTCGGTATAGGGCCCATCGGTGACGTGCGTCTTGCCACTGCGCGGGCGGAGCGTCCTCCAGTTGTCCAGATCGCCAAGCGATGCGGAAATCAGTACCTTGTCGGTAGCCCGCATCTTCTCGTCCAATGCGGGGCATTGGCTCACCAATTTCTTGACGTCGTCTGGCGCCATCGCGGCGAATTTATCGGGGGTGAAGTAGGCCAAGCCGAGGTATTTCATGGGAGATCCTTTGGGTGTGAATAACTTGACGACGAAGCTGATGATCGAAAATCGACAATCTTCTGAAAAGTTTGTAGCGGGTCTCGCCAGACTGTCCGCTTTGGGGGTCACGCGGTGCCGACCGCCGGGCTCGTGCTGCACATGCGGACCGCGTGAGGCAGAGGTCGGCCATGAACGGCCGGTCGAGCCCGTCGACTAGTTTGGCTGAGCGAGGTCTCGTCCGGCCTCGCTCAATGGCCGGTTTGCGGCGAGCAAATCACAGAGGGCACTGCCTCGACGCGGCCATCAGCGGTCGGTCGAGGTCGTCGTCCAGTTTGGCTAGCCGAGGTCTCGTCCGCCCTCGCTCAATGGCTGTTCGTCGGTGAGAAAATTGCCGCCGGCAATGCCTCAAGGCGGCCCACTACGGACATTCAACACCTCCGTCAAGATTGTCGACAGTCCACGCAAATGCCTTAATCAAGGGTAACGGGAATATAGGTTTGCCAGTGCACAGAAGATGCTCATTTGATGATGTCAAATGTTATAAAAACTAGAATGCAGCTACGCATGAATTTACACACTGCAAGTCTGATTGCCCGGGGAATCGGTCTGGTCGCGGCTTATGTGGCGATGAGGGACAGAAGTGGGCGAGAAAAGGATTGGATTGCATTCAACAGACAAGGCGAGGACATGAGGCTCACCATCATCGCGGCAATCAAGGTGATCATGTTCCTTGTCGCGATCTCAATGATAAGTCCTTTACATGATTTGATAGCATCTTTAGTTCACAAGAATTAGCTTATTCTTTATTGGGTTTTTATCTGTCAGTCAAACCTGAAAAATAGATCATGCACGATGCAGCGTTCCGAATGCGTTCGCGCGAAACGGGGCATTGACGCAACAGCTGAAATTTCGCCGCCGCGGGTGTGGCAGAACGGCCCGTATCGAGCATATCGAATGCCCCTTCCGGGTCGGTTTGTGCCTTTCGCATGCCTTCTGCGATCAGCGATCGAGGTCTACGGCCACGACCGGCCGTTCGACTGAGCTCCCAGATTGCCGACAAGTTTGGATCGGGTTCGGCAAATGAAGCTGTGGTTCCGGTATCGAAGCCGCATCAATGCATCCGACAATGGGCGACTATTTGACGTACATGCCGGAAACAAGGTTTTCCGTCACCTTATCAATTTCACGGAAATCTATGCCTATTTTTTTGCTAAAAAAGCAGGTCACTACATAGTAAGACTTTACACCGTGAGTCATCCGGTAACGAACGGACCATTCACCAGGATCCTCTATGATGACGTTATTTCCTTGAGTGTCGACATACGCGAATACTTTTGTTGGCGCCGATGTTTTTCCAAGCGGTTGGCTGTACATTGCGTATCCATTTTTCTCGCCTATCTTTTTCGCACCAAAAGTTCCTTCAATTACCCGGTCAGCCATCGTTCCGTACTTCGGATACGCCTCGACCTGAATGTCAAGTAGATTGCTGTTTAATCTAAAATTTCGTGGTCGCGCTACCGATTGCATTGAATAGTAGTCCACTACAAGGCGAAAGCGATATCCTTCGGAAATCTCGGGATCGTATCTACGAGGAATTCTAAATTCAGCTTGGCGCTGAATCTGGGGGTCGCCCAGTATCACATTGAGAGATAGGCGATCCGCCGGATCTGTTGATTCGCAATGAGCAGCTTGGCTCAATGATCCGAGCAACGCAAGAAGAGCAACAAACGCTGCCTTCCAACCAAAAGCAAGTTTCAAAAAAACATTGTTACTTTCTATGCCGGATTGGCTCCTCTTGACCTTGAACGCTGCTTTTTTCATTATTTTTCCCATTCATTCGGCAGGTAAATTCTGGGTATTCGTTTATCAGCGAATATTCAAGCCGCGTTGTAGCCGAAGATATGTGCGGCACCAGATATTCGATGGCTACGAGGCCGAGGATAACTGATAGAACCGTCTGTGACATCACTGTCGCGTTTGATATGTTGCCCAGAACGCACGGCGTCACAGCGATTCATTGCGATGCTCGTCAGCTGCAAAATCGGCGTCAATGAACGCCTGCTTTGCGGGAGAATGACCGTCTCTTCAGTGGGCGACGGTCTGACGCGCGATGCGCGGCCTGCGACTTCGCGCGTGCGGAACATCGGGCAGGGTTCGGCCAGAACCCGACATTTGAGCGTTGACCCTTGATCGTTGACGAGGCGGCGTTTAGGTATCCGCAGCGACCTCTAGCCTCGCGGAAATCTTACGGAGCAGTGAGGGAAATTTTTCGGCGCGGAGGCCCCGCGGCCCGTGTTTACGTTGGCACGTCTAGCAGTCCGCCAATGCAGCAGCGCGACCGATAAGCGTTAACCATCACTTGCATCATTTGATTCATTGATATGAACTAGGCGGCGTCAACTCTGCGATGTCTCAGCGCTCTATCGAGGCAGGCGCACAATACTCGATCGGGGGATGCAATGAAAAGATCGATAAAAATCTGGACCGCTATCGCGTTCGCCGGCCTGCTCTTCACGTATTTTCTCTGGTTTAAGACCTTCGGTTACAGAGGGTTGAACGGTGTATTTGCTTTCCAGATGCTTATGCTGGCTGGCGTTCTCGTAATAATTTATCAGCGAATTGCCAAGCAGGGTGCTAGCAATATGCGAGAAAATTCGCAAAATAAGAAAGCGGGCAAATTGCCAATGATAATTGGCGGAATGTTAGGGGTGGCAGTGTGGGTTGGTCTCTACTACCTAAAATCGACTGACTGACCGCTGCGGCCATTTTCGGAGGCTGCGACGTACCCACATTGGCTTGAGATGACCAAGCCTGAACGTCCCCTACGGGTCGCGTGTTGCGCGTATGCCCAAGGTATGAGACTTCGTTCAGCCCAGAAGTTGCCACGCGCCAGGGAGTCGTTGAATGAGAAAAATATTTTTGCTGCGATCGGACGGTTCCGCATGAACGACCGAAAATCAAAATGCAGTTGGCCCCGCATTATCAAGATTACCGTCGTAATTATATTTTCATATCCGCTGTGCGGGTTAGCGGCGGCAGCTTGGATGTTGTCTCGTGATTTCCCATGGACCATTCACCATCCGTGGCAGTCTTTGCAGCATGCTTTCTTTATAGTCATTTGGTATGGCGTCTCAGCTCCAGTGCATGGTGTGCTGCCAGAGGTTGACTCGGCTGGTCACTATCACTTTTCTGCATACCCTTTCGTCATACCCACGGCACTAGTGCTCATTTTTTTCTTTTTTCGCGGCTAGCGTTTATTCAAGGTACGCCGCTACATGCAGCGGTAGCCAAATGTATGGCGGGTCCCGAATCGAGCGCGGACTGACACATCGAAACTGGCGACGATCGACATGTGCCGAATGCATTTGTGTGGCCGCTCTCGGAAAGAGTGAGTGCCCCCCGGAGTTCGACAGTTCCACGGTCAAAAACGCGATTTTCGACAGCCAGACCTTGTATCGGCGCAGGTTTCAGCGGGGTGCCAAATAAAGTCGTGTGGTGGCACGTCTTGGCGGATGAATGCCACTAT
>NZ_WOEY01000072.1 GCF_013177695.1 Paraburkholderia solitsugae | reverse complement strand
TACATGAACACGAATAAAAGCAAAGCATGCGCGAAAAATCAAGGTGATAATGTGAATTACATGGCTACATAGGACTACTAAAAAATTGCCGAACCCTACAACTGATGCGGGTTCCAGCAATTTCAGAAGCTAAAGCTGGGGCTAAAACGGGCGGATTGCGGATACTGGACCAACGCTTCATGGTGATCCGTCAGGCGATGGGTGTGCCGAAAGCCAGGGGCGATGAAGCGGCCGCGTATCTGTCGAGGTTCGTTGAGGACATGAAGGCGTCGGGCTTCGTCAGGGCGTCGCTGGAGCGGCATCACATCGCCGGCGCGGCAGTCGCAGACAATGACCAGTAGCACGCCCCACGCGTAGGTGCCGTGACAGGATCACTGCGCCTTGCGCGACTTTCCTCTGCCCGTGGTTTGCACGGCGGGTGCGCCCCCCTCGTCACGTTCCCGGCTCCATTGTTCAAGGAGCATGCGCGTCTGTCCGCGTACGGTCGACTTGAGCTGTTCGGCTTTCTCCGCATCGATGCTTTTCCAGCCGAGCGCCGACAGCGTCGCGCGATGCGCGACGTGAAAAATCACCAACTGCCCGAGCAGGCTAAGGGTGCGAATCAGGGTAACCGGATCATCGGCAGCACGCCCGGAAATTCGCGCCACGAGCGCCGCGCTCGCATGGTTTAGCGGCTCGCGGATCCGGCCGGCAAGAATCTGCGTCGCACTTTCGGGTTCGTGTCCAGCCTGCTCGCGCGCGAAGAAAAGCCGCCGGCCGGAATGGTCCGCTTTCGCGAAGGCGGTGTCCGCGATCGCTTCCTGAATGCGGATGAAGGCATCGATCAACGCTGCCGTGCCGGCGTTTTCACGCAGCACTTTCTGCGCATGCTCGACGACCGGCTCGAATGTCTTCCACGCTTCGTCGGCGAGCGCTTCGACGCACGCGCGATACACCCCTTCCTTATTCTCGAAGTAGTACTGCAGCGCGGGCGCGT
This sequence comes from Paraburkholderia solitsugae, assembly GCF_013177695.1. GTDB lineage: Bacteria > Pseudomonadota > Gammaproteobacteria > Burkholderiales > Burkholderiaceae > Paraburkholderia > Paraburkholderia solitsugae. Next base: position 34,982 of record NZ_WOEY01000072.1, on the reverse strand, counting down.
TCACGCCGGCGCGGGCCGCGATATCGCGCGTGGACGCGCCCTCAAAACCGTGTTCGCCGAATAGGTCGACCGCCGCCTCGATGATCCGGTGACGCGTTTCGTCGCCGCGAGCATAGCCGCCTTCCGGTGAACGGCGCAGCTTCTTTGCGGTGTTCATGCATTGCTCTCCGCGTTTCTTTTCAATACGCCCGAAGGAAGTCCCCTTGGGGGACGCCCAGCAGGCATTTCCCGCAAGGCATTTCTTCCGAAATATATCACTTGACACAAGTGTATCGACTGGAATAATTATTCCAACCGGAAATAATTTGACCCATTCGATGTCAACAACCGCAGGCTCTCCCTCCCGCCCGATCCCTGCCGAAGACCCGCCTGCATCAAGCGCCAGGCGTCCCAGCCGGCGAACGGTCCTGATCGCGCTCGGCATCGTCGCCCTGATTATCGGCGCGGTCTGGCTCGCCCGCTGGTGGACGGTTGGGCGCTTCATCGAAAGCACCGACGACGCCTATCTGCAGGCTGACAGCGTCACAGTCGCACCCAAGATCGCCGGCTACGTCACGGAAGTCGACGTCGCTGACAATCAGGTCGTGAAGCCTGGCGATCCGCTTGTCCATCTCGACGCCCGCCAGTATCAGGTCGCGCTCAATCAGGCACTGGCCACGATCGATGCGCGCAAGGCCGACATCGAACGCGCCCAAGCCGAGATCAAACAGCAGCAGTCCAACATTGCGCAAACACAGGCGCAGCAGCAGGTGGCGCGCGTAAGCGCGCAGCATGCGAGCGACGAAGTGCGGCGCTACGCTCCGCTCGTCGCAACCGGCGCTGAAAGCAGTGAACGGCTGGCGGAATTGACCAGTAGTCGCGATCAGGCGAATGCCACGCTCGTCGCGAACTCAGCAGCGGTTGAAGCAGCACGCTCGCAGATCGGTTCAGCCACCGCGCAGCTCGCGCAGGCACGCGCACAACTCGAAGCGGCTGAGGCAAGCGCACAGCAATCGCAACTCGATCTCGACAACACCGTGGTGCGCAGCGTTCTCGGCGGCCAGGTCGGGGATCGCTCCGTGCGTGTTGGTCAATACGTACAACCGGGCACACGGATGCTGACGGTCGTGCCCGTGCAAAGCACCTATCTGCTGGCCAATTTCAAGGAAACGCAAGTGGGCCGGATGCGCGTCGGTCAGCCGGTGGAAATGCACGTCGACGCGTTGCCCGGTCATATGCTGCACGGCGTGATCGACAGTTTCTCGCCCGGTACGGGCTCGCAGTTCGCGCTGCTGCCGCCGGAAAACGCCACCGGCAACTTCACGAAGATCGTGCAGCGGGTGCCCGTGCGGATTCGTATCGACACCGGCGCGGAGACGCGTAGCGTGTTCTTGCCGGGGCTGTCGGTGACCGTGGATGTCGACACGCGTTCCGCGCGCGATCGTGACGCGCGCATCGATGCCGAGAACCATCGTGGCTGATTCGGGAACCGAAACGCCAGCCGCGCCGCACGCCGAGGAGCGTGCCAGCGTCGGCGACTGGATCGCCGTCGCCGCAGGCGCGCTCGGCGCCTTGATGGCGACGCTCGACATCTCGATCACGAACTCCGCGCTGCCGCAGATTCAGGGCGAAATCGGCGCCACCGGTACCGAAGGCACCTGGATTTCGACCGGCTATCTGATGTCGGAAATCGTGATGATTCCGCTGGCCGCATGGCTCACGCGCGTGTTCGGCTTGCGCAATTTCCTGCTCACGAATTCAGCACTTTTCATTGCATTCTCGATGATGTGCGGCTGGTCGCACACGTTACCCATGATGATCGCCGGCCGCATTGGGCAGGGCTTCACGGGCGGCGCGCTGATCCCGACGGCGCAGACCATCATCCGCACGCGCCTGCCGCTATCGCAGTTGCCGGTCGGCATGACCATGTTCGGCTTGATCGTGTTGCTCGGGCCGCTGCTTGGGCCTGTGGTCGGTGGCTGGCTCGCGGAGAACATCAGCTGGAGTTGGTGCTTCTTCATGAATCTGCCGATCTGCCTGGCGCTGATGACGCTATTGATCGTCGGCCTGCCGTCGGACCGGCCGCACTGGGAGGCGTTTTTCAAGGCGGACTGGCTCGGCATCGTCGGCCTCGCGATCGGCCTCAGTTCGCTAACGATCGTGCTCGAGGAAGGTCAGCGCGAGCGCTGGTTCGAATCGTCGATGATCGTGACGCTCACCTGCGTGTCCGTCTTCGGCATGATCCTGATCGCCGCCTCGCAATTGACCGCGAAGAAGCCGATCATGCGCCTGAGCCTGATGCGCAACCCAAACTACGCAAGCGTGATCGTGATTGTGTCCGCGGTCGGCGCGGCGTTGTATGGCGTGTCGTATCTGCTGCCGCAGTTTCTCGGCGTGGTCGCGGGCTACAACGCGGAGCAGTCCGGCGCGATCATGCTGCTTTCCGGGCTGCCCGCTTTCATGATCATGCCGGTCCTGCCGCGGCTGCTTGGCAAAGTCGACTTCCGCGTGCTGGTGATCACCGGGCTGGTGTTGTACGCGATCAGTTGCATGATCGATATCAGCCTGACGGCGCAGAGCGTCGGGCACGATTTCGTCTGGTCGCAACTGATACGCGGTACCGCACAGATGCTCGCGATGATGCCGCTTAATCAGGCGTCGATGGCAGCCGTGTCGCGCGAAGATTCTGGCGACGCTGCCGGACTCTACAACATGGCGCGCAACCTCGGCGGGTCGATCGGCCTTGCGATCATCGGTACCGTGATTGACCGGCGCACGACGTTTCATACCGCGATGATCCGCGAGTCTGTCAGCGCCAATTCGCTGATCGGCCAGGAGAGCCTTGCGGCGAACGCGGCGAACTGGTTCGCCCATACGGGGGACATGGCGTACTCGCAGATGCGCGCGCTTGGGCAACTCGGGGCGCAGATCCAGCAGCAGGCCATTGTGATGACCTATTCGGAAACCTTCTATCTGCTCGGCATCGCCCTGCTCGCCTGCATTCCGCTTGCGCTGCTTCTGAAAACGCCGCGCAGAAATGCGCCGCCGCCTCCGTCCGCCGGACACTAATGTCTTTTCATCCCACCATGATGTTCAACCGTCCCTCGTGTTTCGCACTGACCGCCGCCGCGCTTCTGTCCGCCCTGTCGGGTTGCACGGTCGGCCCGGATTATCACGGCGCGCCGCCGGTTGCCCAGGACGCCCGCAGCAGCGCGACTTTCGTGCGTACGCCGGCCTCCGGCACGACGGCGGCGCCCGCGCCGAACCAGTGGTGGCTCGCACTCAACGACCCACAGCTGAACGACCTCATCGCCGCCGCCTTGGCATATAGTCCCGATGTGCATATCGCGCAGGCGCGGCTGCGGGAATCGCGTTCGCAACTGCAGCAGCAACGTGCGAACGCCTGGCCGAAAGTGTCCGGGGATGCTGCCGCGCTGCGCATGCGCGAGCCTGATCTGAGTTCGCTCAGTTCGGGAAGCTCGTCAGGCAGCAGCGCAGCGTCGTCGGGGCGCGGCCCGCTGCAGCTCTATACCGCGGGCTTCGACGCCACGTGGGAAATCGACCTGTTTGGCGGCACGCGGCGCGCTATCGAAGCGGCGTCCGCGGATGCGGAAGCCGTCGACGCCGAGCTCGCGGACACCCAGGTATCGCTCGCCGCCGAGGTGGCGCAGGCCTACATCGAACTGCGCGACCAGCAGACGCGGCTTGAACTCGCGCAGCGTCAGACGCAGACCGAACAGAAAATGTTGACGCTCACGCAACAGCGCCAGGCGCGCGGCACGGCAGCGGATCTCGATGTCGAACGCCTGACCACGCAGGTTGAGAACACGCGCGCGACGCTGATTCCGCTCGACGCGCAACTGACCGATTCGCTCGACCGCCTCGCCGTGCTGACCGGTCGTGAGCCGGGTGCGCTGGACGCACAGCTCGCCGGCACGCGGCCGCTGCCGGCGTTGCCTGAGACTGTCGCAATTGGCGATCCGTCGGCAATGCTGCAGCAGCGTCCCGACATTCGTGCAGCGGAGCGGCGGCTCGCATCGAGCAATGCGCAGATCGGCGAACACATTGCGGATTTTTTCCCGAAGGTGACACTGCTCGGCGATATTGGCTTCAGCGCAAGCGATCCGGGCCATCTCGTGCGCAAGAGCAATTTCAGCTGGATCGGTGCGCCGTATCTGCAATGGAATGCGTTCGATTTCGGGCGCACGCTGGGCAGCGTGCGCGCGGCTGAAGCATCGCGCGACGAAGCCGAGGCCCGTTATACGAAGGCCGTGCTCGGCGCGCTGCAGGACGCGAACTCGTCGCTCTCGCGCTATGGGCATCAGCGCGCGCATGTCGTCACGTTGCAAAAGGTGGAAGCATCCGCAAGTCACTCGGCCACGCTGATGCGGCAGCGCTACGCCGCAGGGGTAGCCACACTGATCGATCTGCTCGACGCACAGCGTCAGGAGTTCACCGCGCAGCAGAATGTCGTCGGGGGACAGGCCGAGTTGCTCAAGGACTTTGTGTCGATACAGAAAAGCCTCGGCATCGGCTGGCAAGCAAGCAAGCAAGCAAGCACAGCAAGGTTAGCGTGCGGACGGCCTGATTTAAACGTATGGGTGGTTGGGTCGGGTGGGTTAATCCGCCAACGCTCGCACCACGAGCGGAGTGTCCCAGTAGAACGGGTTGAGCCCAGCATCCCCAGGCATTCCCAGAATACCTGGCAACGGTCTCAAGAACGTACACTCAGCGCTTCTTCCCTGCGCTGAGAGAAACCGTGCCTGCCATCACCTGCATCGAAGATTTACGCGTGCTTGCTCAACGGCGTGTGCCGCGCATGTTCTACGACTACGCCGACAGTGGCTCGTGGACCGAAAGTACCTACCGCGCGAATGAAAGCGACTTCCAGCGCTTGAAACTGCGCCAGCGAGTAGCAGTCAATATGGCGGGCCGCAGCACGCGCACGGAAATGGTCGGTCAGGAAGCCGCCATGCCCGTGGCGCTCGCACCGACGGGGTTGACCGGCATGCAACACGCCGACGGCGAAATCCTCGCTGCACGCGCGGCGGAGAAGTTCGGCGTGCCGTTCACCTTGTCCACGATGAGCATCTGCTCGATCGAGGACGTGGCCGCCCAGACCAGCAAGCCGTTCTGGTTCCAACTTTATATGATGCGCGACCGCGATTTCATCGTGCGATTGATCGAGCGCGCTCGCGCGGCAGGGTGCAGTGCCTTGATGCTCACGCTGGACCTGCAGATCCTCGGCCAACGTCACAAGGACATCAAGAACGGACTGTCGGCGCCGCCCAGATTGACCCCGGCGAACCTCATCAACCTCGCGACCAAGCCACGCTGGTGCCTCGGCATGCTCGGCACCCAGCGGCGCACCTTCGGCAATATCGTCGGTCACGCGAAGGGCGTGGGCGATCTGTCGTCCCTGAGTTCGTGGACCGCCGAGCAGTTCGATCCGGCGCTGAGCTGGGCAGACGTCGAGTGGGTCAAGAAACAGTGGGGTGGCAAACTCATTCTGAAAGGCATCATGGATGTCGACGATGCGCGCCTTGCCGCCGACAGCGGCGCTGACGCGTTGATCGTCTCCAACCATGGCGGCCGTCAACTCGACGGTGCGCCCTCCTCGATCTCGGCGCTCCCCGAGATCGCACGCGAGGTCGGTTCGCGCATCGAGGTGTGGATGGATGGCGGCATCCGTAGCGGACAGGACGTGCTGAAAGCCGTTGCGCTCGGCGCGAAAGGCACGCTGATCGGCCGCAGCTTCCTCTATGGCCTGGGGGCAATGGGCGAGGCGGGTGTCACACAGTGCCTGCAGATCATCCAGAAGGAACTGGACCTCACCATGGCCTTTTGCGGCCACACCGACATCCGTCAGGTGGACGAGCGAATCCTGCTGCCTGACAGGCGTTGAAGACAGGCGCTGAAGACCGACACCTGGCGGCAGGCGCTTGTCAGTGCGTTTGTCGTGAGCACATGCTTACGCCGGCGCTTCGCCTGCACACTTCATCTGCGGAAATAGCATGCCGCCACGGATGCGGGGTAAGCGATGTCAGCTCTTTCTCGATGTCTTGGCGACAAAGGGCGTCGGTACGTGCTGACACGCCTCGCTTCCGCACTTCGGACAACGCGGATGGGCGCTCTGATGTTCAGCGAGATGCTCAGCGTGCTCGAACAACTCGCCACACTTCTCGCAACGATATTGGTACGTCGGCATTGCTCTCCTCCAACACGAATCCCACCTGTGCTGGCCAGATACGACTCGCCAGCACGATCCAGTACTGTGACAATCCATTCTAGTGCAGCAAATGCGCAGTCATGCGTCTTATCTCAGCCGGTGCTCACTGATTCCGACGACGCCACCAGCGACCCGCGCTTTCGCTGACGGCGGGTTCGTACTAGGCTTGATTGTGGAAGGCCGTCGCCGGCTGGCGGAACGCGACGACTCGGCATCCGCTGACGAAAGCAGCCTCCCCCCGGTGTTCCCGGCGACACAGAGCGAGGTCCGATATGCAACTGCTTACGGTAACAATCTCCAAACCCGAAGCGACGAACTTCATCTTGGGGCAAACCCACTTCATCAAGTCTGTCGAGGATCTGCACGAAGCCATGGTCGGTACCGTTCCGGGTATCAAGTTTGGTTTGGCATTTTGCGAAGCGTCGGGTAAGCGGCTCGTGCGCCGGTCCGGCACCGACGCCGATCTGATCGAATTGGCGTGCCAGAATGCCATGGCCATCGCTGCAGGCCACTGCTTCGTGATCTTTCTGGGCGATGGCTTTTTCCCGGTCAATGTTCTGAACGCGATAAAGGCTGTGCCGGAGGTATGCCGGATCTTCTGCGCGACGGCGAATCCCACGCAGATTCTGGTCGCCGAGACAGATCAGGGGCGCGGTATCCTGGGGGTGGTTGATGGGTTCCCGCCGCTCGGCGTGGAAAACGAGGAGGACGTTCAATGGCGCAAGGACCTGTTACGTGCTATCGGCTACAAAGCGTAGCTGCGGTTACGCTCATTACGCGACATGCGCGTCTGCGACATGCGCGTTCGCGACCTGCGCGCCGGCCTGCCTGAACCATGGAACATCTGCCTCTCCAGCCCGGCACCCTGTGGCCCACCATCCTGCGCCAGACTGAGCATGCGCTGCGTTGTGGCGCACTGCGGCCGATCGAGACAATCCAGACGATAATCGCAGAAGGTGGCGTACGCTTCCTTGTCCGCCAGGTCTCAAGCCTCGCTCGCAAGGAGGAAGCGCGGGAGGCGCCCAAAGATACGGCCACGACGTGCCGCGCGGTCAATCCGTTCCTTCCTTATGATCCAGACCTCTTTGTGGCCGATATCTCGGACACGCACGTCGCCTTGCTCAACAAGTTCAACGTCATCGACCATCATCTCCTGATCGTCACCCGTCGTTTCAAATCGCAGGAAGCGCTGCTCGATCTCGCGGACTTTGCTGCATGGGTCGCCTGCATGGCGGAGTTCGATGGGCTGGGTTTCTACAACGGCGGCGCGGACGCCGGCGCGAGTCAACCCCACAAACATCTGCAGATCGTGCCGCTGCCGCTCGGAGAATCAGGTCCAGCAGTTCCCATTGAGTCCGTTCTTGAGTCCGCGTGCATAGAAGGCCCGATCGGCACCCTACCCGGTCTGCCTTTCAGGCATGCGTTCGCCTATCTGGAACGGGGTCCTGCCGCCTCGCGGCACGCCGCACACGCCGTGCTCGATTGCTACCTCGCGTTGCTCGAAGCGGCTGGTCTGCGAGCGATCGAAGTGAATGGCGAACTGCATCAGTCAGCACCGTACAACCTGCTTATCAACCCACGATGGATGCTGCTCGTGCCAAGGTCGTCGGAACGTGTTGAGGGAATGTCGGTGAATGCGCTGGGGTTTGCGGGATCGCTCTTCGTGCGGGACGCGGCACAGGCGCAAGTCATCAAGCGGCTCGGTCCGATGAGCATGCTGCAACGCGTCGCAGTCCCAGTCGTCATGGGGCAACAGGGCTGAGCAAGTTCAATCGATCCTCATAGCGGCGGGTCATAAAGCACGGCACGGATTATGACAAAACTGTCCGCTCACAGTGCCATTTAGCACGCGAGCGAAAAGTTCATACCCGCTGGCCCCTAACTGCGATGAAGGGATCTGAATGCATGCACAGCGCTCGACTTTCCACCCTCAACCGCAGCGGCGAAAGAGCCCCGTGCGAAACAGGTACGGATGAATGAGAACGACAGTTGCTATTTCTCTGGTCACCTAAAATACAGGCATGGTTCTGACCTCAAGGGAGGTTGCCATGACCGAGTCGATGATCAGTTTTGTAGTAGGAATCGTGGTGGTGCTATGCATCGTTGTATTCACAGCCACCCGCTACAGGCGGGAACACAAGGACCAGCAGGTTGCCCGCTGGCTCGACGCTCATCCGATCAAGAACTGGCTGCACCATAAGCACTGAACGACGCAACGTGATTTCCGGAGGGGGCGCAGCGCCTGGAAATGGATCCGGGCCATTTTCGGCCGGCGCCGCCTCTTTAGTCCTCACACATCCACGATGACCTCGAAGCCGCCGTAAATCAGCCGCTTGCCGTCGAAAGGCATCGGATTCACATCAGGCTGCAACCGCGGATCCGCCATCACGGCTTTCATGCCGTTATCCCGCACCTGACGTGACGGCCAGACAACCCACGAGAACACCACCGTTTCGCCATCCTTGCGTTTGACTGCCATCGGAAACGAAGTGAGCTTTCCGTCCGGCACGTCGTCTCCCCAGCACTCGACCACCTGCAACGCACCGTTCTCCTTAAAGACGCCCGCGGCCATTTCGGCCTGTTTTACGTATTTCTCGCGGTCGATCGTGGCTACCGGCACGACAAATCCATCGACGTAAGTCATGAATGCGCTCCTTTCTGGTTAAAAGCCAAACCGGGGCGGAAAGCGACGATGCCCGGACCGGCGTCACCGCGCCACCCTCCTACGAGCACGACGAACGACACGCCATGCAATCGACAACGATCGTGTTGTCTTCAACCGATCCCAGGGAAAAAACCAGTGGACGGGCAAATCTCATCGTGTAGCATCCGATCGTTACATTGTTCAATGTAACAATAATTGATGTCATCATGACAGGCGGCCGCGCGCCCGCCGGACAGCATATTCGGGAGGCATGTATGGGTGACAAGACCATTCCACACGTCAACGTGGACGAACTGGCGCAGTTCCGCGAAGTCCAGCAACTGGCCTATCGGTGCGTCGAGAGCGTCGGCGGCATGCTCCAGCCGGGCATGACGGAAAAAGACGCCGCCCGGCTGCTGACCGAATGGCTGCAGGATCACGGCGTGCGTGACTGGCTGCACAAACCCTTCGCCTGGTTCGGCGACCGTACCGCCTTTGAGGGCTTTTCCGGGCTGTCGCACATGGCCGGTTTCAATCTGGCCTTCTTCCCGAGTTCGCGCCGGCTGGAAGAAAACATGCCGGTCATTCTCGACGTGGCGCCGGTGCTGAACGGTGTCATCGCCGATGTCGGCTACGCCACCTGCGTCGGCACGAATCCCATTCTCGAACAACTGAAAGACGACCTGGCCGAACACCGCGAACTGATCGTCAGCATGGTGAAGCAACGGCGCACGCTGGCCGAAGTGGCGCGCGCGGTCGACCTGTTGTGCAAAAAACAGGGCGTGGAGCCGCGTCACAAGGCCTATCCGTTCAAGGTGCTTGCGCATCGTGTCGCGAAGCTGAACAACCCCGCCAAGCCGCGCTTCGTGGCGCGTTTCGGCCTGAATGCCACGCGCAATCTCGTCCTCGACCAGGTGAGCGCAGGCAGGAAGGAAGGCTGGTCGCCGTTATGGTCGATCGATCGCCGCTCCGATCATGCGCCGACGCCTGGCCTTTGGGCCGTCGAACCGCATCTCGGCTTTCAGGGCGTGGGTGCCAAGTTCGAAGAACTGCTGGTCATCACCGATGACGACGCCTACTGGCTCGACGACGATCTGCCGCATGTGCGCCGCTGGGCGCAGCGCGGGCAGACGCAATTCGCCGCATGACGGAGGCGCACATGCAGCTCTTGACCGAACCCGTACCGCCCACACTCTATGAGGCGCCGCCAGCAATGCATCCCACCCGTTTCACGGTGTGCTCGGGCGACGTGACGCTTGCTGCCAAAGCGTGGGGCGACCCCACCCGGCCAACCGTGATGCTGGTGCACGGCTACCCCGACACCAGCGAAGTCTGGGACGCGCTGGCCGTGCTGCTGGCAAACGATTTCCACGTCGTGGCCTACGATGTTCGCGGTGCGGGCCAATCCACTGCGCCAAAGCGCACCTCGGCATACCGGCTGGACACACTCACTGACGACTTTATCGCCGTCATCGATGCCGTGAGCCCCCAACGCGCCGTCCATCTGGTCGCGCACGACTGGGGCTCGATCCAGGGCTGGGAATTCGTCACCGAAGAGCGGTTGCGCGGACGCATTGCCTCGTACACGTCATGCTCCGGCCCGTGCCTCGACCATGTCGCTTACTGGATGCGAGCACAGTTGCTGCGCCCCACGCCGCGCTCGATCGGCAAGCTCATGGGTCAACTGGTGCGGTCCTGGTACGTGCTGATGTTTCACTTGCCGGTGCTCCCCGGCTTGACCTGGCGTTTGTGGCTCGGCCGCGCGTGGCCACGGGTGCTGCGTCGTGTGGAGAAGACAAGGATCGCGCCTCGCCCGACACAAACGCAGGACGGCGTACGCGGGGTATCGCTGTACCGCGCCAACTTCATCCGCTGCCTGTTCACGCCGCGCAAGCGCTACGCACACGCGCCGGTTCAGGTGATCGTGCCGACGCTGGACAAATACGTCAGCCCGGCGCTGTCCGAGGATCTGTCGCGATGGGTGCCGACCTACTGGCGCCGTGAACTGGTCGCGCGACATTGGGTGCCGGTCACCCATGCCGAACAGATGGCGCAGATGGTGCGTGATCTCGTCAATCACACCGAAGGCGGCGCCGAACCGGAGGCTCTGCAACGCGCCCGTATGGACGCCGCGCGGATGACCGCCCCGCGTAGACCACTTGGCGGCAAGCTCGCGGTCGTGACCGGCGCGGGCAGCGGCATTGGGCGATGCATCGCGCTGGAATTCGCGAAGCAAGGCGCGTCCGTGATGGCAGTCGATATCGACGCGGCAAGCGCGGAACGCACTGCGACGCTGGTCAGGCTGTTAGGCCAACAGGCCTATGCGCGCAAGGTCGACGTGGGCAGCGCTGATCAAATGGAAGCGTTGGCAAACTGGATCGGGACGGAACTGGGTGGTGCCGATATCGTGGTCAACAATGCCGGCATTGGCATGGCAGGCGGTGTGCTCGACACCTCGGCGCAGGACTGGGAGCGGATTCTCCACGTCAACCTATGGGGAGTGATTCACGGTGCGCGTCTGTTCGCCCGGCAGATGGTGAAACGCGGTAATGGCGGGCACATCGTCAACACCGCCTCAGCCGCAGCCTTCGCGCCATCGCGCGACCTGCCCGCCTACGCGACCACCAAGGCGGCAGTGCTGATGTTAAGCGAATGCATGCGCGGAGAACTCGCGGAACACGGGATCGGCGTCAGCGCGATCTGCCCGGGGTTCGCCGAGACCGGCATCATGGCCTCGACCCAGTATGTCGGCACCGGCGCCCAGGACCAGGAACGCATGCGCCAGAAAGCCACCAGGCTTTACCAGATGCGCGGGCTGCAACCCGAGACAGTCGCGAAAGCAGCGCTCCGCGCGGTCTTGCACAACAAGCCTGTGGTTGCGATCGGCATCGAGGCGCATTCCATGCGTTTCATCTCGCGCCATCTGCCCTGGCTAGCCCGGGCGCTCGCCCGCATCAGCATGGTGCCGCGCTGACCTCAGCGTTGACATCACCCACCGGACGCCGGAGACCGTCATGACCGAAGAACACACCCAATACAAGATCAAGGCACGCCATGTGAAGTTCGACTGGAGCCAAACGCCCATCCAGTGGATTCCCGGTGACCCGTCGAGCACGCACATCATCAATGTGCTGAACCTGCTGTTCCCCGCCGGCGAACTATGGTTCTGCCGCGTCTACAACAAGGCGCTGCCGCTCATCACCGACCCGGCGTTGCACGACGACGCACAGGGGTTCCTCAGGCAGGAAGCGGTGCATTCGCGCTCGCACGGCGGGGTTCTTACGCACTACTACAAGGCCCACGGCATCGACACGCAACCCTTCACCCGGAAACTCGACTGGCTATTCGGCAAGCTGCTCGGCGAGCAACCGCTTGGGCTGAAGATCGGCAAAACGCACTTCTGGCTGCGCCAACAGCTTGGCATCATCGCCGCGCTGGAACACTTTTTCGGTTACCTCGGCAATTGGGTGCTCAATGCCGACGGGCTCGATGCCGCCCATGCCGACCCCACCATGCTCGATCTGCTGCGCTGGCACGGCGCCGAAGAAGTCGAGCATCGCACCGTCGCCTTCGATATCTTCCGGCATATGGGCGGCACCTACTTCGAACGCTGCTTTCACATGCTTTCGACCGTCATGCTTCTGCTGTACTTTCTCACGCGCGGTGCGCGCTTCATGCATCAGCGCGATCCCGGCGCCGGCACTTACCGAGGCTTTATCCTCGGCTGGCGCGCTGGAGCGCGGCGCCGTTGCCTGCCGTCGTTCTGGAAAATGATCGCGGCAGCGCTACGCTATTTCAATCCGCGCTATACGCCGCATCACGAAGGTTCCACCGAGCAGGCGCTGGCTTATCTTGCGACCTCGCCCGCTGCGCAGGCTGCGGCGCATGGGGGCACGTGGGTGCGTGATGCGAATTGATACGGCGGCGTTACTGACATCGAAGAAAGGTGATCAGGGTACGGCGGGGTCAGCGTCGTTGCCGCGCGTTTCCAGTGCGGAACAGCCGCCGCCAGGGTAAGGCTACTGCGCGCCGCCGTCCTGGCTCATAACCAACGCGAGCGACTCGGAAAGAATCGATTTCGCCAGTTTGTCGTCGTCCACTGCGCGCGCAAGCGTAATGGCCCCCACGATGGTCGCGACAATACCCAGCACCGGCGTTTCGCTGTCGCTGGATGCGGCCTGCGCTATTCGTGACGCCAGTTTGCGCACGTACTTCGTGAGCTGTTCTCTGACGTCCGGATTCGCATGGCGCGCTTCTCCGGCGAGTGCGCACAGCGCACATCCATTGCCGGGATTCTTCACGTGACGCTCACTAAGGAAACCCTCAGCAATGGACTGCAGAGGCGTTTCCCCATGCTTTCCTGCCCCCGTTGCGAGAGACGCGATGCGCTTCTCGCCCTGAATGACTGCGTGCTCGAGCGCTTCCAGGATCAATGCATCACGCGATGAAAAATGGCCGTAGAACGCGCCATGCGTGAGCCCCGCACTGCGCATGCAGTCGGCAACGCCAAGCGCCTCGATGCCGTGTTCACGAATCTGCCGTGACGCGGTCTCCAGAACGCGCTGCCTGCTCTCAGCCTTTTGTGCCTGCGAATAACCCACTTTTTCGCCTCCCTGCCCTTGACAATCTGCATGATGATTATAATACTAAATTTCTGCATGATGCTCAACATGCAGAATGAGATGTTGACGACACTCATGCGGGTTCGAATGCAGCGGCTATCCAGCCGCGCGTAAGGGGTTTTCGCGCCGTCAGCAAGCGCGGCTTTTGACGTGATCTCACGGCGTAATAGACAGGAGAAGGACATGCGTTTTACTGGAAAGACAGCTCTCGTAACCGGTGGCAACAGCGGCATTGGCTTTGCTGCGGCGAAGCTTTTGATCGCTGAAGGCGCCCGTGTTGCGATCACTGGCCGCGATCGCGCAAAACTGGATCAGGCAGTATCCGAGCTAGGCGAGAACGCGCTAGGCATAGAGGCGGATCTCGACGATGAAACCGCGATCGCGTCGATGTTCAAGCAGATCCAGGAAGCATTCGGGTCGCTCGACATCGTGTTCGCCAACGCCGGGATCTCCGGTCCGACACCGCTTGGCGGCACAACCGCCGCTGCGTTCGAAGCGATTCTTCGCACCAATCTCACCGGCGTCTTTCTCACGGTTCAATCGGCCCTCACGTTGATGAGCGCAGGCGGCTCGATCGTATTGAACGGTTCCGTGATGCGCGAACTGGGCTCGCCTGGGTCAGCCGCCTATTCCGCTACAAAGGCTGGCGTCACCGGGATGGCAAAGGTGTTTGCGTCCGAACTCGTGCAGCGTGGCATTCGCGTCAACACCGTGATCCCAGGCGGCACGCGCACACCGATCTGGACGCGCGGCGCACGGGCCGGCGCGACGCTCGACGGGACCGAAGAGGTGCTCGCGCCGCGTATTCCGCTGGCTCGCCTCGCTACACCTGAGGAAGTTGCCAAGGCCGCGCTTTTCCTCGCGTCCGACGATGCGTCGGGAATCACAGCCGCGGAAATTGTCGTCGACGGCGGCACAACGGGTGCGCCATGGGGCGCACCCTTGTTCCGCAAGGGGTGAACGGGCACGACTTTCCGGTCGCCGCCGGATCAGCTCAGGACAGCGACGCGCTGCCTTGAGCTACCGGCGTTTAGCTGCTATCGCCAGACAATCCGACGGTCGCAAACTAAGCCAGCAGCGAGGACCGTTCCTTCGCCGCGATCTCCTCGATAGAGGAGACGGCCTGCGTCAGACCGTTTTCGGCCTGCATGTGTATGCCGAGCGTTCGAGCGCGGGCACGCACTTCCGCTCGCTCAGCGAATTCAATTGCGCGTGAAAGCGAGGATGCCCGCAGCTTCTTTCCGTCCACTGGGCCGGGCGCAACGCCAGCGCGCCGGAGCCGGTCCGCCCAAAAGAACTGATCGCCGGCAAAAGGAACCACGACAGAGGGAACGCCAGCCCGCGCCGCCGAGTGACTGGTACCCGAGCCGCCATGATGGATGACCATCGACGTCCTCGGGAAAAGCCATTCGTGAGGCATGTCGCCGACCACATGAAAGTTTGCGGGCAGCATTGAGGTATCCGCACTACTCCATCCTGGATGGAACAACACCCGTCGACCACCGGCCGCAGTGATCACTTCCTGCAGCGCCTTCCGCGTATCGAAAGACGTCATGCTGCCAAAGCCGACGTAGATCGGTGCCTCACCCTTCGCGAGAAAGTTCGTCAGATCCCGCGGCGGGGACCAGCCGGCCGAAGGCGTGATCCATTGCCCACATAGGTGCGCGTTAGAAGGCCAGTCCTCCGGCCGAGGCAGAAGGCTCGGAGAAATGCCATAAAGCATCGGATGATCGTTCCAAAGATCGCGCCGCGGAGGAAGGCCGCAAACATTCTCCCGCGCCGCATTGATGCTCTTGCGAAACGCGCGCCAAAGAAATCCATTGACGAATTCATGACTGACGCGATTCAGGAATGATGGAACGCGCGATGGCGGAAAGAACGGCGAGGCAAACGCCGCCGTCGGTGTGATGGGGATGAGTCCTGTGCCAATAGCCGTTACGCCAAGGTATTCAGCCGCCGACAATCCGACGAACGCCGCGAGACCCGAGACGATAACGGCATCGCATCCCGCCCCCGCCCTGACCGTTTCACGGAGCCAGAGCTCAGCATTGCTGTTCGCAATACCCGCAAGCGCGTTCGCGGTGCCTTTGAAACGGCTTCTTCCTGCGACAGCACCGGCGCTCGAAAGCGCGGGTTGCAGCGTCGCCTTGATATCGCCGGCCAATGCAGTCACAGGAACACCCAATGCTTTCGCCGAACCGAGCGTTGCGTGGTCGGCGAGCAACCGGGCTTCATGACCGGCACTGATCAAGGCCGCGCACAGCGCGGCCAGCGGACGTGTATCACCTTCGGTACCGTAAGTGACGACGACGAATTTCATGGTTTGCGACGGCTCCTGATGGGCGGAGGAAATCTGATTTTGACGGACACGAAGGTCGACCTGACTGGACGCCAGCTGTCATCCACGCGTACCGGGGTGGAAGCCGGCCCGCTGCGCAGCCATCTGAATACCGTAAACCGCGCAACCGGTTACGACACCCGTCGTCAACAGACCGAGCATCCCGAGTAATACCGCGACGATTCGCCCAAGCGCCGTGGTCGGTATCACGTCGCCGTAACCGATGGTCAGTGCGGTGATCGCACAAAAGTAGAAAGTTTCGCCAAACGATGAGTGCACTCGTGTGCTTGTATCGATAGCACCGCCAACGTAATACATCGTGACCGAAAGAATAAGGAAAAGAACCAGCAGACTAGTCAGAATGCTTCGCAGATGCCAAAGGACCCTCGAAAACTCGGCAATCGCATGGCGCGGCCGGATCTGGGCGCGAACATCGTGCTTGGGAGCATTGTCCATCTCATGAACCTCGTAGATTTTCTGGCCTCTCATGGTCCGAAGCCAAAATGGATATTACGACGTAGTCAATCCAGAATAATCGTCCGGGGCTAAACGGGCGCTCGGAGTAGTTTGCTGTCCACCATGCCATGTATTGGCGCGTACGCAATGCATCACACGGCACGCTCACAGATTCGACTCGCCAAGACTCGCCGCCCGCAACCGGTCGAAATCCAGAATGACGATTTCCCCGAATTTCAGGCTCACTATGCGTTGGCTTTCGAGATTCTTGAGCAACTGATTCGTGGTTTGCCGCGACAAGGACACCATTGAAGCGAAACTGTCTTGTGAGAGCATTATCCTGCTCTGCGCAGCGTTGAGGCCGCCATACCCCCCCGCGATCACCAACAAGCGGCTCGCCACGCGCTGCGCCGCGGGCAACAGCGCCATTGCTTCGGTGTTCTCGAACGAAACCCGAAGTCTTTGCGCCATCAACAACGCAAAATCGCGCCAATAGCGGGGCGTGGAATCGAGCAGGCTTTGCAGCGCAGACGCGGGTACGTGCAGCAAAAGCGTCCTGCTAATGGCAGTGGCGTCGTTCGGACGTGGCAGCCCATCGAACAGCGAGATTTCCCCTAACCATGCAGTCGGTCCGAGCACCGCGAGCAACGCCTCTTTCCCATCCAGCCCGACTGTGCCGATAGCCAGTGCGCCGCCCAGTATGGCGTACAGTCCATACGACGGGTCACCACGCCGATACAGGACCTGGCTCTTTTCCAGCGTAAGCAGATTGGCATGGCTGATCAGATAGTCCTGCAACTCGACAGGCAGGCCTTTAAACCACGGAGTCGTTTCGAGTTGTGACCGGTAGCGGTGCAGGCTGGATTCCATTGGCGCGTCGACCTGTCGGGTATCGGACAGATTTTAGGCGGGTTTGCGAACATCATGTGGACTCGCATCTGACGACGCAATGACTTTGGCCCGTGACGCACCCGCTGCGCCACCGGGACCGGATGTGCGATTCGCAGGGCGTTGTCTCAGGTTATTTCATTTGCTTGAATCATCGAAAAAGGAGTGTCGACGTGGCCTCATCTGATGTCAGTCTGAAGAACGACGTATCGCCCGCCGAATGGGACGCGCGAGTCAATCTCGCGGCGGCGTACCGCCTCACTGCGCTGTTTGGGTGGGACGACCTGGTGTTTACCCACATCTCGGCACGCGTGCCCGGCCCGGAGCACCATTTCCTGATCAACCCATACGGCATGATGTTCGACGAGATCACCGCGTCGTCGCTGGTCAAGATCGAT
This sequence comes from Paraburkholderia solitsugae, assembly GCF_013177695.1. Classification (GTDB taxonomy): domain Bacteria; phylum Pseudomonadota; class Gammaproteobacteria; order Burkholderiales; family Burkholderiaceae; genus Paraburkholderia; species Paraburkholderia solitsugae. The sequence continues at coordinate 17,428 of NZ_WOEY01000072.1, read as the reverse complement.
CTCGACGGCCGCAAGGTTTCCGAGTCGCCCTATGACGTCAATCCGGCCGGTTTCACGATCCATAGCGCCGTGCATGCGGCACGCGAAGACGCCCATTGCGTGATGCACACTCACTCGGTCAACGGCGTGGCCGTGTCCGCGCAGGAGGCAGGGCTGCTGCCGCTCTCCCAGCAGTCACTCGGTGTGCTGGCGTCGCTCGGCTACCACGACTACGAAGGCATCGCACTCAATGAAGCCGAGAAGCCTCGTCTCGTTCAGGACCTCGGCAGCAACACTTACCTGATGCTGCGCAACCACGGCCTGCTGACGGTCGGCGCCGCGCCGGCAGACGCCTTCGTCGCTATGTACTTCTTTGAAGTGGCCTGCATGATTCAGGTGCGTGCCCAGGCCGGCGGCGGAAAGCTGACGCCCATCGCCCAGCCGATTCTCAACGGCATCAAGGAGCAGATCCGGATGGCGACGAGGGGCGTCTCTCCTGGTGCGTTGGTGTGGCCCGGGCTGCTCCGCCGGCTCGACCGTCGTAACCCTGGATATGCTGACTAACACTGCCCGTTCGCACCGTGCACCGTGCACGACACGCACGGTGCACGGTGCTGGGCGAACGGCGTGAGCGTCATGAGCCGCGTTTGCTGATTCAACGCATCGCGGATACGTATTAGGTAGGTCACGTGAGAACCTGTATGGCAAAAATCTTTATCTACGGCGCCGGCTCGATTGGCTGCTATGTCGGCGGACGACTTCTTGCCGGGGGCAGCGACGTCACCTTCATTGGGCGTGCGCGCGTGGCCGACCAGTTGCGCAGTCATGGCATCACGCTGTCGCGGCACGACGATAGCCGCTGGCATGCGCCGTCGGAGCGGATCGACGTAGCGACGGACGCGGCCAGCGCCGCCGCAGCCGATCTGGTACTCGTCACCGTCAAGTCTGCCGCGACCGCCACGGCCGCCGCGGAACTGGCGAATGTGCTGCGCCCCGGTACGATCGTCGTGAGCTTGCAGAACGGCATTGGCAATGCGGACGTGCTGCGTGCCGCCCTTCCACAGCAGACGGTGCTGGAGGGGATGGTGCCATTCAATGTCGTCGAACGCGGCCCGGGTGCATTTCATCAAGGTTCAGGCGGCGAGTTGGAGATCAGGCATGCGGCGGCCATGCAGCCGTTCGTCGACGAGTTCAGGAAAGCAGGTCTGCCGCTCATCCAGCACGCCGACTTGTTGCCGGTGCAATGGGCGAAGCTGTTGCTCAATCTCAACAATGCAATCAACGCGCTAGCGAACCGCCCTTTGAAGGAGGAACTCTCGCAACGCGCCTATCGCCTGTGCCTCGCCATGGCGCAGAAAGAAGCGCTCGCGCTTCTGAAGCAGGCCAGCATACGGCCGGCCAAAGTGACGCCGCTTCCGGCCACCTGGATACCGCGCGTTCTCGGCGTACCTGATGCGTTATTCGAGCGGCTGGGCCGCACGATGCTGACGATCGATCCGCTCGCGCGCTCGTCGATGTCCGACGATCTGGCGGCGGGACGCACGACGGAAATCGACTGGATCAACGGCGAAGTTGTGCGCCTCGCCCAACGCCTCGGGCGAACGGCGCCGGTGAACGAGCGGCTATGCGAGCTCGTGCGGGAAGCCGAGCGAAGCGACGTGCGACCTTCATGGTCGGGCGAAGCACTGTTGGCTCGGATTCGCGCTGCAGCGGGTGGCGCTTCGGCACGGCACGATAGGCGCTGAGCGTCGACGCACGGGAGCTTGATGGGCTCGAGCGAGGTGTCTACCAGAACGTGCTTTGTGAGAACCCGAAGATATGCTGCACCTAGTCGCCGATTTTCAGAAGAACTTTTCCGCCTCGCATCTGATGGGAGATTGCAGCGCCGATTTCCTCAAGCCGATATGTCGCGGCCACTGGAATTGCAACTTCGCCTGCGGCCACCATCTTTGACGCCTGCAGGATGGCGCCGGGAATCTGTCCGGCAAAGTCCGGATTGCCCAAAGAAAAACCACGAATGGTCAGGTCATTGAAGATGACCTCGAAAGGGCTCACTGCCATGGCCGCAAAGGTCGGGGCAGCGTACGACACGAGTGTGCCACGCGGGCCCAGCAGCTTGGCCAGACGGCCAGCAGCTTCGCCGCTGACAGCATCCAGCGCAAGCCGCGCGCGCTTTTCGCCCAGCGCCTCTGCCATCTTCGCCGGCGCGTCATCATCGTCCAGCAACACCAGATCGCATCCCGCTTCTCGCGCGGCACTTATAGCTTCAGCGCGGCGCACCAGTCCGAGAGTCCTGACACCCTTTTTCCTGGCGAAACCGACTATCCAGCGCGCTATGGCCGAGTTGGCCGCGTTGATTGCAATCCAGTCGTCCGACTGAAGATGCACGTACGTCTCGAGCAGCAGATGCGCGGTGGGCGGATTGATAGTAAGCATCGCCAACTGATGAGGATCGGCATCGGTGGGAAGTGCGACCAGGCCGTCCGCGTTGACGACCATCCGCTCGCGCCAGGTAAAGTTACCCATCGGGAGAGCCACGCGATCACCGACTCTGACGTTGCTGACTCCGGCACCCACCTCCAGCACGCGCCCCGCACCCTCGTTGCCGATAACGGATGGCAACTCGGGATGCAGCGGGTACAGGCCCCGCGCGACGAGAATGTCGCTGAAGTTGATTGGGGCATAGTCGACCGCGACCATCACCTGGCCCGCGCCCGGACTGGCGGGTTCGGGCACCTCGCGCAATTCAAGTCCCGTTGCAGGGTCGCCATATGCGGTGAGCACAATACCTTTCATGATGAAACTCCATCTTCGATGGACGCCTAAGTGGACGCGGCGTCCGGGCATGCCTTATAGGACATCGGGTTGCGGAATGTCAGCCAATCCGTTGCGGAAAGGCGCGCGCTGTTGTCACGATATTCAGATCTGTGCTCTCCCCCCGTCCACGAAGAGTTCGATGCCCGTGATGAAACTCGAGTCATCCGAAGCGAGAAACAGAGCAGCTTTGGCCACTTCGTCGGCTTGCCCCATGCGTCCCATCGGGATGGTCGATAAAATCCTCGCAATAGCGTCCGGAGGCTGCCGACCAATGACCGGGGTATCAATTGGCCCCGGGCTAAGGACGTTGGAACGGATGCGACGATCCTTCAATTCCACAGTCCATCCTCGTACGAAATTGCGGATGGCGGCCTTGGTCGCGCCGTATACCCAGAAGGCGGGCGTCCCTTTGGCGCTCGCGACGGAGCCCGTGAGAATGATCGATCCGCCGTTATTCAGGAGCGGCAGAGCCTTTTGCACGGTGAAGAGCACGCCCTTCACGTTGGTATTGAACAGTTTGTCGAAATGCGCTTCGGTGATACTGCCCAAGGCGGCGAACTCAGCGATGCCAGCGTTGGCGAAGACGATGTCGATTCTTCGCCCTGTCGCGTTGACGTTCTCATAGAGACGATCAAGATCATCCGGATTGGCGACGTCTCCCTGGATGCCAGTCACGTTGCCCCCGATGGCCCTCACGGCTTCGTCGAGTTCCTTCTGGCGACGGCCGGTGATGAAGACGTAGGCGCCCTCGGCGACGAAGAGCTTCGCGGCGGCAAGGCCTATCCCCGACGAGCCGCCGGTGATGACGGCCACCTTTCCCTGCAACTTATCCATAGCGCCTACTCCGTTGATTGCTAATTCCTGTTGGCAGCGCCCCTGGGCTGGCGGTCAGCTGCAAAAAAAATGCAGGGCGCCCATGCGCGGCCGCATTCGAGGGTGGTTCGCGCGTACCAACCAACGCCGGCCAGTCAGTCGATCATCTCCTTGGCCGTCCGGCGGCTAGACCTCGAACCGGAACGCCGCCCCGTCGCGCTTCACATGTCCAGCTGTCGGCGCGGCATAGTGAGTGCCAATAACCAGGATCGGCTGGTCGGCCCACTCGGCGAACAGCTTCGCGCGGGTGGTCGTCGCGGCCTGGATGTCGCTGTCGAGGCTCGTGGTCCACTCGGGGTGCGCCATTTGGCAGGGATGATGGGCAATGTCGCCGGTGATCACCGCGCTCTGCCCTTCCGATTCGATCATCACGCTGACATGGCCCGGCGTGTGCCCGGGGGTTGGCCTCAGGCGCACCTCAGGCGAGATGCGGTGATCCATCTCCACCAGGTCGACCAGGCTGGCGTCGAAGATCGGCCGCACGCTGTCTCCGATGATCGCCTGCTGCTCCTCGTCGCCTTCGTTGCTCCAATGTTCGAATTCGCGCTTGCCAATCAGGTAGCGTGCCTTGGGGAAGGTTGGAACCCACTTGCCGTCCACCAACATGGTGTTCCAGCCCACGTGGTCTACGTGCAGGTGGGTGCAGATCACGGCGTCGACACTGTCGCGGCTCCAGCCCGCATCCGCCAGCTGTTGCAGGAACGGCGTCGCGAGCGGGTTTCCGCCCACCAGATGGCGCGGCTTGTCGTTGCCGATGCAGGTGTCGACCACCAGCCGCAGCCCCGGCGCCTCCACCAGCAGCGCCTGGACGGCCGCGATGAGGGTGCCATCCTCCGTAGCGAAGTGCGGGAAGAGCCACGGACTGGCTTTCAGGGCCTGTGGCGTCGCCTCAGCGATGAGGGTGCCATCGGGAAAGGGGATCACGATCTCGACCACACAGGTTATCTTTACCGCGCCCACCTGCCAATTCAACATAACGACCTCCTCATGGTTGCATCGCGTCGAGGAAACCTCGTCCGCTCATCGCCTGACCTGCTTCGGCCAACGCACAGGTATCGCACCAATGGAATAGGCGCGCGTGGATGCCGTGAACATCCGCTTGTCATGTCGGTCGCATCGTTAAAATGACTTTGCCAAACGGCCGATCTTCTATCAGGTGACGCAAGGCTTCGCCTGCTTCGTCGAGGGGGTAGACCCGCTCGACGATCGGCTTGACTGATCCGCTTACGATTAACGGGATGATGTCCTGCCACGCAGTGGCGACCGTGGCCGGTGACTGGGCGAACAGGGAAAAGCCAGCCATCCGCGCGCCCTTCCAGATCAGGTCCGTGACATCGATGGTGCTTCTGCGGCCAGCGGAGTAGCCCAACGTGATCAGGACACCGCCGCGACCCAGGCTGCTCAACGCCTCACTCGTCACAGTGCCGCCGATGCTCTCGATGACGATATCGACACCCTTGCCGGCCGTTATCCGACGAACCCCGTCAGCGAGACCTTCCGCGGTGAGGTCAATCACGTCCTCGAAGCCAAGTTCACGCGCTCTCGCGGCCTTCGCCGCGCTGCCAGCCGTAGAGATCACCTTGCCGGCGCCCTGCGCCCGCGCGAGCTGATAGGTCGCGTTGCCGACCGACCCGCCGATTCCCGGAGCCAGCACCGTCATGCCCGGCTTGAACCCGGCGTCGGTGAGGCTGATCTGCGCCGTCAGATAGGCCACCGGAATGCTGGCCGCGACGACATCCCCGATCGCGTCAGGCGACGCCAGATGTTCCGGCCTCACCAGCAGCCATTCCTGCCATGTGCCATTCTCAGCAACGCCATAGGGTCCCGTGAACATCACGCGGCTTCCCACCGCGAGGCCGGAGTCACCTGCATCCTCGATGACACCGACGCCCTCATTGCCTGGCACGAGCGGCGCCCTGGCTCGAGGGTGTCCACCCGACAGGACCGTGTATTCGAGCGGCGTCACGCCAGCGGCCGTCACGCGAACGAGCACCCGGTCCTTCGCCGGTTGCGGCTTGGGTAATTCGATCTGCCGCAACCCGTCATAGCCCGAAAAGGTTTCTGCTTCGATCACGCGCATTGGCATATCCTATAAAGTAACAGACCTGTACGTCACTTTTATAATAGGTACAGACCTGTTACTTTGTCAATCAGAAAATCCAGATCGAAGGAGTGTGCAGATATGAAGGCAGGAGCCCGACCCCGGCGGGGAGCCCCGCCAAAAGGCGAAGTGAGCGCGCGCGAGCGTATCCTCGCGACGGCAAGCGACCTGTTCTACCGCGAGGGCATCCGTGCCATTGGCGTCGACACGGTCGTCGAGCAATCCGGGGTGTCGAAGACGAGCCTCTATCGCGTATTCGACTCCAAGGACGCTTTGATCTCTGCTTTCGCTGCCGAGAAAGATCGGTTGTTCTGGGCGTGGTGGGATGACGTTGAAGAAAAGCACGCTGAGGATCCGCGCGCTTTGCTGGACGCGCTGCTATCCGGAATCGCGAAACGGATTGCGCACCCCGCCTTTCGTGGTTGCCCGTTTCTTAACCTGGTGGCGGAGTTTCCCGACGACAACCATCCTGGCCGGGTTATCGCCCGGGACAACAAGGAGGAAATGCAGGCGCGGCTCGCAACGATCGTTGCCAAGCTGGGCGTCGGCAATCCCAAACGTACCGCGTCCCAGCTAGCACTGCTTATCAACGGCGCGTACGTCACCGGATTAATAGCGGAGTCGGGTGATCTGAAGGGCGACCTCATTGAGGCCGCCACGAAGTTGTTGGCCTAGTCGAACACGATCATTTGCCGGAATCGGTTCTTGCCTCGAGTGCGTGGACAACGGCCGCGATGTCGGACTGTCCGTGCCCCAACGCCAGCGTCTCACCGAATAGCGCATGGCAGACATCCAATAGCGGCGACGCGACCCCGGCATCCCTCGCCGCTTGCGCAATCAATCGATTGACCATCAGCACATTGGTGATCGATCCCTGGACATCGAAGTTACGCATGACCAGTTTGAGAATTTTCACGCGTGAGATGTCGCTCGCCATCTGACCGGCGTCCACGATGGCGCGGAACTGCTGCAAGTCCAAGCCATGCCGCTCGGCAAAATGGGCCGCTTCCGCAAGGCCGGTGACCGTGGTCATCAGAAACAGGTTCACCGCGAGCTTCATCAGAAGCCCATTCGGAACCGGGCCGCACACCATCGTCTGATGGCACATAGGCTCGAGCAGAGGGCGGACGCTTTCGACGGCCGCGTCTTCGCCCGCCAGCATCGCTACAAGCTGGCCCGCCTCGGCGGGCTTGCGCGAGCCCGAGACGGGCGCTTCCACGTAGCTGCCACCGGCGTTGCGAATGTCGGCTTCGAGTCCGCGCGAGTAGTCGGGCGAGGTCGTCCCCATGTGGACGATCGTGTGGTGCGCAACGTTCTCGCTGAACTGCGATGTGCCGCGGCCGAGAACGGCGTCGACTGCGTCGCCATCGACCAGCATCAGGAATACCACGCGGGTCCGTTTAAATATCTCGGCGGGATTCGTCGCGACGGTTGCGCCCGCCGCTCGCAAAGCCTCGCTCCTGTCAGCGGAGCGATTCCAGACAATGAGCTGTGTGCCCACCCGGGCCAGATTGAGCGCCATGGCGCTGTCCCATGACACCTAAGCCAATGAAACCGATGTCCATAATCACCTCCATCCAAAGGTGGTTGGCGCTTGTGGCGACACGGTCGGATAGGTTGCCGGGAACACGGGGAGCGGGTTACGAATGCGGAACATGCGGTTCGGCATCCGAAATTTCCATCATGAACATTCTTCTCCGGCAACCCCGCTTTGCCGTGTCAACACGAATGTGGTTGACGGCACGGCACGACCATGTTCACGACATGCACCAGCACAGCCTCGTCATCCTGGTTCAGCGTAGTCGTCCGGAGCTTGATCAGGCCCTGCTCCGGACGGGACTTTGACGGTCGCACCTCGATCACCTCGCACTCGACGCGCAACTCATCACCGGGGCGCACTGGCCGGGGCCAGCGGCACTCGTCGAGCCCAGCGCCGACGAAGCCGCCAGCCGGCTTGAGTTCGGTCTCAACCATCAACCGCATCGTCACGGCAGCGGTGTGCCAGCCGCTGGCGGCGAGTCCACCGAAAATCGAGCGGCGCGCCGCCGCCTCATCGAGGTGGAAGGGCTGTGGATCGAACTCGGCAGCGAACGCAAGGACCCGTTCCTTGTCGATACGCAGCCGTCCTGAACCGAACGTCTGCCCCACTGCAAAATCCTCTAAATAGCGCTCGTTCAACTGATTCATAAATCGACTCCAGGTTTAGGTGACGGCTTCGAGCGGGAGTAGCGATATTCCTCACAAAGTTACTGACCTGTACGCAACGTTAATACTAAGAACAGGTCTGTTACTTTGTCAAGCGAGAAGTCGGAACGGGAGGCGCTTACGGATAGGAGGGCAGGATCACGACAATCTCTTCGCGACGCCTGCGATCAGTTCATCCACTTTTGAGAGGAACAGCTTCAGAATCGAAGATGTATTTGCCCTCCTGTAGCCGATAACCAAGTCGATCGTCGGCGCCCCGCCTTCGAGCGGACGGCTAGCGACCGACCAAGGCATCAAGTTTTCGACATAAGCCGGAATCAGCGTCACACTTCGCGTCGACGCAACAAGTGACATGACTACTGCGGGGTTGTCTACACTCTGCACCGACTTGATATGGATTCCTGAGCGATCCAGGTAATCGTCGATCACTGCGCGCAACACCCTGGCCTTGTTAGCCATAGCGATGAAAGGCTCACCAACGAGTTCTTGTGGAAGGATTGCAACGCGGGACGTCAGCGGATGGTCACTCGGCATGAGCACCACGAGCGGTTCCCGTCCCACGACCTGGTAGGCGAGATTGAAGTCTGGTTCGGCACGCAGGAACGCCAAATCCAGCTTGCCGCGCGCGAGTTCTTCGGCAAGATCCGGCGAATAGTCGCTGGACACGATGACGTCGATGTTCGGCAACTCGCCGCGCAGAATGCGCATGACCTCGGGCAGCCAAGTCATTTCCTGTCCAGTGAGGAAGCCGACAGAGAAGCGCTGCTTCGCAGGTTGCGCTGCCCTTCGGGCCGATTCGACTGCAGCTTCCACCTGGGCCAATGCCAGTCGGGCGTGATCGATGAATGCCTTGCCTGCTGGAGTCAGCTCCACGCCGCGTGCGCTGCGGCTCAGCAACTCGACCCCAACCTGCTCCTCCAGATCTCGAATCTGCCGACTCAGTGACGGCTGCGAAGTGTGCAGGCGCCGTTCGGCTGCCTCCGTCAGGCTGCCCGTCTCGGCGACAGCGATGAAATACCGAAGATGTCGCAGTTCCATTGCGGACCCCATGCCTGTGAAGTATGCCGTCCAGCCTATAAAGTCTTTTTCAATCTTGCCACAAGTCCCTAGATTCTTTCCCATGGAGGTGTCATGGAGCGTGCTCCCAGCGCTCGAGCCGGTGTCGCGGCTCAGTTACCACGTGCACCCAAGCCATATCTTTAAGGACCTGAATCATGAGCAAACCCGTCATCCTCATCACCGGCGCCCTGACCGGCATCGGTCGCGCCACCGCCTTCGCCTTTGCCAGGAACGGTGCCCGCCTGGTCGTTTCCGGTCGCCGTCAGGCCGAGGGCGAGGCACTCGAAGCCGAACTCCGGCAGCTCGGCGCCGAAGTCGCATTCATCCAAGCCGATGTCCGCCATGACAACGAAGTCCGCGACCTGGTCGACCAGACCGTAGCCCGTTTCGGCCGTCTCGATGCGGCCGTCAACAATGCCGGCACCGAGGGCCAGCCGGGACTGGTCGTCAACCAGACCGCCGAGAGCTACGCCGCGACCTTCGATACCAACGTGCTGGGCACCTTGCTGAGCCTGAAGCACGAGTTGCGCGTGATGACCGCCCAGAAAAGCGGCAGCATCATCAACATCTCGTCGACCTACGGCCACGAAGGGGCGGCCTACGCCTCGGTCTACGCCGGCAGCAAACACGCGGTCGAAGGTCTCACCAAGTCTGCCGCGCTGGAAGTCGCCGCCACGGGCGTGCGCGTCAACGCCGTTGCCCCGGGGCCGACCGATACCGGCATGCTCGACCGCTTCACCGGCACGGCGGAACGCAAGGCGGCACTGGCTTCCTCTGTTCCGCTGGCGCGCATCGGTAAGCCGGATGACATTGCCAGCGCCGTGCTTTACCTTGCATCCGATGGCGCAGCCTTCGTGACCGGCCAGGTGATCACCGTCGATGGCGGCAAGACCGCGGGTTGATGCCGAACCCACAGCGATCAGGAGAACTATCATGACCCACCTTCCCGGAAAAACCGCGCTCGTCACGGGCGCCTCACGCGGCATCGGCCGCGCCAGTGCGCTCGCACTCGCGAAAGCAGGCGCACAGGTGCTGGTTCACTACAGCAGCGGAGAAACGGCGGCAGATGCTGTCGTCGCCGAAATCCGTGCGGCCGGCGGCAACGCCCAGAAAATCGCCGCGGATCTGCGCGACGCAGATGGCCCGCATACGCTCGCAAAACGCGTACGCGCTGTCGTCGGCCATCGTCTGGACATTCTGGTGGCGAACGCCGGCATTTCAAAGGCCGCAAGCATCGAGGAAACGACTGTCGAAGATTTCGACGACCTGTTCGCCGTGAATGTACGTGCGCCCTATTTCCTCGTGCAGCAGTTACTGCCGGTGATGTGCAAAGGCAGCAGCGTTGTCCTGCTCTCGTCACTCGCGGCGCATGCCGCGGTCGGCAAGTTGCCCGCATACGCAGCTACCAAGGGGGCGGTCGATACACTCGTCAAGCATTTCGCTTCGGCACTTGGTGAACGCGAGATTCGCGTGAATGCAGTCGCGCCCGGCGTCGTCGAAACCGACATGTCGAACTTCACGAAGACCGACGCGGGACGCGAGGTCACGCTCGGCATGCAGGCGTTAAAGCGCGTCGCGCAACCTGATGATATCGCCGGCGCGGTTGCGTTTCTAGCCTCGGACGCAGCGCGCTGGATTACCGGTGAAACGCTGCGTGTCGACGGCGGCTCGAAACTCTAGACCAACCCGATTCACGCCTGTTTCGAGTGTCGCCGAGATACCTTATTAATCAGGCATCCATACTTATTGGAACATCATAGAGGATGATTCAAATGACAACCACTACACCCAGCTAATCGGCCTTCATGGAGAGATCCGATGCTTTACGAAATCCGCACCTATACGTTCAAGCCGCTGCGCGGCGCCGATTGGCTTGCTTTATACAAGAGCGAAGGCCTTGCGCTTCAGCAGGAATTTCTCGGCGAACTGATTGGCTTCTTCACGACTGAAATCGGCGATATCAACCAGATCGTGCATATCTGGGCCTATAAGAGCCTCGATGATCGCATCGAGCGTCGGGACCGGATGGCGATGGACAGTCGCTGGCAGGAATTCGGACGCAAGGTGAAAGCGCTCGACATTTTCGTGAGCATGGAGTCGCGCATCATGCGTCCAATCGACTTCTCGCCGCTGAAGTAACAACCCGAAACGCACCCGCATGCCTGCCGACCATGCGCTCTATCGCAACGACGCGCTGGCGGCGTAATGGAGTACATGATGAGTGCCCTCTTTGCGTCTACTGCACTGCGCCAGCTGAAGCTGTCCAACCGCGTGGCGAACTCCGCCTCACGTTAATCAAATACCGGAAGGGCCGCAGCCAGTCACTATCTGGCCGGTAAGTCGGGATAGCGCTCAAACGTGCGCTTGATGAGTTGTCGGAGCCAGATGTTCGCCGGTTCGTCGTGAAATCGAGGATGCCAGAGCTGGCGAAGTGCAAACGGCGGAAGCGGCACCGGCGGCGGGACAATCTTAACGGTCCCGAGCCTGGCGAAGACGTTCCCAAGCTCCAGCGGCACCGTGGCGATCAGTTCGGGATGTTCGTCGATCAATAGTGGCACGACCAGGAAGTGCGGCGTCGTCAGATAAACATTTCGATGAATGCCGTACTCGTCGAATGCACTGTCATAAGCGGCGCCCGCACGCCCCGTCAGCGAAACGACAATCTGCGGCATCGTTTCGAACTGTTCACGCGTAATCGATTCGCCGACCTCCTTGTTTCGCACGCTCACCATCGTTACGAAAGAGTGCAAAAAGAGTTGTTGCTGGTAGAGATCGTCGGGCGCGGCACGGATCGACCCCAACGCGAGATCCACTTCTCCAGACGCAAGCAGCCCCTCGATCTGCTCGTTCGGGACTTGTATGGATCGCAGCGTGCAGTTCGGCGCCTCCTCTCGCAACCGCCGGATGAGCGGTGGCAGAAAGACGAGTTCGCCCATGTCCGTCATGCAAAGAACGAAGGTGCGCCGCGCTGTTGAAGGATCAAAGCGCGCCTGCGAGACGACGTCCTGACGCAAGGTCGTCATGATCTCAACGATCGAAACGCCAAGCATGGTTGCTTTCGGCGTCGGCTCCATGCCCGATGGCGTCTTGACGAACAGAGGGTCCTCAAAAAACGCCCGCAGGCGATTCAAAGCGTGGCTCATTGCCCCCTGCGATAGCCCCACTTCGGATGCCGCTCGAGTCACGCTGCGTTCGCGAAGCAGCGCATCGAACACCACGAGCAGATTCAGATCGAGATCACGTATATGCACGGCGTGCATTCCTTGCATTAGTCCCATTGGCTTGACGCATGATGGTGCCGAATCTATCTTGAGGTCAAGCGTGCCAACGATAGGCCGCACCCACATGATGGAGACAGTGATGTTTATCAGGAATACGTGGTACGTAGCCGCCTGGTCGCATGAGGTGGAAAGCGAAGCGCTGTTCGCTCGCGTCATTACCGGCATCCCGGTTCTGCTGTATCGCGAGGAAGGCGGCGGCGTCGTTGCGCTCGAGGATCGTTGCTGTCATCGCGGCGCGCCACTGTCGGTTGGCCGTCGCGAGGGCGATTGCGTCCGCTGCATGTATCACGGTCTGAAATTCGACAGCACCGGAACCTGTGTTGAAGCGCCTGCCCAACAGCGCATTCCGCCGCAGGCGAAGGTTCGAACTTTCCCGCTTGTCGAGCGGCATCGCTGGATCTGGATCTGGATGGGCGACCCTTCGCTTGCCGACCCAGAAACGATTCCCGACACCCATTGGCTCGACGATCCGCAGTGGCGCAGCTTGCCTGGTTACATTCACTACGACGTGAACTACCTGCTGATCTGCGACAACCTGCTGGACTTCTCGCATCTGCCGTTCGTGCATCCAACCACGCTAGGCGGCCCCGAAGACTATGCAAAGGTACAGCCCAAAGTTGAGCGGATCGACGGCGGCGTTCGCATCACGCGCTGGACGTTGAATACGGATGCGCCTCCGTTCGCCGCCGCCGTCAAGAACTGGCCTGGCAAGGTCGACCGTTGGAATATTTACGACTTCACTATTCCTGCGATTCTGCGAATGGATTCCGGTATGGCGCCGGTCGGTACCGGCGCGCAAGAAGGTGCACGCGTCGACGCAGCGGAATTCCGTGGCTGCCAGGCACTCACGCCCGAAACAGAAAACTCCACGCACTACTTCTTCGGCCATCCGCACAACTTTGCGATTGATCAGCCCGACGTCACGCGAGCGATCCATCAGGCGGTTGTCGATGCATTCGACGAGGACCGCGACATCATCACTGCCCAGCAGAAGAATCTTGCACTGGATCCTGGCTTCAGGATGATGCCGTTCGGCATCGACGCCGCACTGTCCCATTTTCGCTGGGCAGTCAATCAACGTCTTGAAGAAGAGAAACATCAGATGCTGGAAGCAGTGCAAGGAGCCTGAGATGATTCAGGTGAAAGTAACGCAACTGACGCGCGAGGCGGAAGGGATACTAGGCATCGAGTTGCAGGCTGCAGACGGCGCGGCGCTCGTCCCGTTCGAGCCCGGCGCGCATATCGATGTCCATCTGACCGGCGGCCTCACGCGACAATATTCACTCTGCAACGATGCGTCGGAAACAGATCGTTATCGTCTGGGTGTCGGGCTTTCCGCGACATCGCGCGGTGGGTCGAGTTATCTGCACACGTCGCTTCGCGAAGGCGACTTGCTCACGATCAGTGAGCCTCGCACGTTGTTCGGTCTGTCGCGCGAGGCGACATCTCATCGTTTCATTGCAGGCGGTATCGGCATCACGCCTATCCTAAGCATGATCCGATGGTGCGTCCGCCATGCCGCACCCTGGCAATTGCACTATTGCGTGCGCTCGCGGATGTGCGCGGCATACCTCGACGAATTGCGCGCATTCGCTGGCAGGGTTCATGTGCACGCCAACGACGAATCAGTCAGTGGGGCGCCTGAAATGCAGACCTTGCTGAGCGACGTAAAACCCGGCGAGCACGTCTATTGTTGCGGACCGGGAGGACTGATGGACGCCGTGTCGCATCACGGCCAGCAGTCCGGCATACCGCGCGAGAATCTGCATTTCGAGCGGTTTACCGCATCGCCGGTGCAAGTCGCCGATAGGAGCGAGCGGGCATTCACGATCGTGCTTGCAAGGCTCGGAATGCGATGCGTGGTCGAACCCAACGAGTCGATTCTGGAGAGCCTCGAACGTCACGGCGCCTGTCCACCGTTTTCCTGCCGGCAAGGACTGTGCCGCAGTTGCGAGGTGGAGGTGTTATCGGGCGAGGTCGAGCACCGCGACTACGTGTTGAGTGAACACGAGCAGACGTGCAGCAAATCGCTGATGATCTGCGTGTCACGAGCAAAATCTGACGAACTGGTCATTGACTTTTAGTCGTCGCTTTTTGAATTGAAAACATGCAAGGAAGTCGAGGGGCGCTCGTGCTGCGCCTGCCTGCATGAACGGCTGTTATCAGCTACCTGACGGCCGCTCGCTCTCGCGGGTCGAACGGCCGCAGTGGTCGCGTGCTGCCGACCGCAATCTTATGAAACTCGGCTGATGCATGCTATTTGCATGAGACGTTGATCGGCCGACCCAGAAGTAAACGGTAGAAGCCGATATTATGTCGGACGGGCTGGCGCCCAGCGCGATCGTAGAACAAAACAGATTCGTCAAAGCGGGGTGGAAATGCAAAACAATCAGCAGGGAACACTGCGGGCTGTTTCAGGGCGAGATCTTTTCGCGCTCCGGCTAGTCACCGGTATTTTCCAGGGTTTGGTGCTGTATCTGCTCCTGAACGCTGCGCATCATCGCAGCGGCATCGCGACTATCCCAGTTCTGTTCTTTCCGCTGCTTCTAGTTATTGTGTTCATCCCGCCGACGCTTGTTGTCGGCCTCCCCCGAATGAGCGGAGCGCGGCTCGCAATGTGGGCCGCCGCCCTCGCCGCAGTTGTCGCAATTCTTGGCTATCACGACGCGTGGCGCTCCGCAGGCACTCAAATCATTGGAATACCACCGTTTGGCCGCGCCGACGCACCCCTGCCCTCAATGGCGGTGACGTTCCACAGTGGCGTGATTGTCTTTATCGCCTTTTGTCTCATTCTCGCCAGTGAGGCGGCAAGCTCGTGGTTTGCACCGTATGAGTCGTACTTCGAGGTCAGCTGGAAGGTGGGGCTCCAGGTCTGCCTGTCCGGGTTGTTCGTCTGCGCGCTCTTTCTTGTGCTCTGGCTGGGTGCCGCACTCTTCCTGTTGCTGAAGCTGCATTTCCTCGAGCAACTCCTGCGTGAGTCATGGTTCAAAATCCCTGTGAGCGCGATGGCATTTGCCGGGGCTCTGCACATCACTGATGTGAGACCAGAACTGATCCGGGGATCGCGCACGCTTGTCCTGTCACTACTCTCGTGGCTGCTCCTCGTCCTCGTTGTCATCGTTGGCGGATTCCTCGCATCCCTGCCGCTCACCGGACTCGGATTGCTATGGGCCACGCGGTCAGCCACGTGGATCCTGCTGGGCGTTGCGGCGTTGACAATCGTCTTGGTGAATGCCGCTTTCAAGGGCGGCCACGGGTCCGATCAGGCACCGCGAGTGCTGCGCCTTTGCATGAGAATTTCATGCCTCATGCTTCCCGTGCTGGTGATGCTCGCGACTTACGCGCTCGCGTCGCGCATTGGGCAGTATGGACTCACACCGCGCCGCGTTTTGGCCTGTGCGGGAGCCTTCGTGGCTTACTTATACGCCATCGGCTATGCGTGGGCGGCGCTGGCTCGCAGCGACACCCTCCCGGGAATCGCGCCCGTAAACGTGGTCACGGCGTGGGTCTCACTCGCTGTCCTCGTAGCTTTGTCCACTCCGCTGGCTGACCCGTCACGACTGTCGGTGGCCAGCCAGATAGACCGCCTCCTCGCGGGAAGCGTGCTGCCCGAAAAATTCGACTACCACTTCTTGCGCTACGGATCCACAAGATACGGTCTGCTGGCTCTCGAGCGCCTGCAGGGAGAGACTCAGGCACCCAATGCCACCACGATTCGCGAACTGAGCTCGCAGGTCGCGCGGGAGCCTGCCCGAAGCCTTTTGAACGTGGACCGCCCGGACGCCGCGACGCTCTCCGCCAATATCGTGTCACGCACGCCGGGGCAGTCAGTTCCAGCGTCATTTCTCTCGATGGACTGGAAAC
Source organism: Paraburkholderia solitsugae (assembly GCF_013177695.1). Lineage (GTDB taxonomy): Bacteria > Pseudomonadota > Gammaproteobacteria > Burkholderiales > Burkholderiaceae > Paraburkholderia > Paraburkholderia solitsugae. Next base: position 1,249 of record NZ_WOEY01000072.1, on the reverse strand, counting down.
GCGCCACACAAAGCTGGATGCTTCCGGTCTGCCTGAACTCTGGATCGGTCAAGTGTGATGCGTACCTCGTCGACCTGACCGGCGCTCACAAACTTAACGTCGTGCTCTTCCCGAACAGCGGAAGTGTTGGGTTCGTGTTTGATCAGGCCAGCAGCGGAAATTGGCAACTCGTTGGCAAGTTTTCGATCGCACCGGACTGCGCTGCGGTTCGTGATGCCCTCGCAAAGGGAACGTTCCAACTCGTTGAGCCCCGACTAAGGGACATTCAGGTCAACGGTCAACGCATGGAGGTAGAGGCGATGTCGGCGCGCAGCGTAGTATGCTCGAGACCACAGGTAACCGATATCGCACCTACTCAAGTTAAATAAGCGCTTGCCGCCAGATTCGGCTATAACCCTGTCCAGTAAAGAACTTCTTCGCATGAACTCCCGCGCACCCACGGTTGATGTCTGCCGTCCGCTGGAACACGGCATTGCCCATAGTCATTTCAGCGTGCGGGGGGAAGCGCCACAGCGGCGCTTGCTCGCCTGGCGGGATCGGGTCGGTCATCTTATTGACGTGCTGCCCTCGCGATCTGACCTGGAGAGGCCGTTCCAGGCTTCGATTGACCGCTATCAGGTTGGCGAGCTTGTATTTACGGATTGCCGGTCGGACCTGATTGTGCTCGAGCGCTCACTGGCCCGGATCTCGACAGACCGGGTACGCGACTTCGTCTTTCATGTGTTTCTGGAGGGCGGGGTTGAGAACGTCGCCGTGCACACCTCGCGGCGCGATCCCACGCCCTCAGCCGCAAGCATCCTTGCACTGGATATGAACCAACCCGTTCGAATGCAACGCCAAGCATGCAGGGTGATCGCGTTTTTCGTGCCGGGCGAGTTGGTGCAGGAAGTCTTTCCTGATCCGGAGGCCATCCACGGCCGTGTGCTCCATGGTTCGACGCCGCTCGAGCGACTGATCATCGAACACGTTGCGGCGCTCAGTCGGACAATCGCATGCATGAGTGCCGGTGAGGCGGACGGCGCCATACGCGCGGCGGCCAAGCTCCTTGTCGCAGCGTTTGGACGGCAGGCGCGCCTGAGCGGCGACACGCGCGCTGCAGCCCGGGCAGCCATGTTCGGTCAGGTACGGCGCTATATTCAGGCGCACCTGACTGAAGATGAACTCTCCCCCGAAAGTGTGCTAAATGCGCTTCAACTTCCTCGCCCGACCATCTATCGCCTGTTTCAGCATGAAGGCGGCGTTGGCGCTT
>NZ_WOEY01000071.1 GCF_013177695.1 Paraburkholderia solitsugae | reverse complement strand
TCCGGGCCGAAGCCTGCCGGAGGCCGCATTGATCCTGACGGTTTCTGTCAGATGACTGGCGCACCAATCTGCGCCGCGAGATTGATCATTCTCGCGGCCTCCAGCTCGTCGGACGTCCCCCGCGGTACATCGCAAACGGCAAGGAACGACCGACCGCTATCTGGCATTGCCACTATCGGGCCAACGGGCATAGCCTACGGCTGGGTGTTCGGTTTGGCTGCGCTTAGCTTTTCGAAGTCTTGAGCGGAAATGCCACGTCCTTTATAGAGGAACGCCGTCAAGTCCCAGATCGTCTGGTCGTCTTGCGTCTTGCCGAACGCGGGCATCGCGGTCATTTTCACGCCGTTTTTGATCACCCAAAACATCATCTGAGGATTGTTGCGGCGTGTTGCGCTTAGCAATTCCGGCGCAATCGGAAGGATGCCCTGACCAATCGGGCTCAGCGGTTGTCCCGGTGCGCCGTGACACGCCGCGCAGGTGCCCCGGTAGAGACGGGCGCCGGCTTCGACGTTGGCGACGGTCATCAGATCGGTCGGCACCTGGATGCCGGCCGCATGGCGGTGCAGTGACTGCATGTATGTCTTATGCAGCGCCCAGGCGACAAGTGGGTTGTGTCCGGATGCGGCCGACACATCGTACAGGCCCGAATACATAAAGCCGAATCCGGCCGCCACGACCGCAACAACGGCTGCAACGAAAGCGCTCAGCGTGGAATGACGGACAAGAAAAGAGGAGTCTTTAGCTATGCTCATGTTTGATCACCTGCTGGAAGCGATATAACTGTCGGCTTGAATCTCGAATGAGATGCATGCAAACAGGATGGCCTTTACTTTTACGGATATGCCGTGAAACAAGCGGCGGTTTCAGGCTGCGCAGTTCGCCTTCACGTGCAGGTACTGGCATGCGACGGGCGTCCAGGACGACGTTCGCACGCCGGCCCGAGGTGTCCCTGTTCCTGATTGAATCGGACGAGTATTCGCACAACCGCCGGTAGTAAGCGCGACGAGAACGATCGCAAGGCAAAGCGGGGCTTTCATGGAAATCCAGATATTCGTTAAGAGGGAATCGTCTGCGGCAAGCAGGCCCGGCGATACCGGTCCCTTTTACGTGGGACGTGAACGGTCGTGCGGTCAAGATGTACACGCGCGCTCCATCCGCCATTGCGAAAGGCATGGCGATCGGACTGCACTTGAACGCGCCTTGTTGGCGTCGAGACCGTGCAGTCATTATTGGATCGGGTAAATGACGGCACTCTTGCTCGCTGATTACAGATTCGTCATTGACCGGTAACTACAGGACCTTCGGCAGCGCTCGATTTTGGACAAAATGCGCTGGCCGTTTAAATCCGGAAGCTGCATTTGCGGCCACACTAGCCGCGTATAGAACTTCAACAGGAATTTAGTCGGGACTGTGCCGCATAAACGTGACGCCCGGCTGTCTCTTACCGGCGGGCAAGCTGTCGGTCGCGGATTTCGGTCGACCGGCTCTTGTGGGGCGCCTCCTGCCGCTCGAGCAACTCGTTAAAGTCAAAGTTCAGAATCGCTCCCCGGAGAGACCCTCGTTCAAATGAAAAAGCCAGTCTCGTCAAATGCGGACCGGCTTCCTTGTGCCCACGAGACGGGTGTACTGCGCCTAGTATGGCCTGTGTAGCAGCGTCTAGGGCCGCATCGACCCGTCGCGCCGCGTAGGTGCGAAACTGGGGCTTGGACTATCCGACCGACGTCCTTGCGGGCGCGGCGATCGGGGTTTTCATCGCCTATATTGCGACTCGGGACACCGTTAGAGCGCGACTTGCAGTGCCGATACTGCGGTGGATTTATAGATTCCCTGGTTTCGGTTATGCGTTGGCGTTTGTATTGTGTTTTGAACTGGTGACACAGTTCGATCAGATGCTACTGCGTTGGCAGTCGGGGTTAAACGCGCTGCAAGAGAACGCCTGGCGGTTTTGTCGACTTGATCCCCGGGGTTTCGCTCTCGCGTACCCGCGGCGTCTGGCGAACTCGCTCCGATCGTCGAATCGGTTTGCCCGTCTGACACCAGTCGTGAACGCTTCAAACGGCAGCCGTCGGCGTGGAGAATTCTGACAAGGCGATGTTGGTGCTCCCGAAAGCGGCGAAAGCGGACGACGCCTGGCGTCTTGCGTCGGCCGACGCGCACTTAGGCTTGCGCTCTGTGACCGATCTCATTCAACTTGGCTTTTCCGACGAAGTGGCTGTACGCATGTCGGATTGCTTTTGCCGGTCCCGGCCCTCGCGCCAATCACCGCGCAATCTGTTGCCAGCGCAGTATCTGTTGCGTGCCACCCGCGGGAATGACCCACGTGCCTGTTGGGCTGAAGTGCCAAGTCGGTCGGAAGCTCGCAGCCGTGCAAAAAGGCGTGCGGTTGTGCATCAGATTCGCAGCCGCACCCCGTGGACGGCCACGTGCGATAGCGCACACACGCTCTTCAAATGCTCAGACATTCGGCTGAAAAATGCCTAAATTTCTGACTGACACCGGTTCGCCCGATATTAGAAGGATAAGAAATTTCAGTCGGCGCGGATCGTCTGTCGAACAAATCCTGACTGACTCCATTCAAGGGATGCGCCGATGGTTGAAACCTTCGGAATGCCCCTGGCGGCCATCCCGTGTCAAATGATTTTAGGACATCACTCATGGTCACGAAACGAATCTTTGCCGCATTCCTTGCCGCAGTGCTGATCGCTACGATTGCGCCAGAATGTCAGGCGCAGTACATGACTGACTGGATAGCGAATACGTTTGGGACTAACGCAACTCATGTAGGCAACGCTGCCCGTTCCATGTGGGTTGCGCCTGAAGGGGTCATCTACACATCGTCCCTGTGGGATGAAAACGAAGGTGGAGTTGCGATATACCAGAATGGACAAAGTATCGGTTCTATCGGCGCTCATAGCGATTTTCAGGGCAGTGCGATCACAGGCAATTCTACTGATCTCTTCGTTGCGCTTCAGTTCAACGCAGCCTTCGGCAGTGGTAGTGTCGGAAGATATGGTCGAAGCACACATGCCCGTGACCTTCTCATCCCCGTCAGCGCGGACACCACCGAACGGCATGCCGATGTAGTGACGGGTCTGGCAACGGCGGGAACGCTTCTTTACGCCAGCGACTTTCCAGGTAATCGGGTCCGCGTCTTCACTACTGACGGGGTCTGGCAACGGGATATTGCAGTCCCAAGCCCCGGTGCGCTCGCCCTCGACGGGGCAGGAAACATCTGGATTGCGGAGAAACTCGCAAACAGAGTGCTTGGATTCCGACCGAACGGAACTCCGCTGCCGAAGATTCAGATGCCAGTCGGCTCAAGACCGTCGTCCCTATACTTCGACCCAACTACCGGTAACATGATGGTAGGTGACGAAGGTCCTGACATGAACATCAAGGCCTATAGCTTAGTTGGTGTTCCGTCGCTAGTCAGCACGTTCGGTATTAAGGGCGGCTATCTCGACACAACGACCGGGATCAAGGGTCAGGTCGGGGCCAAGCGTTTCACCGCCGTCACTGGCATCGGCAAGGACTCCTTTGGCAATCTGTACGTGCTCAATAACCCGTGGGGCGGAACATGGGATCTTGGTCGCACTGGCGGCACGGACATTCACTCCTACGACAACTCAGGCAACCTGCAATGGAAGCTTCAGTCTCTCAACTTCGAGGGGATCGCCGCTCCGGAGCCGGGTACTGACGGTGCCTACTTCTACGGCGGCGACAACATCTACACTGGCTCCGCTGGAGGAACCTTCGTAGCGAACACCGTCGATCCAATTGACTATCCATCCGATCCACGAATCAACATCAACGACCCGGAACGCGGTGAGCAGTTCGGTCAAGTCGCCACCGTCGGCGCAAACCGGATCCTTGTGGCGGCCGGCCAGAATCCCGATACGTTCTACTTCTTCCACTTCAACGCTGCGAATGGCTACATCGCCATACCGGACGCCACGATTCCGGGTACAGCGTTTAATACGACGGCAAGGATCCGCGATGGATTCTGCCTTGACGGCAAAGGAGACGTCTGGGCCGGTTTGGACAAGACGAATGCCATCTGGCACTATCCGCTGACCGGGTTTGATGCCAACGGCAAGCCGGCATGGGGAGCTGGAATTTCAACGCCCATTCCGGGCACTATCACACCATTGACGCGAATCATCTACCTGCCTGACCGCGACACCATGATCCTGGCGCAAGGAATTGTCGGGAGTACAGATTGGACGTCGATCGGAACGAGGGTCGAGGTGTATCACGGCTGGCTCGCAGGCAACACCACCGCTCCCAATCCAGTGATCAACATCACCAGCGCCAATCCCAAGTCGATCACGGCAGCTGGCAACTATCTCTTCGTCGGATACGTACACACCGTGCCCAACATCGACGCCTTCAATCTCTCCACAGGCAGCCTGGACATCACGTTGATCAACAGCAATCCCAATACCGTGTACGTCGGCAATGACGTGGATTCGATGTACGGCCTTAGATCGTACCTTCGATCGACCGGGGAGTACGTGGTCACGAAGGACGACTACAACGGCTCCAGCATCGTTGTTTATCGTTGGACTCCCAGCTCAACCGCCGGGTCCGTCCAGAAACTGCTCGTTTCGCCTTTGAAATAAATGGATGAGTGGTGACGATGTCGCGGGTCAAACTGGACGCCCTTCGCGTTCCAGCGGTTCCCCTGAACTCAACGATTCTTCTGAGTGATGAGTAGCCCCGGGGATTTTCACCCCGGGGCTACTCACCATTAGGGTCGGCAGGAACGACGCATCCGGCGGGAGCCGGCCAGATGGAGCCATTCGGCCAATGCCCGCGATCGTCCCTTCATAGGGGGACAGGGGACGCACATCGCGGACGGGATCGTCTATCTCGCCGCAATGTCATATGCGACGCGGTTCACGGCATTAGTCGCTGGCGGTGGCGCGAGAGAACGAATTCTGGAACTCCCGTCCAGTCTTGTACAAGTGGCCTAGTGGCACTAACCTGACCACCATGCACCGGCGCGAATCGCGTCGATCCGATGTCGTGTTGCGGCAGGGTAACCCCTGTGGATGGGTGACATGGAACAAGACGAATTCAGTGTCTTTGAGCGTCAGGGCTGGGAAACGGTCGCACAACCGTATCACTCGTATTTTGGCGAACTGACGATGCAGTCCAATGATGCGCTGCTCGATGCGCTTGAGGTACGTGCCAGCGTCCAGCTTCTTGATGTCGCGTCGGGGCCCGGCTATCTTGCTGCTGCTGCGGCGCGTCGTGGCGCCGATGTCGTCGGCGTCGATTTCGCGGACGCGATGGTTCAGCAAGCGCGACGCATTTTTCCCGACCTCGCATTCCGGTCCGGCAGTGCCGAAGATCTGCCTTTTCCGGATATGAGTTTTGACGCGGTCGGTATCAGCTTCGGAATGCTGCATTTCTCTCGTCCCGAGGCCGCGCTCGCCGAAGCGTTTCGGGTGCTGCGCCCGGGCGGCAGAATCGCGTTTACCGTTTGGGCGCCTCCGGACCAGACCGTTGGATTTGGGATGGTGCTCAAGGCCATTGAGAAGTACGGCCGCATGGATGTCCAACTACCTCCCGGGCCTCCGTTCTTCCGCTTCAGCGACTCGCACGAATCGGAGCGTGCGCTGCTTGATGCGGGCTTCGTTGAGCCCCGCATCAAGGAAGTCAGTCAGACTTTGCGTATCCGCGCGCCCGAAACGCCTTTCGACGTTCTGATGCGCGGCGGTGTGCGCGTCGCGGCGATCTTGAAAGCGCAGTCACCGGAGGCGCTGGCTTCGATCCAGAAAGCTGTGTCCGACGATGCGGCAACGTATACGGATGACGGCGAGGTGCGAGTCCCGATGCCGTGTGTGCTCGCGTCTGCGAGAAAGCCCTGAATGGTCGGCAGCAGTAAGTTGGGCCCCCGTAGCCTCGCTCCTGCCCGATAACGGCGCGCAGCGGTGTCGGCCTTTGGTGCAACGAAAGGAAAACGCGTGGATCGACGTCGTACAGACCAGCGTTCTGGTGGCACCTTGGTGGTCGACCTGAGCTCGCTGCGGATTGCTTTCCAAACGATCTCTCTTGGCGACAGTTCCAGTGCCGCGTGCGGCCAACGTTCCTTTCATCCGCGTGCCTGGAAGTAACGCGCCAAAAATGTCTACATTGCATGATAAGCAGGCTGGCGCGCTCTTCCAGCTCGTTCGAAAAAAGCCAGGAAGAGTGGCAATGACCACCGTCTCGTCTCGACGCCTGAGCGGACGGTGACGGCTTCCTGGCGGCTGATCGGAGCGGGTCGGTTAGGGCCGGTACGCATCGTGCCGCCACCGCGGCTGCGGGCACGCCATGACAACTCTCCTCGCGAATAAAGAAGCAACGGTCCACTCCAGAGAACTTGCGAGAGAAGCCAGGTGAACGCTGCGAGTGCGTCGATGGGCGATCAGCATTGTCTCCGGCAGGTTCTCAACGACTGCAACGCATAGCCGAACGTGCACCCGATAGCGCCGTAAGGGCACTCACTCCTCGCATTTCACGTCCTGCTTTCGCACGACGATAATCACCGGGTATGTCCCGTGTTCGAGTTCCACGCGCGCGACTACAGCCATCGTCTCGCTGTCGACGTCGTCGTACACGCTGACTTTTTCATGCCGAAGGCTTGTGACACCGGTACAGCCAGACGCGCGACCCTCGTCGGAGACCTTGCATTGGATCGGGTTGTCCGCAAGGTAGCGATATCTGTCCCTGTCGGGCGTTGCAAGGTATTCACGAAAGCTCTGTGCCGCTCCACCGATGCCGGTGACATACCCAATGGCGCACTCCAGTTTGGGTGTGTCGCTGCCCCCGGATGTTTGGGCTATAGCGGCCGTGCTCGCGGCAGCGATGAGCACCGCGAGTGTCGATGCAAGAAGATATCTCATGGCGCACATCACCGTTGTCAGATCGAAGTGCTGGATTGTAATGGCATCTTGCGCAAGGCGTCTGAAAGCGAAGAACGGTTGCTATTGCCAGATTCGACGCGCTGTTCAGGGGCGGCGCAATGACAGCGCTCCGGGCCTTTAAAGGACATTGTGCTATCGGCGGCGCGAGCGTCCACGCGACTGAATTCCGGGTTGCGTGTCCACGGCGGTGAGGAGATGCTGACGGCCCTCGTCAAGAATTTCATCCGCGAGCGCCGGGTCAACGTCTGCCACTGCACGCGAAAGCAGCAGCGTACCGACCATCTGGCTGAACAGGGTGATCGCCTTCCCGCGGCTGCCTTCGCTGATCCCCTCCGTCTCTTCGATGACCCTGGCGAATTCCTGGAGGTTCGCCGCAAGACCTTCCACGTAAGCGCCGCGCGCCACGTCGCCAAGCCGCCGGGCATCGCCTACAAAACCCGACAGGGGGCACCCCGCCTCGATATTCGCGCGATGCTCGGGTGAGAGGTACCACTCGATCCGTTGCCTGACCGGGTTGGCGTCAGCTGACCTGGCGTTTTCGATGAGGGAGGCATAAGTCTCCCCACCATCGTCCATCGCCTTTTCGATCACGGCGGCGACCAGTGCATCTTTTGATTTGAAGTGGTTGTAGAAACCACCCTGCGTAAAGCCCGCCGCCTTCATCAGCTCGGCGAGCCCGACCGCATCGACGCCGCGCTCGCGAAACAGCTTCTCGGCGGCGGCCACGATCGCGTGCCGGTTTTCAACCGCCTGTTGCCTGGAAACACCCACACCCCCTCCCTTCGGCCGGCATCGGCCCAATCAGATCCATCGAAAAATACAATGTCGATCACCATTGACATTGGCAGGGCGTCCGCCCACAATCCACTTCAATGACAATGTTATTCACCATTGTCTTAAGTATAGCCTTCTTTACCTGAACGTCCAGGCCGCAGAGGGCACAACGGTTATCTGACGCCTGACCGCGTCGTCACCTGAATCTTTAAAGAGGGCCTCACCATGACGAAGACAACTCCTGAACAGAACAGGGCGTTCGTGCTGGAAGCATTCGACACCCTGTTCAACAAGCGCGACTACGTTGCAGCCGAGCGCTTCTGGTCCGACCGTTACATTCAGCATAGCGCCCACATTGCGCCGGGACGCGACGGCCTGTTCGACCTGGTTCGCACGCTGCCTGACACCGCGCGGTATGAGAACCATCTGATCGTGGCCGACGGTGATTATGTCATCGCCCATGGCCGCTTCTCTGGGATCGGCAGGCCCGCTGCGTGGATTGCAGCCGACGTCATCCGCTTTGAAGACGGCAAGCTCGCCGAGCACTGGGACGTCCTTCAGGACGAAGCGACCCGGGCCGAATCGGTGAGCGGCCTGCCGATGTTCGGCGACCGGTTCCCCGCCTGACCACGCAAACCCCATCTACAGCAACTTCAACAGGAAACGATCATGAAACTCACCGGAAACACGATCTTCATCACGGGCGGCGGTTCGGGCATTGGCCGCGGACTGGCCGAAGCGCTTCACCAGCGCGGCAACAAAGTCATCATCAGCGGCCGCCGGCGCAGCCATCTCGACGAGGTGGTGGCGGCGAATCCCGGTATGGCGGCAATCGAGCTCGACATTGCCGACCCGGTCAGCATCGAGAAAGTAGCGGCGCAACTGATCGCGGACTATCCCGACCTCAACGTGCTGATCAACAACGCCGGGATCATGCAGCCTGACCAGGCGGGTGGCCACATTGACGACGCGCTGCTGGTGTCCACCATCACAACCAACCTGATGGGGCCGATCCGTATGACGTCGGCGCTGATCGATCACCTCAAGACCCGGAACGATGCTGTCGTCGCCTATACCAGCTCGGTCCTGGCTTTCGTGCCGCTGGCTGCGACTGCCGTGTACTCGTCGACCAAGGCGGCCTTGCATTCGTACGTGCTGTCGCAACGCTTCATGCTGCGCGACACGAAGGTTCGCGTACTCGAGATCGCCCCGCCCTGGGTGCGCACGGACCTCATGAACAGCCGCGAGGCCGAACAGGCGATGCCGCTTGACGCGTTCATCGACGAAACGATCGCTGTCCTCGGAACCAATGCAGACGAGATTCTGGTTGAAGGTGCGAAGCTGTTCCGCGGCAACCCGGGGCCCGGTGAACACGAACTGGTCAACGGTTTCAATGCACAGATGGCGGAAGTGTTTGGAGGGTGATTCGCTGCTTGCCGGATATGTGATACAGGCGACCTCTGAGCAGAACAGGGCGCTTGCGATGGAAGCGTTCGACATCCTTGTCCCACGAGTGGGGACTACGTTGATGCCGAGCGCTTCTCGTATTTGGCCTGAGTGGTTTGCTGTGGCGTGACGACCATTCCAGGCATTTGTTCCGGATTACTTTCTACACTCCGCGAATGGCCGCTTCGGCGTGAATCCTCCGATTGCGCGAAAGCCGAATAGCCCGAGGAAATCGTCACAGTGGGCGCTGTCGGCACATCTTCGAATTCAAGTCAACGAACTAACACGTTGAAAGAACGTGCAATTTCTGACCGAATACTTTCCGCACCTTACCGATGGCCGAGATGAAAGGGGAATCGCCCCCTTACCAGGCATTTGGAAGTGTTGCCATCACTTACTCTGAGTGCTCAACGCGTAAGGAGATCAAGCATCATGAGCATACAAAGTGTAAGTGGTTCGCAAACCAACACGAACCTGCTGTCTGTCGGCACCACTCGCCGCTCGACCGGCGGCGGCTGCGAAGCGGCGTCGTCCTCGTCGTCTTCGTCGACCAGCTCGACGGACTCAAACCCGCTGTTGTCGGCACTCGAGGCGGCGTTGTCAGCACTGGGGATTGGCAGCACGTCGTCGGCCACGGCGACCTCGGGTACGTCGAGCACGACGGCTTCTTCGAGTTCGTCCAGCGCGGCAACCTCTTCCACCGCCTCCACGAGCGATGCGTCGTCAACAAGTTCGGTCTCCGGAGCGCTGCAGGCCTTTCTCGGGGCGCTATTTCAGACACTAGGGTCGCTTCAGCAACCGGGCAATAGTGACGGCTCCACGTCTAACAGCACGAGCGGCTCGACGAACTCGATCGCGACTTCTTCCTATGGGGATATTGGCGGGGCGCTGAATGCGCTCGCACAGGAACTCGGGTCTGTCAGCACGACGAGTTCGAGTGGTGCGTCCAGTACCTCGGATGCAAGTAGCAATGCTTCTTCGTCTTCTTCGCAGACCTCGACGCTGCAGACGGATTTTCAGGCTCTGTTGGGCTCACTTGGCGATAGCAACTCGGGTACGTCGTTGCAGTCGTTTGTGCAGACGCTCGCGGATAACCTCAAAGGAAACTCGCATATGCAAACGGTTGGAAGCTTAGTGTCGACCACGGCTTAAGGTAACGAAAGTACAGGTGGTTGTTTCGTCCTTCCTGATGACGCCATCGGGAAGGACGGAGGCCGAACTCAGGGCGTGAAGCGGTCGTTCGCAATCCTTTCATTTTTTGTCGGGACCTTTTCAACAGGCTGCTAGTCTTACTGTGTCAATAAATTTCGATACCTGGTAGTATGAACTAATGGAGACTACGGGCGATCGCAATGACAGAGGATATCGACGAGTTTGACGCGTATCTCAACCATCTGGCACAAGAGTTAGGG
>NZ_WOEY01000070.1 GCF_013177695.1 Paraburkholderia solitsugae | reverse complement strand
CAACAGGTTTTTTTAACTTTCTCAACCCGCTCACTTCGCTGAAAGCCTTGCCACTGCTGGCTCTCCCGCCTCCCGTGCCCCGGCGTCCGAAGCACGAAAGAGCGAGATTCTAGCGAGCCGGACCGTGCCTTGCAAGCGTTATTTTGACAAGCGTATTACCGATGCTTGAAAACCGGTTTGCGCTTCTCAACGAACGCGGCCATCCCCTCCTTCTGATCTTCAGTAGCGAAGAGCGAATGAAACAGTCGGCGCTCGAAATGCACACCTTCAGCGAGCGTCGTTTCGTACGCACGATTGACCGATTCCTTGACCATCATCACCGCCGGCAGCGGGAATTCAGCGATGGTCGCGGCCGCGGCCACTGCCTCGTCAAGCAGGGAAGCGGCGGGAATCACTCGCGAGACCAATCCGGCGCGTTCTGCCTCGGCAGCGTCCATGAAGCGGGCGGTCAGGCAAAGGTCCATCGCTTTTGCCTTTGAGACGGCGCGCGGCAGACGCTGCGTGCCGCCTGCCCCCGGCATGATGCCGAGCTTGATTTCCGGCTGGCCGAACTTCGCCGTGTCGGCGGCGAAAATAATGTCGCACATCATCGCCAGCTCGCAACCGCCGCCAAGCGCGAAGCCCGCCACTGCGGCAATGATCGGCTTACGGATGGAGCGCACCGTTTCCCAGTTGCGGGTGATGTAGTCGCCTTTGTAGACATCCATATAGGTATAGGTCGCCATCATGCCGATGTCGGCCCCGGCGGCGAACGCTTTCTCGCTCCCCGTCACCACGATCGCACCAATCGCTTCGTCGGCATCGAACTCGCGCAGTGCAGCGCCCAGTTCGTCCATCAACGCGTCGTTCAGCGCGTTCAACGCCTTCGGGCGATTCAACGTGATCAAACCGACCCGTCCCCGCGTCTCAACCAGAATGCTCTCGTAAGCCATGCCGCCTCCTAATGGTTAATGGCGCGCAAAAAAACGCTTCGCGCGGCCGTCTCAGTAATGCTACCATTAACCAACCAACCGGTCGGTCAATTATTCGACAGGCTTTTCCCAACGCACAGCCAAGCCCCTCTGCCATGACACACCCGCTATTCACCAAGCACGAAGACACGCTGCAAAAGGCACTTACCGCGATTGAAGCGCGCGGTTACTGGAGTCCGTTCGTCGAGATGCCCAGTCCGAAAGTGTACGGGGAAACCGCTAGCGCAGACGGCGAAGCCGCATTCAAAGCGCACCTGAACAAGACGTTCGAACTGGACCAGCCGTCGACCGGAGAAACCGTCGGCGCTGAAGTCTCGCCGTTCGGGTTCCCGCTCGGCGTGCGCTATCCGAAAGCCGATCCTGACGCGTTGATCGCCGCAGCCGCCGTCGCGCAGCGCGATTGGCGCGCGGCCGGCCCCCAGGCATGGATCGGTGTATGCCTCGAAATCCTCGCGCGCGTTAATCGCGCCAGCTTCGAAATCGGCTACAGCGTGATGCACACGACCGGTCAGGCATTCATGATGGCCTTCCAGGCCGGTGGCCCGCATGCACAAGACCGTGCGCTCGAAGCGGTCGTGTACGCGTGGGACCAACTGCGCCGCATCCCTGCTGATGCCCACTGGGAAAAGACACAAGGCAAAAATCCGCCGCTCGCCATGCACAAGCGCTACACCGTCGTGCCGCGCGGCACCGGTCTTGTGCTTGGCTGCTGCACCTTCCCGACATGGAATGGCTACCCGGGCCTCTTCGCCGATCTGGCCACGGGTAACACGGTCATCGTCAAGCCGCATCCGGGCGCGATTCTGCCGCTCGCGCTGACCGTACGCATCGCACGTGATGTGCTGCGCGAGGCCGGTTTCGATCCGAACGTCGTCACGTTGCTGGCCACGGAACCGAACGACGGCGCGCTCGTCCAGGACTTGGCACTGCGCCCTGAAATCAAGCTCATCGACTTCACGGGCAGCACGCAAAACGGCACGTGGCTCGAGCGCAATGCGCATCAGGCTCAGGTCTACACCGAAAAAGCCGGCGTCAACCAGATCGTGATCGACTCGGTGGACGACATCAAAGCCGCCGCTCGCAATATCGCCTTCTCGCTTGCGCTGTACTCGGGCCAGATGTGCACCGCCCCGCAAAACATCTACGTACCGCGCGGCGGCATCCGCACCGCTGACGGCGAACTCGGTTTCGACGAAGTCGCCCAAGCTATCGCCGGCGCAGTGCAAAAACTGGCTGCGGACCCAGCGCGCGCTGTCGAACTGCTCGGCGCGATCCAGAACGAGGGCGTAACCCAGCGTATCGGCGAAGCTGCCAAGCTTGGCCGCGTTCTAGTAGAAAGCCAGTCGCTCGAACATCCGGCTTTTGCCGGTGCCCGCGTGCGTACGCCGCTCGTGCTCCAACTGGATGCCGCCACCGACCACGCGCAGTTCACCAAAGAATGGTTCGGCCCAATCTCGTTCGTGATCGCGACGGATTCGACAGCTCAGTCGCTCGACCTTGCCGGCGCAATCGCTGCCGAGCACGGTGCGCTGACGCTGTCGGTCTACAGCATTGACGAAGCCGTGCTCGAAGAGGCGCACGAAGCATCGATCCGCGGCGGCGTAGCACTCTCGATCAATTTGACGGGCGGCGTTTTCGTCAATCAGTCGGCGGCTTTCTCCGACTTCCACGGCACGGGCGCAAACCCCGCGGCAAATGCCGCGCTGGCCGACGCAGCCTTTGTCGCGAACCGCTTCCGCGTCGTTCAAAGCCGTGTTCATGTTGAACCGAAAGCGGCACCGGCGGTAGCTGGCTGAATGGCATAAGACAAGAGCACGGCTTTCGTCCTATGCCGTTTGGCCGAATGGACCGAGCCGTGCGCCCCAACTAACATGAGACATCGGATCGGCATGTCCCGCCGATCCGCCCCAGCAGGAACCCACATGAACGACGCCTTCATTTGCGACGCGATTCGCACCCCAATCGGCCGTTACGGCGGCGCCCTGAAAGATGTCCGCGCGGATGACCTCGGTGCGGTGCCGATCAAGGCGCTGATCGAGCGCAATCCCGGTGTCGACTGGCGGGCAATTGACGACGTGATCTACGGCTGTGCCAATCACGCCGGTGAAGACAACCGCAACGTCGCTCGTATGTCCGCATTGCTGGCCGGCTTGCCCACGGATGCGCCGGGCGCAACCATCAACCGCCTGTGCGGCTCGGGCATGGACGCGGTCGGCACGGCTGCTCGCGCCATCAAGTCTGGCGAAGCGCGGCTGATGATTGCAGGCGGTGTCGAAAGCATGACGCGCGCGCCGTTCGTGATGGGCAAGGCCAGCAGTGCGTTCTCGCGGCAGGCTGATATTTACGACACGACTATCGGCTGGCGCTTCATCAATCCGCTGATGAAGCGCCAATATGGCGTCGACTCGATGCCGGAGACCGCGGAAAACGTCGCCGTCGAGTTCGGCATAGGCCGTGCGGATCAGGACGCGTTTGCGCTGTCGAGCCAGCAAAAAGCAGCCCGTGCGCAGCGCGATGGCACTTTGGCTCAGGAAATCGTCGGCGTTGAAATTGCGCAGAAGAAAGGCGACCCCGTCCGCGTGACGCTCGACGAGCATCCGCGCGAAACGTCGCTCGAAAGCCTGGGCAAGCTCAAGGGCGTGGTCCGCCTCGATGGCAGCGTAACGGCCGGCAATGCATCGGGTGTGAACGACGGCGCCTGCGCGCTGTTGCTCGCGAATCAGGAAGCTGCCGATCAATACGGATTGCGTCGTCGCGCACGTGTGGTGGGCATGGCAACGGCGGGCGTGGAGCCGCGCATCATGGGCATCGGCCCGGCGCCGGCTACGCAAAAGCTGTTGAAGCAACTGAACATGACACTCGAGCAATTCGACGTGATCGAGTTGAACGAAGCCTTCGCATCGCAAGGGCTGGCGGTTTTGCGCACGCTCGGTCTGCGCGACGACGATCCACGCGTCAATCCAAATGGCGGAGCGATTGCGCTCGGTCACCCGCTCGGCGCGTCCGGCGCGCGTTTGATCACCACTGCGCTTTATCAGCTGGAACGAATCAACGGCCGCTTTGCGCTTTGCGCTTTGCACGATGTGTATCGGCGTGGGTCAAGGCATCGCATTGGTGATCGAGCGGGTCTGATTACAACGCCGCCATGCCCACCGGTCAAAGAGACTTTGAGGAGACACCCAATGTCATATGAAGCGATTCGCGTCGACCTGGACGCATCGAGCCAAGTAGCGACTATCACGCTGAACCGCCCGGACAAGCTCAACAGCTTTACGCGCGCGATGCACCAGGAATTGAGCGCCGCACTCGGCGAGGTCGAAGCGTCCGGCGCTCGCGCGCTCGTTCTGACCGGAGCGGGCCGCGGCTTCTGCGCGGGACAGGATCTCGGGGATCTCGACTTCACGCCAGGCGCGATGACCGATCTGGGCGAACTGATCGACGCGCATTTCAATCCGCTGATTCGCCGCCTGCAAGCACTGCCATTGCCCGTGATTGCTGCGGTGAACGGCACGGCCGCCGGCGCCGGCGCCAATCTGGCACTCGCTTGCGATCTCGTGCTTGCCGCGCGTTCGGCCAGCTTCATCCAGGCATTCGTCAAGATCGGCCTCGTGCCGGACTCGGGTGGCACCTGGTTCCTGCCCCAACGCGTCGGCATGGCACGCGCCTTGGGTCTTGCCATCACCGGTGACAAACTGAGCGCGGAGAAAGCCGAAAGCTGGGGGCTGATCTGGCAAACGGTTGATGACACCGAGCTAGCCACCACAGCAAGCAAACTAGCGGCACAACTGGCGCAGCAGCCCACGCGCGCCATCGCCGCGATCAAGCAGGCCATGCGCGCGGGTGCGACACAAACCCTGGATCAGCAACTCGATCTCGAACGCGATCTGCAACGCGAACTCGGTGCTTCCCACGATTACGCGGAAGGCGTGCAGGCGTTCGTGGAAAAACGCGCGCCGCGCTTCGAGGGTCGCTGATATGTCCGCACAAGCGATCCACCCGGCCCAAATGACACCCGACGAACTCGCCCGCGCAACCGCGGCCGCCATGTACGAAAACGACGCGTGCAGCCGGGCGCTTGGACTCGAAATCGTAGAAGTGCGCCCAGGGTACGCGCGCCTGCGCATGGCCGTACGCGACGACTTCCTGAACGGCCATCAGATTTGCCACGGCGGCCTGATTTTCACGCTCGCTGATTCGACGTTCGCTTTCGCCTGCAACACGTACAACCTCAACACTGTCGCCGCAGGCTGCTCGATCGAGTTCCTGCGGCCAGTAAAAGGCGGCGACGTGTTGACGGCTGAGGCGGTCGAGCAAACGCTGAGCGGCCGCACCGGTATTTACGATATTCGCGTCACGAATCGCGCAGAGGAAACCGTGGCGATGTTTCGCGGCAAATCTGCGCAGATCAAGGGCAACCTGATTCCCACGGGCGATTGAACACCAGCCTGAACAGCAGAGTCGCGACGCGTTCGCGACACATTGGCAGCACTCACATAGATAGCAGCAAGTCCCCGGTTTTTGCGCGCAAGCGCATCGCACACCAGACCCAAGCATTGAGGCAGCAAGGAGACATTCGATGACCACCGCCCTCCCGCTCGATCCTATCGAGACAGCCAGCCGCGACGACCTCGCCGCGCTCCAACTCGAACGGCTCAAATGGTCGCTGAACCACGCTTATGAGAATTCGCCGGTCTATCGGCGCAAATTCGATGAAGCCGGCGTCCACCCGAGCGAAGTGAAGACGCTCGCGGACCTGGCGCGCTTTCCCTTCACCACCAAGAAGGATCTGCGCGACAGCTACCCGTTTGGCATGTTCGCCGTGCCGCAGGAACAGATCTCGCGGATCCACGCGTCGTCCGGTACGACGGGCAAGCCGACGGTTGTCGGCTACACGGCGCGCGATATCGATACGTGGGCGAATCTCGTCGCACGTTCGATCCGTGCCGCAGGCGCGAAGCGCGGCGACAAAGTTCACGTGAGCTACGGCTATGGTTTGTTCACAGGCGGCCTGGGCGCACACTACGGCGCAGAGCGTGCAGGACTGACTGTGATCCCGTTCGGCGGTGGTCAGACTGAAAAGCAGGTGCAACTGATTCAGGACTTCCGTCCCGACATCATCATGGTGACGCCGAGCTATATGCTGTCGATCGCCGACGAACTCGAACGGCAAGGCGTCGATCCGGCGACTTGCTCGCTGCGCCTTGGTATCTTCGGCGCCGAGCCGTGGACCAACGACATGCGTCAGGCAATCGAAAAGCGCATGGGCATCGACGCGGTCGATATTTACGGCCTATCTGAGGTGATGGGACCTGGCGTCGCCTCGGAATGCGTGGAGACCAAAGACGGCCCGACCATCTGGGAAGATCATTTCTATCCCGAGATCATCGACCCCGAAACCGGCGAAGTGCTGCCGGACGGCGAACTCGGCGAACTGGTATTCACGTCGTTGACCAAGGAAGCACTGCCGATCGTCCGCTACCGCACGCGCGATCTGACGCGCCTCTTGCCGGGCAGCGCACGCACCATGCGCCGGATGGAAAAGATCACGGGCCGTTCGGACGACATGATGATCGTGCGCGGCGTCAACGTGTTCCCGACGCAGATCGAAGAATTGCTACTGAAGCAGCACGCCCTCGCGCCTCACTATCAGATCGTGCTAACCAAGGAAGGCCCGCTCGATGTACTGACGTTGAATGTCGAGCCCTGCCCGGAATCAGCGCCGGATACTGCCGCGCTGACCACGGCAAAACAGGCGCTAACCTACGACATCAAGGCGCTGATCGGCGTGAGCGCGATCGTGAACGTGCTGGGTGTGAACGGCATCGAGCGTTCGGTAGGCAAAGCACGGCGGGTGGTGGACAAGCGGAAGTCGGGGCTTTAAGCGAAACGCCGAAGATTACTGCCTGATAACGGCGCTGATCGGCATCAGCGCCGTTATCTATACCCTCACGAATTCGGCAGCAACAACCACATCCGGCCGCCCTGCTTCATCTTGCCGGCCAGATCGCCGGCATCGTCGCCGAGGCCCCAGAAGTAATCCGCGCGCACGCCGCCTTTGATCGCGGAACCCGTGTCCTGAGCAAAGACGAGGCGATTCATCGGCGAGTTTGTCAACGGACGCGTGGTCTGCAAGAACACCGGTGTCCCGAGCGGAATCGAAGTGGGATCCACCGCGATCGACCGCTCCGGCGTCAACGGCACACCCAGCGCACCGATCGGACCATCCGCGCCGCCGCTCGGCGCACTCTCACCCGACGGCATCTCGCGGAAGAACACGAAACGCGGATTCGTATCGAGCAACGCGTCGACCCGCGTAGGATTCGCACGCGCCCATGCCTTGATGCCTTGCATGGTCGCCTGCGCTGGCGTCAATTCGCCGCGATCGAGCAGCCACCGCCCAATCGACTTGTACGGCTGATTGTTCGTGCCGCCAAAGCCGACCCGCATCACGCTGCCGTCTTCCATCACGACGCGCCCGGAGCCTTGCACTTGCAAGAAGAAGGCCTCGATCGGATCATCGACCCACACGAGTTCATTGCCGTTGAGCACGCCCGCACGCTCGAGTTGCGCACGCGGCGGCAGTGGCGCACCAGCACGATAACCGGATGGCCAGCGGTACAGTGCTGTTTGATACACGCCATGCCGCGTGCGCGAACCGCGCAACAACGGCTCGTAATAGCCGGTGACGAGACCATCGAGCGTGCCGTCGTTATTGGCTAACTGGAACGGCGTGAAATACGCCTCGAAAAACGCCCGCGCACTGGTGACGTCCAGATCGTCGATCTGCGAGGCCGCCGCACATGCGCGGGCCCAGTTCGGTTGACGCGCAAGCCTCAGGCAGTTTTGCCGCAACGCAGCCGTTGCGCCGATCAGCGAATCGTCCTGCCACCCTGGCACCTGCTGCCAGGCTACCGCGGTGAGTCGCGTCGCGGCGATCTGCCCGGGTATGATCGCAGCACCCGTGGGCGGCGAAACTGAAGGCCGGACCGCGCCGCCACCACCACCACAGGAAGCCAGCATCACCGCAACAGAAAGCGCGCCAAGCCATGCTCCGGCTGTGCGGACAAAACGCATACAATGTTCGTTCTTGATGGAAACCGCCATGTCTGATTTGTTCGACGAATACCCGATGCTCATCTTCGCGCTGGAATCGCTCCTCGCGCTCTTCCTGCTCGTCTTTATCGTTGTATGGACGTCATCCGGCAAGAAAAAGGCCGCGCGCGCCGCCACCCATGAGCAGCAAAAGCAGCAAAAATCCCAGTAAGGCTACGCCGTAAAGCTTCTTAAAGACCGCGAGCCACGGCCTCGGTTCAATGCAAAGTGCGCGGCATACGCAGAATGAACTCGGGCACGGGTGCGTCGAACCGCTCGCCGTCCTCCGCCACGCAGAAATACTCGCCGCGCATGGTGCCAACGGGCGTGGCGATCACGGCCCAACTCGTATATTCGAAGTGCTCGCCCGGTTTGAGCAGCGGCTGGTGCCCGACCACGCCCAGGCCCTTTACTTCCTGCACATTGTCGTCGCTGTCGGTGATGACCCAGTGACGCGCAATCAACTGTGCGGGCACCTGGCCGCTGTTACGGATAGTCAGCGTGTATGCAAACGCATACTGGCGGCGCTCCGGGTCCGACTCTTCGGGCAGATACTGCACCTGCGCCGAGACGCTGAATTCGTACTGGCTCATCCTGATTCCGGTCTGGTGAAACGGGTGTGAAAAATCGCGGGAAGCCCCGAACGCCAATGGTTTGCGGGCGCAATGGCGAAGCGGCACTTATGGTTTGGCATTCTGCTTGATGCGCGGCACGCCCGCAACCGGACAAATCCCTCTGGCCAAGGGCCGCTAGGGCGTTTTGTCACCTTTGCCGTGCGTTTCCAGTGCCGGCCTCAAACCGCCTGCGAGCCGGTTCAGACGCGCACAAACCGGTAAAATAGCGTTTTCCCGCTTGCATCCGCCCCCGCCATGACGCAATTTCGCATCGCCCCCAGCATCCTGTCCGCCGACTTCGCCCGCCTGGGTGAAGAAGTCCGCAACGTTGTCGCCGCCGGCGCCGACTGGATTCACTTCGACGTGATGGACAACCATTACGTGCCGAACCTGACGATCGGCCCACTCGTCTGCGAAGCGATCCGTCCGCACGTGGACGTGCCGATCGACGTGCACCTGATGGTGCGCCCGGTCGACCGCATCGTGCCGGACTTCGCCAAGGCCGGCGCGAACCTGATCAGCTTCCACCCGGAAGGCTCGGACCATATCGACCGCACGCTGTCGCTGATTCGCGACCACGGCTGCAAGGCCGGCCTCGTGTTCAACCCGGCCACATCGCTGAGCTATCTGGACTACGTGATGGACAAGGTCGATCTGGTGCTGATCATGTCGGTGAATCCGGGCTTCGGCGGTCAATCGTTCATTCCTGAGGCGCTCATCAAGCTGCGCGAAGCGCGCAAGCGGATCGACGCCTACAAGGAAAAGACCGGCCGCGAGATTCATCTCGAAGTGGACGGCGGCGTGAAAGTCGACAACATCGCGGAAATTGCGGCAGCTGGCGCGGACACGTTCGTGGCAGGCTCAGCGATCTTCGGCGCGCCGGACCACAAGGCAGTGATCGACAAGATGCGCGCCGCACTCGCCAACATCGAGCACTGATCGCTCAGTGATTGAGTTCTGAGAACCGGCATGCATCCCGCACTAAAAATGACGACTTCGTTCCCTGCTCCGACCTTCACTGGCCCGCGCCTGCAAGCCGCGATCATCGACCTGGACGGCACGATGATCGATACCGCCGACGATTTCACCGCCGGACTGAACGGCATGCTGGCGCAACTCGACGCGGCGGAAACCTCCCGCGAGGAAGTGGTCGGCTACATCGGCAAGGGCTCGGAGAATCTGATTCGCAGTGTGCTGGCCCAGCGCTTCGAAACGGACCACGCGCAGGACCGTTTCGACGAGGCGCTCGCCATCTATCAGGCCGAGTACGCCAAGATCAACGGTGTGCACACGCGGCTGTACCCCGAGGTCGAAGCCGGCCTCAGCGCCATGCGCGACGCCGGCCTCAAACTCGCCTGCGTCACCAACAAACCGCATCGTTTCGCGGTCGAATTGCTGGAGCAATACGGGCTCAGCCCGTATTTCAGCGTCGTGCTCGGCGGCGACAGCCTGCCGAAAAAGAAGCCGGATCCGCTGCCGATGCTCACCGCCGCGGCGCAGCTAGGCGTCACACCGGAAGCCACCGTTGCCATCGGCGATTCGGAAAACGATGCGATGGCGGGCCGCGCGGCGGGCATGGCAACGCTGACGCTGCCGTATGGCTACAACCACGGCCGAGCTATACAAGAAATAAAATCCGATGGTATAGTTGCCTCGCTGCTCGATGCCGCCAAGGCTATCGCAGCGCACCATTCCACGACTTGAAAAGTCCCTCATCCTCATGTTTCTGAATAAAAAACGGAGTCTGATTAGCATCGACCGGGGAGCCTGGCCCTGGCGTCGCTGGTCGCGCTAACCTCGCCTGAGGTACGCTGAAGCTCGTCTTCGGCAACCGTTTTTTACTTCGCTGCGCTCACGCGTTTTTTCCATCACCTTGTTTCGCTGCATCGGTTGATTCGGCCTCCGTGTACCCGCAAAGTACATCTTGTGCGCTGAAATCCCTTGCATGCGTCGATGGGAAACTCGCGCCGGTCGGTATCATCGTGTCGACACGTCGAACGAACGCCTGACCGGGCGCGCCGCGCCCCGCTTTGTCCGACGCATAGTGCCGTCTGACGTACGTACAGGATCGGACCATGACCGAACTCGAATTCCAATCCCTCGCCAACGAGGGTTTCAACCGCATTCCGCTGATCGCCGAAGCGCTCGCCGACCTCGAAACGCCGCTCTCGCTGTATCTAAAGCTCGCGCAGACCGAACGCAACGGCGCCAACTCGTTCCTGCTTGAATCGGTGGTGGGCGGCGAACGCTTCGGCCGCTATTCGTTCATCGGCCTGCCGGCGCGCACGCTGCTGCGCACCCGCAACGGCGTGTCGGAAGTCGTACGGGACGGCAAAGTCGTCGAAACGCACGAGGGTGATCCGCTCGAATTCATCCAGCAATTCCAGGGTCGCTTCAAAGTGGCGCAGCGCCCCGGTCTGCCGCGTTTCGCGGGCGGTCTGGCCGGCTACTTCGGCTATGACGCGGTGCGCTACATCGAGAAAAAGCTCGCGCACACCGCACCGAAAGACGATCTGAACCTGCCGGACATTCAGTTGCTGCTCACCGAAGAAGTCGCGGTGATCGACAACCTCGCGGGCAAGCTCTACCTGGTGGTGTACTCGGATCCGACGCAGCCCGAAGCGTACACAAAAGCCAAACAGCGTCTGCGTGAATTGCGTCAGCGTTTGCGCACGACCGTGCAGCCGCCGGTCACGTCGGCAAGCGTGCGCACCGAGACCTATCGCGAGTTCGCGAAAGACGATTATCTGGCCGCCGTGCGCAAGGCGAAGGAATACATCGCCGCCGGCGAGTTGATGCAGGTGCAGGTCGGCCAGCGTCTGACCAAGCCGTACCGCGACAATCCGCTGTCGCTGTATCGCGCGCTGCGCTCGTTGAATCCGTCGCCGTATATGTATTACTACAACTTCGGCGACCACCACGTGGTCGGTGCGTCGCCGGAAATCCTGGTGCGTCAGGAAAAGCGCGGCGAAGATCGCATCGTGACGATTCGTCCGCTCGCCGGCACGCGTCCGCGCGGCAACACGCCGGAACGCGATGCCGAGCTCGCGACCGAACTCCTGAACGACCCGAAGGAAATCGCCGAACACGTGATGCTGATCGACCTCGCCCGTAACGACGTAGGCCGGATTTCGCAAATCGGCTCGGTGGTCGTCACCGATCAGATGGTGATCGAAAAGTACTCGCATGTGCAGCACATCGTGAGTTCGGTCGAAGGCAAGCTGAAGCCCGGCACCACCAATTTCGACGTGCTGCGCGCCACCTTCCCGGCCGGCACGCTGTCCGGCGCGCCGAAAGTGCGCGCAATGGAACTGATCGACGAACTGGAACCAGTGAAGCGCGGCCTGTACGGCGGTGCGGTCGGCTATCTGTCGTTCACCGGCGAAATGGATATGGCGATCACGATCCGCACCGGCGTGATCGCAAACGGCAATCTGTATGTGCAGGCGGCAGCGGGGGTAGTCGCGGATTCGGTGCCGGAATCCGAATGGCAAGAGACCGAGAACAAGGCGCGTGCTGTGCTGCGCGCCGCCGAGCAGGTTCAAGACGGCCTCGATAGCGACTTCTGACCGGAGACACACCATGCTGCTTATGATCGACAACTACGACTCGTTCACCTACAACCTGGTGCAGTACTTCGGCGAACTCGGCGAAGACGTGCGCACCTATCGGAACGACGAAATCACGCTGGACGAGATTGCGAAGCTCAACCCGGAGCGCATTTGCCTGTCGCCCGGCCCGAGCAATCCGCAACACGCCGGCATCACCCTCGACGTGCTGCGCGAATTCGCCGGCAAGATGCCGATTCTGGGCGTCTGCCTCGGCCATCAGGCGATCGGCGAAGCATTCGGCGGCCGCGTGGTGCGCGCGCAAACCATCATGCACGGCAAGGTGAGCACGATCGAAACCGACTGCAAAGGCGTGTTCGCCGACCTGCCGAAGCATTTCGTCGTGACCCGCTACCACTCGCTCGCGATCGAACGCGAATCGCTGCCTGACTGTCTCGAAGTGTCCGCATGGACCGAAGACGGCGAAATCATGGGCGTGCGTCACAGGGAACTGGCCGTTGAAGGCGTGCAGTTCCATCCGGAATCGATCCTGTCCGAGCACGGCCACGCGCTGCTTGAGAATTTCGTCAAGCAATCGAAGCTCGCTACCGCCCACCGCACCGCTTGACGAAGAGAGACGAAATCATGTCGATTACGCCCCAGGAAGCGCTGCAACGGACCATCGAGCACCGCGAAATTTTCCACGACGAAATGCTGCATCTGATGCGGCTCATCATGCGCGGCGAACTGTCGCCCGTGATGTCGGCGGCGATCATCACCGGCCTGCGCGTCAAAAAAGAGACCATCGGCGAAATCACCGCTGCTGCCACGGTGATGCGTGAATTTGCCCGGCACGTCGAGGTGCAGGACAACTCGAACTTCGTCGATATCGTCGGCACCGGCGGCGACGGATCGCAAACCTTCAACAT
The DNA here is from genome assembly GCF_013177695.1 of Paraburkholderia solitsugae. Classification (GTDB taxonomy): domain Bacteria; phylum Pseudomonadota; class Gammaproteobacteria; order Burkholderiales; family Burkholderiaceae; genus Paraburkholderia; species Paraburkholderia solitsugae. Next base: position 76,034 of record NZ_WOEY01000070.1, on the reverse strand, counting down.
TTCCACCGCAACCATGTTCGTTTCGGCTGCGGCGGGCGCCAAGGTCGCGAAGCATGGTGGCCGCGGCGTATCGAGCAAGTCGGGAAGCGCGGACGTGCTCGAAGCGCTCGGCGTGAATATCGATCTGCAGCCGGAACAGGTGGCGGCTTCGATTGCGGAAACCGGCATGGGCTTCATGTTCGCGCCGAACCATCATCCGGCGATGAAGAACATCGCGCCGGTACGCCGCGAACTCGGTGTGCGGACCATCTTCAACATTCTCGGACCGCTGACCAATCCGGCCGGTGCGCCGAATCAGTTGATGGGCGTATTCCACGCCGACCTCGTCGGGATTCAGGTGCGCGTGATGCAGCGCCTTGGCGCCAAGCACGTGCTGGTGGTGTACGGCATGGATGGCATGGACGAAGTTTCGCTCGGCGCGGCCACGCAAGTCGGCGAGTTGCGCGACGGCCAGGTCCACGAGTACGAAATCCATCCGGAAGACTTCGGCATGCAGATGGTGTCGAACCGCACGCTGAAAGTGGCCGACGCCGCCGAATCCAAACTGATGCTGCTCGAAGCGCTCGACAACAAGCCGGGAGTCGCGCGCGAAATCGTCACGCTGAACGCGGGCACGGCCCTCTATTCAGCGAACGTGGCGGCGTCGATTGCGGACGGCATCCAGTTGGCGCGCGAAGCGATCGCGAGTGGCAAGGCACGGGCGAAGGTCGACGAGCTGATCCGTTTCACCCAGCAATTCAAGCAGTAACTACGTAGCGAGACACTCATGAGCGACATCCTCGACCGCATCATCGCGGTCAAACGCGAAGAAGTCCGCGCGGCTGAACAGAGCGCGCCGCTCGAAGCACTGCGCCTCGAAGCGTCGTCGCGCGACATCCGCGATTTCGTCGGCGCATTGCGCGCGAAACACGCGGCCGGTCTGGCCGCCGTCATTTCCGAAGTGAAGAAAGCGAGCCCGTCGAAAGGCGTGCTGCGCGAAAACTTCGTGCCGGCCGAGATTGCGCGTTCGTATGAAAAGCACGGTGCGGCCTGCTTGTCCGTCCTCACCGACGTGCAGTTCTTCCAGGGCAGCGTGGCTTACCTCGAAGAGGCGCGCGCCGCCTGCAACCTGCCGGTACTGCGCAAAGACTTCATCGTCGATCCGTACCAGATCGTCGAAGCCCGCGCGATGGGGGCGGACGCGATCCTGCTGATCGCTGCCGCGTTGGAAACCTCGCAGATGCAGGACCTGGAAGCGCTTGCGCATTCGCTGGGCCTCGCGGTGCTGGTCGAAGTGCATGACCACAATGAACTGATGGAATCGCTTAAGTTGAAGACGCCGCTGATCGGCATCAACAACCGCAATCTGCGCACCTTCGAAACGTCGATCGAAACGACCATCGGCATGCTCGAATCGATTCCGGACGACCGTATCGTTGTTACCGAGTCGGGGATTCTGTCGCGCGTCGATGTCGAACGTCTGCGGGCAATGGACGTGCACACGTTCCTCGTCGGCGAGGCGTTCATGCGCGCGGAAGAGCCGGGTGTGGAACTTGCGCGGATGTTTTTCTAAGCGCGGCTTCAACATTCAGCGGACGTAGCGGAGCACACGATGGGCATGGAACGTGAAATCAAGCTGGCCCTGCCGGTGAGCCAGGTGAACGCGGCGACGCAGTGGTTCGTCGCGCGCACCGGCGACAAGGGTCGGCCGATCGAGTTGGCGAATATCTACTTCGACACGCCGGCACTGGTGCTGGCGAATTCGAAAAGCGCGCTGCGTTTGCGGCATACGCCGGACGGCTGGCTGCAGACGTTCAAGACGGTGGGCAACGCCAAGGATGGCCTGCACAGCCGGCACGAATGGGAAATGCCCGTGGCGGGCGAAAAACTGGAGATCAAAGCATTGCTGCGTCAGTGTGACGAGCCCACCGCCGCGGAAGCCCTGCGTCAGGCCGCGCCGGAACTGATCGAACTGTTCCGCACGAATTTCACCCGCACGCTGTGGAATGTCGAACTGGATGGCTCGGAAGTCGAAGCCGCGATCGACCAGGGTGACGTTATCGCCGAGGTGAACGGCGAGATCCGCCGCGCGCCGATTTCCGAAGTCGAACTGGAACTGAAAGGTGGCGACGAAGCGGCGCTCCATGCGCTGGCGAAAGAACTCGGCAAGCAGGTAGAGGGGCTGGCTCCGGACAACATCAGCAAAGCCCAGCGCGGCTATCAATTGCGGGCGGCCTAAACCGTCGGCGTGTTTGCCCCAGGCGGGACGCGTCTTCGTCCCGCTGTGTTCGTTCCGCTGCGATTGCCTCTTCTTGTTCGCCTCGCCGCATTCGTCCCGCCGGTTGTGCCGCGTGCCAAGCCCCGCCTCAGCGCCGCCACCCAGCCGCCCACGCGCGCCAGCAAAGGTACACAGAGCCCAAGCAGCACCCACACCTTGAGCTAGCCCGCGTTTGCTGCGACACTTCCCCGCCATGACCTCCGCCTCCCGCACCCGCTCCAAATCGTCGCAAGCTTCATTATTCGACGACGCCTCGGCCACACCGCTCGACGCAACCGCACAGCCGCAGACATCAAAAGCCGCTGACTCGCCGCCGACGCTCGAAGCCCAATTCGCCGCTCTGCCCCCGGCCTGGCGGACCCACCTCAACCCGTTCATCGAAAGCGATGCCTACGCGCCGTTGTGCCGTTTCGTCGACGGTGAGCGCGCGGCCGGCAAAACCGTCTATCCTGCCGACGTCTTCCGGGCCCTGCGCCTCACCAGTCCCGACGAAGTCAAAGTCGTGATCATCGGCCAGGACCCGTATCACGGTGAGGACCGCGGCACGCCGCAAGCGCACGGACTGGCGTTTTCAGTCGCGCCGAACGTGCGCACGCCACCATCGCTGCGCAACATCTTCAAGGAAATCGCCGCCAGCCTCGGCCACGAGCCGCCGCGTCATGGCTGCCTCGACACATGGGCCAAGCAAGGCGTGCTGCTGTTGAACACGGTGCTGACCGTCGAGCGCGACTCGGCCGCGAGTCACGCGAAGCGCGGCTGGGAGAAATGCACCGACACGCTGATCCACGAACTGGCCATGCGCCATGACGGCCTCGTGTTCATGCTGTGGGGCGCGCATGCGCAAGCCAAACGCGCGCTGCTCGGCGGCAAGTCGCATTACGTGCTGGAGGCGCCGCATCCGTCGCCGCTGTCGGCGCATCGCGGCTTTCTCGGCTGCGGGCACTTTGTGTCGGCGAACGAGTATCTCGTGAAGCACGGCCGCGAACCGATCGACTGGCGCTTGCCTGACGAAGCGCAGATGCTGGCGTAACGCCCATCGAGCGAAACGCACCGGGACCAGCCAAAGGCCAAAGGCTGGAACCCCGAGGCCGGGCACAAGGCCCCAAAGATATGAGCCGCAAAAGCAAAAACGCCACGGAATCACACCCCGTGGCGTTTTTTATTCCACCGCGCCGCGATCACGCAGCGCGAGACAAACCTCAAAACTTAGGCAGCCGCGATCGCTTCACGCGCGCCAGCCAACGCTGCGCTCGCAGCATCCGGGCCCATGTTCAGGCCTTCGGCGTAGATGAAGTTCACATCGGTCATGCCGAGGAAGCCGAGGAAGGCCTTCAGGTACGGCGTTTGGCTGTCGTTCGGCGTGCCGACATACTTGCCGCCGCGAGCCGAAACCACGTGGACCTTCTTACCCTTCACGAGACCTTCCGGACCGTTCGCCGTGTACTGGAACGTGATGCCGGCGCGTGCGATGAAGTCGAAGTACGTCTTCAGTTGCGACGAGATGCCGAAGTTGTACATCGGTGCGCCGATCACGACGATGTCGGCGGCTTGCAGTTCGGCGATCAGCGCTTCGCTGCGTGCAGCGATCGCGACTTGTTCCGGCGTGCGCTGGTCAGCCGGCGTGAAGAACGCGCCGAGGACGGCGTCGTCCAGATGCGGCAGCGGTTCTGCTTGCAGGTTACGGACGACGACTTGCGCGCCCGGATTCGATTGTTGCAGCTTTGCGGTCAGCTCGTTGACGAGCAGTGTCGAGTTCGCGCCTTGCGAGCGTGCTGCCGAGTTGATTTGCAGGATCGTGGTCATGGTTGACTCCAGTAGGGGCGCGCAGTTTTGCGCGATTGGAGCCATTGTGTTTTTTTACCGCCTCGGGAAAAAGCCATCCGGCAGCGAAGGATTGTTGCACTGGTAGAACAATCCTCCACCTTGAACCGCCGATTAATGCCGCCCGAGATTACGATCAGCTTGCTAGCCAGCGCTCCCGCGCTTTGCGCGCCGCCGGCCGTTTGTCGCTCGCGGTGAGCTTGTAGCGCGACACCTCAGGCCCGTCCAGCTTGACTTGCGCGGTACGCAGTTCGTCGCGGCGGAAGGCGTGGACTTCGACTTTTGCGCCCGGCAGATAGCGCGACAGCAGCGAATCAAGATTCGAGCCGGTCACGCGCAGACCGTCGAGCGCGATTAGCACGTCGCCCGCCGAGAGGCCGGCTTTTTGCGCCGCGCTGCCTTCGTGAACCGCCGCCAGTGTGCAATCCGCGCCGTTGCGCATGCGCGCGCCCAGCGACGGCTTGCCGTTCTTGTCCAATTCCGGCGCGAGCGTGACGCCAAACGGCGCAAGCAGCGTCTCGAGGGGCAGATCGCGTGTGCCGTGCACGGCTTCGGCGAACAATTCGCCCAGTTGCACGCCGGTCGCTTCGGCAAAAATCGCCTCGATCTCACTTTCTTCGACGCCGACGGGCTTGCCGCGATAGAAGTCGCGCCCAAACCGCTGCCACAGCAAGCGCATTACGTCGTCGAGCGATTTGCGGTTGTTGGTCTGCGCGCGAATCGTCAGATCGAATGCGAGCGCGACAAGCGAGCCCTTGGTGTAATAGCTGACGATCGCGTTCGGCGCGTTTTCATCCTGCCGATAGTATTTGACCCACGCGTCGAACGAGCTTTCGGCCACCGTCTGCTTCAGGCGGCCACTGCCGCGCAGCACGCCACCGATCACCTTGCCGAGCATGCCGAAATAGTCGTCTTGCGAGATCAGGCCGCTGCGCACGAGGATCAGATCGTCGTAGTAAGAGGTGAAGCCTTCGAACAGCCACAGCAGCGGCGTGTAGTTTTCGACGCTCAGGTTGTACGGCGCAAACACGGCCGGCTTGATCCGCTTCACATTCCAGGTGTGGAAGTATTCGTGGCTGCACAGACCGAGATAGGTTCGGTAGCCCTCGGTGGGCGCATCGCGACCCTCCACCGGCAGATCGCTGCGATTGCAGATCAGCGCCGTCGAAGCACGATGCTCCAGTCCGCCATAACCATCGGTAACGGCCTGCGTCATGAACACGTAGCGATCCACCGGCGCCTTCTTCGACTTCGGCTCGAACAACGCGATCTGCGCCTCGCAGATACGCTTCAGATCGGCGGACAGACGCGCCATATCGAGCCCGATCACGCGCCCCGCGACCACGATGTCGTGCGGTACGCCGTGCGCCTTGAACGTCGCCAGCGCGAACTCACCCAACGTGACCGGGTGATCGATCAGCTCGTCGTAGTTCTGCGCGCGGTATTCGCCGAAGCCGTAGCGCTTCGTGCCGCGCGCTTCCGGCAGCGCAGTCGCGACGCGCCAGTTGCGATACGCCGCGCCTTCCGGCTTCTGGATATCGACCAGACACTGCGCTTCCTCGTGACCAAGCGGCGCCAGGAACACGCTGGTGCCATTGAAAAAGCCCGTCGTATCGTCAAGATGCGCGGCGCGCACCGACAGATCCCATGCATACACCTCGTAGCGCAGCGTCAGCGCGCCTTTGACCGGCGCGGCCTGCCACGTGTGCTTGTCGGTCTTTTCGACGCGCACCTTGCGGCCCGCTTCGTTGACGGCTCGCAGCGTGACGATGTTGCGGGCGAATTCGCGCACCATGTAGCTGCCCGGAATCCACGCCGGCAGCATGAATCGCTGGCCGGCCGGATCAGGATCGGCGACGGTCACGGTAACTTCGAACAGATGGGCGGCGGGTTGCTTGGGAACGATGGTGTAGCGGATCGGCTTCATCGGCGGCGATTAGGAGGTGTCTGGCGGGGAGGTTCGGGGCTTGATGTGGAAGGAGGCGCACTTCGCGCCTCCTTTCTTCGACTTGTGCTGCGTGCTCAGTGCACGGCGGACATTTCCTTGTCCAGCCGGTCTGCCGACACGGCGCCTGGCAGGCGGCGGCCGTCGGCGAGGAACACGGTCGGCGTGCCGTCGACGTTCATCGCGTGGCCGAGCGCCAGGTTCTTGTCGATTGCGGCCGTATCACAGGTACCGGCAGCGGTAGGCGCCTGACGATCCTGCATCCACGATTCCCACGCCTTCGCGCGGTCAGTCGAGCACCAGATCGACTTCGACTTGGCGGTCGAATCCGGCGACAGCACCGGGTACAGGAAGGTGTAGACCGTGACGTTATCGAGCGACTTGAGCGAGGTCTCGAGCTGCTTGCAGTACGGGCAGTTCGGATCGGAGAACACGGCGATCTTGCGCGCGCCGTTGCCCTTCACGACCTTCACCGCGTTCGCGAACGGCAGGCTCGCGAAGTCAATGCGGTTGGTCTCCGCCAGACGCGCTTCGGTCAGATTCTTGCGCGTCTTCGCGTCGACGATGTCGCCGAGCATGATGTAATCGCCGTTCGCATCGCTATAGATGATCTGCGTGCCGAGATTCACTTCGTAGAGGCCGGCAATCGGCGACTTCGTAATGCTCTTGATCGTCACGTCGGTCAGACGCGTTTGCAGCGTGGCTTTGAGCTTGTCGGTGGTTTGATCGGCCTGTGCGGAGCAGCCGATTGCCACGGCAGCGATCGCGAGCGCGACAGCCGCGATGCGGAAGGATTTTTTCATGCTGAATTCCTGGAGTTCAATCGCGCGCGTTGCGCGTTTTTTGGGACGTTTCTGGTCTGACCAGAATGGCGTCCATCCGTTCATGATACCCGTCTCGCCAGCCGGGTATGCCGGCTAGCGCGCGTTACCCCAGCGCGGCCGACACCAGCCATCGCTTGATGAATGGCTGCGCGCCGACAAATGCCATGCCGGTGTTGCGCAATACCTTGGCAAACGGACCGGGTGCCGAGAAGAGCTTTTGCAGGCCGTCGGTGGCGATCATCAGCGCGCGGATGTCTTCGCGGCGGGCGCGTTCGTAACGGCGCAACAGCACCATGTCGCCGAGATCGCGGAACGCTTCCTTGCCGGCGACCGTCTCGGCGAGCGCCGCGACATCGCGCAAACCGAGGTTCATGCCCTGACCCGCCAACGGGTGAATCAGATGCGCGGCATCGCCGACCAGCGCGACGCGCGGCGCCACAAGCTTATCGACGGTTTGCAGCGCGAGCGGGAAGCCTTGCGCGGGCGTCACGCATTCCAAAGCGCCGAACTGCTCGCCCGTTACGCGTTCGACTTCGGCTGCTAGCTGCGCCGGATCGAGCGCGAGCAGTTGCTCGGCGTGCTCGGTGCGTGCCGACCAGACCAGCGATACGTGGCCGTCCGGCATCGGCAGCAGCGCGATGATTTCGCCGTCCTTGAACCATTGATAAGCGGTTTCGCTGTGCGGCTTGTCCGCCTTGAAATTCGCGACCACGCCGATTTGCTTGTAGTCGCGCCGGATCACTTTCGAGCCGATCTGCGCGCGCACCCACGAATGCGCACCGTCCGCGCCGACCACCAGATCGGCCTCGAGCACATTGCCGTTGGCAAGACCGACGCTCGCACCGTCGGCTGTAAAGTCCAGCGCCTGAGCGCGCGTATCGATCCAGGTCAGATTCGGCTGGAAACGCAGCGCGGCATCCAGCGCACGCTCGATCACCGACGACTCGACGATCCACGCCAGTTGCGGCACGGACGCCTGAAACGCGGAAAAATGGAGTTCGGCGTGCGCATCGCCGTAGACGCGCATGTCGTAGACGGGCCCGAGCTTCGACAGATCGAGCGCCTGCCAGACCCGCAATCGCTCCAGCAGAGCCTGCGAACTCGACGACAGCGCGTAGACCCGCGAGTCGAAGGTGGCGCCGGCGGGCAGCGCCGCACAGGGTTGCGCGAGTAGCGCCACGCGCAGTCCGCCTTGCGTCAGCGCCAGCGCCGCGGTCTTGCCGACGAGCCCGCCGCCGATCACGGCGGCATCAAAGGTCTGGTGGTGTGCGTTCATCCGCGCATTATAGCCGCGGGGGTTGCGGGGGACGGATCGAGCCCCCAGCTTTACCGCAGGCAGATCAAGAACCCCATCCGAACGGGTTACAATTGCGCTTTCCGTGACAAAACTCGCCCAGAATCGTCGAGGCTACGCCCCGATCTGGTGTCTTGTCCCGCTCCGCTGCACTTGCTCCGCCACGCCAAACGCGAAGGCTTTTCGAATCCTGCACACAGCGTCGAGCGCATCACGCAACTTACTGATTCACTGAAGGATTTCCATGAGCCTCAAATGCGGCATCGTCGGCCTGCCTAACGTCGGCAAGTCCACCCTGTTCAACGCGCTGACCAAGGCGGGCATTGCCGCCGAAAACTACCCGTTCTGTACGATCGAGCCGAACGTCGGCATCGTCGAAGTGCCGGACGCGCGCCTGAAGGCCCTCGCTGAGATCGTCAAGCCGGAGCGCATCCTGCCGGCCGTGGTGGAATTCGTCGACATCGCCGGCCTCGTGGCCGGTGCGAGCAAGGGCGAAGGTCTGGGCAACCAGTTCCTCGCGAACATCCGCGAAACCGACGCGATCACGCACGTGGTGCGCTGCTTCGAAGACGACAACGTGATTCACGTCGCGAACAAGATCGATCCGCTGTCGGATATCGAAGTGATCAACACCGAACTGGCGCTGGCCGACCTCGCGACCGTAGAAAAGGCGCTGTCGCGCTATTCGAAGGCCGCCAAGTCGGGTAACGACAAGGAAGCCATCAAGAACGCCGCGGTGCTGGAAAAAGTGCGCGCGCAGCTCGACCAGGCCAAGCCGGTCCGCGCGCTCGACCTGTCGGATGAGGAAAAGGCCACGCTCAAGCCGTTCTGCCTGATCACCGCCAAGCCGACCATGTACGTCGCCAACGTGAAGGACGACGGTTTCGAGAACAACCCGCACCTCGACGCAGTCACGAAGTTCGCGGCCGCCGAAGGCGCACCGGTCGTCGCCGTGTGTGCGGCGATCGAAGCAGAAATCGCCGACCTCGAACAAGCGGACATGGAAGTGTTCCTCGCCGACATGGGCATGGAAGAGCCGGGCCTGAACCGCGTGGCTCGTGCGGCTTTCAAGTTGCTGGGCCTGCAAACCTACTTCACGGCCGGCGTGAAGGAAGTGCGCGCGTGGACGATCCATATCGGCGATACGGCACCGCAGGCAGCGGGCGCGATCCACACCGACTTCGAGCGTGGCTTCATTCGCGCGCAGACGATCGCCTTCAACGACTTCATCACCTACAAGGGTGAGCAAGGTGCGAAGGAAGCCGGCAAGATGCGCGCGGAAGGTAAGGAATACATCGTGCACGACGGCGACGTGATGAACTTCCTGTTTAACGTCTGACGTTCAGTCTCTGCTCGGGGCGGCAACCAGCGAAACGCTGAGCGCCGCCGAACTCAAAGAAGGCCCGCTAAATGCGGGCTTTTTTTCGGGCCGCTCCGCTTTGACTTCCGCACGTCGAGCAAGCCTGCCGCCTTCAGACGCGTATTGTTTCCGTTCCGTGACAGCCGGTGTTAAATTGCGGCAGTCGGCGCCAGTCAAAAACGGGCCGCCGCCCGGTAACCGACGCCAGACTGTCATCGAACACAAATAGAATCGCGCGATTCCCATCCGCGCCCGTTCCGATCAGGAGATCAATCGATGCGTTGCAAGCCGTTATTCCGTTCGCTTTCCGTTGCCGCCGTGTTGAGCCTCGGCATTAGCCAGGCAGCCCATGCCGCCACTGAAATCCAATTCTGGCACGCCATGGAAGCCGCCCTCGGCGAGCGTCTGAACGACATCGCCAATGCGTTCAACGCGTCGCAAAGCGACTACAAGATCGTACCGGTGTTCAAGGGCAGCTACGACCAGACCCTCGCCGCCGGCATCGCGGCTTATCGCAGCGGCAACGCACCGGCCATTCTGCAGGTCTACGAAGTCGGCACCGCGACGATGATGCAGGCGAAGAAAGCCGTGATCCCGGTCTCGGAAGTGTTCAAGCAAGCCGGCGTACCGCTCGACGAAAAGGCCTTCGTGCCGACCATCGCCAGCTATTACAGCGACGCCAAAACCGGCGAACTGATCTCGATGCCGTTCAATAGCTCGACGCCGGTGTTGTACTACAACAAGGACGCGTTCAAGAAAGCCGGGCTCGATCCGAATCAGCCGCCGAAAACCTGGGCCGAATTGCAGGTGGACGCGCAGAAGCTGAAGGCGTCGGGCATGACATGCGGCTATTCGTCGGGCTGGCAGAGCTGGATTCAGCTCGAAAACTATAGCGCCTGGCATGGCGCACCGTTCGCGTCGAAGAACAACGGGTTCGACGGCGCCGATGCGCAGCTCGAATTCAACAAGCCGCTGCAGGTCGCGCACATCCAGTTCCTGCAGAACATGCAGAAGGAAGGCACCTTCACGTATGTCGGCCGCAAGGACGAACCGGTGTCGAAGTTCTATAGCGGCGACTGCGGGATCATCACGAACTCGTCGGGCTCGCTTGCCACGATCAAGAAGTACGCGAAGTTTAATTTTGGCACCGGCATGATGCCGTACGACGCCAGCGTGAAGGGCGCGCCGCAGAACGCGATCATCGGCGGGGCGAGCCTGTGGGTGCTGTCGGGTAAAGATCCGGCGGTGTACAAGGGCGTGGCGAAATTCATGTCTTATCTGTCGTCGGCGCCGGTTGCCGCGAAGTGGCACCAGGACACCGGTTATCTGCCGGTCACGACCGCCGCGTATCAGTTGACCCAACAGCAAGGCTTCTACGAGAAGAATCCGGGCAGCGATACCGCGATCAAGCAGATGCTCAACAAGCCGCCTCTGCCGTACACGAAGGGTTTGCGTCTGGGCAACATGCCGCAGATCCGCACCGTGATCGACGAAGAACTCGAACAGGTGTGGGCGGACAAGAAGACGCCGCAACAAGCGCTCGATTCGTCGGTGTCGCGTGGTGACGAGTTGCTGCGCCGCTTCGAGAAAGCCGGTAACTAAGCACCAGCCGGCAAGGTTTCGGTGCGCCCGCACTGAAACCTGTTGTTGCAGCAGAACCTAGGAAACTTCGATGGAAAAGCGCTCCAGCTTCGGCACCAGCGTGCTGCCCTACCTGCTCGTCGCGCCGCAACTCCTGATCACGCTGCTGTTCTTTCTGTGGCCAGCAGGCGAGGCGCTGTGGCAGTCCACGCAGAGCCAGGACGCGTTCGGCACGTCGAGCGAATTTGTCGGCCTCGCCAATTTCAAGCAGTTATTCGCCGATCCGCTTTATCTGTCGTCGTTCAATACGACGCTGATTTTCTGCGCGCTCGTCACGGTGTCGGGGCTGGTGATATCGCTCCTGTTAGCCGTCTGCGCAGATCGCGTGACGCGCGGCGCGAAGACCTATCAAACGCTACTGATCTGGCCGTATGCGGTCGCGCCCGCGATCGCCGCTGTGTTGTGGTCGTTCCTTTTCAATCCGAGCATCGGCCTCGTCACCTATGCGCTCGCCAAGTACGGCATCGTATGGAATCACGCGTTGAATGCGGGCCAGGCGATGTTTCTGGTCGTGCTGGCTTCCGTATGGAAACAGGTCAGCTATAACTTTCTGTTCTTCTATGCCGGCCTGCAGGCGATTCCGCGTTCGCTGATCGAAGCGGCGGCCATCGACGGTGCCGGTCCGGTGCGGCGTTTCTTCGGCATCGCCCTGCCTCTGCTCTCGCCCACCAGCTTCTTTCTGCTGGTGATCAACATCACGTACGCGTTCTTCGACACCTTCCCGGTGATTGATGCCGCCACTGGCGGCGGCCCGGCGCAATCGACCCGCACGCTGATCTACAAGATCTTCGCAGAAGGCTTCCAGGGACTGGACATCGGCAGCTCGGGCGCACAGTCCGTCATCCTGATGGTGATCGTCGTCGCGTTGACGGTCGTGCAATTCCGCTTCATCGAACGCAGGGTTCAATACTCATGATCGAGAACCGCCGCGGTTTCGACCTCTTCTGCCATGCGGTGCTGATTCTCGGCGTCGTACTGGTGGTTTTTCCGGTGTACGTCGCATTTTGCGCGGCAACGATGAGCGAGCATGAAGTGTTCAGCGTGCCGCTCTCGCTCGTGCCGAGCACGCACCTGTTCGAGAACGTCGCGACTGTCTGGTCGCATGGCAGCGGCAATGCGGCCGCGCCGTTCGGCCGCATGCTGTTCAACAGCCTCGTGATGGCGCTGGTGATTTCGATCGGCAAGATCGCGATCTCGATGATCTCCGCATACGCGATCGTGTTTTTCCGCTTTCCGTTTCGCAATCTGTCGTTCTGGCTGATCTTCATCACGCTGATGCTGCCGGTCGAAGTACGCATTTTTCCCACCGTGCAGGTCGTGTCGTCGATGCATCTGAGCAATACGTACAGCGGCCTGACCTTGCCGCTGATCGCATCGGCCACCGCCACCTTCCTGTTCCGCCAGTTCTTCATGACGCTGCCCGATGAACTGATGGAAGCAGCGCGTATCGACGGCGCCGGCGCGCTGCGTTTCTTCTGGGACGTCGTGCTGCCGCTGTCGAAAACGAACATGGCGGCGCTGTTCGTCATCACGTTCATTTACGGCTGGAATCAGTATCTATGGCCAATCCTGATTACGAGCCAGCAATCGCTGACCACGGCCGTGGTTGGCATCAAAAGCATGATCGCATCTGGCGACACCGCAACCGAATGGCATCTCGTGATGACCGCGACGCTGCTCGCGATGCTGCCGCCGCTCGCCGTCGTGCTGACGATGCAGCGCTGGTTCGTGCGCGGGTTGGTGGACTCGGAGAAGTAACGCGCGCAGCGTGGGCGAGCTTCGGCGTTGGACATGGAATAAAGAACACCGCGCAAAGCGTGGCACGCGCGGCAAGCAACGAAAGGGCTAAAACAGCATGGCTGCACTGACTCTGCAAGGCGTTAAAAAGACCTACGACGGCAAACAGTTCGTGTTGCACGGCATCGACGTGGACGTCTCGGACGGCGAGTTCGTCGTGATGGTCGGTCCGTCGGGTTGCGGCAAATCGACCTTGCTGCGGATGGTGGCCGGACTCGAAGGCATTTCCGACGGCACCGTCTCGATCTCCGGCAAAGTGGTCAATCGGCTGGAGCCGAAGGATCGCAACATCGCGATGGTGTTCCAGAACTACGCGCTGTATCCGCACATGAGCGTCGCCGAGAACATGGGCTATGCGCTGAAGATCGCGGGCGTCGAGCGCGCGCAGATTGCGAAGCGCGTGGAGGCTGCGGCGCAGATTCTCGAGCTTGGACCGCTGCTCGCACGCAAGCCGCGCGAATTGTCCGGTGGGCAACGACAACGCGTCGCAATGGGTCGCGCGATCGTGCGCGAGCCGGCGGTGTTTCTGTTCGATGAGCCGCTGTCCAATCTCGATGCACGCCTGCGCGTGCAAATGCGCCTCGAAATCCAGCGCCTGCATGCACGGCTTGCCACGACCAGCCTGTACGTCACCCACGATCAGATTGAAGCGATGACGCTGGCGCAACGCGTGATCGTGATGAACAAAGGCCACGCCGAGCAGATCGGTGCGCCGACCGAGGTCTACGAACGGCCGGCGACGGTGTTTGTCGCGAGCTTCATCGGCTCGCCGGGGATGAATCTGCTGGAAGGCCGCGTGTCGGATGACGGTTCAACGTTTGAAGTGGCGGGCAATGGGCCGAAGCTACCGCTGTCAGGCGTGGCGGCGATTGGGCGCGAAGTGGCCAAAGGGCGAGAATGGACGCTCGGCATTCGCCCCGAGCACATGACACCCGGTCAAGCAGACGCGTCTCACGCCACGCTGACCGTCGATTCCTGCGAACTGCTCGGCGCGGACAACCTCGCGCACGGCCGCTGGGGCAAGCACGACGTCACGGTCCGCCTGCCGCATACGCATCGCCCCGAAGCCGCCGAAGCGCTACAAGTCGCGCTGCCCGCGCAGCATCTGCATTTCTTCGATCCGTCGACGGGACGGCGCGTGAACTGACGTCGCCGCAGACGCCCTCTGCCGCCGCACCCTCACCCCGAAGTACAATGCCACCTGAACTACCCGCCCGCGCGCGGGGCGTCGCGAAGTTCGACGCCGAGCTCGACGCCGCGCCGGCCGGCGCCAGGCGCACTGCCCGGTCAACACATCGATTACCCATCCACCCACGACCGCCCGCCCCTACGCGGCCGGCGTCGTCAACGTCTATTGCAAGCAAATGGCCCAATACGTCTTCACTATGAACCGGGTCGGCAAAATCGTGCCGCCCAAGCGTCAAATCCTGAAAGACATCTCGCTGTCGTTTTTCCCCGGTGCGAAGATCGGCCTGCTCGGCCTGAACGGCTCGGGCAAGTCGACGCTGATCCGCATCATGGCCGGTGTGGACAAGGACATCGAAGGCGAAGCCACCCCGATGCCGAACCTGAACATCGGCTATCTGCCGCAGGAGCCGCAGCTCGATCCGACCAAGACGGTGCGTGAAGCGGTCGAAGAAGGTCTCGGCGACGTCTTCGGCGCGCAAAAGAAACTCGACGAAATCTACGCCGCCTACGCGGAGCCGGACGCCGACTTCGACGCGCTCGCCGCCGAGCAGGCGAAGTACGAAGCGATTCTGGCCACCACCGACGGCAGCGCCGAACAGCAGATCGAAATCGCCGCCGACGCACTGCGTCTGCCGGCATGGGACGCGAAGATCGAACACCTGTCGGGTGGCGAAAAGCGCCGCGTCGCGCTGTGCAAACTGCTGCTCGAAAAGCCGGACATGCTGCTACTCGACGAACCGACCAACCACCTGGACGCGGAATCGGTCGACTGGCTCGAACAGTTCCTCACCCGCTTCCCGGGCACGGTCGTCGCCGTCACCCACGATCGCTACTTCCTCGATAACGCCGCCGAGTGGATTCTCGAACTCGACCGCGGCCACGGCATTCCCTGGAAGGGCAACTACAGCAGCTGGCTCGACCAGAAGGAAGAGCGCCTGAAGCAGGAAGAGTCGTCGGAATCGGCACGTCAGAAGGCGATCAAGAAGGAACTGGAGTGGGTACGCCAGAACCCGAAGGGCCGTCAGGCGAAGTCGAAGGCGCGTATTGCCCGCTTCGAGGAATTGAACAGCCAGGACTACCAGAAGCGCAACGAGACCTCGGAAATCTTCATCCCGGTCGGCGACCGTCTGGGTAATGAAGTCATCGAGTTCAAGAACGTCAGCAAGTCGTATGGCGACCGTCTGCTGCTCGACGACGTCAGCTTCAAGATTCCGGCGGGCGCGATCGTCGGCATCATCGGGCCGAACGGCGCCGGTAAGTCGACGCTGTTCCGCATGCTCACGGGCCGCGAACAGCCGGATTCGGGCGAGATCGTGCAAGGCCCGACGGTCAAGCTCGCGTACGTGGACCAAAGCCGCGACGCACTCAACGGCTCGAAGACCGTGTTCGAAGAAATCTCCGGCGGTGCGGACGTGCTGACGGTCGGCAAGTACGAAACGCCTTCGCGTGCGTACATCGGCCGCTTCAACTTCAAGGGCGGCGATCAGCAGAAGACCGTCGGCAATCTGTCGGGCGGCGAGCGCGGCCGGCTGCATCTGGCGAAAACGCTGATCGCGGGCGGCAACGTGCTGCTGCTGGACGAACCGTCGAACGACCTGGACGTCGAAACGCTGCGTGCGCTCGAAGACGCACTGCTCGAATTCGCCGGCTCCGTCATGGTGATCTCGCACGATCGCTGGTTCCTCGACCGGATTGCGACGCACATCCTGGCGTTCGAAGGCGATTCGCAAATCACGTTCTTCGACGGCAACTACCAGGAATACGAAGCGGACAAACGCGCCCGCCTCGGTGAAGAAGCTGCACGTCCGAAGCGTCTGCGTTACAAGCCGATCGCGCGATAAATCTCGAGCCTGACGGCCCGCTCGTTGGTTGATGAGCGGGCTGTCTTGCTGGTCGGTTTTTTGCTGACGGTTTTGTGGACCGTTTCGCTGACCGCCTGGTCGGCGCGTTTCGCCAGCCGATTGGCCGGTCATTTTGCTCGCCGTGGTATGCCGGAAACGCCTTGCGTTTGCCGGATAGGCGGTAGGGCACACGCATTGCTTGCCACGGCGTGATACACGTCGTCCCGGCGGGATGCAGCAGCTCCGCCGTATCAGACATCAAACAGATGTGTGGCCAGCCGGCGCACGCACAGGCCAATCGCACCCACACCGCGCGCAGCGCGGTGACGAGGAGGCAAGCATGGCAATGTCGAAGGGCAAACGCTGGGCGATTGCCGTAGGCGGCGCGCTGCTGGTGATGATCGTCGCAGTGGTCGGTGCGCTGCAGTTCGCACAGCGCGAAGTCAAAGAACGCGTCATTGCAGCGCTCGGCCCACTAGGCAGTGCGCAAAGCATTCAGGTCGGCCTCACTTCAGTCCATCTCACCAACGTCCTGCTCAAGGCGCCACCCGGCTGGCCCGCGGGTGATCCGCTACGCGCCGACGAAATCACGCTCACGCCCGATATCCGCGATCTGCTCGCTCGGCGCATGCATATTCGCAGCGTGGTGGTGCGCGGCTTCGACATTGCCGTACTGCGCACCAAGGACGGCACGATCCGTTTGGTGCCGAATCTGCGGGAATCGGTGAACAAGTCCGACGAAGAAGCCGCCGGCCCCCCAACCACTACCCCGCGCGAAAAGCTGGTCGATCATATTAGCTTCGAGCAAGGCAACTTCCATTTCTACGACATGACGGTCGGCCCGCCAGCATTCAAAGTGACGGTCAGCAACGCCAACGCGACTGTCGACCACCTGCATCTGCCCGCGCTCACCGAACCGACCAACGTCAGCGTCACCGGCTCGATCAAGGGCCCGACGCACACGGGCACCGTTTCGTTCGACGGATGGATCAAGATCGCCACCAAGGATTCGCAGACCACCAGCACACTGCGCGGCGTCGATGTCGTGATGCTCGATCCTTACTTGCTGAAAAAGGCTGGCGGGAAGGTGCAAGTGACCGGCGGCACAGTCGACCTGACCGTCGAATCGACGGTGCGCAACTACCAGTTGCACGCGCCCGGCACGGTGACGATCCACCATCTGCAACTCGCCGATAGCGACAATCCGTTCGACACCTTCATGTCGATTCCGACCAAAGCCGCCATCGCCGCGCTCAAGACGCACAACGGCGATATCAACGTGCATTTCGTGCTAGACGGGGACCTCCGCGACCCGAAGTTTTCAGTGCAGGAGGGGCTGATGAAGCGCCTCAGCGCGGGGTTTGCGAATGCGCTGGGCGTGAGCGTCGAGGGCGTGGCGAAGGGCGCAGGAGAAACAGTGAAAGGCTTGGGTAACGCGTTGAAGAATCTACTTGGCCAATAGGCTTAAACGGGCAAACCCAGCTCGCGCAATTTCGCTTCGGTTTGCGCAGCGGCCGTGTGATGCACGCCGTGCCAGCCCAGTGCCGTCGCGGCCTCGGCGTTTTTCAGACTATCGTCGATGAAGACCAGCTCGCCCGGCTGGATGCCCGGCAGTTGCGCCTCGATCCGCTGACGCATTTCCGCGAAGATCGCCGGATCGGGCTTCACCAGTCTCACCCTGCCCGACACGACGATGTCGCGGAAGCGCCGTAGCACGGAGAATTGCTCCCACGCATACGGAAACGTCTCCGCCGACCAGTTCGTCAGGCCGAAGAGCGGCACATCGGCCGCTTCGAGCTTCTGCATGAGCGCCACGCCCTCTTCCAGCACGCCGGGCACCATCTCGTGCCAGCGCTGGTAGAACGCGCGGATCAGTGGCGCGTGATCGGGAAACTTCGCGATCAGCTCATTTGTCCCCTCAACGATCGGCTGGCCGCCGTCCTGACGGACCACCCAGTCCATCGAACAGACGTGAGTCAAAAACCAGCGGCGCTCCGTTTCGTCAGGAATCAACTGGCGATACAGATACTCGGGGCTCCAGTCGATCAGCACACCGCCGAAATCGAACACCACTGCCTTGATGGCCATGCACACTCTCTCCGTAAGGTCGTGGCGATGAGATCAGATAGCTTGTGTACGCAATTCGAGCCACGCTTTCGCCTCGCCCGACACACGCGGCGACAGGCGCGTGCGCACCATCTCGTGATACCCGTTGAGCCATCCGCGCTCGTCATCACGCAACAGCGACAGGTCGAGGCAGCGCGTATCGATCGGGCACAGCGTCAGCGTTTCGAACTTGAGGAAATCGCCGAATTCGGTTTTCTCCGCGGGCACGTTCAGCACCAGGTTCTCGATCCGCACGCCCCATTTGCCCGGCCGGTAAATGCCCGGCTCGACCGAGGTGATCATGCCTTCTTCCATCGCCGTCCATGGTTCGGCCGGCGCGTAGTGCGAAATCACCTGCGGACCTTCGTGCACGTTCAGGAAATAGCCCACCCCGTGACCGGTGCCATGACCGTAGTCGGCGCCGGCTTCCCAGATCGGCGCGCGGGCGATCGCATCGAGCATCGGCGAACGAATGCCGCGCGGGAATTTCGCACGCGATAGCGCCATGGTGCCTTTCAGCACGATCGTGAAATCGCGCCGCTGTGCCTCGCTGACGGTGCCGACCGGCACGACGCGGGTGATGTCGGTCGTGCCGCTCAGATACTGCGCGCCCGAATCGATCAGCAACAGACCATTTCCCTCGATCACCGAATGCGATTCTTCGGTCGCGCGGTAGTGCGGCATCGCGCCGTTCGCGTTGAAGCCCGCGATCGTCGCAAAGCTCAACGACACGAAGCCCGGACGGCGCGCGCGGGCTGCCGTCAGGCGCTCGTCGATCGTCAGTTCGGTGATCGTCTCGCGGCCTAACGCGCCTTCAAACCACGCGAAGAATTCGGCGAGTGCCGCGCCGTCCTGTTCCATCGTCTCGCGCACATGCTCCGCTTCCGCCTCGGTCTTGCGCGACTTGAAGAACGTGGACGGATTGACCGCCTCGGCGACCTGCACCGTCGACGGCACCGACTGCAGCGAGCCATACGTAATGCGGCGCGGGTCGATCAGCAGCGTGCTGCCCGCCGGCAGCGCGGCCAGCGCATCGGCGGCCTTCGCATACGGCTCGACGCTGATGCCGTCGCGCGCGAGCGCATCAGCCAACGCTTGCGGCACCTTGCCGTCGGCGACAAAGAGCGACGCGCTCTCCAGACCGATCAGTGCATGCGCCACGAACACCGGGTTGTAGCTGACGTCAGCGCCGCGCAGGTTCAAAAGCCATGCAAGGTCGTCGAGCGTGGAAATGAAGTGCCACTGCGCACCCTTCTCCGCCATCGCGCGGCGAATCTGCGCGAGCTTTTCCGAGCGGGCAACGCTCGCGTGCGGCGCGGCATGCTCAAAGACAGCGGCGGAGGGCAGCGACGGGCGCTGCGGCCAGATCGCGTCGAACAGATCGACGTCTGCGCGCAACTTCACGCCGCGCGCGGTAAGCGCCTGGCTCAAAGCACGCGCCGCCGACACACCCAGCACGGCACCGTCCACACCGACCGTGCCGCCGGCCACGACGTTCTGCGCAAGCCAATCGAAATACGGCACGGTCTGCTGGCCGCCGGTCATCTTCATCAATTGAACGCCGGTGCCGGCCAGTTGCGCGTTGGCTTGTTCCCAATAACGGCTATCGGTCCACACGCCGGCGAAATCGGCCGTCACGACCAGCGTGCCGGCCGAGCCGGTGAAACCCGACAGCCACTGCCGGCCCTGCCAGCGCCCGGGTAGATATTCGGAAAGATGTGGATCGGCGGACGGCACCAGATACGCGGCTACGCCTTCGCGCGCCATCGCACTGCGCAATGTCGCGAGCCGTTCGGGAATGGAGGAGGTTTCGGGGAGTCGGGCATTCATCGGAGTCACCTGCAAATATTCATCGACGGGAAAGCAAGCCGACCGTCACGGCAACGGCGACCAGCGCGATGGCGGTACATACCGGCCATTCGAGCGTATCGCCATCATGAAAAAGACCAACCACGTTGCCGGCCATGCGCGCGACACCCGCGCCCAGCACGCCGGCCAGTAGCGCCACCCACCATGGGGCGCGGCCCGAACGGCGCAGCGGGTGCAGCCACCAGCCCGCGAGGCCAATCACCGCGCCCAGCACCAGGATTCCGGGCCACCCCATCAGCGGCAGGTCTCGCGCAATTTCAGATTCGTCTCATGGGCGCAGAGGGCCTGGGCAGTTAGCATTTTTATCTCGTTAACTATAGAGGTTCAGCACGGCGCTTTCCGCATAGCGGTTGAGTTTAGGGGTCGGGGTGATGTTAGGCAAGTTGTAAGCCTTTCGGGGAATCCCAGTCCTTGGTAATTGCCAAGCTGAAAGCGTGCCATGCGAATCGCCCTTATCGAGCCGGACCTTCGGCACGCCACACTGATCGGCCGGCTGATCTTTGCCGGCGGCCATGCGTGTCAACACTTCATTGCAAGCGCACCGTTTCTACATCGCGCCGGCGACGAATTCTTCGACCTTCTCGTCACTGAAAGCTGGGCCGGCGACCATTCCGCCGAAGACGTGATCGCGCGCGCCCGCGCCATCCTGCCGAGCTTGCCGGTGATCGTGCTGCTGTCGGATCCACGCGAAAGTCAGATCGTCGCCGCGCTGCACGCAGGTGCGGATGATTGCCTGACCAAACCGGTTCGCGGTCCGGAAATGCTGGCCCGGATCGACGCGCTGCTGCGGCGCGCGAGCCTGCGCCGGCCGCCCAACCGGCGGCGCGACACGATCGGTGGCTATGCGTTCGACGCGGCGCAGTTTGCCGTCACATTCCGTAATCAAACCGTCTCCCTGACGCCGAAGGAATTCCGCTTTGCGCTGCTCCTGTTTACCAATGTGTCGCGGCCCGTGTCGCGCGCGCATATTCTCGAAACCGTCTGGACGCGCCGCCGCGACGTAAGGTCGC
Source organism: Paraburkholderia solitsugae (assembly GCF_013177695.1). Lineage (GTDB taxonomy): Bacteria > Pseudomonadota > Gammaproteobacteria > Burkholderiales > Burkholderiaceae > Paraburkholderia > Paraburkholderia solitsugae. Next base: position 55,081 of record NZ_WOEY01000070.1, on the reverse strand, counting down.
GTACCGTCGACACCCATGCGTCGCGCGTGCGGACCAAATTGCAGTTGCGCCCGGAGCATGGTTATTGCCTGACACCGCTTTACGGCTACGGCTATCAACTCGACGCGATCCCGCTAGAGGCCGTTGTAGAAGCCGGGTGACGCGCCCACAATGTAAGAATCGTGGAAACGCTATAATATTGAGCTAAACCATAGCGCCCCATATGCAGCTTCTAACGATCGGAATCAATCACCACACTGCGCCTGTCGCCTTGCGCGAACGCGTGGCGTTTCCGCTCGAACAGATCAAGCCTGCATTGGATACCTTCAAGAGCGTCTGGCTCGGCCGCACTGCGCGCACGGCGCCGGAAGCTGCGATTCTGTCCACCTGCAACCGCACTGAACTCTACTGCGCGACCGACGACCAGGCCGTGCGTGAAGCCGCGATCCAGTGGTTCTCGAAATACCACAACCTGCCCATCGACGAACTCGCGCCGCATGTCTACGCGCTGCCGCAGTCGGAAGCCGTGCGCCACGCGTTCCGCGTCGCATCAGGGCTCGATTCGATGGTGCTGGGCGAGACGCAAATCGTCGGACAAATGAAGGACGCGGTACGCACCGCGTCTGAAGCTGGCGCGCTCGGCACCTATCTGAACCAGTTGTTCCAGCGCACCTTCGCCGTGGCGAAGGAAGTGCGCAGCACGACCGAAATCGGCGCGCAGTCGGTGTCGATGGCGGCAGCCGCCGTGCGGCTCGCGCAGCGGATTTTCGACAAGGTCTCGAACCAGCGCGTGCTGTTCATCGGCGCGGGCGAAATGATCGAATTGTGCGCCACGCACTTCGCCGCGCAGCAGCCGCGCGAACTCGTCGTCGCCAATCGCACCGCCGAACGCGGCTCCCGCCTTGCCGAGCGCTTCAATGGCCAGGCCATTCCGCTCTCGGAACTGCCCACGCGCATGCATGAGTTCGACATCATCGTGTCGTGCACCGCGTCCACCCTGCCGATCATCGGCTTGGGCGCAGTCGAGCGGGCCGTGAAAGCGCGCCGTCACCGGCCGATTTTCATGGTCGATCTGGCCGTGCCGCGTGACATCGAACCCGAAGTCGGCCAGCTCGAAGACGTGTTCCTGTACACCGTCGACGACCTCGGCGCGATCGTGCGCGAAGGCAATGCGTCGCGGCAAGCCGCGGTCGCCCAAGCTGAGGCGATCATCGAAACGCGGGTACAGAATTTCATGCAATGGCTCGATGCGCGCAGCATCGTGCCGGTGATCCGCCACATGCATACGCAGGCCGACGTGCTGCGTCGCGCCGAAGTCGAACGCGCGCAGAAAATGCTCGCACGCGGCGACGACCCGGTAGCGGTACTCGAAGCGCTGTCGCAATCGCTCACCAACAAATTGATCCACGGCCCGACGCACGCGCTCAATCGCGCGAGCAGCGAGAACCGTGACACGCTCATCGAGTTGATGGGCGGTTTCTACAAACACTCCGGTTCTACGGAGCGTTAGCGGCACAGCCACTGCCGCACCGTCCGCGCCATCCTGAGTGGCCCGCGACATGCTTCTGACCAGGGCATCTGCCCACTCCCCTAGTCGCCGTCCTTGCCGGAGTTCGCTCCGAAACCCGTCCGATGAAAACGAGCATGCAACGCAAGCTCGACCAGCTCACTACCCGGCTGGCCGAACTGAACGACCTGTTGAGCCGCGAGGACATCACCTCGAATCTCGACCAATATCGCAAGCTCACGCGTGAGCACGCCGAGCTCGGGCCGGTCGTCGAGCATTACGCGCTGTGGCGCCTGGCGATGAACGACGCGGCGACCGCGCAGGAACTGCTGGCGGACGCGTCGATGCGCGACTTCGCGGAAGAAGAAATTCGCGCGGCGCGCGAGCGGATGGAAAAACTCGGCGCCGAATTGCAGAAAATGCTGCTGCCGAAAGATCCGAACGACGACCGCAACATCTTCCTCGAAATCCGGGCCGGTACAGGGGGCGACGAATCGGCACTGTTCGCGGGCGATTTGCTGCGCATGTACCTGCGCTTTGCCGAGCGCAATCGCTGGCAGGTGGAAATGATGTCGGCGAGCGAATCGGACCTCGGCGGCTACAAGGAAGTGATTGTGCGGATCGCCGGCGAAGCGGCGTATTCCAAGCTCAAATTCGAATCGGGCGGCCATCGCGTGCAACGCGTGCCGGCCACCGAAACGCAGGGCCGCATTCACACGTCGGCGTGCACGGTCGCGGTCATGCCGGAAGCGGACGAAATCGGCGAAGTCGAAATCAATCCGGCCGATCTGCGCATCGACACGTTCCGCGCGTCCGGCGCGGGCGGTCAGCACATCAACAAGACCGATTCGGCCGTGCGGGTGACGCACTTGCCGACCGGCATCGTCGTCGAATGTCAGGATGACCGGTCGCAGCACAAGAATAAGGATCGGGCGCTGAAGGTGTTGGCCGCGCGCATCAAGGACAAGCAGTCGCATGAGCAGCAGCAGAAGGAAGCCGCGACGCGTAAGAGCCTGATCGGCTCGGGCGATCGCTCAGAGCGCATTCGCACCTACAACTTCCCGCAAGGGCGTCTGACGGATCACCGGATCAATCTGACGCTGTATCGCCTCGACGCAATCATGGACGGCGATCTCGACGAATTGATCGCGGCGCTCGTCAGCGAGCATCAGGCCGAGTTGCTGGCATCGCTGGGCGACGCGGACTAAACGCGAATGGATCTGGTCACACCCGTCGCGCTGTTGCGCGCCTCGCCACTGCCTCCCCTCGAAGCGCGAATTCTGCTCACGCACGTGCTCGGCTGGCGGCATACGCAATTGATTACGCGCGGCGATGAAGCACTCGACAGCATGGTCGTTGAGCAATACCGGGCCCTGGAAACACGGCGTGTCGCCGGTGAGCCGGTGGCGCAACTGGTCGGTGCGCGCGAATTTTTCGGGCTTGATCTCGAAGTGACGCCGGACGTGCTGATTCCCCGTCCCGAAACGGAATTGCTGGTCGAAACGGCGTTGGTGGCGATGGAAAACATCTCGCGGCCACGCGTGCTCGATCTGGGCACCGGCACCGGCGCGATTGCCCTAGCCATTGCGTCGATGCGGCCCGACGCGCAGGTTTGGGCGCTGGACCGTTCCGCCGAAGCGCTGGCGGTGGCCACGCGCAACGCCGCACGCTTGCTGGACGCCAAACGCCCCGGCGGCGCCGTGGTATTGCAGCAAAGCGACTGGTATGGCTCGCTCGGCGCAGCGTTAAGTTTCAATGTAATCGTCAGCAATCCGCCGTATATCGCGAGCAGCGATCCGCACCTGTCCGAAGGCGATCTGCGCTTCGAGCCGCGCGGCGCGCTTACCGACGAAGCCGACGGCCTCAGCGCGATCCGTAAGATCGTCGCAGGTGCGCCCACACGGTTGGCCGCCAACGGCGTATTGTGGATCGAACACGGCTACGATCAGGCCGCCGCCGTCCGCACGCTGCTTGCAGCAGAAGGTTTCGCGGAAGTCCGCTCGGAGCCGGATCTCGCCGGCATCGAGCGAATCAGCGGCGGGCGGTTGCCCGGCTGACCTCGATCGATAACCTTAATTGCCGGGGTGGCAAAGCGGCCCTCGGCCGGTCGCACCGAAATCCGCTATCATTTCAGCCTATTCCCTACACATAACGGAACCGCAAGGTCAGTCATGGATACGCAACAACGCATCAAGCAAATCGTCGACGACAACAACGTCGTGCTCTTCATGAAGGGCACCGCTCAGTTCCCGATGTGCGGCTTTTCCGGCCGCGCCATCCAGATCCTGAAGGCGTGCGGCGTCAATGAAATCAAAACCGTCAACGTGCTCGAAGACGACGAAGTCCGCCAGGGTATCAAGCAGTTCTCGAACTGGCCGACCATTCCGCAGCTCTACGTGAACGGCGAATTCGTCGGCGGCTCGGACATCATGATGGAAATGTACGAATCGGGCGAACTGCAGCAACTGTTCGCCGCGGCTTAAGCGGCCGCCGTCCGAACGTTTGCCGTCCTCCGATAAGGCGCCGCGAGCCATGGAAACACGCGCTGCGGCGCCACGCCGGCTGATCGTCGCGATCACCGGCGCGACCGGCGCCATCTACGGCATCCGGTTGCTTGAGACGTTGCGCAGGCTGGGCGGCGTCGAGAGCCATCTGCTGATTTCGAGCGCTGGATGGCTCAATATCCAGCACGAACTCCAGTTAAGCAAAGAAGACGTGCATCCGCTCGCGGATGTCGTCCACTCGGTGCGCGACGTCGGCGCGAGTATCGCGTCCGGTTCGTTTGCCACCGACGGCATGGTGGTCGCCCCCTGCTCAATGAAGACGCTGGCAAGCGTCGCGCATGGTCTTTCCGACAATCTGATCACCCGCGCTGCCGATGTCACGCTCAAAGAGCGCCGCCGGCTCGTGCTACTCGTGCGCGAAACGCCATTCAATCTCGCGCATCTGCGCAATATGACAGCCGTCACCGAAATGGGCGGCGTGATCTTTCCGCCTTTACCCGCGTTCTACAACCAGCCGGCCTCGATCGATGAGATGGTCGATCACACGGTCGCGCGCGTGCTGGATCTGTTCGCCCTTGGGCCGGCATTGTCGCCGGCGTGGCAAGGATTGCGCGGCGCGCAGGAATAATTCGCGGTACGACATGCCACGGCAGCGCGTGGCGCAAAGGCAGGTGCTACGTTGCCACGACCTGGCGACCGAGACGAGCGGCGCCCGACAATCGCTCCATCGCCATTAACAACACCCGTAACACAATCAATTCCGTTTTCACCCGTTTATCAAACGCGGATACAGATCTATATTGATAGCAACCCTACTTCCGCGCCGCGTCTTTGCGGCGGCGTTGCTGCCATGAATCGCTTACCGTCGCTTTTCCTCTCCCACGGCGCGCCTACGCTGCCGATCGACCCTTCGCTGCCCTCCGCCGAATTCGGCACGCTGGCGGCGCAATTGCCGCGTCCTGAAGCCGTGCTGATGCTGTCGGCGCACTGGGGCACGGCGCAGCCGGTGGCGAGCACGTCCACGGCACCGGAAACCATCCACGATTTCTACGGCTTCCCGCGTCAGTTGTATGAAATTCAATATCCGGCTCCGGGCGCGCCCGATGTGGCGCGCCGCGCCGCCGTGCTGCTCGGCGAACACGGCATCCTTGCCGACGCCCAGCCGCATGGGCTCGACCACGGCGCGTGGGTGCCGATGCTGTTGATGTTCCCGGAGGCCGACCTACCGGTCGCGCAGCTGTCGATCCAGCCGCACATGGACGCGGCCCATCACTTCCGCGTGGGTCGCGCGCTACGCTCGCTGAAGGACGACGGCGTGATGGTGATCGGCTCGGGGCAGATCACGCACAACCTACGCGCCGCGGACTTTTCCGCGCGCCCGGAAGACGCCGATCCGCGCGTAACCGAATTCACCGACTGGTTCGAGGCGAAGCTCGCTGCGCACGACATCGACGCGTTGCTCGACTACCGCCGTCAGGCGCCGCACGCGGTGCTGATGCATCCGACCGACGAGCACCTGCTGCCCGTATTCGCGGCGCTGGGTGCGGCGGACGACGATTATTCGCTCGCGATTCAGTCACTCGGGACCTATCAGCGGTCGCTCGCCATGACAAATTACGTGTTCGGCACCGCCTGACTCAACGTCAACGTCGACGCAACGCCAAAACAGCGTCATCGAAGCACCAGAACACGGACGAGGTGCCGCCAACAAAAAAGCCCGCCTGAGCAACTCAGGCGGGCTTTTTTCGTACCAGGCCGGATCATGACGATCCGGCGGTCCGGCGATCCGGCGAAAGACTCTGTGCAAACTTAGTGTGCGCCGATGCCTTCGAGCACTTCGTCGTGCGTCTGACGCTCGTCGAGGTACTCCGAGCGATAGCCGCTATTCACGCCCCAGTAGTAGAACACCAGCGAAAACGCGATCACCACCAGCATGTCCCAGCCGTACGGCAGAACGCCGAGGCCGCCGAACTCCTTGCTACCGATCAGCGACAGGATCGCCATCACCGGCAGGTAGGCCACGAGCCACCATGCAGCCTTCAGGTCACGCCCCCAGCCGCCAAAACCCGACTTCGCCTGGAAGTAGAAGTACACCGGCAGCGCGACGACCATCAACAGAATGATTTCGCCGGTCAGCGGCCACTTCGCCCAGTACAGGATCAGCGACGCGCACACGAAAGCGAACGGCGCAATGATCTTCATGCCCGCAATGTGCAGCGGGCGCTCCAGATCCGTCGCCGCGCGGCGCAGCGCCATCAGGCTGATCGGGCCAGTCAGGTACGAGATCACGGTCGCGACCGAGATCACCGCCGCCAACGAGCTCCAGCCACGGAAGAAGAACAGGAAAATGAACGACACCAGCAGGTTGAACCACATCGCCTGACGCGGCACGCCGTAGAACGGGTGCACGTTGCCGAACATCTTCGGCATCGTGTTGTTGCGCTCCATGGCGTAGATCATGCGGGTGGTGGTCGCCATGTAGGTCGTGCCGGTGCCGCTCGGGCTGACGAACGCGTCGACGTACAGCAGAATCGCCAGCCAGTTCAGGTTCAGCGCGATGGCCAGTTCGGCAAACGGCGAAGCGAAGTTGAAGTGGCTCCAGCCCTTCATCACGTCGCCCGGGCTCACCGCGCCGATATACGCGATTTGCAGCAGCACGTAGATCACCAATGCCAGCAGGATCGAGCCGATCACCGCGAACGGCACGCTTTTGGCCGGATTGCGCGCTTCACCCGCGAGGTTGATCGGGCTCTGGAAACCGTTGAAGGCGAACACGATACCGCTCGTCGACACGGCCGTCAGCACAGCGGACCAGCCGTACGGCGCAAAGGTGCTCACTTCACCGAAGTTTTCCTTGTGGAAGCCCGTCGCCATCAGACCGGCGATCGTCGCACCCGGAATCAGGAACTTGAAGACCGTGATCGCCGAATTGGCGCGTGCGAACAGCTTCACGCCCCAGTAGTTCAGCAGGAAGTAAACGATCACCAGGGCCGCGGACAGCAGTAGTCCATTGGTCGTTAATGACCCATCCACGAATAGCGCATGCGCCCATGGATACGGCCAGGTACTCATATATTGAATGGAGGCTTCAGCCTCGATTGGAATCACCGAGACAATGGCGATCCAATTGGCCCACGCACTGATGAAACCCACTAGGGCGCCGTGCGAGTAGCGTGCGTAACGCACCATGCCGCCAGACTCCGGGAACATCGCGCCGAGTTCCGCGTAGGTCAATGCAATCGCGAGAATTACGATCGCGCCGATAACCCATGCACAAATGGCAGCCGGCCCGGCAATTTTTGCAGCCTTCCACGCGCCGAACAGCCAGCCCGATCCGATGATCGACCCCAAGCCGGTCAGCAGAAGCGCGACCGGTCCGATGTTCCGTTGTATAGAACTTTTCACATCCTCTCCTGTGTCGACCAGAGTTAGCGCTTTAGCTGTCGGCCAGAGTTGGCGCTTTAGCGCCTACTCTGGTCCCATGCAAAGCACTTACTCTGGTCCCATACACCGTATGTCGGCCGGAGTGAGTGCTGTAGCACTTACTCCGGTCCCATGCAGATTGCATCAGAACCATGTCGGCACCGCGTGACATCGCTTGTGGCGTTGGGGACGGGGTGACGCGCATGCGTGCGCGGCGGTCCAAAAGCAGGTGCAACCGACGCGCGGCGCGTAGTTTAACGGTTGCACCCTCACGTTGCAGCCAAACTAAGGGTTCTCCCTGGCAAAATTCTCAGACGAACAGCAAGCTTTGTAAGCAATTTTTACGCCAATCCATCAAAACATTGTAAAAATGGGATGAGAGTGTTGACCTTCGCCCGAAATCGCCGTATAACGTTCGGGCAGGATTTCAAGCGGCGAGTGAATTGGTCTTTCGTAGTTCGCCCATCAACGGTACTCCGGTTGGTCCCATTACCCCCTTCCTTGATTTTCATGCGCACCCATTGGGCTTCGGCCTTATTTACCATCTTTAGGAACAAGTAATATGGAAACCGGTACCGTCAAGTGGTTCAATGACGCAAAGGGCTTTGGCTTCATCACGCCGGACGGCGGCGGCGAAGATCTGTTCGCGCATTTCTCGGAAATCCGCACGGAAGGCTTCAAGACGCTGCAAGAAAACCAAAAGGTTACGTTTGAAGTGAAGACGGGCCCGAAGGGCAAGCAAGCTGCTAACATCAAGCCGGTGTAAGCAAGCACGCTTCCTTCTGGACGCAAAAAACCCCGCCTCGGCGGGGTTTTTTTATATTCGTCGTAACTGTATGCGGCGATTATCTCCGCAGTATGCGTTTGATCAATTTGGTTATCCGAACAAACGCCGCGCGTGAATACCGAGGCCTGTCGCGACGCTGGCGAGACGGTCGCCGAATACCGCTTTGGCATCCGGAAATGCCGCGGCCAATGCGCCCGACAGAAACGCCAATCCGGTTGAGCCACCCGTGAAGTAAATCGCGTTGACGTCGCGCGGAGCCACACCGGCCGCCTGCACCGTATCGCGCGCCGCCTGCACGATGCGCTGCGTCTCGTCCTGACCGGCCTTGATGAGTTGCGCTTCGTCGAATGCCAGGCGCAGGTCGTCTTCCACCTCGTCGAGGTCGATCACGGTCTCGCCACCCGCCGCCACGCCGATCTTCGCTTCTTCCGCGTGAGCAGCCAATGCATGGCCCAGGCGGCGTTCCACGACGCGCATCAGGCGGTCGTGATGTTTGGTCTGGATGAACAGATGCCGCATGAGCGCGAGTTCGCTGACGCGCTTCGGTGCGTAGACGGTGTTGATCAGGTGCCAGGTGGCCAGATCGAAATAGATGCGGTTCGGAATCTCGCGACCTTCGGGGTCGAGCGTCTGATAGCCGAGTTCACGCAGGATCGTCACCAGTTCGACACGGCGGTCGAAATCCGTGCCCGCAACGTGCACACCGTGGTGGGCCAGCACGTCGTCTTTGCGCTCCACGCGCATCATCCGCTCCGGCCCCACCCGCACCAAGGAAAAGTCCGACGTACCGCCGCCGATGTCGGCCACCAGCACGAGTCCCTCTTCCGTCAGATGCGATTCGTAGTCGAACGCGGCCGCAATCGGCTCATACTGAAAGTGAATCTCCCGCAAACCGGCTGAACGCGCCGCCGCTTCGAGCTGCTGCTGCGCCATCTGGTCCGCGCGCGGATCGTCGTCGACGAAGAACACCGGGCGGCCCAACACGGCGCGGCTGATCGGGCCGCCGATGCTCTTCTCGGCCGAGCGCTTCAGGTGGTCGACGAAAATCGCGATGATGTCCGTGTACTTGATCGCCGATCCGTCACCGAGATCGGTCGAGTTTTCGGCGAGTGGCGAGCCGAGAATACTTTTCATCGAGCGCATCAGACGGCCGTCGAAACCGTCGATATACGCCGCCAACGCGGCACGCCCGAACTCGCGGGTGTTCTCGTCGGTGTTGAAAAAGACGGCGGTCGGCAGTGTCGTATAGGCGCCCTCGACCGGCGCAAGCCTAAGCGCAGCGCCGTCAGGGACGGCCACGGCCGAATTGGAAGTACCGAAGTCAATCGCGCAATAGTTCATGGCAGGAATCGCCGCTCACGGCTGGCGCGGACAGAAAGGGGAGCGGCTTTGTATCACGAAAGCGCAACCAGCATCAACTGACGCTTTCCGGGACGCCCGCAACACGATCCCAAATCCGCTCGACGGAACAAAAATTGCTGGATTCGACAGGATACGCCGCCAATTTTCGGCAATCAGGAGACTTATAGCAATGAGCGCGCCGCCTACCGCCGTTGTCCACAAGAAAAACGCCGCCATCATTGAAACCGACCTGCCCTCGCGGCTCGACCGTTTGCCGTGGGGACGCTTTCACTCGCAGATCGTTGTCGCGCTGGGCGTGACGTGGCTGCTGGACGGTCTTGAAGTGACGCTGGCGGGCGCGGTGGCAAGTGCGCTGAAGTCTAGCCCATCGTTGCACTTTACCAACGCCGATGTGGGCCTCGCCGGCAGCGCTTACATTACCGGCGCCGTGCTCGGCGCGCTCGGCTTCGGCTGGCTGACCGACCGGTTCGGCCGTCGCAAGCTGTTCTTTATCACGCTCGCGTTGTATCTGGCCGCCACTGCGGCGACCGCGTTGTCGTGGAATCTCGCCAGTTTTCTGCTGTTTCGCTTTCTCACCGGTGCGGGCATCGGCGGTGAATATACGGCGATCAATTCGACCATTCAGGAGTTCACGCCCCCGCGGGTGCGCGGCTGGACCGATCTCGGCATCAACGGCACCTTCTGGGTCGGCGCGGGACTCGGCGCGGCGGGCTCACTCATCTTGCTCGATCCGAATCTGCTGCCGGGCGACTGGGGCTGGCGCGCCTGTTTCTTCATCGGCGCGGTGCTGGCGCTGGCGATTCTGCCGATGCGCATCTGGGTACCCGAAAGTCCACGCTGGCTGCTTACGCACGGCGGTGAACGCGATGCGCGCTCGATCGTCGCCGATATCGAAATGCGCTTTCGCAACGAAGGCCATGCACTCTCCGACGATGACCTCACGCGGCTAAAGCTGCGGGCACGCGGACATACGCCGTTGCGCGAGGTGTTTCACACGCTGTTCAATGTGCACCGACGGCGCGCGCTGGTCGGCCTGTCGTTGATGACCGCTCAGGCGTTCTTCTATAACGCGATCTTTTTCACCTACGCGCTGGTGCTGACTGATTTCTATCACGTGCCGGGCGACCACATCGGCTGGTATCTGTTGCCATTCGCGCTCGGCAACTTCCTCGGACCGCTGGTGCTCGGCCGGCTCTTCGACGTCATCGGGCGACGCAAGATGATCGCTGCGACTTACGCCCTATCCGGCCTCCTGCTGACGCTGAGCGGCTATCTGTTCGAGCAGCAGATGCTTACCGTGGTGACGCAGACGATCGCGTGGATGGTGGTCTTCTTCTTCGCCTCGGCGGCGGCAAGTTCGGCTTATCTGACGGTTAGCGAATCGTTTCCGCTGGAAATCCGCGCCCTGGCGATCGCGGTCTTCTACGCGTTCGGCACGGCGCTGGGCGGCATCATCGGCCCGGCGTTCTTCGGCCGGCTGATCGATACGCATCAGCGCAGCGAAGTGTTTTTTGGCTATCTGGTCGGCTCGGGTTTGATGCTCGCCGCGGCGGTGATCGCCGCGATCTGGGGCGTGGATGCGGAGCGCAAGTCGCTCGAGCATGTTGCCATGCCGCTTTCGAGCGTCGCGGACGGCGCGGAATGAACCACGCGCCTTAACGCGTCGCACAGCGTGCAGAGTGGACCACACCCCTCAGCGCATTGCCGCCAACGCGAAATAAAAAAACGCGCGGTCAGCGCCGCGCGTCTTTGTCGCCACCACAACTGCAAGGCGTTCAGAACGCCTTCTTCCAGCCGCCGCCATAAGCGATATCGGCAAGCGGCAGACGCTGACGCACCGACTTCTCGCGCTCGCGCAGCACCGGATCGAGTTTGTCGACCTCGCCATAATGGCCGAGCGAAATGATGGCAATCACGTCGACGTCGTGCGGCAGTTTGAACGCCGTGCGGAACGCGTTCGGATCGAAGCCGCTCATCTGATGCGCGGCGAGACCGAGTGCATGCGCCTGCAGCACCAGCGCCATCGCCGCGGCACCCGCGTCGTACGGCGCGCAACGGTTCACTTCGCCCTTGTTGGTGAGCGTGTGCGTGGTCACCGCGATCAGCACCGGCGCCGGCGCATTCCAGCCCTGATTGAACGGCACCAGCGTGGCAAATGCCTGCTTGAACGAGACTTCATCGACGCTGCGATCGAATACGAGGAAACGCCACGGTTGTGCGTTATACGAAGACGGCGCCCAGCGTGCCGCTTCGAGCACCGAATGCAGATGCTCGCGGCTCACCGGCTCGCTCGAATACGCGCGCGGGCTCCAGCGACCTGCAATCAGCTCGTGAATGGCAACTGCGGTAGGGGCGGGTTTGTTGGTCATGCGCTTCTCTCGGTCGAAATTCATGATCGGCGGGCGGTTGCCCGGGGTCTCATAGCATAACCGGGCTGAGGCACCCGCGCGCCAACAAGTGCGCTTTAGTTTTCACGTCGGCTGCAATGGCAAACGGCCCCGAACGAGGCCGTTTGCGTGGGTTTGCTTTGATCACCGTGCGCAGAGGTGCAGCTTCACACCGCTTGCGGCTCCGGCACCTTGGCCGGCCGGTTGATCCGCAGCACGATCACGGCGGCAACCAGGCACAGCCCGCCAGAAATCATCGACGCCACCGTGTACGTGCCGAGGCTCGCGCGCAACATGCCCGCGCCGAGTGCCGCGAACGCCGCGCCGAGCTGGTGGCCGGCGACCACCCAGCCAAACACGACCGGCGCCGCTTCCTTGCCGTAGACATCGGTCGCCAGACGCACGGTGGGCGGCACGGTGGCGATCCAGTCGAGACCGTAGAACACCGCGAACAACGGCAGGCCGAAGAAATCGATGCCGAAAGCGTGCGGCAGATACATCAACGACAAACCGCGCAGACCGTAGTACCAGAACAGCAGCACGCGGCTATTGAAGCGGTCCGACAGCCAGCCCGACAGCGTCGTGCCGAACAGATCGAAGATGCCCATGGCGGCCAGCAAGGAGGCGCCCTGCACTTCGGTCATGCCGTAGTCGCCGCACATCGCGATCAGGTGCGTACCGACGTAACCGTTGGTGCTAGCGCCGCAAATAAAGAAACTGAAGAACAGCAGCCAGAAATCGCGCGTCTTGCTCGCCATGGCGAGCGTGCCGAAGGCGATGGTCAGTGGATTCTGTTTGGTCGCGGAGGTGGAGACCGACGCATCGGCCGGTTCGCCGACCGGGCGCAACTTCATATCCGCGGGCCGCTCCGGCAGCAGAAATGCGACCAGCGGCAATACGATCGCCGCCGCGCCCGCGACGACCCACACCACCTGGCGCCAGCCGTAATGCTCGGCGATGGCCGCTAGCATTGGCAGGAACACCAGTTGGCCAGTCGCTGAACTAGCCGTGAGAATCCCCATCACGAGGCCACGATGCGTGGTGAACCAGCGCGTCACGACCGTCGCGGATAACGACAGCGCCGCCACCCCAGTCGAGCCGCCGACCATCACGCCCCAGATCAGAACCATCTGCCACGGATGCGTCATCAGCGACGACAGCGCCACGCCTGCCGCCATCGTGCCGAGCGCGATCAGCAAGGTAGGGCGCACGCCGAAGCGTTGCATCGCCGCGGCCGCGAACGGCCCCATCAAACCGTAGAGCGCGATGTTCACGGAGATCGCGAGCGAAATCGTCGCGCGGCTCCAGCCGAATTGATGCTCCAGCGGCACCATCATCACGCTCGGCGTGGCACGCGTGCCGGCCGCCGCCAGCAACACCAGAAACACCACCCCAACGGTCAACCAGCCGTAGTGGAAACGTCCGCCAATCAGTCTCGCTGCCCAGTTCATCGGTTCTCCAATCGACGCCTGCCCCGCAGGCCGCGTCGCTCGCATTGTTACGACTTCGGTAAAGGACTTGTGACAGATCTGTCACAATTGGTGTTGCGATACTAGTTACTGCTCGGTAACATGTCAAGGCGTCAATTCAATTCAGGTGGCATTCCATGTCCGACAGTGAAACCCTCAAGCCAGCCGGTGTACGGCGAGCACGCGGCGCGCAGACGACCGGCCCAGAGGCGCAGCAGCATCTGTTGCGGGCCGCGGACGAACTGTTCTACCGCGAGGGCGTGCGGGCGGTCGGCGTCGACGCCGTGGTGGAGCGCGCGGGCGTCAACAAGATGAGCTTGTACCGCCAGTTTTCGTCGAAGGACGAATTGGTGATGGCGTACCTGGAGCAAAAGGACGAGCAGTTTTTCAGCTACGTGGAGGGGAGCTTTGCGAAGCATCCAGGCGAACCGGCAAAGCAGCTTCAGCAATATTTCGACGACCTGGCGGTGCGTGCGTCCATCGACGACTACCGCGGCTGTCCTTTCGTGAATGTGTCGGTGGAGTTTCCCGACGCGACGCATCCGGCGCGGCAGTTCGTGTTTCGCAACAAGGAACGGCTGATGGCGCGGCTTCTGGATGTGACGACCGCGGCAGGCGCAGATGATCCCTTGGCGTTGGCCAATGGGCTGGGTTTGATGATCGAGGGCGTGTACGCGGCCAGCCAGACCTACGGCCCGGGCTGCGGGCCGATTCTTGCGGCACCTAAGGTGGCGGCGCAGTTGATCGCCGCGGCGTGCAGCGGGGCGCAAGCGGGCTGAGATTTTTGCCGTCCTGTTACGGCAGGGCGCGGATAGGTGCCGTTCCGCGCCGTTAGAATGGCACTTTCCCCTTTCGCTGCCTGCCATGTCGTTGCCTGCCGAATCTCATGATGCTGTTATCGCCGCCACTCGTCATTGGCTGACAGAGGCCGTGATCGGGCTCAATTTGTGCCCTTTTGCCAAGGCCGTGCATGTGAAGGGGCAGATTCGCTATGCCGTTAGCGACGCTATAGATACGGAAGGGGTTTTAACCGATCTCGAAACGGAGATTCAGGCATTGGTCGAAGCGAATCCCGAAGTGGTGGATACCACGCTGCTAGTTTTACCCCACGCACTCGGCGATTTTCTCGACTATAACGATTGCCTGTTTTTTGCCGAGAGAATGATCAAGCAACTTCGGCTTGAGGGTGTGATTCAGATTGCCAGCTTTCACCCTCAATATCAGTTTGAAGGCAGTGAACCCGACGATATCGAGAATTATACAAATCGGGCGCCCTATCCTATTTTTCATCTGCTTCGCGAAGACAGTATTGAACGGGCGGTTCAGGCTTTTCCCAATGCGGAAGATATTTATGAGCGGAATCAGGAGACCCTTCGGCGAATCGGTCTTAAAGGTTGGAACGATCTGATGAAAATGTAGATCGCGCGGTGGCTACAAAAAAGCCACCGCCGCAGGACAGATCAGGCGGAGACAAAAAACCTTTCCTTCAGCTCCTCGATGCCGAGCGTCTCCATCACTTCATTAAGCCTCTCGGCCGGCCGCCGCCTCGGTAGATCCTTGAACTGCGCAATAATCAGTTCATTCTTCATCGAATGCTCCCACCCGACCAGCTCGGTCACACTCACCTGATAGCCGTGTGCTTCCAGCTGCAAGCAGCGCAGCACGTTAGTAATCTGGCTGCCGAATTCCCGGGTATGCAGCGGATGCCGCCAGATCTCGGTCAACGCATTGCCGAGCGATTTGCCCTTGTTCTGCCGTAAAACCCCTGCCACCTCAGCCTGGCAACACGGCACGACCACGATGTACTTCGCACGCTTTTCCAGCGCAAACCGAAGCGCGTCGTCAGTCGCGGTATTGCACGCATGCAGCGCCGTCACGATATCGATCTGCGCCGGCAGACGCGCTGAAGTAATCGACTCCGCCACCGACAAATTCAAAAACGACATCCCCTTGAAGCCCAGCCGGTCGGCCAGCTCCTCGGATTTCGTCACGAGATCCTCGCGAGTCTCGATGCCGTAAATGTGCGATGCACCACCCGCAGCGTCCTGAAACTCCTTGAAGAAAAGGTCATAGAGGATAAAACCTAGATATGACTTGCCCGCGCCGTGGTCGACGAGCGTCACCGCGCCCTGCTGCTCCTTGAGGTCTTTCAGCAGCGGCTCGATGAACTGGAACAGGTGGTAGACCTGCTTCAGCTTGCGGCGGCTGTCCTGGTTCATCTTGCCATCGCGCGTCAGGATATGAAGCTCCTTCAACAGCTCGACGGACTGGTTCGGACGGATTTCGTGAGTTTTGCTGGACATCGTGGGGACCGCCATCGATTGCAACGCGAACGTGCGACAGATGACGGAAAAAAGAAAAAGTTGCTGCCAGTTTACCCAAAGCGCAGCCCGCTCACCTAAGGAGCCGCATCGACCCTGCGAGAAACGCCACAAACCTGGAACACTTCCTGCTCAAAAGGCAGTGCGCGGGTCGTTTCCGATGTGGCTTGAAAGCATCTTGTGGGCCGGTTCACCCGATGGGGAAGCCGCGTTGCGCATAACAACAGGCTGTCGGCCGTGACGTGGATCACGCGAACCGAATGCATGTGGGGAGGACGGTCCCGGAACACGGACCGAATGTTACGTAACCAGCAGCGCGCCACGATTTCAAACGGGCGCGCGCCGGGATAATAGAAGAGGCGGCAATGGACACGGTACCCAACGGAAACGTCGAACAGAAATTTCAGGAAATGCTGGCAAAGCTCACCGCCGCCCCTGCGTGGTCGGAAAAGCAGCAGCTCGAACTGGAGATGGCACGCGACATTTCCACCGAAATGCTGCGGCTAGCCGAGGTGATGCGCGATGGCAGCGTCGACATGGAGACGTGCCTGACGATGCTCAAGTACGCGAAAGTGCTCGACTTCGTCATGACGACGCTCGCTTCGCGTCGCGACATCAAACCGCAAACGCTGCGCGTCATTTTCAAGCTGGCCGGCCTGAAGGTGGATGAGGCTTACCCTGGCTAGGACACCCAGGCAACGCCGCGACCCGTTCGAGCGGCTCGCCGCCGCTCGAACCGATCAACCGGCTTCCGTCCTCAGGGGAAAGGACGACGAATCACGCGCGCGGTGCCTCGACTGGCGGCGTGCCCTCATGAAACAGCGTCTTGAGTTGCGAGCGCAGTTCCGGCGAGTCCGCATGTTTGTGTACCGTGACGGCATGCTGCACGGCCGCGTCGAGCAATTCACTCTCGCTGTCGGCGGATAGGGCAACGGTGCAATTCATTTCGCTCGGGAACTCGCGACAGTCGATGTATTTGCGAGTCATGGCAATCTCCTTGATCAAACGTCGACACATCCAGACAAACAGCAGGTGCGCAGACCACGTCGCCAGCCGCGACGCGGCAGCATGAGCCACGTCGGGCGGAATGAGAGCGGTGGGTTAGTCTGACACGGGGAAGACGCGCACTGCTTCCGATGGAAGGCGTTTGAAAAGTATAGTTCGCGCGTGGGGATTGCAAAGTCGGGAGCGCAAACTCAGCGGAGTCGAAAGCGCCCGAACCCAGCGTTTTTCGGCCTGCTGATCCGGCATGCAACCGCCGGTTTGCCCTGCGCTGCCCGCGGTGTGAAAATAGCGCCCTTCGCGCCACCCGATTGTCAGATCGAGCCAACGCGCCGTCCCTCCGCTCATCCGCAGGACCGCATGTCATCCTCCTTCGATTCCGCCCGCGTCGCCGTAATCGGCGGCGGCCCCGCCGGCTTGATGGCCGCCGAGGCGCTCGCCCAGCACGGCGTACAGATCGACGTCTACGACGCGATGCCGTCCGTTGGCCGCAAATTCCTGATGGCGGGCAAAGGCGGCATGAACATCACGCATTCGGAACCGCTCGAGCCGTTTCTTGGCCGATACGGCGCGCGCCGCGATCAGATCGCGCCGCTCCTCGATATGTTCGGTCCCGACGCCTTGCGCGCCTGGTTGCATGCGCTCGGCGTCGAAACCTTCGTCGGCAGTTCTGGGCGGGTTTTCCCGGCCGATATGAAAGCGGCGCC
Source organism: Paraburkholderia solitsugae (assembly GCF_013177695.1). Taxonomy (GTDB): domain Bacteria; phylum Pseudomonadota; class Gammaproteobacteria; order Burkholderiales; family Burkholderiaceae; genus Paraburkholderia; species Paraburkholderia solitsugae. The sequence continues at coordinate 37,633 of NZ_WOEY01000070.1, read as the reverse complement.
GATGCTGCGTGCGTGGTTGCATCGGTTGAGAGACACCGGCGTGCGCTTTCACATGCGCCACAAGTGGACGGGTTGGGACAATGATGACAGCAACACCGCCGCGCACACGTTGCGCTTCGACACACCCGACGGCGAGCAACGCGTGGCCTGCGACGCCGTGGTGTTCGCACTCGGCGGCGCCAGCTGGCCGCGGCTCGGATCCGACGCTGCCTGGGTGCCGCTGCTGAACGCACGCGAAGTGCCGGTGACGCCGTTGCGACCTGCGAACTGCGGCTTCGATGCGGACTGGAGTCCCTATCTGAGCGAGCGTTTCGCCGGCCAGCCGGTGAAATCGGTGGCCATCACGCTCACCGATGTAGACAATAAAGTCCACAATCGACAAGGTGAAATACTTCTGACCGAAACGGGCCTCGAAGGGAGCCTGATTTACGCGCTGTCAGCAGCGATCCGGGAGCGAATTCTGGCCGACGGCGACGTCACGATCGCCTTGGACCTGGCGCCAGGTTTGACGTTGGAGCGTGTCGTGGCCGAGGTCACGCGACCGCGCGGCTCGCGCTCGATGTCGACTCACCTGCACGGCAGAATCGGTATAAGTGGCGTAAAACTGGCCTTGCTGCATGAGGTTCTGTCGAAGGAAGCCTTCGCCGATACGAATGGTCTTGCGCACGCAATCAAGGCGCTGCCGGTACGGCTCACGCGCGCCCGGCCTATCGCGGAAGCGATCAGCACCGCGGGCGGCATCCCCTTCGAAGCGCTCGATCAGCATTTGATGATCGAACGTCTGCCCGGCGCGTTCTGCGCGGGCGAAATGCTGGACTGGGAAGCGCCGACGGGCGGTTATCTGCTCACCGCCTGCTTCGCCAGCGGGCTGGCAGCAGGACGCGGCGCATTAGCGTATCTCGCGGCACGCGGCGTGCCGGTCTGACACGCCGCTCGCCAGCGGCGCCTCAATGCACACATTCAGCGCGGCTTCAGGCGCCAGAGCGACGTCACTTCAGCCATGCGCGCCGTGTGCAGCGCATCGGTTTCGTCGGTCGACTTGGGGTGCCGCGGACGAATATCCTCGCGACCAACCACCGTCAGCCCCGCCTTTTCAATGGCGGCAAGCAGCCACTCGCGCGTACGCAAACCGAGATGCTCGGCGAAATCCGACATGATCAGCCAGCCTTCCCCGCCCGGCGACACATGTTCCGCCAGGCCGTTCAGAAAACCGAGCAGCATGCGGCTTTCCGGATCATAGATTGCGTATTCAATCGGCGATGCGGGTCGTGCCGGCACCCACGGCGGATTGCAGACCACCAGCGGCGCGCGGCCTTCCGGAAACAGATCGGCCTGCGCGATCTCGACTTGCTGATCGTAGCCAAGACGCGTGAGGTTTTCCCGCGCACAGGCAAGCGCTCGCGGGTCCTGGTCGGTCGCGACGATTTTCTTCACGCCGCGTTTGGCGAGCAGCGCGGCCAGCACGCCCGTGCCGGTGCCGATATCGAACGCCTTGTTCAAAGACGGCAAAGGCGTGCGCGCGACCAGATCCACATATTCACCGCGCACCGGCGAGAACACGCCGTAGTGCGGGTGGATGCGCTCAGCCAGCGCGGGAATTTCCACACCCTTCTTGCGCCATTCGTGCGCGCCGATCAGACCGAGCAATTCGCGCAGCGACACGACCGAGGGTTCGTCGGTAGACGGCCCGTAGGTTTCGATGCAGGCCTGCTGCACTTCAGGCGCGCGGCGAAGCGGGATGCCGTAAGCGGCGTCGAGCGGAATCAGAATCATGCCGAGCGTGCGGCCGCGTTGCGACTGTGCCTGACGGTGCAGGTTGAACGCGTCGATCGGCGTTTCGCCCTGCTTGCGCGGCTTGCGCTCCAACCGGCGCGTGACCGCCTGCAGCAGTTGGCGGGCGTTCTGAAAATCGCCGTTCCACAGTAGCGCCGTCCCTTCGCAGGCGAGGCGATAGGCCGAGTCGGCGGTAGTGCGGTCGTCCGCGACGACGACGCGCTTGGGCGGCGGCACCGCGGCTTCGGAGCGCCAACGCGCGGAGCGGGGGCCGTCGGCTTCGCGCCAGGTGATGGTTGCGGGGCTGGTCATGATGAAGGTGGGGTCTGTGTTGCGGGAGTGACGCGGTGAAACGTCGCGTCTCGGGGGGCGTTGCCCGCCGGAGTGATTTTCTTGCGATGCCGACTGACGCCCGAATAGTACCTCTCCCGGTCCGGTTCGCGGGACGGTATCTGTGGACGGCCACCGGGACCTGGCCGATGCCACTGCCTTTTGCCGTGGTCTGCCGGCAATTAGTGAGATCGCGTAGACTTAAATGTCCACAATCGACAAGGTGAATGAGATCTGGCAAAAATGCGCCGTTCTTCGCCTCACTCAACACGCGGAATCGACGAGATTTCGCGTCTCCTGAGATTGAGGCAGCGGCCGCCAAACGCACGCCCAGCAAGGTTCAGGCGGGATTCCAACTGCCCGCGGCGACGCACTGGCGACGGGAGATATCCGCACAGCCTGATCCCCTCCAGGCATAAAAAAAACGGGCTTCTGAAATTCTTCAGAAACCCGTTTCCGTACAACTGGTGCCGGCTGCAGGACTCGAACCCGCCACCTCATGATTACAAGTCAAGCGCTCTACCTGATGAGCTAAGCCGGCATGAGGCCGTGATTCTACTTCATTTTACGATCTTGAGGCGAGCCCTTCCGCCACCTTTCGATCCATCATCGTCAGGCTGCGGGCCATCCGTCGCGCTGTCCGCTTTGGCGGCAGCGGCATCGGCCGCTGGCGACGCTTCGACCGCGCGCGGCGCGGCCGGCGGCACGGTTTCGTCTGCCACTTCCGCATCGGCGCCCGAATCCTGCGCTTCGCCGCCTGCCGACTCGACCGGGAACGCCATGCCCTGCCCGTTTTCGCGGGCGTAGATCGCGAGAATATTGGCGATCGGCACTTCGATCTTGTGCGACTTGCCGGAGAAGCGCGCGCTGAACTCGATCCATTCATTGCCCATCTGCAACTGGCTAGTCGCCTCGAAGCTGATGTTCAACACGATCTCGTTATCGCGCACGAACTGCCGCGGCACGCGCGTCTGATTGTCGACCCGGACCGCAATATGCGGCGTGTAGCCGTTATCCGTGCACCATTCGTACAGCGCGCGCAGCAGATACGGCTTGGTTGAAATCTCTTGCATCAACAGTCCTCTTACCGGGTTTGGGCGCACACGGAAAGCAATCGAGACGCGGCGCCCTCACCCCAAAGCCAAACTCAACGACGCATCACCTTTTCCGAAGGCGTCAGCGCTTCGATATAAGCCGGGCGGCTGAAAATGCGCTCGGCGTACTTCATCAGCGGTGCAGCGTTCTTCGACAGCTCGATGCCGTAGTGGTCCAGACGCCACAGCAACGGCGCGATCGCGACGTCGAGCATCGAGAACTCTTCGCCGAGCATGTACTTGTTCTTCAGGAAGATCGGTGCAAGCTGCGTCAGGCGATCGCGGATCGCGAGACGTGCCTTCTCGTGATTCTTCTCAGCGGCTTTGCCCTTTTCGTTCTCGAGCGTGCCGACGTGGACGAACAGTTCCTTTTCGAAGTTGAGCAGGAACAGGCGGGCGCGGGCGCGCTGAACCGGATCGGCCGGCATCAGTTGCGGGTGCGGGAAGCGCTCGTCGATGTACTCGTTGATGATGTTCGATTCGTACAGAATCAGGTCCCGTTCGACGAGAATCGGCACCTGACCATACGGATTCATCACAGCGATGTCTTCCGGCTTGTTAAACAGGTCGACGTCGCGGATCTCGAAGTCCATGCCCTTTTCGAACAACACCAGCCGGCAGCGCTGGGAGAACGGGCAAGTTGTGCCGGAATACAGAACCATCATATTTACGTTTCCTCAAAAAGCTGAAAGGCCAGCGCGCGGAAAAACCGTTCAACAGGTTTTTCCTGGCGCCGGCCCCACGCCGGATGACGGCGTGATTATTTGATATCTTTCCAGTACGCGGCGTTCAGTCGCCAGGCGAAAAAGCTCAGGACCCCGAGGAACAACAGCACCCACACGCCAAGCTGTTTGCGGGTTTTCTGCGTTGGTTCGGACATCCATGACAGGTACGACACGAGGTCGGCCACAGCAGAATCATAATCTACCGGCGACATCGTCCCCGGCGTGACCTGTTGGAAGCCGACAAATTTGTGTACCGTTTCGCCTGTTTTTTCATCGACTTCGTCACCGAACTTCGCGGTACGTTGCCCCTGAAGCTGCCACAGCACGTGAGGCATGCTCACGTTTTCATACACCAGATTGTTCCAGCCGGTCGGCCGCGTATTGTCGCGATAGAAACTGCGCAGATACGTGTACAGCCAGTCCTTGCCACGCGCCCGCGCTTCCACCGACAAGTCCGGCGGACTCGCGCCGAACCACGCTTTCGCGTCGTCCGGGCGCATCGCCACGGTCATGGTGTTGCCGATTTTATCTGTGGCGAAAAGCAGGTTCGACTGAATTTCGCTCGGCGCAATGCCGAGGTCGGTCAGCCGGCTGTAGCGCATCAGATTCGCGCTGTGGCAATTCAGGCAATAGTTTACAAACAATTGCGCGCCGTGCTGCAACGAAGCGAAATTCTCCGCGTTATCGGGCGCGCGGTCGAGAGGGAAATTCTCGTCCGCGTGCGCCGGGCCGGCCAGCACCGCGAGCAGTGTCGCGCCGATCAGCGCGCACGTCGAAAGCAGTTTTTTCATTGTCGTGTTCTCCTGGCTCGCGATTAGTGGGGCTTGAACCGCACCCGCTCGGGCGGCTGCTTGAACGTGCCAAGCCGCGTCCAGACGGGCATGCCGAGGAAAAACGCGAAGTAGATCAGCGCACAAATCTGGGCAATCAACGTCGAGGCGGGCGACGGCGGTTTGGTGCCGAGGAAGCCCAACGTCAGGAATGCGAGTACGAAGATCCCGTAGAACACCTTGTGAAAAAACGGCCGGTAACGGATCGACTTCACCGGCGAGCGGTCGAGCCACGGCAGGAAGAACAGCGAGATCACCGCGCCGCCCATCACCACCACACCCCAGAACTTCGATTCGGTGAACGCCATGGCCAGCACCACCAGCACTGCGAGCACAGGCAAGCCAAGCTTCCACTTGCCGCGCGCGCGCACCAGTGAATAGAGACCAAGCAGCGCGACGATAATCATCAGGACGATCTTGAACGGATCGGTGGTGGCCCGCAACATCGCATAGAAGGCGGTGAAATACCACACCGGCGCAATTTCCTGCGGCGTTTGCAGCGGATTGGCGGGAATGAAGTTATTCGCTTCGAGGAAATACCCGCCCATCTCCGGCGCGAAGAAAATGATCGCCGCGAAAATGATCAGGAACACCGACACGCCCATGAAGTCGTGCACCGAGTAGTACGGGTGAAACGGAATACCGTCGAGCGGGATACCGTCCGGGCCCTTCTTCGCCTTGATCTCAATGCCGTCGGGGTTGTTCGACCCCACTTCATGCAGCGCCACCAGGTGAGCGACTACGAGGCCGATTAGCACCAACGGAATCGCGATCACGTGAAATGCGAAGAAGCGGTTCAGTGTCACGTCCGACACGACGTAGTCGCCGCGGATCCACAGCGACAGATCCGGCCCGATGAACGGAATCGCCGAGAACAGGTTCACGATCACCTGCGCGCCCCAGAACGACATCTGGCCCCACGGCAGCAGGTAGCCGAAGAACGCCTCGGCCATCAGGCACAGAAAGATCGCGCAGCCGAACACCCACACCAGTTCGCGCGGCTTGCGGTACGAGCCGTACATCAGCCCGCGGAACATATGCAGATACACGACGACGAAGAACATCGACGCGCCGGTGGAGTGCATATACCGGATCAGCCAGCCCCACGGCACCTCGCGCATGATGTACTCGACCGACGCGAACGCGAGCGTCGAGTCGGGCTTGTAGTTCATCGTGAGGAAAATGCCGGTGACGATCTGATTGACCAGCACCAGCAGCGCGAGCGAACCGAAGAAGTACCAGAAGTTGAAGTTCTTCGGCGCGTAGTACTCGGAAACGTGCTTCTTCCAAGTGGACGTCATGGGGAAGCGCCGGTCGATCCAGCCAACCAGCCCGGTCGTCTCTACTTCGTGGTCGATCGCCATTACGCTTCTCCTTTCTCGTCCTTGCCGATCACGAGGCTGGTGGCCGACGTGAACATATAAGGCGGGATGTCGAGATTCTGCGGCGCAGGTTTGTTCTTGAAGACGCGGCCGGCCATGTCATAGGTCGACCCGTGGCAAGGGCACAGGAAGCCGCCTGGCCAGTCGTCTGGAAGATTGGGCTGCGGCCCCTCCTGGAAGCGCGGCGTCGGCGTACAGCCCAGATGGGTGCACACGGCGACGGCGACGAAAAGGTTCTTGTGGTCGGTGCGTGAACGGTATTCGTTGTTGCAATACTCCGGCAACGGCATCGAAAAAGGATTCGTGGTGTGGGGGTCCGCTACTTCGTTATCGGCTTTCTGGACATCGGCGAGCATTCTGTCGGTGCGGTTGATGATCCACACCGGCTTACCGCGCCAAGCGACGGTCTTCATGTCGCCGGGCTTGAGATCACTAATATCGACTTCGACCGGGGCACCTGCTGCCTTGGCCTTTTCAGATGGTGCAAACGAACTAACAAAGGGTACGACAGTGGCAACGCCTCCTATGCCACCTGCTACGGTCGTCGCTATCAGCCAGGTACGGCGGCTGCCGTCGACGCGTTCATCTTCCTTGTCTCGCATCACACGCCCCACTTCTGAGTTGGATTTTTCCTTCACGTCTCTTCTACCGCCGCTAGTTTGCGCGAATGGAGTCGGCATTTACAAGGCCCCATTGCCAAAAACCGTGCGAAGCCTTTGATAAATCAGGGTTTCTCCGTACGGATCGCAAACTTTTTTGTACCTCCTTTTAAGCGCCCTCTGCGTTATTCGCACCTTTTTCTTATCTAATGCCCATTTTCAATTCAAACGGGATTGGGGATATCGATAAACAGGTGTTCGATATCGAAGTGCTCGGACAGATGCTTGCCCACCGCCTGCACGCCGAAGCGCTCGGTGGCGTGATGGCCGGCGGCAAGGAATGCGACGCCGCTTTCCGCCGATGTGTGCATCACCGACTCCGACACTTCGCCGGTCAGGTAGACGTCAGCGCCGGCATTGATCGCGGCCTCGAACATGCCCTGCGCGGCGCCCGTGCACCAGCCCACGCGGCGCAGTTCGCGATCCGGGTCGCCGAACACGAGCGGCGTGCGGCCGAGCGTCTGCTCGACTTGCGCCGTGAAGTGCGCGAGCGTGATCGGCATCGGAAACGTGGCGAGCCAGCCGAGATCGTTCTCGCCGAACCGCGCGTCGCTGATCCAGCCCATCTTCGCGCCGATCTGCGCGTTGTTGCCGAACTCGGGATGGTCGTCGAGTGGCAGGTGATAGGCGAACAGATTCAGGTCGTTGGCGATCAGCAGCTTCAGCCGCGCGTGTTTGCGCCCGGTGATCTGCGGCGCTTCGTTGCGCCAGAAGTAGCCGTGATGGACCAGCACCGCGTCCGCGCCCCAGTCGAGCGCGGCCTCGAGGAAGGCCACCGAAGCGGTCACGCCGGTCGCGAGTTTATTGACGCGGCGGCGCCCTTCCACCTGCAATCCATTGGGGCAATAGTCCTTGAAGCGCGCGGTTTCAAGAAGATTGTTCAAGTACAATTCAAGTTCGATCCGATCCATATAAACCTCTAGTCTTCAGATGCTTAGACGCTTTTGGCTGTTCTTTGCCCAAGCGGTGACCGTGCTGTTGGCGCTGATGTTCATCATTGCGACCCTCAAACCGCAGTGGCTCCAGCGTCAAGGGCAATTCGGCAAGCAACTCGCCGAACCGATCGTCGCCCTTCGGGAAGTGGCGCCAGGCATCGGCACCGGCCCGGCACAGGCGTCCTATGCAGACGCCGCGCAAAAAGCCATGCCCGCGGTCGTCAATGTGTTCTCCAGCAAGGATGGCTCACTGCCGCCCGATCCGCGCGCGAAAGATCCTTTGTTCCGCTACTTCTTCGGCGACAAGAACAAAGGCAAGCAGCAGGAGCAGCAACCCGCGTCGAATCTCGGCTCAGGGGTGATAGTGAGTTCGGAAGGTTACATTCTAACGAACCAGCACGTCGTGGACGGCGCCGATCAGATCGAAATCGCGCTGGCCGACGGCCGCACCACCAATGCGAAGGTGATCGGCGTCGATCCTGAGACCGATCTGGCCGTGCTGAAGGTCAACATGACCAACCTGCCGACCATCACGCTCGGCCGCATGGACCAGACGCGCGTGGGCGACGTGGTGCTGGCGATCGGCAATCCGTTCGGCGTCGGCCAGACGGTGACCATGGGCATTGTCAGCGCGCTCGGGCGCAATCACCTCGGCATCAACACCTTCGAAAACTTCATTCAGACCGACGCGGCCATCAACCCGGGTAACTCGGGTGGCGCACTGGTCGACGTGAACGGCAACCTGCTCGGCATTAATACCGCAATCTATTCGCGCTCGGGCGGCTCGCTCGGCATCGGCTTTGCCATTCCTGTGTCGACCGCGCGCAGCGTGCTGGAGAGCATCATTACGACCGGCTCGGTCACGCGGGGCTGGATCGGCGTGGAGCCGCAGGACGTGACGCCGGAAATCGCCGAATCGTTCGGGCTCGAACAGAAGTCGGGCGCGATCGTCGCGGGTGTGCTGAAGAACGGTCCGGCCGACCGGGCGGGCATCAAGCCGGGTGACATCCTGGTGAGCGTGAATGGCCAGGAGATCACCGACACCACGCGCCTGTTGAATGTCATCGCACAGATCAAGCCGGGCACGGATGCGAAGGTCCACCTGGTGCGCAAGAGCCGCGAGATGGATCTGGACGTGACCATCGGTAAGCGCCCGCCTCCGCCGAAGCAGCCGGCCGAAGAGAATGGCGGCGGCGACCAGGACGATGACGGCGGTTGATTGCACGGCGGCTAATGCGCAGCGACAGCCGGCATCGCGTCGGCAGTTGAAGAACAGGGCACAGCCGCAAGCAGCACAACGGGGGCACCGACCTCAGCCGAGCACGCGGCGGTGCCGTTGACCAGCGCTGCCGGCTGACACTGAGAGCCAAACAGCAGCGCCACAGCAAAACAAAAAGGGCAGTCCGTCATGGACTGCCCTTTTTGTTTTGCTGGCCTTTGTGGCTCACCAAGCCAGCACTGATCTAGCGCTTGAAGTGCGTTACGTTCAATTCGGCGGACTGTCGTCGGCAACCACGGGTCTCTGCTTGCCGACAATCAACCGCGCCGCAATGATCCCCGCCTCATACAGCACGATCAGCGGAATCGCCAGAATCAGCTGCGAGAACACGTCCGGCGGCGTCACCACCGCTGAAATCACGAACGCGCCCACGACCACATACGGACGGATTTCCTTGAGCTTCTTGATGGTCAGCACGTTCATGCGGACCAGCAGCACCACGACAATCGGCACTTCGAACGTCACCCCGAACGCGAGGAACATGGTCAGCACGAAGCTCAGGTAGTTGTCGATATCGGTGTTCATCTCCGCGCCAAGCGGCGCGTTGTAGTGCGCCATCACGCGGAAGATGGTCGGAAACACCACGAAGTACGCGAACGCCATACCGCACAGGAACAGCGTGTAGCTGCTACCCACCAGCGGCCCGACCAGCTTCTTCTCATGCTGGTACAGACCCGGCGCGACGAACGCCCAGATCTGGTACAGCACGACCGGCAGCGCGATCACGAAGGCGACCATCATGGTCACCTTCATCGGCACGAAGAACGAGCCGGTGACGTCGGTGACGATCATCTTGCCGTCCTTCGGCAGATTCTGCATCAAGGGCCGCGCCAGCAGCCGGAAGATGTCCGGCGCCCAATACACGAGCCCGACAAACACCACGATGACGGCAAGGCCGGCGCGGATGATACGGTCGCGCAATTCAACGAGGTGGGAAATGAAGGTCTCTTCAGTGCCTTCGTCTTGGGTTTGCTGGGGGTCGCTCACACCGGCCCTCGGTTAGAGATTGTCGTTCTGATCATCAGAAGAACCGCGTCTGACGACGCATGCTGGCCGGCGTATGCCGCGCCACGCGTGCCGCACCTGATTGCACGCGCGTGCGGCGCGTGGTGGCCCGCTTGTACCAGGTGGGCATGGCCGTCTGCTTGACGCGCCAGTTCTTGCGTTTGGGGCCTGACGGTGGCGTGCTGGTCTGCCATGGCGAATTGCTGACATCTTCAAGCGCGCCGCCGCCGGCAATGCTCGGCGACACCGACGTGCCGCTATTCCACGCATCGTTCAGTTCGGATTCATGCTTGCGCAGATTGTCCTGAACGCTGGTTTCGACGTTGCTCGCCGCCGCTTCGAACTCGGTTTTCATGCGGCGCAATTCGTCGAGTTCGATTTCGCGGGTGACTTCGGCCTTCACGTCGTTGATATACCGCTGCGCGCGGCCGAACAGCGCGCCGGCCGTGCGGGCGACGCGAGGCAGGCGCTCAGGCCCGAGTACGACTAGCGCGACGACGCCGATCAGCGCCATCTTGGTTAGACCGAGGTCCAGCATGAAGTGAAGTGTCCGTCAGTAACGCGGTTGGGCCGCGGCTTAGCGGTAATCGCCGGAACGCGGCGTCTTTTCCTTCGCATCCACATCCACGGTGCCGTTACGCGGCAGTTCGCGCTGCTGCTGCGCGTCACCTGCGGGCGTTTCGGCTTCCTTCATGCCTTCCTTGAAACCCTTCACCGCGCCACCCAGATCGGTGCCGATATTGCGCAGCTTCTTCGTGCCGAATACGAGCGCTACGATCAGCAACACGATCAGCCAATGCCAAATGCTCAACGAACCCATGACTACTCTCCTTAACCCCGACACCGCACCGCGATGCGGCAAAATTCGTCCGCCTTGCGGCGTGACTCGAAGCGCGTACGCTTCATCTATACATTACTGCAGACTGTTCCGATTCAACCCGCGACCGGTGTGTCATTGTGACCTGACGATCACGTCGGCGTCGTTACAGTGCAGCAAAAACAATGGCCGCGCTAGGGTCGACGGCCCAAACTCGCCGCGCACCTCGCGGCCCGCCGTTATTTGTCAGCCCATTCGGTGCCACGGACGCGGCCCTGCAAGGATGTGCGCGTGCAGGTGATACACCTCTTGCCCGCCGCCCGGTCCGGTATTGATTACCGTGCGAAAACCGGTTTCGCCACCGCTGTACGCCACGCCCAGCTGGTCGGCCAGACGCGCCACCAGAACAAGCATTCTACCAAGCAGAGGTGCATCGCTTTCGGTGCAATTCGACAGCGTGGCAACGTGTTTGCGGGGAATCACCAGCACATGCGTTTCAGCTGCCGGACGGATGTCGCGGAAGGCAACAAACTCTTCGTCTTCATGGATCTTGGTCGACGGAATCTCGCCGGCGGCGATCTTGCAGAAAAGACAGTTTGGGTTGTGACTCATCGTATTCCTGACACAGTATGGCTAGCGCGCGCGGCGTGATGCAGCACCGTTCATGTTCCGCCCGGCCGCAACCGGACTCAACTCAAAACCAGGCACGCGGATTCGCAAGCGGCTTGTTATCGTACAGATACAGCCAGCCTTTGATAATACGGTACAACATCCAGATACTGACGGCCCACAGAACCGGAATACCGATCACCACGAACAGCAGGACGGCACCAATCGCATAACCTGCCAAGGCCATCCAGAACGAGCGGATCTGCCACTCGAAATGCGCTTCGTAAGGCGTGCCCACCACATCGGGCCGTTTCACGTAGTTGATGATGATCGCGATCAGAATCGTCAGGCCGCCCGTCAGCCAATGAACCGCATACAGTGCGTACAGCACATGCGTGAGCGTGCGCAGACTGCGTTCGCGCTCGGGCTCGATCGCGTTGCGGTAGACCGGCGGCGGATAATTTCCTTGCGACTGTTCCATGCTTGCGTCCTCCCGAGGATGCGATCCTACGCGTTCAGTGCAATGTCGGTGCCGACGTTCGCCACTTCAAGACACGGGCGACAAAGCGGCGACAATCAGTCGCCGTTTTCCTCGCGCTCGCGGCTCTTGCGCAGCGCCTTTTCCTCGATGCCCGACAAGCCTTCACGGCGCTCAAGTTCGGCGAGCACGTCGGCCGGGCTCAGGTCGAAATGCGACAGCATCACGAGGCAGTGAAACCACAGGTCCGCCACTTCGCCGACCAGTGCCTTCGGCGCGCCGCCGTGACGCGCGTCTTTGGCGGCCAGCACGACTTCGGTGGCTTCTTCGCCGATCTTCTTGAGAATCGCGTCATCGCCTTTGTGGAACAGGCGCGACACATACGAGACGTCCGGATCGCCGCCCTTGCGGCCGTCGATGATGGCCGCGAGGCGCAGCAGCGTGTCCTTAGTGGACGAAGCGGGTTCCGTGGAGTGCGTGGATTGCGTCATTTGTAGATGTGTTCGGGGTCTTTCAACACGGGATCGACGGCGACCCAGCCGCCATCGTCAACCGTGCCTTCGAATTTCTGGAAAAAGCACGAGTGGCGGCCGGTGTGGCACGCGATGCCCGACACCTGCTCGACCTTCAGCAGCACGACGTCTTCGTCGCAATCGAGCCGCACTTCATGTACATGCTGCACGTGGCCGGACTCTTCGCCCTTGAACCACAAGCGCTGGCGCGAGCGCGAGAAATACACCGCGCGGCCGGTTTCAATGGTTTTCGCCAATGCGTCGCGGTTCATCCACGCGAACATCAGCACGTCGTTGGTCGACGCTTCCTGCGCGATCACCGGCACGAGGCCGTTCGCGTCCCACCTGACCTTGTCGAGCCACTCTGCTGCCGAGGGATTCACCACGTCACAACCTCACCGAAATACCTTGATCGGCCATGAAGCGCTTGGCCTCGCCCACGGTATGTTCGCCGTAGTGGAAGATGCTGGCGGCCAATACCGCGTCCGCGTGGCCGTTCTTGATGCCGTCGGCCAGATGCTGCAGCGAGCCGACGCCGCCCGAGGCAATGACCGGAATCGACACCGCATCGGACACCGCCCGCGTGAGCGCGATATCGAAGCCACTCTTGGTGCCGTCACGGTCCATGCTGGTCAGCAGGATTTCACCCGCGCCCAGTTCGGCCATCTTGCGCGCCCATTCGACGGCTTCGAGGCCGGTGGCCTTGCGGCCCCCATGCGTGAAGACTTCCCAGCGCGGCGGTTCACCGTCCGCGGAGACGCGCTTGGCGTCGATGGCGACGACGATGCATTGCGAACCGTACTTGTCCGTTGCGTCGCGCACGAGTTGGGGATTCGCGACCGCCGACGAGTTCATGCTGATCTTGTCCGCGCCCGCGTTCAGCAGGCGCCGCACGTCTTCGACCGCGCGCACGCCGCCGCCGACCGTCAGCGGAATAAACACCTGGGAGGCGACCGCTTCGATGATCGGCAGGATCAGGTCGCGCTGGTCGGACGTGGCGGTGATGTCGAGGAAGGTCAGTTCGTCGGCGCCCTGCTCGTCGTAGCGACGGGCAATTTCGACCGGGTCGCCCGCATCGCGCAGTTCGACGAAGTTGACGCCCTTGACCACGCGTCCAGCCGTGACGTCGAGACAGGGGATGATGCGTTTAGCTAGAGCCATGATCTTGCAATTCTGCCAATACCGCTGATGAGGCCGCTCGCCTGAATCTTCACGAGCGGCACTGTGCCGGCGCGGCTCGCCGCGTCAGGCCGCGAGGATGTCGAACAGAAACACCTGCGGCTTGACGCGCTTCAGGGACGCGCCGTTGCGTCCGCTTTTAAGTCCACTGCTGCGTCGATTCCGGGTCGACCGCGACGCTTCAAGCGGTGAAACTTACGCGTCGTCCGATTCGCGCAGCCGGTCCGCGAGGGTCTGGGCCGCCGTGAAGTCCAGATCGCCCGAGTAGATTGCCCGGCCGCAGATCACGCCTTCGATGCCTTCGTCCTCGACTTCGCACAGCGATTCGATGTCCGTAAGGTTCGACAAACCGCCGCTCGCGATCACCGGAATCTTCACCGCGCGCGCGAGACGCACCGTCGCTTCGATGTTGATGCCCTGCAGCATGCCGTCGCGGCCGATGTCCGTGTAGATGATCGACTCGCAGCCGTAGTCCTCGAACTTGCGCGCCAGATCCGCCACTTCATGCCCGGTCAGCTTGCTCCAGCCGTCGGTAGCAACCTTGCCGTCTTTCGCATCCAGACCGACGATGATATGACCGCCGAAAGCCGTACACGCATCTTGCAGGAAGCCCGGATTCTTCACCGCGGCCGTGCCGATGATGACGTACGACAAACCGTCGTCCAGATAGCGCTCGATCGTGTTCAGGTCGCGAATGCCGCCGCCCAGCTGGACGGGGATCTCGCCCCCTACTTCCTCGATGATCGCGCGAATCGCGTCTTCGTTTCTCGGCTTGCCGGCGAACGCGCCATTCAGGTCGACGAGGTGCAGACGGCGGGCGCCGCGATCGACCCAATGCCGGGCCATCGCCGCCGGTTCCTCGGAAAATATCGTCGCCTGGTCCATATCGCCCTGTTTGAGGCGTACACAGTGACCATCTTTCAGGTCGATGGCGGGAATCAGCAGCATAGCAATCGGGTGTTGTCTGGGAGGTGGTTGAAGGTCGGCGGCAGCGGCTGAGAAGCCAGCCCGCCACAACGCCGTTTCGCTAGTTTAGTACAACTCTTTCGACGCCCTTGCGGAGCGTCGGTTTGGAGCGAAATCGTCTTGCTGCGGTTGTGGCGCACGGCCAACGCTCCGCTTGTGGCGGAACGGCGCAGGGCAACAGGATGAAGAAAGGCGCTCACGGGTTCCAGTGCACGAAGTTGCGATACACGCGCAGCCCCGCTTCGGCGCTCTTTTCCGGATGGAATTGGGTCGCGAAGATGTTATCCCGCGCCACCGCCGAGGTAAAGGGCACACCGTACACCGTTTCGCCCGACGTATGGGCGGCATTGTCCGGCACGACGTAATAGCTATGCACGAAGTAGAAGAACGCGTTATCGGCGACGCCGTCCCACAACGGATGCGGCTGCGCCTGGCGCACGCGGTTCCAGCCCATTTGCGGCACCTTGAAGCGCGAGCCGTCGTCCTGCACCTGACCTTCAAGGTCGAAGCGCAGCACCTTACCGGGCAACAGGCCGAGGCCAGGCGTATCGCCTTCGGCGCTCCAGTCGAACAGCATCTGCTCGCCGACGCACACGCCCATCAACGGCTTGTTGCGCGAGGCTTCAATGACCGCTTCCTGCAGGCCGGATTCGGCCAGACTGCGCATGCAGTCGGGCATGGCGCCCTGGCCGGGCAGCACCACGCGATCAGCCGAGCGGATCGCGTCGGGTTGATCGACGATCGCCACGTCCGCTTCCGGCGCGGCGTGGCGCAATGCCTGGGCAACCGAGCGCAGGTTGCCCATTCCGTAATCCACAATCGCTATCGAAGTTTTCATTTCAAGTTAGGCAGCAATGCCTTCAATCCATCGACGATGAATTCCACCGCCAGCGCCGATAACATCAACCCCATGAGCCGCGTGCCGATGTTGATACCCGTGCGACCGACCCAGCGGGCAATCGGTTCAGCGAGGCGCAGCGAAAAAAAGCAGATCGCCGCCAACACGGCGCCGATCGCGATCAGGCTGAGCCGGTCGTACCAATGCGCCGAGCCGGCCGCATAAATAATCGTGGTACTGATCGCGCCCGGGCCGGTTAGCAGCGGGATCGCCAGCGGCACGACCGCGATGTTGTCCTTCTGCTCGGCCTCATCGCGCTCTTCCGCCGTGGAACGGCTGTTACCGATCTGCGCGTTCAGCATGTTGATCGCCATCAGCAGCATGATGATCCCGCCGCCCACTTCAAGCGACCCGACCGAAATGCCAAAGAAGCTGATGATCTGCTGGCCGAGCAGCGTGGTCACCGCGATCACGCAGAACACCGAAATCGCCGCGATACGGATGGTCCTGCGCCGCTCGACGTCGCTCTGATGCGCCGTCAGGCTCATGAAGAACGGAATGGCGCCGACCGGGTTGATCAGCGCCAGCAGCGAAATAAACGACTTCAGAATGTCCATCGCACACCGGGTGCGGGCAAGCGCAGCCGGTCCTGGTCTCGAGGCTCGTAAATGGGCGCTTAAAGGCTGCCCTTGGTCGACGGAATCTGCCCCGCCGCGCGTTCGTCCATCTCGACGGCCATACGCAACGCACGCCCGAAGGCCTTGAAGACCGTTTCCATCTGATGATGGGCGTTCAGACCGCGCAGGTTATCGATATGCAGCGTGACGCCGGCGTGGTTCACGAATCCGCGGAAAAATTCGATGGAGAGATCGACGTCGAACGTGCCGATGCGCGCACGCGTGAACGGCACATGGAATTCGAGGCCCGGACGGCCGGAAAAGTCGATCACGACGCGCGACAGCGCTTCGTCCAGCGGCACGTAAGAATGACCGTAGCGGCAAATGCCCTTCCGATCGCCGATTGCCTTCGCGACGGCCTGGCCGAGCGTGATGCCGACGTCTTCGACCGTATGGTGGTCGTCGATATGCAGGTCACCATGCGCTTCGATGTCGAGATCGAACAATCCATGCCGTGCGATCTGGTCGAGCATGTGATCAAGAAACGGCACACCGGTGGCCAGCTTCTGCTGACCCGTGCCGTCCAGATTGATCTTCACACGGATCTGCGTTTCGCTGGTGTTGCGAACGACTTCCGCAAGGCGCATGGTAATTCCTCGAATCTAGCTAGAAAGCGATAGGTGTGTGGGTTGGGAAAACGGCGAGCCGCGCGCGCTTCCCTCAGTAGGGAAAAGCGCTCACGCGGCCATTCGGCATGCCGTTCAGTGCAGCACGAGTTTCAGTCCGGCGATCAACTGGGCGTTTTCTTCGGGCGAACCGACGGTCAAACGCACGCAATTGACCAGCAATGGATGCATTTTACTCACGTTTTTGATCAGAACCCGTGCGGCCAGCAGCGTTTCGAACATAACGGATGCGTCAGGCACCCGCACCAGCAGGAAGTTGCCGGCGCTCGGGAACACTTCGGCACCCGGCAATTGGGCCACGGCGTGCGCGAGTTTTGTGCGTTCTTCCCGCAATTGCGCGGCCTGTGTGTCGAGCACGTCGACGTGGTCGAGCAGGAAATCGGCGGCGGCTTGCGTCAGCACATTGGTGTTGTACGGCGGGCGCACCTTGTCGAATTCGGTTAGCCAGGCGGGCTTGCCGACCAGATAACCCAGGCGAATGCCTGCCAGACCGAGCTTGGACACGGTACGCATCACGACGACGTTGTCGAACGCATCGGCACGCGGCAGCCAGCTTTGCTGCGCAAACGGCTGGTACGCCTCGTCGATCACCACCAGGCTTTTGTTCGCGGCGGCGATGATGCGCTCCATGTCCGCGTCGTCGTACAGCGTGCCGGTCGGGTTGTTCGGATAGGCCAGATAGACGACCGCCGGTTCATGCTCGGCGATCGCCGCCAGCATCGCTTCGGTGTCGAGCGTGAAATCCGCCTTCAGCGGCACGCCGATGAATTCCAGATTCGCCAGCTTCGCCGACATCTGATACATCACGAAACCCGGCACCGGCGCGAGCACCTTGGCGCCCGGCTTTGCGCACGCCACCGACACCATGCTGATGATTTCATCCGAGCCATTGCCGAGCAGCACGTCGCAACCGGCGGGCACGCTCATCACGCGCTTGATCTTTTCGATCAGCGCCTCCGGGCGCGGCGCCGGGTAACGGTTCAGCGCGACGCCGGCCAGATGCTCGCCCAGATGGGCGGCGAGTACAGGTGGCAGCGGAAACGGATTTTCCATCGCATCGAGCTTGATATAGCCCGTGGCGTCCGGAACCGGATAGCTCGTCATCGCGAGCACGTCGCGGCGGATGATGTCTTGAGGTGTCGTCATAAGTCAGTGAACCGGGCCGCACGGGAGACGCCGGCCGGATATCGGCGGCTTGCGGACTGCCCCAGGTTGGTCTGTATTGTCGTTATTTAAACGGGAAACCGCGCGAAATCCGTCGGCAGCGTTCGCGGGCATCGGCTCGATGCCCGCTTCCGTGCTCAGGCTCCCCGCGTTCAGCCGCGCTTAGCCGTTCTGCCGCATCCGGTATTCGGCGCTGCGAGCGTGCGCCTGCAAACCTTCGCCATAGGCGAGTTCAGCGGCGATCTCGCCGAGCGTTTGCGCGCCTTCCGCACTGACCTCGATCACGCTCGAACGCTTGAAGAAATCGTAGACACCCAACGGCGACGAGAACCGTGCGGTACGCGACGTAGGCAGCACGTGATTCGGCCCCGCGCAGTAGTCGCCGAGGCTTTCGCTGGTGTAGCGGCCGAGGAAGATCGCACCGGCATGGCGGATCAGTTGGCCCCACTGATGCGGCTCCAGCGCGGAGATTTCGAGGTGTTCCGGGGCGATGTCGTTGGCGATCGCGCAGGCTTCAGCCATATCGCGCACCTTGATCAACGCACCACGGCCTTCGAGCGACGCGCGGATCACGTCCTGACGCGGCATGGTAGGCAGCAGTTCGTTGATCGCGTCGCGCACGCGGGCGATGAATGCATCGTCCGGGCACAGCAGGATGGATTGTGCGAGCTCGTCGTGCTCGGCTTGCGAGAATAGGTCCATCGCGATCCAGCGCGGGTCCGTCGTGCCGTCGCACAACACGAGAATTTCCGACGGCCCGGCGATCATGTCGATCCCGACCGTGCCGAACACGCGGCGCTTGGCCGACGCGACATACGCATTGCCCGGACCGCAGATCTTGTCGACTGCGGGCACCGTTTCCGTGCCGTACGCCAAGGCGCCCACCGCTTGCGCACCGCCGATCGTGAACACCCGATCCACGCCGCCCAGCAAGGCAGCCGCCAGCACCAGCGGATTCTTCACGCCATCCGGCGTCGGCACAACCATGACGATTTCGCGCACGCCGGCCACGCGGGCCGGAATCGCGTTCATCAGTACCGACGACGGATACGCCGCCTTGCCACCCGGCACATAGATACCCGCGCGATCCAGCGGCGTGACCTTCTGGCCGAGGACGGTGCCGTCCGCTTCCGTGTACTGCCAGCTATGGCTGCCGCACTCGATCTTCTGCTTCTCGTGGTAGCCGCGCACGCGCGCCGCCGCCGCTTCGAGCGCCGCGCGGCGCTTAGGCTCGAGGCCTTCGAGCGCCGCTTCGAGTTCGGACATCGGCAACTCGAGCGCCTCAACGCTTTTCGCCTCGACACGGTCGAAGCGGTTCGTGTACTCGAGCACCGCAGCGTCGCCGCGTGCCTTCACGTCGTTCAGAATCTGCGCGACCGAGCGCTCGATTGCTTCGTCTTCGCTCGCCTCGAACGCGAGCACCGCGTGCAGCGACTTCTGGAAGTCGGGAGCACTGGAATCGAGTTTGCGAATCTTGATAGACATACGGGTATCCGTTTCGGTAAGGCGCGCTAAAGCGTGGTCAAACGAGCGTGGTCAAACTTTTCAGGCCGCAGCACCGGCCTTCGACGCGCGTTCAAACGCGTCGAGGATCGGCCGCAGCGCAGCGCGCTTGAGTTTCAGCGCCGCCTGGTTCACAACGAGGCGCGACGAAATCTGCATGATCTCTTCCACCTCGACAAGATTGTTGGCGCGCAAGGTATTGCCCGAGCTGACCAGGTCGACGATCGCGTCAGCAAGGCCGACCAGCGGCGCCAGTTCCATCGAACCGTACAGCTTGATCAGGTCGACGTGCACACCCTTGGCGGCAAAATGCTCACGTGCCGTTTCCACATACTTGGTCGCCACGCGCAGACGTGCCCCTTGACGCACCGCATTCGCGTAGTCGAAGCCGGCGGCCACCGCGACCGACATGCGGCAGCGCGCAATGTCCAGATCGACCGGCTGATACAGCCCGCTGCCACCGTGTTCGAGCAAGACGTCTTTGCCGGCCACGCCGAAGTCGGCTGCGCCGTATTCGACGTAGGTCGGCACGTCGGTGGCGCGCACGATGATCACGCGCAAGTTCGCATCCGTAGTGGGCAGGATCAGCTTGCGCGAGGTTTCCGGATCTTCGGCGACTTCAATGCCGGCTGCGGCGAGCAGCGGCAGCGTCTCTTCGAAGATACGCCCTTTCGACAAAGCCAGCGTAAGCGGCGCGCCCGCGGCCGGCGAAGACGACGTTTGCGGCATCGAACTCATGCCTGGCTCCCCGAGATACGGCGCACCTTGGCGCCGATGGCGTTGAGCTTGGTTTCCATCCGGTCGTAACCCCGATCCAGGTGATAGATACGGTCGATCAGCGTTTCGCCTTCGGCACGCAGCGCGGCGATCACGAGGCTCGCCGAAGCACGCAGGTCGGTTGCCATCACCTTCGCGCCGGACAGCTTCTCGACGCCGGTCACGAGCGCGGTGTTGCCGTCGATCGTGATGCTCGCGCCGAGGCGGTTCAATTCCTGCACGTGCATGAAGCGGTTCTCGAAGATCGTCTCGACAGCTTGCGAGGTGCCGTCCGCGATCGTGTTGAGCGCCATGAACTGCGCCTGCATGTCGGTCGGGAACGCCGGGTATTCGGACGTGCGGAAGCTCACCGCGCTCGGACGCTTGTCCATGCGCACGCGCATCCAGTCGTCGCCTTCTTCGATCGTGACGCCGGCTTCACGCAGCTTTTCGGTGACGGCTTCAAGGATCAGCGGACGCACGCGGCGCAATGTGACATCGCCGCCGGCAGCAGCGACCGCGCACAGAAACGTACCGGCTTCGATACGATCCGGAATCACCGTGTGCTTTGCGCCATGCAGCGAGTCGACGCCCTGGATCACCAGGCGATCCGTGCCGATGCCTTCGATCTTTGCGCCCATCGAGACCAGCAGATGCGCGAGGTCGCCGACTTCCGGCTCACGCGCGGCATTCTCGATGACCGTCTCGCCCTCAGCCAGCACCGCCGCCATCAGCAGGTTTTCAGTGCCAGTCACGGTGATCATGTCGGTCACGATCCGCGCGCCCTTCAGACGCTTCGCACGCGCTTCGATGAAGCCGTGCTCGATCGTGATCTCGGCGCCCATGGCCTGCAGACCTTTGATGTGCTGATCCACCGGACGCGCGCCGATGGCGCAGCCACCCGGCAGCGACACCTTGGCGTGACCGAAGCGCGCGACCAGCGGGCCGAGCACGAGGATCGACGCACGCATGGTTTTCACCATTTCGTACGGTGCGACGAGGTTATCGACCTTCGACGCATCCAGCGACACGCGCCCCTCACCGCTCTCGATGCGCACGCCCATCTGGCCGAGCAGCTTCAGCATCGTGCGCACGTCCTGCAAGTCGGGCACGTTGTCCAGATGCACCGACTCCGCGCTGAGCAGACCCGCGCACAGGATCGGCAGCGCCGCGTTCTTCGCACCTGAGACGACGACTTCACCCGACAGCGGGTAGCCACCTTCAATGACGAGTTTATCCATGCCTGTCACTTCCTGATTGACCCGGACTTCAGCCGGGCCCGCTTTGACTGTGTTCGACGCGCCGCTACCCGCGTCGCGCCCTTCTTGAGTAATTCGCACTAAAGTTCCAGATTACGCGTTCTGCCATTCGGCGGGCGTCAGCGTCTTCATGCTGAGCGCGTGGATTTCTTCGCGCATGCGGTCGCCGAGCGCCGCGTACACGAGTTGATGGCGCTGAATCAGACGCTTGCCTTCGAAGCTCGGCGAAACGATGGTCGCGAAGAAATGCTGACCGTCGCCCTCGACTTCGAGATGCTGGCAAGCGAGTCCAGCCGCGATGTATTGCTTGACCTGTTCGGGAGTCGGCAACATGAGAGAAGCTCCTGATCAGTGGCGCAGTTTGTAGCCGGAGGCGAGCATGCGCATCGCCACCACGGCCAGCACCACAAAGAAACCGGCAACGATCGCCAGGCTCACGAGCGGATTGATATCCGACATCCCGAAGAAACCGTAGCGAAAGCCGTCGATCATGTAGAAAAAGGGATTGAGCCGCGACACTTCGCGCCACACCGGTGGCAGCGTATGCGTCGAGTAGAACACGCCCGAGAGGAACGTGAGCGGCATAATCAGAAAGTTTTGAAATGCGGCAAGTTGGTCGAACTTTTCGGCCCAGATGCCGGCGATCAAACCGAGCGTACCGAGGATCGCCGCGCCGAAAATCGCGAACGCGATGATGTAAAACGGCGCGCTGAAGCTGACCGGCACGAACCAGATCGTCACGATAAACACGCCGAAGCCGACGGCCAGCCCCCGGGCCACGGCGGCGAGCACATACGCGCCGAACATCTCGTAGTGCGAGAGCGGCGGCAGCAGCACGAACACCAGGTTGCCGGTGATCTTTGACTGGATCAGCGAGGACGAGCTATTCGCAAATGCGTTCTGCAACACGCTCATCATCACGAGGCCTGGGATCAGGAAGCTCGTGTACTCGACGCCCGGATAGACCTGAACGTGACCGCGCAACGCGTGGCCGAAAATCGTCAGATACAGCAGCGCAGTGATAACCGGCGCCAGCACGGTCTGGAACGCGACCTTCCAGAAACGCAGGATTTCCTTGTAAAACAGCGTGCGAAAGCCGCTCATGCAAGCCCCTCGATCACTTCCGGACCGTTCATCACCTGAACGAACACATCTTCGAGGTCAGCTTTGCGGACCTCGATTTCTTCGAATGTACAGCCCGCTGCGCGGCACTGCGCGAGAATCCGCTCGACATCGTCATAGCTCGCCAGACGCAGCAGATGCTGACGGCCATTGCCGCTACCCGTGCCGCTTTCCACTTCGAGGGGACGCAACTCGGCCGGCAACACGCCTTCTGTAAAGCGGAGGAACAACTGCATGCCGGCAAAGCGCTGCAGCAGCGTGCTGGTGCGCTCGAGCGCGACAACCTCACCGCGCCGCAACATCGCGATGCGGTCGCACAGCGATTCGGCTTCTTCCAGATAGTGCGTGGTCAACACGATCGTGTGACCCTCGCGATTCAGGCGCGAGATGAATTTCCACAAGGTTTGACGCAGCTCGACGTCGACGCCCGCGGTCGGCTCGTCCAGCACGATCACCGGCGGCCGGTGCACCAGCGCCTGCGCCACCAGCACGCGGCGCTTCATGCCGCCCGACAGCGCGCGCATGTTGGCATCGGCTTTATCGGTAAGGTCGAGATTGGCCATGATCTCGTCGATCCACGCGTCGTTGTTGCGCAGACCGTAGTAGCCGGACTGGATCCGCAACGTTTCGCGCACAGTGAAGAACGGATCGAACACGAGTTCCTGCGGCACGACGCCGAGCGCGCGGCGCGCGTCGCGGAAATCGCTGACTACGTCATGCCCGCGCACCGCGATGCTGCCTTCATCGGCGCGCGCGAGACCGGCAAGGATGCTGATGAGCGTCGTCTTGCCCGCGCCGTTCGGACCGAGCAGTCCGAAGAACTCGCCTTCTTCCACCGTGAGGCTGACGCCCTTGAGCGCCTGCAAGTCCTTGTAGCGCTTCTTGACGTTACGAATTTCTATGGCTGACATGACTATGGGCCGCGTGCGTCGCGGCGCCTAAAGGAGCCCTGAGGGGGCGCAAAAATGCTGGAAGGGACGAAATTGGGGCCGGTTATGAGCCCCGAAAAACGTTTGATTATAGGGCAAAAATCGGCAGCCCCGGCTCAGCCGGGGCGATTGGAAGTGACGCTATGGGAGCGTCAATGTCGCGTCGATAAGAGGGTGTCGACGCCGTAGGCTTGTGCGAGGCTGGCAAGACCAGCCGGCAGGTTCACGATCTCGAACACGACGCCGCGTGCCTGGGCGGCACGCTCCCATGCGAGCAGGACGGCAAGCGCGGTCGAATCGAAATGCACGAGCGGCGCGCAATCCACGCCGGTCGCGCCCGCGGCGATGCGCTGCAAACCCGCCTCGAACGCGGCTTTCGCGCTTTCGTGGGTCAGCGTCGCGCCGCTTTCGAAGCGGCTTGCGACGGCGTTCAGCACTTCGCTCACGACTGCTTGCCCGCAGCCAGTTGCTGATTGCGCTGCGTGAGGAACTGGATCAGTCCGTCCACGCCCTTCTGCTGGATCTGCTCGTTGAACTGTTGCTGATACGCCTGGATCAGCCACGCGCCGAGCACGTTGATGTCATATACGCGCCAGCCGTTCGGCGTCTTGTACAGACGGTAGTCGAGTTCGATCGGCGAGCCGTTGTTCATCACCACGGAGCGCACCACCGTGTCGGTGTCGTCCGGGCTCATGCGGAACGGCTTGTACTGGATCTGCTGATCGCGCACTTGCGCGAGCGCACCCGAGTACGTGCGGATCAGCAGCATCTTGAACTGCTCGACCACGGCGTTTTGTTGCTCAGGCGTAGCGGTACGCCAGTTGCGGCCCATCGCCAGTTGCGTGGTGCGGCGGAAATCGGTGTACGGCAGGATCTTTTCGTTGACGAGCTGGGTGATGTGGGTGATGTCGCCTTGCTGGATCGACTTGTCGGCGCGGATCGCATCGATCACCTGCTGGGTGACGGTCTTGACCAGGCCGTCCGGTGAACTGGAGTCGACCGTTTGTGCCGATACACCGGCACTGGCGAAAGAGAACAACGCAGCAAACAACGGAATCAGGAAGAATTTTTTCATATCGAGCCTTGCCTTAAAAATAGTGCAACCGTTTGAGCCGACATTAACACGCGAGTTCAGCGGCAATCCATGCGCAAACTGCGAGAGTCGTATCGATCTGTTACGGCTGCACGATCAACGCAATTTGAATGACGGGAAGTTGAAACGCGTCGGCGGGACCAGTTGGCCGGCCGGAATCTGCGTGGTTTCCGGGCCACCGTTCAGGTCGAGCGGCGGCGAAACGGAGCTGCCGGAGGCGGCCTCAGGGGCCTCCGCCGTGCCGGTTGCACCCGCGGTTGCACCCGCGGTGGCGCCCGCGGCCGAAGCAGCTTGCGGCGGCGTTGCGGCGGCCGTACCGGACGCTGCCTTGCCGGTAGCACCCTGCGTGCCTGCCGCGCCTGCCGGCACAGCAGCCGCGCCGCCTTCGACGTCTTCGTACTTCGGCAGCGGTGCTTCTTCGCCGTAGTTCGGCAATGACTGCGCCTGCTTGCCATCCGACAGCAAATACTGGCGGCGTTGCAGATACGCGTTCCGCACGAACGAGTACTTATCCAGCGCGGCGCCTTCCAGCACGTCGCTCGCGCCCAACAGATTCGCGCGCGTATTGATCACGTTCAGGCCGTACAGCGCCCAGCTCAGACCATCCGGATGAATGTAGCTGAGCGGATTCACATAGTAATTGCCGATCGAGCCAACCGCGTCGCGCACCGTGCTCGGCCCGAACAGCGGCAGTACGAGGTACGGACCCGCCGGCACGCCGTAGTGACCGAGCGTAAGGCCGAGGTCATTGTCGTGCTTGGGCAGCTTGGCGAGCGTGGCCACGTCGAACAGACCGCCGACACCGAACGTCGTGTTGATCACGATCCGCATGATGTCTTCGACGCCATCGGTGATCTTCAACTGCAGCAAGTTGTTCGCCGCGATGTAGACGTCGCCGATGTTCGAGAAGAAGTTAGTGACGCTGTCGCGGACCGGTTGCGGCGTCGCCCAGACATAGCCTTTCGCGACCGGCTTCAGCGCGTACTGGTCGAGCTTGTCGTTGACGGTGAAGATCGTGCGGTTCAAGCCCTCGAGCGGATCGCCCTTGGTCGGCGTCTGCACGGTCGTGCAGCCGACGAGCGTAGCGGTCGCGAGCGCGAACGTCGCCATCTGGACGGTGCGCACGCCTCGTTTGCGTAGGGTCTGCATTTTTATTCTCCTTATTGACCGGCCGCGCCAGAGACGGGCGGAGTCGGCGCCGCCGACGCGGGCGCCGTGGCAGGGGCGGTCCCAGGTGTGGCCGAACCCGCGCCCGACTTGGATGCGCCCGAGTCCGCGGCCTTGCTATACAGGAATTGTCCGATCAGGTTTTCCAGCACGATCGCCGATTGTGTCATTGAGATCGTGTCACCCGCTTTAAGCATCTCGCTATCGCCACCGGGTTCGAGCCCGATGTATTGCTCGCCCAACAGACCCGAGGTCAGGATCTTGGCCGACGTGTCTTTCGGAAACGGGTATTGCTTGTCGATATCGATGGTGACGACAGCCTGATACGCATTGCTGTCAAAGCCGATCGAGGCAACCCGGCCGACCGTCACGCCCGCGCTCTTCACCGGTGCGCGGGCCTTCAGTCCGCCGATATTGTCGAACTTGAGCTTGATCGGGTACGTTGCCTGAAACGACAACGAGCTCATGTTGCCGGCCTTCAGCGCGAGAAACAGCAACGCCACGAAACCCAACACCACGAACAGGCCGACCCAGAAGTCGAGAACAGTCTTTTTCATCGTCATCCCAAAGTGAATCCGCCACGCTGCTCCCGCTCCCGTCACGCGCAAACCGAGGCGCGCCAGCCGAGTGGAAACGTGCAGCGCAGTTTTAGCTGAACATCAGTGCGGTCAACAGAAAATCGAGGCCGAGCACCGCAAGCGACGCGTACACGACCGTCTTGGTCGTGGCGCGCGACACGCCTTCCGGCGTCGGCTTGGCTTCGTAGCCCTGAAACAGCGCAACAAAAGTCACCGCGAGGCCGAACACCACGCTCTTGATGACCCCGGCGCCGACATCGCGCCAGACATCGACGCCGCCTTGCATCTGCGACCAGAATGCGCCGGCGTCGACGCCGATCAGCAGCACACCCACCACATAACCACCGAACACGCCGACCGCGCTGAAAATCGCGGCCAGAATCGGCATGGAAATAATGCCCGCCCACAAGCGCGGCGCGACAACAACCTTGACCGGGTCCACCGCCATCATTTCCATCGCGGTCAATTGCTCGCCCGCCTTCATCAAGCCGATTTCGGCCGTGAGCGACGTGCCGGCGCGGCCCGCGAACAGGAGCGCCGTGACTACCGGCCCGAGTTCACGCACCAGCGAAAGCGCGACCAGCAACCCCAACGCCTGTTCGGAACCGTAACGGTTGAGCGTGTAATAGCCCTGCAAGCCGAGCACGAAGCCAACGAACAGCCCCGACACGGCGATGATGACCAGCGAATAATTACCTACGAAGTGGATCTGCTTCGTGACAAGGCGCGGTCGGCGCAGGAGCGGGAAAAATTCGAGCAGCAGCCGGAAAAAGAAACGTGTGGCGTAGCCGGCCGTGCCCAGCCCGTCGATCACCGAGCGACCAAGCGCACTGATCATGACTGACCTCCGCCAATGCCGAAGTCCGCCGCGAGCGGCGTCTGGCTGGGATAGTGGAATTTGAACGGACCGTCCGGCGCACCGTCGATGAACTGCCGCACGGTAGGATCGGTCGACGCGCGCAGCTCAGCCGGCGTACCTTCGGCATGCACCCCACCGTTGGCGAGGAAATAGACGTAATCGGCAATCGCGAACGATTCCGGCACGTCGTGCGTGACGAGGATCGACGTCGCGCCAAGTGCCTGATTCAGCGCGCGAATCAGGTTCGCGGTGATGCCGAGCGAGATCGGATCGAGGCCGGCGAACGGCTCGTCGTACATCATCAGCTCGGGGTCGAGCGCAATCGCCCGGGCCAGCGCCACACGCCGCGCCATACCGCCCGAAATCTCCGACGGCGCGAGATCTCGCGCGCCGCGCAACCCGACCGCGTTGAGCTTCATCAACACGAGGTCGCGAATCAGTTCTTCGGGGAGGTCGGTGTGCTCGCGCAGCGCGAAGGCGACGTTTTCGAACACCGACATATCGGTGAACAGCGCGCCGAACTGGAACAGCATGCCCATCTTGCGGCGCAGCGCGTACAGGCCGTCGCGCGTTTGCGCGCCGACATCCTGGCCATGAAACAGGATCTGGCCGCGCTGCGCGCGCACCAGGCCGCCGATCAGACGCAGCACTGTGGTTTTGCCGCAACCCGAGCCGCCCATGACCGCGACGACCTGGCCGCGCTTGAAGCGCAGATTCAGGTCCGACAGGACGAGCCGGTCGCCATAGCCGAAGTCGACGTCACGCAGCTCGAGTAAGGTCTCGGGGGAGGAAGACACGAAACTGACAGTCCTTTTACACGGAAGGCCGAATTATAGGGCCATCATGGAAATGATGCCGTGAGGTGCCCTGTCCCTTTACTGAACTTGACGATTATTGCGTAAACGCATGTTGCAACGCAGAAACCGCGGCAGCCGGATCGGCGGCCTCGGTCACGGCGCGCACCACGGCCGCGCAGCCCACGCCGGTCGCCAGCACGTCCGGCAGCACCTGCAGATCGATTCCGCCGATCGCCACCAGCGGCACCACGCCGTCGAGCAGGCGCACATACCGCGCCAGACGCTTGAGGCCCTGCGGCGCGGTCGGCATGACCTTGGTGGTCGTCGGGAACACCGCGCCCAACGCAATGTAGCTTGGCCGGAAGTGCAGTGCCTTCAGAATCTCGTAGAAACCGTGCGTCGACAAACCGAGCCGGATGCCGGCGGTGGCAAGCGCCGACAGATCGGCGGTATGCACGTCCTCCTGGCCAAGGTGGACGCCGTAAGCGCCCGCTTCCAGCGCGGCTTGCCAGTGATCGTTGATGAAAACCTGGGCATCGTGCGCACGGCCCGCTGCGACGCAGCGGGCGATTTCGCGCTTCAGTTCGTCGGCGGGTTCGGCCGATTTGCGGCGCAACTGGACCGTTTTTACGCCAAAGCCCACCACCCGCTCGACCCACTCCGCGGTCGGCAGCACCGGATAGAGGCCTAGCCGGTCGGGACAACGCGCGAATGCTTGCGCCGGCGCGGCCGGCAGGCCGGCGAGGCGCGGGAAGTGCGCGATATCGGTCGGAAATGCGTCGTCCGCACGGGTTTCGTCGCCGTCGCGCCAGGCCAGAGCCAGCACCAGCGCGTCATGCGGATCGAAGCCGCAGTCCAGAAACGCCGCCAGCGCGGGGATCCAGTCGTCCGCCAGGTGACCTTCCAGACCGTATTTCTCGCCGCCCAGATGGAGCGTCGCCATGTTCTCGGCGGCGACGATCACACCGGCGCCCTGCACCTGCCAGCGCGCCACCTGCTCGCCATGCTGCTGCGCGTCGGCGACGATGATCAGATCCCCGCCATTTGGTTCGTCCGGCGCGGTCAGGCAGATGCGCCACGGCGCATGAGTCGGTGGCCACTCGCCCAGGCGGGCGCGGATCCGCTCGGCGGCTTCGGTGAGTTCATCGGCGGGCGGCCAGAAGAGGTCGCGGCCCGTCAAAGGCAAAGTTTGCGTCATGCGGCGCTCCCGTCTTGATGCCAGAACGGCATGCCGACCACCGGCGTGCTCGCGTGCGCGCTTTCGCGCTCGGCCATCGGCCCCGCCAGAAAAGCCTGGCGGCCCGCTTCGACGCCCAGCGCGAAGGCGCGCGCCATCGCATCGGGGTGCGTCGCCTGCGAAACAGCGGTGTTCAGCAGTACGCCGTCGAAGCCCCACTCCATCACTTGCGCCGCGTGCGACGGCACGCCGAGGCCGGCATCGACGATCAGCGGCACATCCGGCAAGCGCTCGCGCAAGACCCGCAGGCCGTACGGATTGATCACGCCCTTGCCGGTGCCAATCGGCGCGCCCCACGGCATCAGCGCCTCGCAGCCCGCGTCGAGCAGACGGCGGCCGATCACCAGATCTTCGGTGCAATACGGCAACACTTTGAAGCCGTCTTTGATCAGCTGTGCAGCTGCTTCGATCAGACCGACCGGATCGGGCTGCAACGTGTAGTCGTCGCCGATCAGTTCGAGCTTGATCCAATCGGTTTCGAAGATTTCACGCGCCATATGCGCGGTCGTCACCGCCTCGCCGACGGTCAGGCAGCCGGCTGTATTGGGTAACAGCGGCACGCCGTGGCGCTTGAGCAGATCGAAGAAACCGGCTTCGGCGCCGCCTTCGTTCATCTGCCGGCGCAGCGCGACGGTCACCATGCCGGGCCGCGCCGCGTCGATCGAATCGGACAGCGATTGCAGCGACGGATAGCGCGAGGTGCCGAGCAGCACGCGGCTCGCGAAGGTTTCGCCGTAGAGCGTGAGCGCGTCGGCGGTTTGGGGGGCAGTCATTTGCATAGTCCTGGTCTCCGGCAATGCGTGGTGCGGGGCTTAGCCGCCGGCCACGGGTTGCACGACATCGAGCTTGTCGCCCGGCTGCAGCGCGCGCGCCGCATGCTGGGTACGTGCGACGAAATCGCCGTTCAACGCGACCGCGAACGGCGGACGCGCGCCGAACGCGGCGAGCGCATCGGCAACAGTCGCGCCTTCGGGCAGCGACAACGGCTTCTGATTGATATGAATGTCCATGGTGTTCGAATACGGTTCAATCGATGGCGGGAGCGGCTCGACGCGCGCTTGTTTGCCTGCGGTTAACTCACCAGCACGCGCGCAACGCTCATGCCGGCTCCCGCGTGGAATCCAGTTGAAACAGCTCGCTCCAACGCGCGGCACTTTGCCAGTCAGCGAAGGCATCGGCGTCGCCGATGCGGCCGTCGAGCAGCGCCGCGGCGAAGCGCACGGCTTCGTCGGCGACTTCGGGCACGATCATGTAGCCGTGCCGGTACAGGCCGTTCACGCGCAGCGTTTGCGCGCCATCCCACAGCAAGGCCGGACGGTGGTCCGGCAAAGTCGGGCGGCACTGCGAATTCAGTTCGAGGATGCGTGCCTCGCCGAAGCCGGGATGCACGGAAAACGCCGCGCTCAGCAGCTCGAGCGCCGAGCGCACACTGACCGGCGACATGTCCTCGCCTTCCACCTCTGTCGCGCCGATCACGTAGAGATCGTTCGGCTTCGGCGCGATATAAAGCGGGTAGCGCGGATGCAGCAGGCGTACCGGCCGCGTCAGCTTGATACCCGGCGCATGCACGCGGGCGACTTCGCCGCGGATGCCGCGCAGCGTGGGCAGCACCGGCTTCGCGCCCAGACCCCGGCAGTCGATCGTGATGTGCGCGGGCGGCAGCGCATGATCGTCGACCGGCGTGTTCCAGTGTGTTTCGACACCGCGCTGGGCGAGGCCCGCAGCAAGCGCGGCCAGCACCTGGCGGTTATCCAGTTGGCCCTCGCGCGGCAGCAGCCAGCCCTGGTTGAAGCGGCCTGCCAACGCGGGCTCGGCGGCGCCGAGCTGGGCACCGGCCAGCTTGACGAAGCCGCCGTCGAGCAATTCAGCAGGCGCGTTCGAGCGCACACGGCGTTCGAACAGCGGTGCTTCGGTACGGTCGGCGTGATGCCATACGACCAGCGTGCCATTACGCTGGAAGAACACCGGTTCGGGCAATTCGGCCAGCACTTGTGGCCAGGTGTCGAGCGAACTCGCGCCGAGACGTGCGATCAGCAGTTCAGCACTGGCGGCTTCGGCCAGCGGCGCCAGCATGGCGGCGGCGACCCAGGCCGCGGCTTGCGTGCCCGCGGCATCGCCACGCTCGTAGAGCGCCACGCGATGCCCTTCACCGGCGAGGCGCCACGCGACGAGGCGCCCGCACAGCCCGCCGCCAAGTACTGCGAAATCGGGTTGACCAGAACGATTCATCGCGCCCACTCCGTGTCACAACGGCAAGCAAGGCTAAAGCAGCACGGCGCGCCGGCATAACCGGCGAAAGCGTGGCGAAGAGCAAAACACATGTCTGAAGAATAGGCGGTCATCGAGTCCTTTCCGTACGGCCAAAAAATGCACGTACCCAGGACGAAACCGGCGGGTGAGGCCGGCCGGGCAACATGCGCGTCCAATGACGGACGCCGCCCGGCGGGGAATGGAAGACTGGCTGCTTCCGGAAACTTCCCGCGCCGGTATTACCCGGATCGGGTGCAAAGGGTCTCTCTCAGCCTCGCCGCCGCTGCATGAAAATCACGCAACCTGTGGGCAAAGCACCCCTGTTTCGTCGAAGGTCATTAGACCATAAAAGGCGCGACGCCCGCAAACCAGCGGCCCATGCAATCGCGCGCAGTTGATCCGGCACCATCATTCAATTCATCAATATGGCCGAATGCGGCGCTCTGGCACAATGCCAAGACCGGATGCCGCGGTCGTGCGGGCGGTATGCTTAGCCGCCCGCACGACCGCGGCATCGAGACGAGGCCTCTGAGCGGAAATTAATTTTCACTTAAGGGCTTCGCGCCAGAATCGGTCGCTCACCCGGGCGGGCGTTCGTCGGGCACGACGCCCGGGGCACGCACCGTAAACCTACCGTGGGGCCGGCCCGCCTG
Organism: Paraburkholderia solitsugae; assembly: GCF_013177695.1. Taxonomy (GTDB): domain Bacteria; phylum Pseudomonadota; class Gammaproteobacteria; order Burkholderiales; family Burkholderiaceae; genus Paraburkholderia; species Paraburkholderia solitsugae. The sequence goes on along the minus strand of NZ_WOEY01000070.1, from coordinate 5,552 downwards.
GGGCCAGCCCGACATGGGTCAGCCCGGATGGGCCAGCACTTCATCAGGATGCTCATGACAACGAATACCGCTTCCCGCCCCGCGCTGCCGCCGGACGACAAAGTCTCCGCCTGGAGTCTGATCAAACCTTACTGGGTTTCCGAAGAACGAAAAACGGCGTGGGGACTGCTCATCGCGATCATCGTGATGAATCTGCTCGTCGTGTGGATCAACGTGCGCCTGAATCGCTGGAGCGCCGACTTCTACAACGCGCTGCAATCCAAGAACGTCCATGATTTCCCGCACCTGCTGATGGTGTTCTCGGGGCTCGCGTTCGGCTTCATCATCCTCGCGGTGTACGGCCGCTATCTGCGCCAGATGCTCGGCTTCCGCTGGCGCCAATGGCTGACCACGCGCTACCTCAACGAATGGCTGGACGACAGCGCCTTCTACCGGATCGAACGCGACCGGCTCGCCGACAACCCCGACCAGCGGATCAGCGACGACCTGCAATCATTCGCCACCACCACGCTCTCGCTCACGCTCGACCTGTTGTCCACCGTCGTCACGCTGGTGTCGTTCATCACGATCCTGTGGTCGCTGGCCGGCGCATTGAGCATCACGCTCGGCGGCATGCCGGTGCAGATTCCGGGCTACATGGTGTGGGCCGCGGCGCTCTACGCGGTGGTCGGCTCGCTGATCATCCAGAAGGTCGGCCATCCGCTCGTGCCGATCAACTACCAGGCGCAGAAAGTCGAGGCGGATTTCCGTTTTGGCCTGATCCGTCTGCGTGAAAACGCCGAGCAGATTGCCTTCTACAACGGCATGGAAACGGAGAAGACGAACGCGCATTCGCTGTTCGGCCGCATTCGCGACAACTGGTGGCAAGTGATGAAGTACACCAAGCGGCTCACCTTCGTGCTGAGCTTCTATGGTCAGATCGCGATCATCTTTCCGATCGTGGTCGCCGCGCCCCGATACTTTGCGGGCGCTTTCACGTTCGGCGTTCTGATGCAGATCTCAAGCGCCTTCGGCACCGTCAGCGATTCGTTTTCGTGGTTCATCAATAGTTACGGCAGCCTCGTTGAATGGCGCGCGACGGTGAACCGGTTGCGTGAATTCAAACGCGTCGTGCACGCGCCACGGCTGAAGGAATCGGTCTCGCCCGCTACCGCGCATGGCGGCATCAATCTGCATCTTGTCGACGAAGACAAGCTCACCACCGACGGCCTTCAGCTTTCGCTGCCGAACGGCAATCCGCTGTCGCGCATCCGCGATATCGCGATCACGCCGGGCTCACGCTGGCTGGTACGTGGCCCGTCCGGCTCGGGCAAGAGCACGCTGATGCGCGCACTCGCCGGCTTGTGGCCGTTCGGCGACGGCTCGATCGACGCACCGGTCAACGCGCGCATGATGTTCATTCCGCAGGTCAGCTACATGCCGATCGGCACGCTGAAAGCCGCGCTCACCTATCCGTCTTCCGCGGACACCTACACCGACGACGAATGCCGCGAAGCGCTCGTCACCTGCCACCTGTCGGAATACGCCGACCGCCTGAAGGAATCGGGGCACTGGACGCGCATTCTCTCGCCGGGCGAACAACAGCGTCTCGCCGGCGCACGCGTGCTGCTGCACAAGCCGGACTATCTGTTCCTCGACGAAGCGACCAGCGCGCTCGATGCGGAAAACGAAGCACGTCTCTATCACGTGTTCACCGAGCGTCTGCCGAAGGCGGCGATTGTCAGTGTCGCGCATCGCGAATCGCTGGCGGCGTTCCATGGCGACACGCTTGATGTCGAGCGCTCGGCCGAGCCGGTCGCCGCATGAGTGGCGTGAGCGCTATGAGCAGTACACGTGACGCGAGCAGTACGACGGGTATGAGCGGCGCCGAACTCGATCGCGTCGTCCTGATCACCGGCGCGGGCTCCGGCATCGGCGCGGCACTGGCCCGGCGTATTGCCGCGCCACGCACCGCGTTGATGCTGCACGCACGCGGCGCCGACGACGAAGCGCGCCAGCGTCTTGCGCAAGTCGCCGCCGATTGCACCGCGAACGGCGCGCGCTGTGCGACGGTGTTCGGCGATCTGGCCGAACGCGGCGCCGCCGAACACGTGATTCATCAAACGCTCGCGAGCCTCGGTGCGCTCGATCAACTGGTCGCAAACGCCGGCCACGCGCAACGGCAAACGCTCAACGCGCTGGACGCGGATACATTCAGCGCTGCCTTCGCCGCCATGCCGGCCGCGTTCGCCGCGCTCGTCAAGCGTGCGACGCCCGCATTGGAAACCTCCAAGCGGGGCCGCGTGGTCGCGCTCAGTTCGTTCGTCGCGCATCGCTATCGCGCGGATGCACCGTTCGCCGCTACGGCAGCGGCAAAAGCGGCACTCGAATCGCTGGCTAAAACCGCAGCCGCCGAACTTGCTCCGCATGGCGTGACGGTCAATTGCGTGGCGCCCGGCTACACCCGTAAAGATCGCGGCCCAAGTGCCGATAATGCATCGGTGTGGACTCGCGCCGCCGAAGCGACGCCGCTCGGTCATGTCGCCGAGCCCGCGGATATCGCCGCGCTGATCGCGTTCCTGCTCTCCGATGAAGCGCGTCACATCACCGGGCAGGTGATCCATATCGATGGCGGCCTCACGCTCGGCTAGGCAACGCGCCACTCGTCAGCGCAACTCGCCGCCAGCCGACACGCCGCACATTCTGACAACCCACCGTGCCGCCAGGCAACTCACCGCAACATCCAGAAACACGCGAGAAGAGTTCGAAAGCATTTACGAAGCGGGCAAGCTGTTCCACGCTTTGAAAAACCCTCGTAGCAGCGACGATAGTCGTGCTGGCCGTACCACGCGCGGCCCGCCACGCCACTCACTGCTACGGGACTCTCCGCACATGTCATTCGATCACCGCTCCCATCCTTTGACCCAGCGCATCGCGCTTGCTCTTGGCGCAGCCCTGCTGCTCACGAGCGCCGCGTACGCCGCGCAACCCACCCAGCCCAATGAGCCGGCGGACGTTTGCCCCGCGCTCAAACACATCGTCGACGCACCCGACTTCAAGCAGCTGCGCGCGCAACCCGCCGCACAAGTGCCGGGTATGTCTCCCGCGGACGACTGCCGCGCCAACACGCACGCCTATGACTGCCACTGGCGCGCGCACTGGCAAGCCGACGGCGTCGTCAACGATCCGCTTGAAGAACTCGGCGCCGATATCGCTGCCTGCTTTCCGAACGTCGTGCATGACGTCAACACGCCGACGCGTCAGCATTTCATCGTCACCACCGATGACCGGCGCGTGAACGTCACGGCAAGCGTGCAAGGGCAAAACGAATTACGCCTGCGCGTCACGCGCTGAGCGTGGGTCTTTTTTGCCACCCTCCGCCGCCGCTATCAGCCGCTATTCGCTAGCGCCCTGCCTTTTATTCGCCAAGACCCTTCACCGCCACCAGGCACCGCATCATGACCTCTACGCCAAGCTTGCGCGCTTACGCTTTCACGCGGGCCCCTTGGGCCGCGTGGGTCATGTTGCGGCGGCCTGTTGCTCGGCTCGCCGCCTCGGCCACTCTCGCATTCGGTCTGAACGGCTGCGCGTGGACGCTGATCTCGGCGGCCGACGCCACCGGCTCCGTGATTCAGGCGGGCTACGCGATCGCGGCGAACTACTCATCGCCGACCTTCGTCAATGGCCGGCCGGCGAACGTGCATAACGTCTGCATCGAAGTGAATCAGGCGGTGTCGGCCGGCGACTTCGTGCCGGCGCTGCAAATGGCGCTCGACCGGCGCGGCATTCGTTCGGATGTCTACAATCCCGGCACCTCGCCCGGCGGCTGCGAGGCAAGCCTCGTCTACAACGCCGCGATCGATTACGGCCGCCGCTCGTTCAGCGACGAAACGATCCAGTATCTGTCGATCATCGATCTGACGCTGATCCAGCACGGGCGCATTCTCGTCACCGCGCGTTATCAGACCGGCGGCCTCAACACCGACCGCTTCTCTACCGCATCGACCAAGCTGAACGGTCTGATCGACAAGATGGTGATCGATCAGACCGACCTGGCCCGGCAGCCGATGCAGACCATCCAGACGTCGCTGGCAAACTAGGCGCATAGCCTGCTTGCTGTCTCTTACACGAGAAAGGATTCGAAAGCGTTACGCGCTTTGCGCCGCTCGCGCGGATCACTAAGATGGCCCGAATGAACCCATCCATTCTGGTCGTCGACGACGACCCCGTCGTACGCGAGCTCGTCAGCGAATATCTGCTGGGACGAGGCTTCAAGGTGTCCACACTCGAACACGGCATGGCGCTACAGCGCGCAATGCAGGACGAGCGTCCCGCGCTGATCGTGCTCGACATCATGATGCCGGAGCTCGACGGCATCAGCGCGCTGCGCGCATTGCGCGTCGCCGGCGACGATATTCCCGTGATCCTGCTGACCGCGCGCGCCGATCCGATCGACCGAGTGATCGGCCTCGAACTCGGCGCCGACGACTATCTCGGCAAGCCATTCGAACCAAGCGAGCTGGTCGCGCGGATTCGCACGGTCCTGCGCCGTCGCGGCACGATTGCGCCGAGCGCACCCGAGCAACGCGCGCCCTATCGCTTCGGCCGTTTCGAGGTGAGTTTTCCTGCGCGCGAATTGTGCCGCGATGGCGAGCGCATCCCGCTGCGTTCGAGCGAATTCGCGATGCTCAAGGTGTTCGTCACGCACGCGATGACCGTACTCACGCGCGCGCAGTTGCTGGAGAAACTGCACGGCAATAGCGAGGCGCATCGCAATCGCAGCCTCGACGTATCGATCTGGCGCTTGCGGCGGCTGATCGAAGTGGATCCGTCCGAGCCTCGCTATGTGCAAACCGTCTGGGGACGCGGCTATGTGTTCGTGCCAGACGGCGAAATCGGCGCAGCGGAACGCAACGCGCCGGCGCTCGCGTAGCGCTTCAGCGAACGTACGCGGCAGGTCGCGCACCTTCATGCGCACCTCGCGTGCACCCCGCGACTATCCCGCAGCGACGTTAGAACGTCAGCACGCTCAGAAACATTCTCTGCAGCCAGCCCATCGTGGTGGAGTCGGACACCATGCCCACGCCCGCCTGCTCGATGCGCGCATTCGCGACCTTGCTCGACGCCACATAGTTGCCTGCTTCGATATCCTTCGGATTGACGATGCCCGACAGGCGCAAGCGGTCGCGGTTGCCGCTCATCGCGATCACCTTCTCGCCCGACACCACCAGATTGCCGGTCGACATTGTGCCGATCACGGTCACGGCCAGTGTGCCGGTCATGCCGCTGATATCGGTGAGACTGCCCTGCCCTTTGTAGTCAGTACTGGCCGAGCCAATGTTGAACAGCCTCGCGAGCCGCGCGGCGGCGTTGGTCGACTGATCGGCGGCGGTCGCAGTAATGCTGCTCGATCGGTTCGCGGCGGCGGTCGCGCTATTGTTGCCGCTGTACGACTCCGACAAGCGGATCGTCAGCACGTCGCCGATATGCTGCGCACGCGGCGTTTCGTAGAGCAGCAACGGCGCGCCGGCCTGATAGGTCGCGCCCTGCGGTGTGACGTTCAGCGGCGTCGG
>NZ_WOEY01000007.1 GCF_013177695.1 Paraburkholderia solitsugae | reverse complement strand
AGCTCGGGTGGCAGCAGCAACCTGCAAGCCAACGTGAGTGGCGCGCTGGGCGATAACAACCAGTACTCGTATAACGCGTACGGCTCGTATGGCAGCGGCAACGGCAGCAGTTCCGGGAATGCGGGGGTGAGCGGTAACTATCGTGCGCCGTACGCACAGATGTCGGCGTCCGCGAGCGGCGGCTCGGGTTCAAGCCAGGTATCTGCCGGTATCAGCGGGACGGTTGTCGCGCATCCTGGCGGCGTGACGTTCTCGCAGGCCGTTGGCGATACGTTCGGCATCGTCGAAGCCCCGGGTGCAGCAGGCGCGGCTGTGATCAGTTCGCCCGGCGTCAAGGTGAATAGCCACGGCTATGCCGTGGTGCCCTATCTGACGCCTTACAGCATGAACACGGTCGACATTGATCCGAAGGGCTCATCGACCGACGTCGAATTCCAATCGACCTCCGAGCAGGCTGTTCCGCGTCTGGGTTCGGTGGTGATGCTGAAGTACAAGACGACGAGCGGGCGTGCGGCATTGATTCGTGCGCCGCAACTGGGCGACAAGGCGTTGCCGTTTGGTCTGGATGTGGTTGACGGCTCGGGCCGTACCGTGGGTGTCGTGGCGCAGGACAGCAGGATTTTTGCGCGCGGTCTCGACGACAAGGGCTCGCTGTTTGTGAAGTGGGGCTCGGCGGCGTCTGAACAGTGCCGGATCGACTACGTCTTACCGAAGTCGACTGGCAAGGCGGGGGCAGCATATGCGTCGGTGGAAGGACACTGTGTAAGTGGAAGCGCAGCGAATCTTGACGATCATGGGCCGTTGGCGAGCGCGCCGGTGGAGCAATCGAAATGAATCAGACCATGAATGCCGATATTGAACTAACCAATGCGTCGTGTTTAAGCGTGACGAGCAACTTTTCTGGCGCGTCACCGGCGCTCTCGAGGCACACAATCATGTGGAAAGTATTTGGCATATTTCTATTGGCGCTTGCGCAGTTGACTTTTGGCGCGCCTGAAGCTCACGCGGCTACCGTCAGTTGCTCCTCGCAGTCCGGGCTCAATTTTGCACCGATGCTCGACACGTCGGGTTTCGGGCGAGATGCGGCCATTGGAGGCAACACGCCGAATTATTCAACGCCGGTCACCTTTAATTGCCAGGGCGATCCCAACGCAGACCGCGATATCTTTCTGGATTTTCAGGCGTCGCCCGCTACGCTTGCACCTGGTTACACGGATGTGTTTGCGACAAACGTTTCTGGTGTCGGTGTGCGATATACGATTTCCAACGGTGCGGGTACTTCATGCAAAAGTCTGCCTGTTACCGTTGCAACGGGCACCAGAACGGTCACCTGCCATCAACTCCAGCAAGCGGCGTCGCCCGGCCAAACCTATACGCTGACTGTCTCGGCCCAATTCGTGAAACTTGCAAACAGCATTGTTGGCCAACTTACGACGATCCCGGTTCTGTCGCTTACGAACCGTATCAATAACCAAGGCGGTAGTACGTTATGGGGTAATGTATTTACAGGCTCCGCAAGCGGTGCATTTTCGACGCTGACTTGCTCGGTGACCACTCCGTCCGTCACCGTGCCGGTATCCTCGGCAAACATCAACCGGTTAACCTCGATTGGATCGACGGACGGCACGGGATCGGTCAATATCGGCCTGAACTGCAATGCTGGCGTTAAAGCCTATATGACGCTTACCGACGCCACTACGCCGTCCAACACGAGCAATACCTTGACGTTAGCGTCCGACTCCGTCGCGACGGGCGTTGGCTTTCAGCTTTTGTACAACGATAACCCGGTATCGTTCGGGCCTGATTCAGCAGTGGCGGGCAACCTCAATCAGTTTTCCGTGATGGCCAGCCCGGCCGCAGGCGGTCCTGTGAATATCCCATTTACTGCCCGCTTTATTCGAACCGGGGCGGTCACACCTGGCCTTGCGACCGCTAATGCGACGTTTACGATGTCCTATCAGTAAGGATGTAGGCGGCCCGCTGTCTTCCGGGAGCGCTTCGTGGGGGGCCTCCGCCTAGGCGCCGCATCCGTCCCCCAAACCCCATTTCCATACGTCCGCCCCCATGACGTGTATCATTCGTTCCCTGCGCTGTTCTGTGCCGGCAAGTCCCGTATTTCCAAACACTCGTTCGTAACCTGGTTGGTTGTGACGCGGCGGAGTTGCCATTGTGACGCGGGTCTCCGATCCAACTCCCGCAGCTCACCGCCGCCGCGCCAGACGTGGCAGACCCGAAGCCACAAGCTTCCGGACACCGCCCGAACCTCTATCCGTGACCGCCAGACCCGATGTCAGTCTCCGAACTCAAACGCCGCCGCACGTTCGCGGTCATTTCCCACCCGGACGCGGGCAAAACCACGCTCACTGAAAAGCTGCTGCTGTTCTCGGGCGCGATTCAGATCGCCGGTACCGTGAAGGGCCGCAAGAGCAATCGCTACGCGACCTCGGACTGGATGGAGATCGAAAAGCAGCGCGGCATTTCCGTCGCCAGTTCGGTCATGCAGTTCGAGTACGGCGACGCCGTCATCAACCTGCTCGACACCCCGGGCCACGAGGACTTCTCCGAAGATACCTACCGTGTGCTGACGGCGGTCGATGCCGCCGTGATGGTGATCGACGGCGCCAACGGCGTCGAAGCGCAAACGCTGAAGCTGCTCGAAGTCTGCCGCAGCCGCAAGACGCCGATCGTTACCTTCATCAACAAGCTCGACCGCGAAGTGCGCGAACCGCTCGAACTGCTCGACGAAATCGAGCAACATCTGGGTGTGGCGGCTGTGCCGTTCACCTGGCCGATCGGTATGGGCAAGGAATTCCAGGGCGTCTACGACATCCAGCACGACCAGGTGCGCCTGTTCCGCGCCGGGCAGGATAAGGCGGGCGGTGCGGTCGAAACGCTGCAAGCGCTCAGCGACGAAGAAGGCGAACGCCGCTTCGGCCATAGCTGGGTCAAGGCGAAGGAAGAAATCGACCTGATCACCGGCGCGTCGCCTGATTTCGATCGCGAACAGTTCCTTGCGGGTCAGCAATCGCCGGTGCTGTTCGGCTCGGCGATCAATAACTTCGGCGTGAAGGAAATTCTCGACGCGCTGGTCGATCTGGCGCCGCCGCCGTCGATGCGCATGACCGTGCAACGTCCGGTGATGCCGGACGAGCCGAAGTTCACCGGCGTGGTGTTCAAGGTGCAGGCGAACATGGATCTGGCGCACCGCGACCGCGTGGCGTTCATTCGCGTGTGTTCGGGGCATTTCGAACGCGGCATGGCCGTGAAGGTGACGCGCACGAACAAGACGTTCCGCGCGAATAACGTGGTGACGTTCCTGTCGCAGCGTCGTGAGACGGTTAGCGAGGCGTATCCGGGCGACATCATCGGTATCCCGAATCACGGCACGCTGAGCCTCGGCGACACGCTGACCGAAGGCGAGCTGTTGCAGTTCGTCGGCTTGCCGTTCTTCGCGCCGGAAATTTTCCAGACGGTCGAAGTGGTCGATCCGATGCGCGCCAAGCAACTCGGCGAAGCGCTTAAGCAGCTCGGCGAGGAAGGCGCGATCCAGGTGTTCCGTCCGGAAGTTGGCGGCTTGATCATTCTCGGCGCGGTTGGCCAACTGCAGTTCGAAGTGGTGTCGCACCGCTTGTCGACGGAATACAAGGTCGACGTGCGGATGGCGCCGGCTCGTTATCGGATGTCGCGTTGGGTCACCTGCGACGATGCGGCTGAGTTGCGTCGTTTCACCGATTCGTATGCGGCTCGGATCGCGCTCGATGCATCGGATGCGCCGACGTATCTGGCGTCGCATGTGTCGGAGATCGAAGTCGCGCAGAAGGCGTGGCCGAAGATCGTCTTTAACGAATTGCGCGAGCATTCGGGCGCGCCGTTCAAGAAGGCGATGTAACTTCGTTTTGCCGCGAGCGCTTGGCGCTTGCGTCGTTAGACGAATAAAAAAGCCGCGTCGAAAACGCGGCTTTTTTACGCGCTTTTGCTGCTCGCCGCGCAACGTAGCGCACCGTCTCACTCCATCTTCAAGACCTCTTCCCGCATCCACCCGGCAAACGCTTGCACATACTCAAGCCCCACATGCTGTTGCGGGATGTCGAGCCAGTACCCGAACGGCCCGGTCACTTCGATCTCCGAGAACCGCGTCAAACTCTCGTCCGCCAGTTCCTCGACGATCATGTTCCGATCGACCACCGCCAGCCCCGCACCCTTGCGCGCGGCTCGGATCGCCTGTTCCAATGTAGAAAATTCGATGCCGTTTTCCGCATAGCGTGCGGGCAGGCCCGCTTTCGCCAGCCAGTTCGGCCACAGGTCCAGGCGGGCATCGTTATGCAGCACGTGTAGCGCGGGCATATGCTCGAGCAGCATGTCGAGCGATTCACTGAGGAGACGCGGGGCGCCGACCAGGACGTGGCGCTCGGTCATGAGCAATTCGGAATGCGCACCGGCCAGCGCGTCGCGCCCGAAGCGGATGATGCAGTGGCAGTCTTCCGTGGGAGAGGTGCGAACCGACAGTTCGACATCGGGCAATTCGTCCCCGAGTGAGCCGAGCCGCGGCGAGAACCACTGTGTCGCAAAGGTGGGCGGCACGGCGACGACGAGGCGCCGCCGGCCCTTGGCCGCGTTGATCTGACGGAAGCCACGCTCGATCGTGTCGAACGCTTCGGAGAGGCAGGGCAGGAATTGCAGGCCTGCCTGCGTTAAGCGAATGCCTTTGTGATCGCGTTCGAACAGCTTTGCGCCGAGCGATTCCTCGAGCAGCTTGATTTGCCGGCTCACCGCGCCTTGCGTTACGCATAACGCAGTGGCGGCGCGATTGAAGCTCATATGGCGGGCGGTTTCTTCGAAGAAGCGCAACGCGATCAGCGAGGGCAAGCGCCGCATAAATCACCTTCTGTCTCTTTGTTCCGTGCAGGTCGGCTTGATGTCGGGTTGGGGCTGCCGCGGAGCGAGTGTTCGTGCCGCGTGTTGTTTCCGACGCACTCCGCAAGCCGTCAATCAGCTTGCAATGTCAAAAGGCGAACGTGCCGTTCAGCATCCAACCGATTGTCTCATTTCGGCTCCAAATTTTCCTGAACGAGTAAAAAAATGACAATTTGCGCTGGTGCGGCCCAAGCGGAAAGGCGGATACCACGCGGCCTTATTCAACGGCGCCGCGCAAGCCCTCGACTTCGCCTATCCTGACGAAGACGCGCGCCTCGCTGCCGACGCGCTTTCCCCACTCCGCGGAGCGCCCGTGACCGTTCGCAATCTCGATGCCTTGTTCCGACCCAAATCCGTCGCCGTGATCGGCGCTTCCGAGCGGCCAGGCAGCACGGGAGCGATGGTGTGGGCGCGCGTGCTCGAAGGCGGCTTCGAGGGCCCCGTCTGGCCGGTCAATCCGAAATATCAAACGCTCGCCGGCCACGCGGTGATCGGCGATGCCGGCGATCTGCCGCAAGCCCCTAGCGTGGCGGTGATCTGCACGCCGCCCGATACCTGGCCCGGCATCATCCATAAACTCGGCGGCCTGGGCACGCGCGCGGCGATCATCGTCGGCGAGATGCGGTGCGATGACGATCGCCTGCAACTCCGGCATGCGCTTTCGGCGGCGCGGCCGCATTTGCTGCGCATCGTCGGGCCGGGCAGTCTCGGCGTGGTGTCGCCGGCGCTGCATGCGCATTTCGGCGCACCGTCGTGCACGGTGAAGGCGGGTGGCGTGGCTTGGGTGTCGCAGTCGAATGCTCTGACCAACGCGGTGCTCGGGTGGGCGCATGCGCGCGGCCTTGGCTTTTCGCACGCCGTGGCGCTGGGTGGCGAAGCCGACGTGGATGCCGGCGACGTGCTCGACTATCTGGCGAGCGATCCCGGCACGCGCGCGATCCTGCTGGAGCTGGATACGGTGCGCGCGGCGCGCAAGTTCATGTCGGCGGCTCGCGCGGCGGCGCGCAACAAGCCGGTGCTGGCGTTACGCTCGGGCCGCGCCGATCCGGCCGACGCGCTGTACACCGCTGCGTTTCGTCGTGCGGGCATGGTGCGTGTCGACTCGCTCGACGATCTGCTCGACGAAATCGAAACGCTCGGTGTGGGCCGCGTCGCGGCGGGCGCAACGGCGACGCTGATCACCAGCGACAGCGGCCTCGCGACGCTCGCCTTCGACGCCTTCGCCGCCGCAGGCGACACGCTTGCGCCGTGGCCCGCCGAAGCGGATGCGGCGCTAAGCGAAGCGCTACCGCACGCGGTGGCCGGCAACCCGCTTAGGCTCGGCGACGATGCCCGTCCCGAGCATTTCGGCACCGCGCTCAAGCTGCTCGCCGAGCATCGCAGCACGGGTACGGCGTTCGTCGTGCACGCGTCGACACATGGTGCGCCGGTCGGCGAGGTCGCGCAGGCACTGATCGCGAATCAGCGCTTCGCGTATCGCGGGCTGCTGGCGTGCTTTTTCGGCGGCGTGGATGCGGCGACGCGCGACGCGCTGCATGCGCAAGGTATCCCGGTTCATACGACGCCCCAGCGGCTTGCGCGCGCCTTCGCGCGTCTGGTCGACTACCGAATGGGCCGCGAGTTGCTGATGCAAACTCCGGAAGATTTGCCGGCTCAAATTCCCGAAGCGATCGACACCGCCCAGGCGCAGGCGCGCGCCACGCTCGCCGCAGGTGAGCACCAACTAACCGGTGAAGCGGCCGCAAGGTTTCTCGAGCGTTTTGGACTGCGTGTTGAAACGCAAGGGGGTGATCTGGCGAAAGGATCACCGCTGGAGGCAACGCAAGCGCCGACCCCAACAGATTGCGCGGAACCGGCCGCCGCGCGGCCGCGTAAGCCGGTCGTTGACATCGCCGTCGAGCTTCACGACGACGACAACTTCGGCCCGGTCTTCCGCTTCACTGCGCCGTCGGCGGATGGGGTGTCGGACCCGCTGTGCGTCTACGGCCTGCCGCCGTTCAATCCGATGCTGGCGCGCGACATGGTCACGCACTCGCGCTACGCGCGGCTGATCGATCCCGAGCCGGCATTAACCGCTTTGACGGCGCTCTCGCAGGCGGTCTGCGACGTCAAGGAGATCGTCGGTCTAACGCTGACGCTGCGGGTGTTCAAGGACCATGTGGTGGTGGTCGAGCCGACCCTGAGCCTCGCGCCGAAGCGCAGCCGGCTCGCCATCGTGCCCTATCCGCGCCGCTTTGAAGAGACGCTCGACTGGCAGGGCATACGGGTGACGATCCGGCCGATCCGTCCGGAAGACGAAGCCGCGCATCACGATTTCGTCGAAGCGATGACGCCGGAAGATTTACGGCTGCGTTTCTTCGGCGCGGTCGGCAGCTTCGATCACTCGCAGCTCGCGCGCATGACGCAAATCGACTACGACCGCGAAATGGCGTTGATCGCGACGGTGACGAGCGAAGACGGTTTTACGCGTACGCTCGGCGTCGTGCGCGCAGTGGCCGATCCGGACAACGAGACAGCAGAGTTCGCCGCCGCGGTGCGCTCCGACCAGAAAGGCCGGCGCCTTGGGCAATTGCTGATGGACCGCATTATCAAGTACGCGCGGGCGCGCGGCACCCATTGGCTGGTCGGCGAGGCGTTGCGGGAGAATGCGCCGATGATCGCGCTGGCCAAATCCTGTGGCTTCACCATCACGCCGACTGAAGATCCGGGCGTGGTTGGTTTCAGGATGGCACTGGACGAACCCGCGCAGGGGTAAACGGTGGATTGGCGCTTGCTGCCACGTTCAGCCCTCGTGGGTACGAGCCGCAGCCGAATGCAAGGCCATCCGCTGCGACGATGGTCCGCGGCGATTCGCGGACCTCGATGCTAAGACCTGAGCCTCAAGCCGGCAGCTTCGCCGCGGCTTCGTCGACCTGCGTGCGGGTCACGGACAACTCTTCCAGCAATGCTTCAGCGTAGACAGCGCCAGTCTCGCGCTCCAGACGAGCGATCGTCGCCGCGCAACGGTTCGCGTCCTTCAGCGTCGCGATAAACGACTTCACCGATTCACCTGCCTTGAAGGCGTCGAACAGCGGCACGCGGATGTCGTCCGGCAGCGGACGCGCTGTCCATTGATACGGCTTGCCGTTGAACGTGAACTGCGGCGGCAGCACGCGCTCTTTCTTCGCGGCCGGAATCAGGCCGAACGTGCGCGCGGCGTCGCCGATCTGCTCGGCCGAAAACAGCTCGTCCGGGCTGATGTCGAATTGCTGAATGAAGGTCTCGATGCTGTGCATCGCCGCAGCGCGGTCGTCGCGGCGCTTTTGCGCATGAGCGACGATGTCGCGCAGTTCGTCGGCTTCTTCAGGCGTGATCGTGAAGCTCGACTGCTTCTGCTGGAGTTCGGAAAAACGCAGGAATTCGGAATCGGTCAGAAGTTTCGCCATTGCTTGATCGTTGAGCGCGCATGAGGGGACCCATGCGGCGTGATTTTTGAGAGGGTCGCCATTCTAAACCATGTGCGCTAGACGGCCTCTTCCCGAAACATCGACAGCGCCTGCACCGTCTCGCGCAGCAACGCCGTCGCCGCCTCCAACGTCGGCGCGACGTATTCGTCGATGCGCCGCAAGTACGGGCAGGTCAGCACCGCAATGGCCTGGCCGGACGGTCCCTGGATCGGCACCGTGACGTCGGTCACGCCGAACGTCTGCTGACTGTCCTTCTGCGAAAAACCCGCCGCACGAATCCGCTCGCAGGCCTGTTCCAACGCGTCACGATCGATCGTGACTTCGCCCTTCACCTTGGTGTGCTCGGCCAGCATCCGTTCGCGCTGCTCGAAGCTTTGGAACGCCAGCATCACGCGGCCCGAACCCGTATCGATCAGGCCCACCCGTGAACCGAGCCGCACCGACATGCCCCACGTGCCCGGTCCATCCACCTGCGCGATCACCAGCAAATTGCCGCGGTCGTACACCACCAGATGACAGGATTGCTCGGCCGTATCGGCAAAGCGCTGCATCAGCGGCAGCGCCTCGGCGATCAACCGGTTCATCGGCGGATGACGATGCCCGAGCGCATAGAGCTTCAGACTCAGCGAATAACGGTCGCCCGCCGCTGAGCGCACGACGTACTGCCGCGCGACCAGCCGCTCGAGCATCCGGTACATCTCGCTCGCGTTGCGTCCCAGCAGCTTGGTGATTTCGGCGCGCGTCAGCCCTTCCTTCTGCTCGGCGAGCAGTTCGAGGATGTCGAGGCCCTTGTCCAGCGCGGGGGCGCGGTAACGGTCGTCGTCTTTGTCGTCTGCGTCCATCGTGGGCGAGGTTCCGAGTGTTGTTCTCATTATCTGGCGCATGAGTGTAAGTGCGGGGTGAATCTCGTGCGAGATGGTGCGGTCCAGGGGAAACACCGACGCATGCTGCAGTGCACATTCCTTGACTTCGTAAAGTTCGTATATGAATAATACGTTCATTGGTGAATTGCCGCACGCCAATACACGAACACGATAAGAAAGCGCAGGACGAAGTGCCCGTCATCCAGCATGGCCGGATCACACAGTTCAACAACGCATATCAGGAGACAACCATGTCGTTCGCAAAAGGGCCGCACGCGGCTCGCCGTCTGTTCCAGAGTTCGCTATTTGCCGTTGCCGCAGCAGCTTGCGTCGCCGGCCTCGCCGTCAGTGGTGCGGCACATGCCGCTGATGCCGGCAAGGTCGGCCTCGGTCTGCCGCTCCTCACGTCGCCGTTCTGGCAGTCGTACAACAACTATCTGCCCAAGTACGCGAAGGACATGGGCATCGATATCCTTGCGCCGGTCAATTCGAACGGCGATCCGGCCCAGCAGATCACCGACATGAACAACCTGCTGAACCTCGGTGCGAAGGGCATCGTGGTCGGTCCGCTGGATTCGGCGGCGATCAGTCGCGCGCTCGATGCAGCGGCGGCGAAGAACGTGCCGGTGGTCGCTGTCGACGTCGCGCCGACGCAAGGCAAGGTCGCGATGGTGGTGCGCGCCGACAACCACGCCTATGGTGAGAAGGCGTGCAAGTACATCGGCGAGCATGTGAAATCGGGCAAAGTCGTGCAGATCATGGGCGACCTGGCCTCGGTGAACGGGCGCGACCGGTCCGAAGCGTTCCGCTCGTGTTTGAAGGGCTTTCCGGGTTTGTCACTGCTGGAAATTCCGGCAGCCTGGAAGGGCGATGTCGCGGCCACCGCGCTCGACAGTCTGCTCACCGCGAATCCTGACGTGAAGGCCATCTACATGCAGGCGGGCGGCGTCTATCTGTCGCCGACGCTGCAGACCCTGCGCCGCAAGCAGATGCTGTTTCCCGCCGGCGATCCAAAGCACGTCGTGATCGTCAGTAACGACGGCATTCCTCAGGAGTTCGACGCAATCCGTCGCGGCGATATCGACGCGACCATTTCGCAGCCGGCCGATTCCTACGCAAAATACGGTCTTTTCTATATCAAGGCTGCGTTGGCTGGGCAAACCTTCAAGCCGGGCCCGACGGATCACGGCAGCAACATCATCCAGTTGGCGCCGGGCATTCTCGAAGATCAATTGCCCGCACCGCTCGTCACGAAGGCGAATGTCGACGACAAGGCCTTGTGGGGCAATACCGTTAAATGAGCGAACCGACGCCCTCCGTGCCGGTCGTCGAAGCGTTTGAGGTCACCAAACGCTTCGGCTCCACGGCCGCGCTGAAAGACGTCAGCATCCGCGTGATGCCCGGCGAGTCGCATGCGCTCGTCGGGCGCAACGGTGCGGGTAAATCGACGCTGGTGTCGATCCTCACCGGCCTGCGCAAGCCCGATACCGGCGAGGTACGTTTCAGCGGCACGGCCGCGCCGTCGATCGCGGATCGCGATGGGTGGCGCGAGCGCGTCGCCTGCGTTTATCAGCATTCGACGATCATCCGCGATTTGAGCGTCGCGGAGAATCTGTTCATCAACCGGCAACCGTCGCGCGGCGGCGTGATCGATTGGCGCGCCATGCGTCGCGACGCGCGTGCGTTGCTCGATCACTGGAAGATCGACGTGCGTGAAGACGCGCGCGCTGGAGATCTGTCCGTGGAAGCGCGGCAACTCGTGGAGATCGCGCGGGCGCTGTCGTATGGGGCGCGTTTCATCATCCTCGACGAACCCACTGCGCAGCTCGATGGTGACGAGATCAAGCGCCTGTTCCGCCGCATCAGCGAGTTGCAGCGCGAAGGGGTGACGTTCCTGTTCATCTCGCATCATCTGCAAGAGGTCTATGAAATCTGCCAGGCCGTGACGGTGCTGCGCGATGCGCGGCATATCGTCAGCGCGCCGGTTTCCGCATTGCCGCGCGAGCAACTGATCGAAGCGATGACCGGCGAACGCGGCGGCCTTGCCGTCGCCGATGCTGCGGCGCGCGCTGCGTTGCCTGCGGACACAGCTATTGCGCTGGAAGTCAAAGATCTGGCTGGCGCCGATTATGAAGGCGTGTCGTTCACGGTGAAGCGTGGCGAAGTCGTGGGGCTGACTGGCGCAACGAGTAGTGGTCGCACGAGCGTGGCCGAAGCGATTGCCGGATTGCGCGCGGCTAAACGCGGCTCGGTCAGCGTGGACGGCGCAACGTTGCCACCCGATGACGTACACGCTGCGTTGGCGCACGGCATCGGCTGCGTGCCGAAGGATCGCCATCACGAAGGGCTGGTGCTGGCGCAATCGGTTGCCGAAAACGCCTCGATGACGATTACGCGTGTGCTCGGCAAATTCGGCATCGCGCCACCGGCGAAGAAAAACGCCTTCGGTCAGAAGATGATCGACGCGCTTGGCATCGTCGCGCAAGGCCCCGAGCATGTCGTGTCAGGTCTATCGGGCGGCAATCAGCAGAAGGTGGTGATGGCGCGCGCGCTAGCCACCGACCCCAACGTGCTCGTGCTGATCGACCCCACTGCAGGCGTCGACGTGAAATCGAAAGAAGCGTTGCTGTCAGTTGTGGATCGTGTGCGCGAAGACGGTAAAGCCGTGCTGGTCGTGTCAAGCGAACTCGACGATTTGCGCACCTGTGACCGCGTGCTGGTCATGTTCCGTGGCCGTGTCGCGGCCGAATTTCCCGCGGGTTGGCAGGACCACGACCTGATCGCATCCGTTGAAGGAGTCAGTCTCCATGAAGAATAGTGTGCCCAGCCCGGCATTCGGCACCGCGCAAGGCCCGGTGCAGCAGGCCGCCGTGGCCGCGACGCGTGGCAAACGTGCTCGCATCGAAATTGCGCGGCTGCGCGACCTGGCGTTGCTGCCCGCGCTGGCGTTGTTGCTCGTGATCGGCGCGTTTGTCAGCCCGAGCTTTCTGACGAAGGCGAATCTGATCAGTGTGTTGGGTGCGTCGGCGGCATTGGCGCTTGTGGTGCTCGCTGAATCGCTGATTGTGTTGACCGGCAAGTTCGATTTGTCTTTGGAATCTACGGTGGGCATCGCGCCGGCTGTCGGTGCGATGCTGGTGATGCCGGCGGCGTCCGCGGGCTTCGGCATGCAGTGGCCGGCGGCTGCGGGCTTGCTGAGCATCCTCGTGGTGGGTGCGGTGATTGGCTTCGTCAACGGCTTCCTTGTGGTCCGTTTGCGGCTGAACGCATTCATCGTCACGCTGGCGATGCTGATCGTGTTGCGCGGCATGCTGGTCGGCGCGACCAAAGGTGGCACGCTGTTCGATATGCCGCCGTCGTTCTTCTCGCTCGCCACCACCATTGTGTTCGGCTTGCCGTTGTCCGTGTGGCTCGCGGCGGCCGCATTCGCGATTGCTGCGTTCGTGCTGCGCTATCACCGATTGGGCCGCGCGTTGTACGCGATTGGCGGCAATCCGGAAGCGGCGCGCGCGGCGGGGATTCGCGTGGAGCGCATTACGTGGGGCGTATTCGTGCTCGGCAGCATGCTGGCCTCGGTGGGCGGGTTGATCGTGACCGGTTATGTCGGCGCGATCAACGCAAACCAGGGCAACGGCATGATTTTCACGGTGTTCGCGGCGGCAGTGATCGGCGGCATTTCGCTCGATGGCGGCAAGGGCACGATGCTCGGCGCGCTCACCGGCGTGCTGCTGCTCGGCGTCGTGCAGAACCTGCTGACGCTTGCCCAGGTGCCGTCGTTCTGGATTCAGGCGATCTACGGCGCGATCATCCTTGGCTCGCTGATGGTGGCACGGCTCGCCAGCGGCGAAGGCCAGAACTAATGCGCACGCATCATGGAGAACTCACTTGACCAGCCGCTCATTGCAAATGATGCAATCAACGCAAATGCCGAACGCGCCCGAGACATCGCAAACCGACCAACGCCTGATTCTGCTCAGCCCTGCGGATAACTGCCTGATCGCGGCGGCGCGTCTCGATGCGGGCACGCAAGTCGAGATCGAAGGCGAGCGCGTGACGCTCACCAAAACCATCGACCTCGGCCACAAGGTCGCGCGCCATGAACTCGCGAAAGACGACAAGGTGCTGCGTTACGGCGCAGTGATCGGTCACGTGACCGAGGCGGTGGTGCGCGGTGCGCATCTGCATACGCACAACCTCGAAAGCGACTACCTGCCCACTTATACGCACGACGCGGGCCATGAGTTCGTCCATCACTGACTTGGGCACAATGACGTGGCCTCGCGCCGCGCTGGAATCATCATGACTGACACTTCCGCAGCATCCGCCGCCGCACAGCAGCCCATGCTGCAAGGCTATCTGCGCCGCGATGGCCGAAAAGGCATCCGCAATGTGGTCGCGGTGGCGTATCTGGTCGAGTGCGCGCATCACGTTGCGCGCGAGATCGTCACGCAGTTTCGCGAACCGCTCGATGCGTTCGACGATCCTTCAGCCGAGCGCGAACCTCCGGTGCATCTGATCGGCTTTCCCGGTTGCTATCCGAATGGGTACGCGGAAAAGATGCTGGAGCGGCTCACCACGCATCCCAACGTGGGCGCGGTTTTGTTCGTGTCGCTCGGATGCGAGAGCATGAACAAGCATTACCTCGTCGACGTGGTGCGCGCGAGTGGCCGTCCCGTCGAAGTCCTGACGATCCAGGAAAAAGGCGGCACACGCAGCACGATTCAATACGGCGTCGACTGGATTCGCGACGCACGCAAGCAACTTGCCGCACAGCAGAAAGTGCCGATGGCGCTGAGCGAACTGGTGATCGGCACGATTTGCGGCGGCTCGGACGGCACCAGCGGCATCACTGCGAATCCAGCGGTGGGCCGCGCGTTCGATCATCTGATCGACGCGGGCGCAACTTGCATCTTCGAAGAAACTGGCGAGTTGGTGGGCTGCGAATTTCACATGAAAACGCGCGCCGCGAGGCCGGAACTCGGGGATGAAATTGTCGCGTGTGTGGCGAAGGCGGCGCGTTACTACTCGATTCTTGGGCACGGCAGTTTTGCCGTCGGCAATGCGGACGGCGGTCTCACCACGCAGGAAGAGAAATCGTTGGGGGCGTATGCGAAAAGCGGTGCGTCGCCGATTGTCGGCATTATCAAACCCGGCGACGTTCCGCTGACAGGCGGCCTCTACCTCCTCGACGTCGTACCTGACGGCGAACCACGCTTCGGCTTTCCGAACATCAGTGACAACGCGGAAATCGGCGAACTGATCGCCTGCGGTGCGCACGTGATTCTGTTTACGACCGGACGCGGATCGGTGGTCGGCTCGGCGATTTCGCCAGTCATCAAGGTGTGCGCGAACCCCGCGACGTACCGCAATCTCGCCGGCGATATGGACGTCGATGCAGGCCGCATTCTCGAAGGCCGCGGCACGCTCGACGAAGTCGGCCGCGAAGTGTTCGAGCAAACGGTCGCGGTGTCGCTCGGTGCGGCGTCGAAATCGGAAACGCTCGGTCATCAGGAGTTCATCCTGACGTACAAGACTTTCGACCCGGTGGGCCCGGCTTGTTTGCCGTCGAACGCTGCACCGCCGCATCGGGTTGTTGCGATCGAGCCGCACTGAGCGGTCTATCATTATTCAATGCCTGATCGATCTGGCGGACATTTGCGCGGCCATCAATGCGTCGGGCAAACATCGTCAGCACGTGTTAAAAACATAAATGGGATCGGAGTAAGAGCTTTGCATGGGACCGGAATAAGCGCTTTAGCGCTAACTCCGGTCGACAGCTAAAGCGCTAACTCCGATCGACAGCTTTGCATGGGACCGGAGTAAGCGCTAAAGCGCTAACTCCGATCGACACAGGAGACGCAGTCCATGACGGCAAAGGTCGGTTCGAAGATCGAACAGCGGCGCGGCATCGGCCGCAGCGCACTACAAGTGACCGGATTGGGGCTCGGTACCGCGCCCCTGGGCGGCCTCTACCATGACCTGTCCGAAGAAGAAGCGCACGCAACCATTGCCGCTGCGTGGGACGCAGGCGTGCGTTATTTCGACACCGCGCCGCTTTACGGTCACACGAAAGCCGAGCACCGACTGGGTGATGCATTGCGCGGCTATCCGCGCAGTGAATACGTGCTGTCGACGAAAGTCGGGCGCCGCTTCGTGCCGCGCACCACGCCCTACGACGGCAGCGAAGGCTGGCAAGACCCGTTGCCGTTCCAGGCGATTTATGACTACACGCACGACGGCATTCTGCGTTCGTTCGAAGACAGCCAGCAGCGCCTTGGCCTCATCGATATCGATATTCTTCTCATACACGACATCGGCCGCGTCACGCATGGCGACAAGAACCCCCATTACTGGCAGCAACTGACCGAAGGCGGCGGCTTTCGTGCGCTCGATGATCTGCGGTCCTCGGGCGCAGTCAAGGCGGTTGGCCTCGGCGTCAATGAAGGCGCGGCCATACTCGACGGGATGGCCGAATTCGATATCGATTGCGCGTTGCTCGCGGGCCGTTATACGCTGCTCGAACAGACCACGCTCGACGACCTGCTCCCAGCATGTGAACAACGCGGCGTCAGCATCCTGTTAGGCGGCGCGTTCAATTCGGGCATTCTGGCGCGCGGCGTCGAAGGCGATCTGAAATTCAACTATGGTGACGCGCCACCCGAAATCATCGAACGCGTCGCGCGGCTCGAAACGGTGTGCCGGGTACATGGTGTGCCGCTTGCTGCCGCGGCCTTGCAGTTTCCGTATGCGCATCCGGCGGTCGCGAGCGTGTTGACCGGCGCGCGCAGTGCCGACGAATTGCGTGAGAACGCCGCGTCGTTCGAGTTGCCGATCCCCGCGGAGTTGTGGTCCGCGCTACGTGACAAGGGCTTGCTCGACAGCCGCGCGCCCGCACCAGAGGATTGATTTGACGATGCATATCGACGCGCACCAGCACTATTGGGACCCCGCTCGCGGCGACTACGAGTGGCTCACGCCGGAACTGAAAATCCTGTACCGGCCGTTCGGTCCCGCCGATCTCAAACCGCTGCGTGAAAGAGCGGGCATCGAGCGGACGGTGGTGGTGCAGGCGGCGGCGACACTCGACGAAACTCGTTACTTGCTGGACATCGCGCGGCATGAACCGTCGATCGCCGGTGTGGTCGGCTGGGTGCCGTTGCTGTTGCCCACAGCGCCGGCTGTGATCGAAGCGCTAGCTCATGAGCCGAAATTCAAAGGCGTGCGGCCGATGCTGCAGGATTTGCCGGACGATACGTGGATTGCCAACCCGGATCTCGCGCCCGCGATCGAAGCGCTGATCGCGCACGACCTCGCGTTCGACGCGTTGATTTACGCGCGGCACGTCGAGCCTTTCGAAACGTTCGCGGCGCGATTTCCTGCGCTGCGCATCGTTGTCGATCACGGTGCGAAGCCGCCGATCCGTTACGGTCGCGCGGGTTGGCCCACCTGGGCCGATGCGATCACCCGGCTCGCAAAGTTACCGCAAGTGCACTGCAAGCTGTCGGGGCTCGTCACCGAAGCGTCGCCTGGTTGGACCGAAGAAACGCTTCGAACCTATGTCGAGCATCTGCTGAAGTCATTCGGTCCCGCGCGTTTGATGTGGGGCAGCGACTGGCCGGTGCTCGATCTGAACGGCGACTATCTGCTCTGGCACTCGGTGGCGAACACCTTGCTCTCGTCGTTGAGCGACGACGAGCGTGAAGCGGTTTTCGGCGGCAACGCCGCGGCGTTTTATCGACTTTGATGTGACGAAGACGAATGACGAACACAAGCGAAAGCCCATTCAACTGGAGTCGTACATGACACAAAGACTGGCCGGCAAGACGGCCCTGATCACCGCGGCAGGACAAGGCATCGGTCTCGCCACCGCGGAACTGTTCGCGCGCGAAGGCGCGCGCGTGATCGCCACCGATATCCGCACCGACGGACTCGCCGGCAAGCCGGTCGAAGCGCGCAAGCTCGACGTGCGCGACGGCGCGGCGATCAAGGCGCTGGCCGCTGAACTCGGCGCGATCGACGTGCTGTTCAACTGCGCGGGTTTCGTGCACGCCGGCAACATCCTCGAATGCAGCGAAGAAGATTGGGACTTTGCCTTCGATCTGAACGCGAAAGCGATGTACCGCATGATCCGCGCGTTTTTACCCGCCATGCTGGAGAAGGGCGGCGGGTCGATTATCAACATGTCGTCGGCCGCGTCGAGCGTGAAGGGCGTGCCGAACCGCTTTGCATATAGCGCGTCAAAAGCCGCGGTGATCGGGCTGACCAAGTCCGTTGCTGCAGACTTCATCACGCGTGGTGTACGCTGTAACGCGATCTGCCCGGGCACGGTAGCATCGCCGTCGCTCGAACAGCGGATCGTCGAGCAGGCCAAGGCGCAGGGCGCGACGCTCGAGGCCGTACAGGCGGCTTTTGTCGCGCGTCAGCCGATGGGCCGCATCGGCAAACCGGAAGAGATCGCCGCGTTGGCGCTGTATCTCGCGTCTGACGAATCGTCGTTCACCACCGGTCATGCACATGTGATCGACGGCGGCTGGTCGAACTGACGGACGCTGAAAGCTACTGACATACGAACCGAATACCACTGAACGTAAAGGGAAGTGCAAAGATGAAACTGCTTCGTTATGGGCCGAAAGGCCAGGAAAAGCCAGGCTTGCTCGACGCACAGGGCAAGATTCGCGATCTCTCCAAAGTGGTTGGCGATATCGACGGCGCCGCGCTGACTGACGAAGGCCTCGCCAAACTGCGCGCGATCGATCCGGCCTCGCTGCCGGTCGTGGAAGGCAATCCGCGCATGGGACCGTGCGTCGGCAAGATCGGCAAGTTCATCTGCATCGGGCTGAACTACGCGGACCACGCGGCCGAATCGAATCTGCCGGTGCCGTCGGAACCGGTGATTTTCAACAAGTGGACGAGCGCGATCTGCGGCCCGAACGACGACGTCGAAATTCCGCGCGGGTCGAAGAAGACTGACTGGGAAGTCGAACTCGGCGTGGTGATCGGCAAGCCCGCGAAATATATCGACGAAGCCAACGCGCTCGATTACGTCGCCGGTTACTGCGTGATCAACGACGTGTCGGAACGCGAATGGCAGATCGAACGCGGCGGCACGTGGGACAAGGGCAAGGGCTTCGATACGTTCGGTCCGATCGGCCCGTGGGTCGTGACGCGCGACGAAGTCGCCGATCCGCAAAACCTGAGTCTGTGGCTCGAAGTGGACGGCCACCGTTATCAGAACGGCAGCACGAAGACGATGGTGTTCGGCGTCGCCAAGCTGGTGTCGTATGTGTCGCAGTGTATGAGCCTGCAACCGGGCGATGTGATTTCGACCGGCACGCCGCCGGGCGTCGGCATGGGCGTGAAGCCGAATCCGGTGTTCCTGAAGCCGGGCCAGACGATCCGTCTCGGTATTGAAGGTCTCGGTGAGCAGACGCAGAAGACCTACGCGGCGGAGTGAGTCGCCCGCCTGATCGAAAAGCGTTGGTGATGTGAAAAGTGAAAAGGCCGTTCCCGCTTGATGCGGGAACGGCCTTTTTTATGGGGCACCCAATAGGCATCCAGGCGCATGAGTCCACGAGCGACCTGTTGATAGACCTGCCTGTCCTAGGTATGTCTCTACTACGCGCTGACACGAAACGCGCTCGTTCAGCCCACCGGTTCGTGCTCGCCGTTGTCGCTAATGCGATTAACCGTGCCCTGTGCAACGGCGACGAGCTTCTCGCGGTTACCCTCCGTCACATACACGTTGCACTGACAGGTCGCCTGAAGCCGGCCCGCATAGACGACCTTCGCCCGCGCGATCAGCATGCCGTTCACCGCCGGCCGCAGATAGTTGATCTTGTACTCGCCGGTCACGACCTTCGGCCCGAGTGACAGCGCACCGGCGAACGTCAGCGCATTGTCGGCGAGATAGCTGATGACGCCGCCATGCACAAAGCCATGCTGCTGCCGCAGTTCATCGCGGATCGGCAGGCATAGCGTCAGTTCGTCGGGGCCCGTGTGCATCAGCTCGGCGCCTAGCAGCATGCTGAACGGCTGGGCATGCAGTGCGCCGCGGGCCCGGTCGAGGATGTCGGTCATCGTGATTCCTTCGGGCGTGGCCCGCAGTGGCATCTGCACTGGCGTGCGGTGTGCAGTCCCTACCCACTCTAGGAAGCGCCGATGCATCACGTCAAGGTGAATCCGAAATATCTGCGCGGCATTGTTGCGCAATTTGACGGGAATTGCGGAGTTGGCCGATGAAAAGGGGATGTAAGACGATTTTTGCCGATATTGATCTCAAGCAAAGTTCGGCCTTGCCGTTAACCCTGACGTAGCTCCCGTCATTCTTTGCTTTCAGGTGTTCACGATGTTCAGCAAGATCAAGGTCGCATCCGGCCTGTTGTGTGTTCTGGCCGCGTTCTGCGTTTTCCAGCTTGTCACGGTGGGTTTGGGGTTCTGGTCGCTTACGCGCACGCACGACGACGTGGGCGATCTGTCGAACATCGCCTTGAAGCAGGTGGATGCGGTCAATGAAACGACCCGGCATCTGATGGATGCGCGCATCAACCTGTCGCGCGCCGGTACGCGCATGGTGCGCGGTGGTGGCGAGCCGGCCGACATCGTGCAGCACGCCCGCGAACAGCTGACGGCGGCCGATCAGTCATTCGGCGCCTTCATGAGCGCGCAGAAGACCAGCGACGAAAATAGCACCCGCGCTGCGGCGCTCGCTGAGCGCTATAAAAAGCTGCACGACGCGCTCGCGGAACTGGTGCAGTTTCTCGACGCGAACAATATCCAGGCCTTCCTCGACCAGCCGACCCAAGGCTTCCAGGACGCGTACCTCACCGAGTCGCACAACTTCGTGCAATTCGGCGACGCTGCGAGCCGCGCGTCGCTCGATTCGATCGACGCACGCATGACCCTGTTCCGCGGCGTCAGTATCGCGATCCTGTTGCTGCTGGTCGTCGGGACGTTTGCGGTGTATGCGGCGCTGCGCCGGGGCGTGGTGGCGCCGCTGGAAGAAGCCGGCCGTCACTTCGACCGCATTGCGCAAGGGCGCCTCGACCAGCCGATCGCTTCGCGCGGCACCAATGAAATCGGCCGTCTGTTCTCGGGCCTCGCAAAAATGCAGGCGAGCGTGGCGCGCACCGTGCAAACCGTGCGTGAATCCGCCGACTCGATTCACCTCGGCGCGGACGAAATCGCCACCGGCAATGCCGATCTGTCGGCTCGCACCGAGAACCAGGCAGCGTCGCTCGAAGAAACCGCGTCGAGCATGGAGGAACTGACCGCCACGGTGCGCCAGAACGCCGATCACGCCCGGGAAGCCAATGCCCTCGCCGAAACCGCCCTGGAGGCGACCTCGCGCGGCAGCGAGGTGGTCAACGAGGTGGTCGACAAGATGCGTGGCATCGCGCAAAGCTCGGACAAGATCGCCGAGATCATTTCGGTGATCGACGGCATCGCGTTCCAGACCAATATCCTCGCGCTGAACGCCGCCGTCGAAGCGGCGCGCGCGGGCGAACAGGGCCGTGGCTTCGCCGTGGTGGCGGGCGAGGTGCGCGGGCTCGCCCAGCGCAGCGCGCAGTCGGCGAAGGAAATCAAAACGCTGATCAGCGAATCGGTCGCCGAGATTCAGGGCGGCTCGGCGCTGGTCGAGCATGCGGGCGAAGCGATGAGCAACGTTTCCGCATCGATTTCGCGAGTCACGCAGATGATGGCGGAGATCAGCGCGTCGTCGCTCGAGCAGAGCACGGGCATCGAACAGGTCAACCAGGCGGTGGTGCAGATGGACGAGATGACGCAGCAGAACGCGGCGCTGGTCGAGGAAGCTGCCGCAGCGGCAGCCTCACTGCATCAACAGACGCAGCAACTGAAGGAGGCGGTTTCCGTATTCGAAATTTCGGAAACTGTGTTGCGGATGCAACAAATGGACGACACGCGAGGGCAAACGGCGGGGTTTGGGCGGTCGGCGATGCGGGCCATTTAAATCGTACAGACGCCGCACGAGCGCCCCAAAAGAGTGCATCTACAAAAGAAAATGGCCCGCCGAAGCGGGCCATTTTGCATCAGACGCAAGCGCCTAAGCGTGCCTCAAAGTACCTGTTGGTACTTAGGCCGGCTGGATGTTCGCAGCTTGCTTGCCCTTCGGGCCTTGCTTGACTTCGAACGTCACTTTCTGGTTTTCCTGCAGGGACTTGAAGCCGCTGCCTTGAACTTCCGAAAAGTGTGCAAACAGGTCTTCGCCGCCGTCGTCCGGGGTGATGAAGCCAAAGCCCTTTGCATCGTTAAACCACTTCACAGTACCTGTTGCCATTTTTAATCCAGTAAATGTTGTGTGTTGCATTCGCGACCGCTATTTCTCAACACGAGATCGAGCGCGAAGTACGAGTTGTATCACGTCTTTATGATGGACGCCAATCAACAAGTATTCGGGTATTCCCCTGATGGGGCCCTTTTGGGGCCCAGAAAGCATTTTGGAGGGGTGCCCCAGCCCGTAGGGTAGACTGCTTGTATTACACGTCCAGGAAAAACATTGACACATTATCAGCAAGAAGAACTCACCTCGTTCTGGAGTCGTTTGACCCCCTATCTCGCGATACTGGAGTCGAAATTACCTCAAGTAGACGCTCCGGACCCGGTCGGCCGTATCACGGTCGATACCGACGACCACCAGGCTTTCGCCCTTCACACCACCGATAAAAAGCCGCACGGCGACACATCGGAAACCCCCACCGGACAAAGCGCGACCTACACGCGATTTAAAACTGCCGGCGCCGATTGGGGACCTTGGCAACGCGAAGCATATTGAATGACCGGTCAGTCGGCTTTTAACGCCGATGTCCGGGAGACGGCGGCCGGCGCTTAGCCCGGCAACGCGTCATAGGCGGTCGCGAGGTGATAGGGGGTGGTCGACGGCATGTCGGCACGCGCCACGTCACCGGCGGCCGTTTTGCATTCGAACCAGCCTTGCGGTCGCAGGAAGCGTTGCCGGAAAAGCTCGATTTGCCGCGGCAGTGCGGCGAGCGCAGCAGGGTCGTCGTGGCTCGCCAGTGCGCGCAGGTATTCCGTCTGAGCCCAGATCCGCTGCGTGGCGTCCTTGACGCGTCCAGTTTCGTCGAGCGAGGCGCACACGCCGCCCGTCTGTGGATCCACGCCATGGTGCTGCGCGAAGCTGAACGCGCGCGTTAGCGATTCGTCGAGACCTGAGGCCTCGAACAACGCGCCCGCCTGCTTGACCAGCCAGAACCATTCGAATTGATGGCCCGGTTCCAGACGGTTGTCGTCCGCGCCGATCGGCAATTCGGCGATGCAGCCGGTCAGGGCATGCACGAAATGATGCGCGACCGCGCCGGCAAGACGGCGCAACGGGGCGTCAAAGGCGTTGTCGCGCGTGGCGTCGCGGGCGGCCAGCCAGGCCTCAGTCAGGTGCATCAAGGGATTCTGGATCGGCGCGCCGGTGACGCTGGCGAAGTCGGCGGTGAGCGCGGCGTTGAACAGATCACCGTCGGCAGCGAAATGCGACTGGATCAGGGCCGACGTGCGATGCACGACTTCCAGCGCGTCGCGGTTGCCGGAACGGCCACCGTATTCCGCGCAGGCGAACACCACGAACGCATGCGTGTACAGGTCTTTGGTGGTGTCGAGCGGCGCGCCTTGCGCATCGACGCTATAGAACCATCCGCCGTGGCGTGTGTCCTGAAAAGTGTGCATCAGCGAATCGAATAGCACCTGGGCATGCGCCGCATCGCCTGCTTGCGAGAACACGAACAATTGCCGCGCGCACGCCATCGCCCGATAGCGTTCCGCGGGCAACGGCTCGGGACCCTCGGCGCTGACCGCTTCGTACGGCAGCTTCAGCGCGGTGTTGAAACCGGGCCCGCGCCACAGCGGCAGCACCACACGAGTGAAGTGATCACGCAGTGTGGTGGCGAGCGTGATCGTCGAAGCGGTGGAAGGGGTCATGCTCTGCATAGTTCGGTTGGTCAAGCGCGGTCATTCGAAACGCCTGCGGACTTTGGCTCTCGCTGCGGCGTGCGGCCAAGCATAAAGCAAACGGCTGCCGCTGACACTCCGTCACAGATGCGGAATACGCTTTACCGAATGTGAAGCGATCTGCGCACGCTTGCGTCAGCGGCACGGTGTCAGGCAGTTCCGGCAGGACGAGGTGTCGTCTTAAAAACGGAAAAACGTCGGCGAATGGCTTCGGCAGGGGCGGGCGGCCATGCGACAATGCGGTCTCGAAAAATTCCAATGGCATTGACGAGCGGTGCTCGGCGCCCGCTTTCCGGCGACGACCGCTTTTTTCTCTATGGCAGATTCCGCAGCATCCACGCAGTCCCGGCCTCCGCGCGCCGCTTCGAAGAAGCGGCGTCAGGCCACCGTCTCGACCGAAACTGAAAACAAGCTGGCGCGCGCCGCGCGCTCGGCACAACGTCTCGCGCAACTGAGCGATGCCTCACGCGACGACAGCACGCTCGACCTGTTCCCCGACGATCCCACCCGCGCCACGCTGGAGGCGATGAATATCGACGTCCGGCAAGGCACGCTGCATGGTTTTGAATTACCCGATGTCGTGCTGGCCGCGGTCGGCGCGATCGACGCCGATGGTGTGCCGCTGGAGGCAAGGGCGACGCGCCGCGCGCCTCGTGCCACGAAGTCCGATGAACCGGCGCCAGTGAATGCGCAATTGAGCGGGTTGGAGACGGAGGCCGTGGAGGCCACGATGTCGCCTGTTGGCGAGCTGGCTTTCGAAGATTCGAAGTCAGCCGCAGAGGCGCCGGCCGATGAGAAGCCGACGGCATCGGCCCGTGACGCGGCTGTGCCGCTCACGCCTGCGATGGCGGCGGCGACCGTGGCGCGCAGCGTGACCGCGCTGCGTCAGGCGGCCGAGCCGGGTGCCACGACGACAGAGACAGCGACTGCATCGACCTTGGGCGGTGGCAAGCCGCCTATGCCACCGCAGCGCTTCGCGGCGACCTTCGCGAAGGCGACGACGGCTTCGCGAGAAGCGGCAGGCGCCGAACCCGCGAATGCGGGAGCGGAGCGTGCGTCGTCCTCGGCCGAGTCCGCGTCTGCGTCTGAATCCGAGTCTGGCGCGGTGGCTGTTGAGCCGAGGCCGGCCGTCAAGGCGTCTGGCAATGCGTCTGCATCTGCGCCCGCAAACGCATCCGCATCGTCATTTGCGCATGCAAACGCCGCCTTCGCTGCGCCCTCCTTCCGGGAAGCCCAACGCGCCGAAGCTGCCGCGGCAGCGCTGCGCGCCGCGCCTGAACTCGACCGTGCGCGTGCGACGGCCTTTGCCGATACCGTCGATGCTCTGTATGGCGTGATCGCCGACCAACGCCTTGCCGCGACCGATCATTCGCGCCGCATGAAATGGATGCTGTCGATCGTGGTGGGCGCGTTGCTGATGACCGTCGCGATCGGCATCACGCAGACCGTGCTCCTGATGCGCCTGACGCGTGAAACCACCGCCCAGCAGCACCGCATCGAACAGATGATGCAGAACCAGCAGGCCGCCATGGCCAGCTTGCTCGACACCCACATGGCGATGGCGAACGCTGCGGGGGCTAATGCGGCTTCCGACGCAGCCGCAACCGCGGCTGCTCAGACAGCCGCGGCGGCCACGCCCGCTCATGCCAAACGTGGCGCGCGAGCACAGCACGCGCACAAGCCGAAAGCAGCCAATTCGCACTGATCTTCAGTGACCGCCGCGCGGACGCTGCCGGGGCTGATCGTGTCCGTCAACAGCGCGACATTGATGCGGGCGGAGAGCGCCGCGGCAGGCGCGGTCGATGCCGCCGTGGTCAACCCTCGCAAAAGCGTGACGAGCACGAAACCCACGCGCAGCAGGAAGCCGCAGTCGACTACGCTTCAGTAGTCGGAAGCTTTTGACCCTGAAATATGAAAAACAGGGACGTTGTCATGATGCGACGCACCATGGACAAAAAACCTGTGACAACACACCACACCCGAGAAATTGCTGCATTGCACTAGCTTTTGCCTAGGGAAAACCCTATAATCCTTCTTAAGGGAAAACCCTAGCAAGCACAGTAACCAACCGGGAGTCGCTATGAGCTTCATTCTTGCATTGTTCCAAAAGGCCCGGGGCCTCTTTGCGTCGCCCCATCTGGAAATGGATTTGGACTACTCGTACGCAGCGCGTTGCAGCGAAGCCGAGCGCCAGCGCAAAGCGCAAGCTACGTTTTTCGGCATCAAGCTGATTGACTAAAAAGCAAAGTCGTACGGCCTGAGCGCGGACCACCGCGCATGGGCGCGCACATTGAGTGCGCCTCGCATCATTGAAGCCACCGCCCGCGAAACGCGTGCCGTGGCTTTTGTTTTTGGTGCGGTGCCCACCAATCCCGTCTTTCCGAATATTTCCCGGCCGAAATGAATGTAACGGCGGCTGACACGGTGCCGCCGTGCCATTCCGTCGATCCATCGCGCATGCGCTGTAGACGGGCGGCGAACGCCGAAAGGGTGGCCAATCATCAGTCCCTTTCTACGAAATGTGTGCTTACAAGTGCTCACGTCTCCATGCGGTTTGCGCCGCTAAAGTTGGTCTCAAGCGTACGGCGTCTGGTCCGAACCCAAAATCGCGGTTCGATGCCGACCGAACACGGGCGCTGGCTTGATACAAAACTTTGCATGGGAGGTCACTATGAAAACCTTTAACAAGACATCGCGTTCGATTATTGCAACCTTGCTGGCGGGCGGCGCGTTGCTCGCAGCCGGTAGCGCTTTCGCCGAGGAACGAGTGGTCGTCGAGAATGGTCCGGGACCGGCGGTTTACGGTCAGCCGCACATGATGCCGGTGGACGTGTCGATCAACATCGGCTGGCATGGCGATCGTTACTGGGACGGCCATCGCTACTGGGCGCACGACGACTGGATGCATCATCATCCGCACGACTACGATCCGCATCACCACGACGACCACGGCGACCATCGCCCGCCGCCCCCGCGTTACTAATGCGCGTATGACGGCGCCGCATGACGCGGCGTGAAGTCCACAAAGCCGGTCCTTCCTCGCGGAAGACCGGCTTTGTCACGTTCGGTCTTGAAAACGGGCACGCTGCGCTATGCTTGAAAGCTTTCATCGACGGTAGCAGGGGCGCGGCGTGGACAAGGCAGTCATAGGCGTAGTGGGCACGGGATTGATGGGCGTCGGTATTGCGACGCAAAGCGCATTGCACGGGCACCGGACGATCGTTCACGACGTCGACCCGGCGCGCCTCGCGAGCGTTGCGCCGAAGGCGGAAGCGGTGCTCGACGAACTGATCGACGCCGGACGCATCGACCACGCTGCCAAACAGGCGGCGCTTGCGCGCATCGAGACGCATGCGCAGCTCGACGTCATGGCGTCGGCGCGATTCGTGATCGAGGCGATTCCCGAGGTACTCGAACTGAAGCATCGCCTGTATGCGTCGCTGGCCGGATTGATGGCAGACGATGCGATTCTCGCGAGCAACACCAGCGGTTTTCCGCCCGATCAACTGGTTGCTCCGCTGCGCGCGAAGGAGCGTTTTCTGATCGCGCATTTCTGGAATCCGCCGCACATGATCCCGCTCGTCGAAGTCGTGCCGGGTACCGCGACCGCGCCGGAAGTCACTGAACGTACCGCTGCATTGATGAGCGCGATCGGCATGGAGCCGGTGGTGCTGACGAAGGCGATTCCGGGTTTTGTCGGCAACCGGCTGCAGTTCGCGGTGCTGCGCGAGGCGTTGAACATCGTGCGCTCGGGCGCGGCGACGCCTGATGTGGTCGATCGGGTCATGAAGGCGTCGCTCGGGCGCCGGTGGGGAATCGTCGGGCCGCTCGAGGGCGCGGACATGGGCGGGCTGGACACTTTCCTCGACATCTCCACGCATCTGATGCCGGAACTTGCTAAAGATGAAGACGTGCTTGATCTGCTGCGTGAGCAGGTAGACGCGGGGCGCGTCGGCGTGCGTAGCGGCGCAGGTTTCTATGAATGGGACGAGGCGCATTTGGCGCGAGTCAAGGAAGGCCGCAAGCGGGTGATTAGTCGCGGTTAATGGCGCGGCGCGCGCACAGCTTGAAGGGGACTCTGGAATCCGACTAATCATGCCGTCGCAGCTGGCCCATCGGGTTACTTCTCAACCCAACCTGTTCGGCAAAAATACAGTCCACAGCCTGTCAATGCCAAATACAGGTCTTAGCCTGTAAATCCGGCTAACGGTCATGGGTGGGCTCAACGAATCCGGAGAGTCCACCCATGAACGGGAAACACAAAATCCGGCGTAGCCGACAGCCGCACTTCTCCAAACCCGCCCCCTGCAGCCCCAGCGAGTCTGCGGTATAAATACCTCCCGCCTCACCCGCAAACGCCCAACACAAACCATGTCCCACTACTTCTACGACCCCGCTGCCGGTCACGGCCTCCCGCACGACCCGTTCAAAGCCATCGTCGCCCCGCGCCTGATCGGCTGGATTTCCTCGCGCGCCACTGACGGTACGCTGAACCTCGCGCCCTACAGCTTCTTCGGCGCGTTCGCCAGCTTCCCGCCGATCATCGGCTTCTGCAGCGAAGGCCGTAAAGACAGCATCGCCAACATCGAAGCCACCGGCGAATTCGTCTGGAATCTGTCCAGCAAGCCGCTCGCCGAGCAGATGAACCGTTCCTCGGCGCCGGTCGCGCCGCACGTCGACGAATTCGAACTCGCTGGCCTCACGCCTGCGCCGGGCCGCAATGTCGCCGTGCCGCACGTTGCCGAATCGCCGGCCGCGCTCGAATGCAAACTGCTGCAAGTTGTGCGTTTGCATACCCTCGACGGCAAGCCGATGGACAACTACCTGTCGCTCGGACAAGTGGTCGGCGTCCATATCAACGAGGCCTATCTGAAGGACGGCCTGTTCGACACGCACGCCGCACAGCCGATCATGCGCGCCGGCTATCGTGCGGATTACGCGGGAATCGGCGCGATGTTCGAGATGTTCCGCCCGACCGCATAAGCACCCAAAGCGTTTGAAGCACCTCACGCCGTGCAATGCGGCGCGGTGCCCACCTGATCGCCTCCGCGAAACGCATAGTCACCCCCGCAAACTGGCCCGCTTGATGCTTGCAACCGACGCTCCAACGCGTCGTTTTCAACTGCCGGCTCACTCTCCA
This sequence comes from Paraburkholderia solitsugae, assembly GCF_013177695.1. GTDB lineage: Bacteria > Pseudomonadota > Gammaproteobacteria > Burkholderiales > Burkholderiaceae > Paraburkholderia > Paraburkholderia solitsugae. The sequence goes on along the minus strand of NZ_WOEY01000007.1, from coordinate 8,269 downwards.
GGAGCGCGATCATGTCCACCGAATTCGCCACGCAGTTCAGCCATGTCCGCCCACAAGACACGCCCTACGTGGATCAGGGCCTACGCGACTTTTTTCTCTACCGTGATTTAGGCATCGCGCAAGCAACCGGCGGCAAGGTGCTTGCGCAGCTCGTCAAGGCGAATCACGCACCAGAGCAAGGCACCGGTTGGCACCGCCATGAGGCCGATTTCCACATTGTGATCATGCTGAAGGGCTGGGCGCGCTTCATGTACGGCGACAAGGAGACGCTCGTCGCCGCTGGCGATTGCGTGCATCAGGCGCCGGGCATCGTCCACTATCTGTTCGATTACTCTGAAGATATGGAGTACATCGAAATCGTGTCGCCGGCCGACTTCAAGTCGATCGAAGTCGAAGGTCCGTGCGAAGTCCCGGCGGTGCAGCCATGGAAGAGTGTCGCGGCTTGACTCACTATTGCGTCGCGGGTGGCCGCCGGCGCGGCGCCCGTGACGCCTCCTGCTGCGGCTTGGCGGCGGAGCCGGCTCCATTCGGCGCGGCAGTAGTCGCGCCGGTATCTATTTCGACGTCGACCACTGCAGCCGCAGCCGGCGCTGCCGCCGTCACTTCAGAAGCCGCTGCGACCGACATCGGCTGAATCGTGCGCGCCCGCGAACTCACCACCACCGCACGCGGTTCGTTGTCGTAAATCACGGCCCGCACGCGCGGATAAATCTGCCGCTCCCACCGATGCCCGTTGAACACACCATAGTGCCCCACACCGGTCTGCACATGATGCGTCTTCAGATACGGCCGTAACTTGTCGCACATATCCTGCGCGGCGAGCGTCTGCCCCACCGCGCAGATATCGTCCTTTTCGCCTTCCACGGTCAGCAGCGCAGTGCGGCGGATCTTCGAAGGCTCCACGAGCCGCCCCTCCACCTCGAGCTCATGCAACGGTAGCGCATGCCGCTGAAAAACCGTATCGACGGTCTCCAGATAGAAATCGGCCGTCAGGTCCATCGTCGCGAAGTATTCTTCGTAGAAAGTGCGGATCGTGTCGGCCTTCGCCGGATCGCCTTTTGCGCGCTCGTAATGCATGGTCTCGAACGAGTCGAGATGGCGGCTAAGGTTCATCGACATGAACGCAGTCAGCTGCACGAAGCCGGGATACACGCGACGGTGCGCGCCCGCAAAACCGAACGGCACCGCGCTGATCAGGTTCTGCTCGAACCACTCGATCGGCTTGCTTTTAGCCAGTTCGTTGACGCGCGTCGGGTTGATGCGCGTGTCGAGTGGCCCCGCCATCAGCGTCATGCTGGCGGGCTGCGCGGGGTTATCGTCGGAGGCCATGAGCGCGACCGCGGCCAAAGCGGCGACCGTCGGCTGACACACCGCCAGCAGATGCGCGCCCGGTCCGATCGTTTCGGTGAAGTCGATCACATGCTGCACGAATTCGTTGAAGCCGAAACGGCCTTGGCTTAGCGGCACGTCGCGCGGGTTGTGCCAATCGGTGATGTAGACGTCGTGCTCGGCCAGCATCGTGAGCACGGTGCCGCGCAGCAACGTCGCGAAGTGGCCGGACATGGGCGAGATCACTAGCACGCGCGGTTGCGGATGCGAAAGCGTGGCGTCCTTACGGAAATGCAGCAGCGAACAGAACGGCGTGTGCGCGACCACTTCCTCGACGATCTGTACGGGATTGCCTTCCGTCACCACGCTATCGATGCCGAACGGCGGCCTGACAGGCGTGAGTCCAGCGAGGGTCAACAGTTCGCAGGCCGCGCGTATCGAGCGCCCATGCGACGTGTCGCCGAACGCGGGCCAGGCGTCGAGCGAATGATTCACCAGCGCAGCGCCGTGCCGCATCGGCAGCATCATGTCGGCGAAAGCCTGGTATGTGGGATATGCGAACAGGTTCATAACCTTCGCACGAGTGCAGGAAAGGAAGGAACCCGAATAGAGGCAAGTCATGTGCCAATCATGCAGTCGTACTGGCGCGGCCGTCCCTGCACGTTGGCATAGCATTTGCGCGAGTCATGGAAGCGGGCCGAAATTGCCGCGCTTTGGTGCGTCCGCGCACGGCAACGTGCATGCGCATCGTCAGGCGTCGGCTGAACGCCTCATCTGGAGGAGAACCGTATGACGAAAACCACGCTCACTATCAGCAGCAAGAATTATTCGTCGTGGTCGCTGCGCGGCTGGTTGCTGACTAAATTCAGCGGCCTGCCGTTCGAAGAGATCGTGATGCCGATCGACGATCCCGCCGCGCGCGCCGAATTGCTGCTGCTGTCGCCGTCGATCCTGGTGCCGTGCCTCTTTCACGATGGCATCAAGATCTGGGACACCATGGCGATTGCCGAATACCTGAACGAGTTGACGCCGGAAGCGGCGCTATTGCCCAAAGACGTCCGCGCGCGAGCGCATTGCCGCTCGATTTGCGGCGAGATGCATTCGGGTTTTGGTTCGCTACGCTCGGCATTGCCGATGAATCTCAAAGCGCATTTCCCGGGCTTCAAGGTGTGGGCGCGGGCACAATCGGATATCGATCGCATCGTGACGATCTGGAGCGAGTGCCTGAAGCAGTACGGCGGCCCGTTTCTGTTTGGCGAGCGTAGCGCGGCGGACGCGATGTACGCGCCGGTGGTGACGCGTTTTGTTACCTACGACGTGAAGCTGGATCCCGAGATTGTCGAATACGGGCAGCGCATCATGGCGCTGCCTGAAATGCAGCAGTGGATCGCGGACTCGCAGCAGGAAGTGGAGGAGATCGACGAACTGGATGTCGAGTTTTGATGAGAGCGCGGCATCGCTATTGCCACTGCCGTTGCGATCACCGTTGCCGGTAGCGGTGGCATTGAGGGCGGCGGCTCGGCAACCCGCTTCGCCAAACCAAACGCTACACCTCAATCCCGCCCGGCTTCCAGCTTGAACACGCTCACCACCTGCGCAAGCCGTGCAGCCTGATCGCGCAACTCGGCGGCTGCGAGTTCGGCCTCGCCGACGATCGTCGCATTTTGCTGGGTCGCCTCGCCAATCTGCGTGACAGCAAGGTTGACCTGCTCGATGCCGCCCGATTGCTCGCGCGACGCAACGCTGATCTCCGCCATGATCGCGCGCACCTGGCCGACCTGGTGAACGATGCCCTGCATCGTCGAGCTGGCTTCCTCAGCAATCCGGAAACCGCTTTGAACGGTCGCCGTGGAGGCGGCGATCAGGCCTTCGATTTCCTTCACCGAAGCCGCGCTGCGCTGCGCGAGCGCGCGCACTTCCGACGCCACTACCGCAAAGCCCCTGCCGTGTTCGCCCGCGCGCGCCGCTTCGACCGCAGCATTCAGCGCAAGGATATTGGTCTGGAACGTGATGCCTTCGATCACGCTGGTGATCTCAGCGATCTTCTGCGACGAGCGGCTGATCTCGCCCATTGTCGAGACCACGCGTTCGACGGCGCGGCCGCCTTCGAGCGCGGCATCGGCGGCATGCGTGACGAGCGTGTTGGCCTGCGCGGCATGGTCGGCGTTCTGCTGCACGGTCGACGTGATCTCTTCCATGCTGGCCGCCGTTTCTTCGAGGCTGCTCGCTTGCGTGGCAATGCGCGCGGCGATGTTGCCGCTGCCGGTAGCGATCTTTTCGGTGCCTTCCGACATGTCCGTCGATGCATTGCGCACTTGCGAAACAATCCGCGCGAGGCCTTCGCCGATGCCGTCTTCGACCGACTGGATCTCCTTGTCCACGTTCACGCCCACGAACAGCGCGCCGATCACACGACCACTCGCGTCTGTGATCGGCCGATTTGCCCATATCTTTAGGGGTTTCGAAAGCTTTACGTAATATGGCGACGCATATACCGTCAACGTCCCGACGCGCCGCGCCAGGTGCGCAGCAGGAGCGCATTGGTGACGACGCTGACGCTCGAGAACGCCATCGCCGCGCCGGCCAGCATCGGGTTCAGCAAGCCGAAGGCGGCGAGCGGAATACCGATCAGGTTGTAGACGAACGCCCAGAACAGGTTCTGCTGGATCTTGCGCCAGGTCCTGCGCGAAATGTCGATGGCGTCGGCCACCAGCGCCGGGTCGCCGCGCATCAGCGTAATGCCGGCCGCCTGCATCGCGACATCGGTGCCGGTCGCCATGGCGATGCCGATGTCGGCGGCTGCGAGCGCGGGGGCATCGTTGATGCCGTCGCCTACCATCGCGACGATGCCGGTGCTGCGGATTTTCAGATCACGGATCACGCGGGCTTTGTCGTCAGGCAAGACTTCGGCATGGAATTCGGCGATGCCGAGCGCCTCGGCGACGCTCGCTGCGCTGCCGTGGTTGTCGCCGGTGACGAGCACGCTTTTGATGCCCATTCGGGTGAGCCGTTCGACGGCTGCGCGGGCAGTCGGTTTGACGGTGTCGCCGAAGGCGATCAGTGCGAGCGCGGTGGGTTCAAGCGGTGCGCGCTGCATTAGCCAGGAGACCGTGTTGCCGGCCGCTTCGAGCTGTTTGGCGCGCTCGGCGAGTTGCGTCGGTAACGGGATGCCGAGTTCGTTGAGCCAGCGCGTGCTGCCGAGCGCCAGGGTGCGGCCATGCATGTCGGCTTCGACGCCGCGCCCCGGTACCGCGCGTGCGGCGCTTGCCGTCAGTGTTGCAACCTTCGCTACTGCTGCAGAAGCTGAAGCGCCCAGCGCGCTATCGACCTGCGCCTCAATGCCGCCATTCGCCGACGAGTCAGTAGCCGCTAATTCGTCTCGCAGATTGCCCGCTTGTGCCGCTTCATACGCCTTCACCACTGCCCGCGCCAACGGATGATCGCTATGCCGCTGGACGGCCGCGGCGAGCGCCAAGGCCTCGTCGCGCCCGATGTCGCCGATCGCCTCGAAAGCCGTCACCGACGGTTGCCCGAGTGTCAGCGTGCCAGTTTTATCGAATGCGACGATAGTCACCCGATGCGCGGTTTCCAGCGCCTCGGCGTCCTTGATCAGCACGCCGCGCCGAGCGGCGACGCCGGTGCCCGCCATGATGGCTGCTGGCGTCGCCAGTCCGAGCGCGCACGGGCACGCGATCACCAGCACGGCGACCGCATTCAGAATTGCAGTTTCCCCACCCGCGCCGGCAATCAGCCAGCCCACCAGCGTGAGCGCCGCAATCGCCAGAATCGCCGGCACGAAGATTTCGCTGACGCGGTCGACCAGTCGTTGGATCGGCGCCTTCTCGGCCTGCGCGCTTTCCACGAGGCGGATGATTCGTGCGAGGGTCGTCTCCGCGCCGATCGCTGTGGTCGTCACCGCAATCGCGCCTTCGCCGTTAATCGAACCGGCGGTGACCGGATCGACGGCCTGCTTCGGCACAGGTAGACTCTCGCCGGTAATCAGCGATTCGTCGATATGAGTGCGGCCTTCGAGCACCGCCCCGTCGACCGGCACGCGTTCGCCGGGACGCACGATCACGACTGTGCCGACCCGCACTTGCGCGAGCGGTACTTCGCGTTCATCCGCGCCGACGCGAATTCGCGCGCGGTCGGGGCGCAGCGCGTTGAGTGCGCGGATCGCATCCGTGGTCTGGCGCTTGGCACGCGCCTCGAGCCATTTGCCAAAGCGCCCCAGCGTAATCCCCACCGCCGACGCTTCGAAATACAGATGAGCCATGTCGCCCGGATGGGTCGCCAGTTCATAGACGCTGATGCCATAAGCCGCCGACGTGCCAAGCGCCACCAGCAAGTCCATATTCCCGGCGCCGGCCCGCACCGCACGGTAGGCCGCGCGATAGAAGCGTGCGCCGAACACGAACTGCACGATCGAGGCGAGGGCGAATTGCAGCCATGGGGAAAGCATCGCGTGCAAGCCGAACCATTCACCGACCATCGGCAGGACGAGCGGCAGCGTCAGCACGGCGGAGGCGAGTACGGCCGCCAGTTCGCGGCGGGTCTGGCTGCGTTTGCTGTCTGCGGCGGTGGCCAGGGCGGCAGTGTCGCTGACGGACGCCGGTGCGTCCGGCGGCGCTATCAGCGTCGCCTCGTAACCGGCTTTCTTGACGGCTGCGATCAGCGCGTCGGTGTCGGCACCAGCGCCCGAGGCCGCGTCGTTTGGATTGACGGTTGCCGTTTCGGTCGCCAGATTCACCGATACGCTCGCGACGCCCGGCACTTTCGCGAGTGCCTTCTCCACGCGCATCGCGCACGAGGCGCAGGTCATTCCGCCGATGTCGAGTTCGGTGGTACGGGGGGGCGTAGCGTCCGCGGGACGCCGCGGCGTGGCAAGTTCGGTCATGGTAGGCAAGGCTCGTAACGGCATCAGGCCGCATCATGAACCGAGTATTGACCTTCCCATGATGGGAAGGTCAAGGATGTTTTTGTGGCGCGCTACGGTTGTTGAGCAATCAGGCTCAGAATGCCGGCGGCGCGTCCAGCATGGCCTGGCCGACTGCCTGCTGTTCGTCGCTGGTACGTGCCAGCAGGGCTTCGGCCGCGCCGCGCCGGTCGGCGGCTTCCTTGTTCTGGCCGAGTTTCCACTTGCCGACCAGTCGCGTGACCTCGATCTCGAGACCGACGATCGCCCCCAGCATCTGGGCGATATAGTCGGCCGGCGCGTCGCCCATCTTCCACGGCACCGGTTCGCCCGCTTCCATCTTGCGCGTGAGCCGCGCGACCAGGCCGCGCACGAACGCCTCATCGTCGCGCACGACGATCCGGCCGTGCGCGTGCACCACCATATAGTTGTAAGTCGGCACCTGACGATGCGTCTCGTGCTTGCTCGGATACCAGGTGGGCGAGATGTAGGCGGCTGGGCCCTGGAAAATGACGAGGGCTTCCGGGTTGGCGGCGACTTCCTGCCAGACAGGGTTGGCCCGGGCGACGTGGGCGCGGAGGATGCCGTGGGTGTGGGCGGGCTCAGCTTCGCCCCCTCCGGGGACTACCTTCGCGTCGAACTCGAACGGCAAATGATTCGCATCGAGCCCATTCGGCCCGTGGGTAATCAGCGCGCCGAACGGCTGGTCGGCGATCAGTCGGTGGAGAACCTCTGGACGGTTCTCTTCAAAATGGGCGGGCATATACATAAAACGCTCCGGATACAAAAGGGCGACGAGTGGTCGGTAAGGGCGGTCAGCAAGGCAAGAACCCGCGCGCGAAGGGTCAAAATCGTCAACCGTACTGCAAATGGTGTCCGTACGCTCATTACAACGCGCTATTCCTGCCTTTGCGCTTGCCTGGCGAACAAGGATACGATACAACCCGATGTTGTCGGCATCGCGAGCCGCAGACTGGCTGCGCTCGGCTTAGGGAGGCCACGCAAACAGGTTCCGCTGCGCACCGACGTTTTCCCTAGGACCGCACGTTCTGCCACCTGAACGAATGATAAAAAATCGCCAAGAACTGTTTTCGCTTCGCTGGACCTGCGCATCGCTCGCAGGCCTCGCATTTCTGGCTGGTTGTGCGTCGACGCCGTCCACGACGCAAAAAACCACCGGTTGGATCAAAGACGAAGTCGCCGATTCGTATGTGTTCGGCTATCCGCTGGTGCTGATGGGCGTCGCGCGCGACGCGGCGGTCGGCACCGATCCGGGCCAGGCGCCGATCAATACGCTGCGTCACGCGCAGGCCTTGCCGCCGATCGGCGCGGCCAATCCGCTGCAGCCGAGTCTCGACACGCTCGACTCGACCGGTTGGCTGGACGTCGGCAGCGAGCCGGTGATCGTGTCGCTGCCCGACTCGCACGGCCGCTACGTCGACGCCCGCGTGCTCGACATGTGGACCAACGTGGTGTGGTCGACCAACTCACAGTTCGCCACCCGTGCCGCAGGCATCAAAGCGCAAACGATTGCTTTCGTCGGCCCGGGTTGGCAGGGCGATCTGCCCAAGGGCGTGACGCGCGTCGACGTGCCGACCCGCAACGCATGGATGAGCGTGCGCATCCAGTCGAACGGCACCCGCGACCTGACGGCGGTGCGCAAACTGCAGCGCGCTATCCGCGTCGCGCCGCTGAGCGTCTATGCCGGCGACACGCGCTCGGTATCGATTACGCCGCCGCACAGCAATGCCGCCGATGCCGCCGCCGCGGCCGCTTCCGGCACGCCGGCCGCGCAGGTCGCCGCGCTCGACGCGAATGATTTCTTCAGCCGGCTCGCGCAGGCCTTGCCGGACAATCCGCCGACGCCGGCTGATCCGCATGCACTGAAAATCCTTTCTGACTTCGGCGTGACGCCTGGCGATCCGGTGACGCTGCCGAGCGCACCCGAGGCGATCGCCGCGGGTCTGGCCGACGGCCACCAGCGTGTCGTCACGCCGCCGTCCAATCTGCTGAGCGGCAACGGCT
>NZ_WOEY01000069.1 GCF_013177695.1 Paraburkholderia solitsugae | reverse complement strand
AGCGGCGGCGACATCGGCGTTTCGACGATCGAGGGCTGCTGGCTGCTCGCGCAAGCCGCGAGACAGGCCGCCGCGCCTAGCGCGACAGTGAGACGTAGCGCAGTCATGCATGCTCCCTGGCCGGATCGGCCGGATTGAAAATGGACCTTGCGGTCGCGCTGCCGACGCTTTGTTCGACGATGCAATCGGCGCCACGTATGAGCCCGCAAACCGCGCGATGGACGAGGCGGCCCATCAACCCGCCTCGGCACCGCTTGCCTGCCATTGCCGCACGACCGATTTCACCCATGCGTCCGAGCCCTTCAGCAGATAGGTGAGCGTGCCGTTGCGGGTGCCCGGCAGAAAACACAACGTGATCGAACTCACCGCGTTTTCCCACACGTAGACCGGCATCGCGCCCGACGACGACGCGCTCTGCGTCACCAGGCGCGGCGGGCCATAACGGTCCGCGAGGGCGTCGCGCAAGTCTTCAGCGGTGATCTCGTCGATCACGAAAGAGATCTCGTACAGACGCAATGCGCTCTGGCCGTCGACACGCGCAAAGCGCAGCACATGCTCCTGTGCCGGCGCGCCGTCGACGACGGCTTGCGACACCGCCCAGCCATCGTCCGCTCGATGCGCCCAGCGGCAGGCCACGGTCAGACTCTCGGGCGATTTCAGCCGCATGCCGAGCGCACCCGCCTGCACGTCCGTCTCGCAGAAGGGCACGCTGCCGAGCGGCGTGGCCCGCACGGTGGAACCCGCGCGGAATTCGTCGAGCGTAATGCCGAGCGCTATGCCGCGAAACGCGAACGGCGTGTCCTGCGAACGCCGGCGTGCCTCAGTGGAACCGCCCTTCGAAGCGGCACTGGGCGCATTCGCTCCGCGCTCGACCGACTGCGCCTGAGCGGCCATCGGGACCATGCCGGCCAGCAGCGCCAGCACGCAGGCAATCCGTTTGAATGTCATGGTTCAGTCGATGGCGGATGAGCACATGTCGAACGGTGTGGCCGCGGCATGGCCGACGACCGGGATAATTTTCAACGTGGCCGACGTCAGCCGGCACGGCAGCGCGGCAACGGCGCAGCCGCCGAGTGGCAGCAGCGCCGCGCCGAGCGTCAACCACGCAGCGACACGGATGAAACGGTCAGGAATGCTCGGGGTCGACACACGGGCCTCGGTGCGTCAGGCAGTCGTGTTGACGAGATGCCCAACCAGCCCCGACGGCAGCGACGGCGGCGTCTCGCTAGCGGACTCCGGTTCCAGCGGCGTAGCCGGCGAGTTATTTGGCGTGACGGGTTTTTCCGCCGCC
>NZ_WOEY01000068.1 GCF_013177695.1 Paraburkholderia solitsugae | reverse complement strand
CGCGTCGGCGCGAGCGAAGAAAAGCGGGTTGAGCTGAAATTGCTGTGAATGGTCATGATGAGCCTCGCGTGGCGCTAGGTTTCGATTTCACGCCGCCTGCCGTGGGCCCAAGGCGTTAGGCTGTTTTCGACATGCGGCGCAACGTACTGCACGACGAATCATCTCGCCGCGCACGCGGTGGCGATGCACAAAGGAACGCGCGCTTTTCGGCGGTTCTTACGATCCGTTGCGACCCATTGCCATCAGTAGCAATTGCGCGCAAATTCTTTCATCGGAGGAATTTAAGCGGTGCAAAATGACTTCCACGCCGCGCTGCACGGTGGCGACGCATAGCTAAAGCATTACCAACGCGTTGCCAAATATGGCGACCATGAAATATGCCGTGAGCCTTTGGTGACGGGCCTGACGCCCGAACCGGCAAGGACGGCGCGGCTTTGCGTAAGCATTGGTAAGAAAACAGTCGGTCGCGCGCCGCGCGCGCCAGTCTAGAATTTCGCCATGAATCCACAGGTCCTAATAGTCGACGACGACCCGGTCGTACGCGATCTGCTTTGCAAGTTTCTGCAATCGAACGGCTTCGACGCGTCGGTGCTGCACGACGGCACCCATCTGCAACGCCGGCTCGAACGTGAACGGCCGTCGGTCGTCGTGCTCGACATCATGATGCCGAACACCGACGGCTTGCGCGCGCTCACCGCCTTGCGCGCCGCCGGCGATGACATTCCGGTGATCTTCGTCACGGCGCGCGGTACGGTAGCCGACCGCATCGTCGGGCTTTCGCTCGGTGCGGACGACTATCTGACTAAACCGTTCGACCCGCGCGAACTGCTCGCGCGCATTCATACGGTGCTGCGCCGCCGTGGGCCGTCCACCACGAGTGCACCGGAAGCCCGCAAGCCGTATCGCTTCGGCCCATTCGAACTCGACTTTGCCACGCGCTCGCTGTCGCGCGACGACGCGAAGCTGCCCCTGCGCGACAGTGAGTTCGCGCTGCTAAAGATCTTTGTCAACAATCCGTACAAGGTGCTGTCGCGCGTGCTGATTCACGATCTCGTGCATCGCGACAATCTCGCCTTCCGCGACCGCAGCCTCGACGTGCCGATCTGGCGCCTGCGCCGCGTGATCGAAGACGACCCGTCCAATCCCTGCTACGTGCAGACGGTGCGTGGCAAAGGCTATGTGTTCGTGCCCGACGCCGACGGCACGCCGTTCGCCGACGAGGCTGCCTCAAGCGCATGAAAAACCCGCTGAACACGCTGTTCGGCAGAATGGCGTTGCTGTCGACGGCGGTGTTGTTCGCGATTCAGGCCGGGTGGTTCGTGCTGGTGGTGATGCAGCCGCCGCGTCACGAAATCGACGGCTTCGCGCGCGGCATTCTGCTGGTGCTGCAGGCGATCAACGGCGAGCCGATGAAGGGCGCCGCGCTCGCGCCCGCCATGCGTGTGCACCTCGTCCCCACCTGGAACATGCCGTCGAGCGTCCATCTGCACACGCCGACCATTCATCCGCTGGTCGAACTGAGCCGGCAATTGCGCGAGAACCTGCCGCCCGGCACGCAGATCGCCGTCGACGACCTGCACCCGCCGCAGTTATGGGTGCTGTTCCCCGGCAAGTCGAACTGGGTCGTCGTGCCGGTGGACGTTCCACCGCGCCCGCGCTTTCTGGTCGAATCCATCTCGATGCTGCTGGCCGCGCTGATCCTGTCGTTGTTCGCGGTCTGGCAGATGCAGCGGCCTCTATCCCGCGTGGCCGATGCAGCCCGCGCGTTCGGTTCAGGCGGCCGGCCGGAACCCGTGACCGTGCAAGGCCCGCGTGAACTGCGCGATCTGATCGGTTCCTTCAACGACATGATGCGGCGCCTGAATGAAGCCGGCGACGACCAGGCGGTGATGCTGGCCGGTGTCGCGCACGACCTGAAAGCACCGCTCACGCGGCTCAAGTTGCGCGCGAGCGTGCTGGTCGCGGACAACGAGCGGGCCGGACTGATCCGCGACGTCGACTCGTTGACCAACATCGTCCAGCAGTTTCTGGAGTTTGCCGGTCAATCAGCCGACGCGGGGCCGCCGGTCGAAGTCGACGAATTCCTGCAGGAACAGTTTTCCGCCAGCGACAGCACTGAGACGCCGCTGTTCACGCTCGATCTGCGCGGCGGTGCGTCGTTCACGCTGCCGCGCACCTTGCTCGACCGGTTGGTGACGAACCTCGTCGATAACGCGCTCGAGCACGGCTCACCACCAGTTGACATCGCCACGGCGCGCAACGACGGGCATTGGGTCATCAGCGTGCGCGATCACGGCCCGGGTATTCCTGACGACCGCATCGCCGCAGCAATGAAACCGTTCGTACGGCTCGACGCCGCACGTGGCGGCGAAGGTCATTGCGGGCTGGGTCTCGCGATTGTCGCGCGGCTCGCGCACGATCGCGGCGGACGCTGCCATGTGCGCAATCACGCGCAAGGCGGGCTGGAAGTACGGATCGAATTGCCGGTTGGGGCAGCACAAGCTTGAGGATGATCGGGAAGGGTAGAACGGCGCCGAGCGCGGGCACTTACGCGCCCTTACTGGATGGGCTTTCGTGAGGCCTGTGGCCTTATAGTCGCCCCCGGCAACCTCGATGCCGCCCTTCTCTGTCCGCCTGGTTACTTGGGGCGGACTTTTTTCGCCTGTACTTGTCTGGTGTTCCGCTCAACACCCGACGCGGCGAACGCGAGTCAGACCGCCAGACGGTCGCGCAACGTGTCGATCGTCGCCTGAGACAGGCCAAGGCCTTGTGTCAGATAGCTCGCCATCGTGCCGTAGCTCGCCTGCACCTGATCAAACCCCGCTTGCAGATAACTTTCCTGGACGTTGAACAAGGGCGACTCGACCGTTGCGACCGCATCGCCGTCCTGCGCGCGCAGCGTCCCGGTCTGCGCCGCAATCGACTCGGCGAGATAGACGTTGCTGAGCAGATAGTCCTGCGTGATGACGTCGAGCGGCACGTTGGCGATGCTGAGCAGGAGCGCCGCGACCCAGCCGGTACGATCCTTACCCGTGTTGGAATGAAACAGTTGCACGCCAGCGCCATTGGCGAGTCGCGTGAGAAGCTCGCCGTACCCGACGCGCTGGGCAGCGCCGGTGACATAGCCGCGCACCTGGGCTTCCATGAACGCCACGGCGGCGCCTGCCGTATCGAACGTTGGCGTGACGAAGTCGCTGGTACCCAGGACATCGAGTGCTTGTGATGTCGCGCCGGTCGGCAGGATATCGGCGATGCGCGCGATTTCGCCTGGCGTGCGCAGGTCGTAGACCGAGGAGATGCCGAGTTTGTCGATGGTAGCGGCGTCGGCCGCGCTGAGGCTCAGCGCATTCGCGCGATAAAAGGCGCCACGGCGCATCTGCTTGCCGTCGACGGTGGGATAGCCGGCAGCCGCACCCGCCACGTCGCGGAAGTTGCTCACCGACGCGAGGCGCGGCGTTGCCGGCTGATCAGTATCGAGATTTCCGCCTCCGCAAGCCGATAGCAGCGAACTGCTCATGCCGGAGAACAGCAGCACGCTTGCCGAGGATTTCAGGAACGCGCGGCGCGACTGATGTGCCCGCAAAGGCGTGCTCGCGGAGCGGCAGGACGGCGAGCAGGTTTTTGCGGTTGCGGGCATGAAGAGTGGCGAGCGCGAGCGTGAAGAGGATTTTCGCAGCTTGAGCACTGCGGGCGCAGTTTAACGGCGCTCAATAATTTTTGGGTTACATGGTAGTAATTAGGGATCTTCGCGGAAAAGTGTGATGGTTTTTCATGATGAAAACGTCGGAGAGCCGATCTGGGCAAGGGTTTGCGCGTCTTGATGGCCTCGCGAAATCGGGCATGATTTTGCGATGGCTACTT
>NZ_WOEY01000067.1 GCF_013177695.1 Paraburkholderia solitsugae | reverse complement strand
TTTAGATAGCGGCAGGCTCATGGGGCGGACCTCTGTAATGCGGTAACCAACCCGCGGATATCAGTGCGATCCACCGTCGAGACTTACTGCTACGCCGCCCTCAGGAAATTCTCGCGCCTATGGAACGAAAGCGACGAAAACCGATTCCGATTGACACGGAAAGTCATATCAGTCCTTCGACCATCTCCAACCGTTCGCGTGCACGCCAAGGAAGACCCTCAAACTTCGAATTCAGTCCTGACAGCGAACGTTCGGCTACCGATCTCAGGCGTCGCGCCATTGATCGAAGTGGACGTTCGTACTTCTCTGAGCATAACCTGCCACGAATGGCCCATTCCAAGCTCTGTCGTTAACAAAACCTGTCATCCGATATCGAACGTATCCCGTCGCCTTCGGGTGACAGGTTTTGGGCGGAAGGGGAGCGCGGCGTCGAAAGGCTGCTCCGGCCGATAAATTGTCAACCGACTCGAAGGTATGAATGGCCGTTGCACTGTGGAAACGGTCGTAGAGGCGATGCAACTCCGAACGGCGCAAGTGGGTCGTTTTGCGACGATCGCCTGTCACTAACGTGCTTTACTTTCCGTTTTCTGAAGCGCCCCCTATCACCGTCGGCGGTCGTCGAAAGGGGCCTGTCGGCCGCAGACCGCGATGCCGAGCGTCGCGATACCGCGTTCGGTGCCGTGCTGACCCGGTTGCTGACCGCAGCCGTGCTGGTCACGATGGCGGAGCGAAGAACGCCGGGCATGTGCCGCTGCATGACGTCGGACAGATCGCCGACGCGCTTTATGCGCTGCTGGGCGGGGCGGTCTTTGTATGGGCGCGCTCGGCGCCACGATGGTGGCGGCGCTCGTGTCGTCCCTCGCCCTCGCGTGGGGCTTCGGTGAAATCGCGGGCTAGCGCCGATCATTGGCGTGAGCATCGCGTGCGGCATCGGCATCGTCGGGGCGCTCGGCGTGTTGCTGTGAGGCCAATCAGACATGCCGGGCGATCATCGGCCGGCATGTCAACAGTCGGCCACGATAAAGCGGCGCAATTGACGCACGAACTCCGCGCGGGCGGCGGCAGGCAGTTGCCGTCCGACGGGAATACGTTGCCAGCCGTCGCAAAGGTAGACGGCGCCATCGCTGTCGTCGAGAGACACGGCCAAGCGGGCCGCATTCATCCGATGCATCGTGCGGCGTCCGCGCTCGTGTACTTCGACGAACACGAATGGGGGCGCGAACGTCAGCACCTCGCCGTCCGTCGCGTGCCTGGAGTAGGCGATAAAGGCGATGCCGACGGCCACGGTGCAAAGCATCGAGAAGGGCAGCGTGAGCCACGCGCCGAATGCGAATGCCGCTGCCACGCCGATCGCGAGGTCGAGCGCCATGAGGAACCCGGTCGCGGCGAGCGACTGCCGCGGCGTGAGGGAGCAGTTGCGCTTGATGCGCCACTCGCGGCTCGGCACATCTCCCTCGTCGTCGAAAGGGCCAGGCCCGTACGACCGCCTGAAGTATGCGTACATGATCGAAAGTCCCGCGTCGTGGAGCCAGTCGTGACGCGCAATGGGCGCGCCGCGCTGCCCGCTCTGCCTTCGTAAGTATCACACGTTCGAGACGCCGCCCCTCGTCGAATGACGGGATGTATCGGCATTCCCAGCTTGTCAGCGCGCGACGACCGACGCGGCGATCCGGTCGGCCAACGCCCCGACAATGCGGCTCAGCGCAGCGACTTGCGCCGCCGCGCCGCGGTTCTCCAGCGCCGCCTTGAGCGTCGCCTGTTGCGTCAAGGTAGCGCGGGCGGGCTGCCCCGATTGCAGCGTCCACGCCACTTGCAATGTCACCGTTCCGCTCGCATCGGTCTCGGCATCGAGCACCGTGACGACGAGCATCCGAGTGTCGGGCGGCGCCGGCGCGTCCGGGAAGATGAACACGCCTGGAGGCAGCCGGCTCGTCAGGTCCTGCGCAAACGTGCGCCGCATCAGTTGAGCCAGTGGCGCGCCCCACCGGTCGCTTTCGTCGGTCGAAAGCCGGTTCGGCAAAATCTGCGTGACGACTTCAGGCCGGTCGAGCGTTTGGACGGCTGGCATTCAAGCTGATCGAGGAACCCAAGAAAACCTGGCGCCGCATCGACGGCCCCGAAAAGATCAAGCTGTTGCTCGCAGGCATTGCCTTCAGAGACGGCGAGCCGATTCAGGACGATCAACCGGTTCAGCAGAAACTCGCACCGATACGGCGGGCTCCGTTCGGGCGCTGGCCGATCTTCCGGCTTGGCTTTTCTTTCGTCTCGTCTGGCCGACCATGACTATCTCGACGAGGTGCTCATGTTGTTGCGCGGCGAGCCTTTTCTGCTCTGGAGACCGGTCAATCAACACGGCACCGGACTACGATGGGCCGCCCGCGTCCGCCTTGACCCCGCGGGATGTGTTGCGCTCCAGTCTCATGTACATGTTCGCCGCCACGATACCGAAGACGATGTGAGCGAACAGGCTGGCCCCGTTGCGTGCTTCTGCGAACCACGGAAATAACCGTGTCATGCCGTAGAAATTAATCAGGTAAACGGCTGCAGCGAAAGCGCCACCCGCCAGTGAAGCCATCCCCATGCTCGAGTCAAGGTTGAATGACGTCATGATCAGACCGAGGATAAGCGCGAATACGATGGCAAGGGCAAAATGCACCACAAAGGCCGCGAGCACGATGCCAATTGAGAATGCTTGCGGCGATTGCAATGCGCCTCGTCCCAGCATGATCGCGGCGACCATGCGTGGGGGCTCCAGCAGACTTGCGCCCGTCATCAGTGCCATCAGGATAACCCCTAACGCCAGGAACACAACGCCCGCGATAACGCCTGCCAGCACGGCTGCCCGCCAGTCAGGCTGGCCGTGTGTGAAATGATGGGAATCCATGTGAAGTTCCACAATTTCTCTCCCGATTGATTCGGATAATTCATTCTAGTCCTCCAGCTCGCGAGACTGATAGCGCCGCATGGCTATCGCCACCCCGACGGATGATCCTCGTTCTGGCGACGACGTGGCGTGATGAACTGTACGTGCAAGAGACCCTTGCGGCACGTCAGTTGTTGGTCGCGGCAGACCTGTCAGCGGATCGATAATTAATCTTTTAGTTCGCAGTGGAGGATCAAATGCCTGCGAAACCACGGATCGATCGCTACGCCGCGATGGACACGGCCCAACGCAGGACGTTCCGGGACCGGCTGGGGCTTCCGTCCGGCGACGCTTTGACGAACAGTACAAGCCGCCTCCGTTAGAAGGCGACTGCTCGATCGAGCTCGACGTCGACGACATGCTTCTGGAAGTACAGGACACTGGAAGCTCGTTCCCCTGAGGCAATGCTCAGGACCAGCACCGCGCCGACGATGAGAAACCAGAGTGTTTCTTCGACGGTCATCTGCAGGCAACCGGCCGTGACGCGCGCGGCCGCAAGCAATACCGCTACGGCGCTGGTGCGAGACACGCGACGCCAACAAATACGAGCGCATGGCCGCGTTCGGCCGCGCATTGCCGAAGGTCCGCAGGCGCGTCGCACGCGACCTGAAGTTACCGGGCATGTCGTGCGACAAGCGCAATCGTGCAGTTGCTCGACACGAGGCTACGCGCTCGGGCTGCCGGGCATCGACCTGCTGCGCCTCGATATCGCCGCCGACGCGCACCTTCTGCGCACCATGCTAGCGACGATTCCGCTACTGCCTCTCTTCGGCGTCTACGTGTTGGATCTCCGCTGGGGCCCGTCTTTGCTGCTCGCGGCGATCCTCGCACCCACCGATCCGGTGCTGGCCCACGACGTCCAAGTGCACAATCACCGAAATCGCGCTGCTGGTGTCGCTGTTTGCGATCGGCCTGCGCTTGCGGCTGGGCGTGCTCGAGAAACTCTGGACCGTACCGCTGCGACTCGGCAAGTGGGCGTCGGGGCAGATCCACACGTCCTGGTACGCCGGTGGAATTGCTAATGCATCGATGCGGGCAATTTCGCTTGCGTCGTCGATGCGCTTGCCGCTCACGTCGAAGTAGGCGAAGCCGCCTTCTTCCCGCCTGCGCGTGTAGCCGGGCCTGGTGTCGTCCGAATGCCGCAGACCGGGCGGCATCGCGGCAGGGGCAGCTTGCCGGGCGATGTCGCCAGTGCGGCGCTGGGTCGGGTCGATCGTGGCAGCCATCGTTGCAGGTGGAAGTTTCAGGCGGGATGCGGCCGACGGCGTCGACGACGCCGACATTGAACCAGATCGAATCGACGACCCATTGGCCGCCGACGATGACGGCCTCGACGAGGACCCGACGGGTCACTAAAGACCCTGCCCGCGCGGCAAACGGCGCGTCGCTTTCCGCGCGCTTCTGTGTGGGCATATTTTTTGCGGACTAAGTAGGGAGACGAAGGAAACATGCGGTGTCAGGCGCCCGCTCCCCGCATCGACGTTGAAGGAGAAAACGCATGGCTAACAGGCTGAACGGCTATGAGGTGGCGGTGCTCGCCGTCGACGGCTTCGACGCAGACGTTTTGCCAGGCGGCGAGGTGAACGCCGACACGATCCGGTTGCTGCCGCAGGCCCAGGCTTTCGTCAAGGCCGACGATGCGCAATTGAAGGCCGCAGGCACGCACGCGCTGCCGACCATCAAACGTCACCTCGCGATGGCGCAGCAACTCGCTGGCGCAATGAAGGGTTCGCCATGAGTGCAATTCCGCTGCGGCCAGCCTATCAGGATTCCCTTATGCACATCACTTTTCCCGACGACCAGCCGGTCTTCGACGGCGCGAATCTGACAGTGCGCTTTACGGCGCGCGTCGACGGCGAGCCGGTTGAGTGCGGCAATTACCGCCGAGGCGCTGGAAGATCATTTCGGCGCCCATTCCGCCCTGGAATCCGCCTTAATGGCTGCTTTCGACAACGGCCGCAATCCTATCCGTTCGGTTTGCGCGGAAGCGATCGACCAGAACGGCGGCAAAGGAGTAGTGTTACATAGCGGACTGTTCAGAGTGGACGGCACGGAACCCGATCGCGGCACCACGGCATAGTCCCGGCGCGTGCCACCGCATGCACCTCTGTCTCGGCGCGGGTAAGGTGGGGCGGCATAGTCTGCAACCGCTAGTCAACGATGGAAGGAGGACACATGTCACTCATCGTCGCAGCACGCTTTACGACATTCCCCGCCGCTGAAGACGCGGCGCAACGGCTCTTCAATGCCGGTTTTGTCGAGGAGGACGTCACACTGTTTTTCGTCAATCCGATCGGCCAGCACGCACGTTTTCGGCCCGGCGGCGATATCAGCGCCGACGCAAACGCGAGGGAGGCGCCGAAGGGTGCCGAGATAGGCATCACGATTGGCGCAGCGGTTGGCGCCGTGGTCGGCGTCGGGATCTTCGCGGCGTTTTCGGCGCCGCTTATCATGTCGCTGATCGCGGCCGGGGTGAGTGCGTATGTCGGTTCATTGGTCGGCGCGATGATGCGCACGCGTGAAGCCAGCAACGAAGAAACCCGTGAATGCGGCGTGCTGGTGGCCGTACACGTGTCGCAGGACAGCCAGTTGGACGCCGCACGGGTGCTGCGCGATGCGGGAGGCGCGGCGATCGAACGCGCGACCGGCCGCTGGCAACAAGGGCGGTGGGCCGACTTCGATCCGCTCAGGCAGCCTGTGCCGCTCAACGAATTCAGTGAGAAGCACGCCTGATTTGAAGGTGTTTTTCGCTGAGATTTTCAGCGAGCCAGGAAACAAAAACGGCCCGGCATTTGTCGGGTCGTTTTGTATTCGGAGCGGTGCGTTCCAGGCGCGCCCCATGCGGATAGATCCATGAACCCCGCTGCTGCGTGAAAGTATGCGGCGGCGGATTCCATGATTGACGAAACCGCTGCATTGCCGATTCGCTGGTGCGCGTCTCGGTCGGCATTGAAGACGAAGCTGACCTGCTGACTGATTTCACCCAGGCGCTGGACGCAACGGCCGTCGCCTGAGAAACGGTCGGCGAAGGGGTCAGTGGAAGAAGAGTTCCCGCATGCCGAAGGTGTGATCCGCTTCGGCAGCCATCAGCACCATCAGCACCAGCAGGCACAGGGGCGGTATCAGGATGGCGTACACCAGCGCCAGCCGCTCCCACATCATGTGCATGAAAATCGACACGATCAGCCCGGCCTTGGCGATCATCAACACGACGATCAGCGTCCAACGCAGCAGGCCCTGCACGTGGAAGTAATCCACCATGTACGACATCGTGCTCAGTACGAACAGCAGGGCCCAGATCTTCAGGTAGATGCCGATCGGATGCTGCTGGCCGTGCGCGGCGTCGGGTCGATGGGCGGGATCGGTGTGGTCCATGGTCTGCCTCACCACAAATAGAACAGCGCAAAGATGAACACCCACACCAGGTCGACGAAGTGCCAGTACAAGCCGGCAATCTCGACGATCTGGAAGTTGCCGTGCTCGGTGAACCCCGGCTGCAGGATCTTGCGTGCGATCAGCAGCAGGTAGATCACGCCGCAGGTCACGTGAAAGCCGTGGAACCCGGTGATCATGAAGAAGCACGCGCCAAACTGCGCCGCGCCCATCGGGTTGCCCCAGGGGCGGATACCTTCATGGACGATCAGCTTGGTCCATTCGAAGGCCTGCATCGACACGAAGGTCGCGCCCAGCAGCGCGGTCGCCAGCAACAGTGCGGCGGCGCGTTTTGCGTTGCGCCGGTAGCCAAAGTTGACAGCCATCGCCATGGTGCCGCTGCTGGTGATCAGGGTGAACGTCATGATGGCGATCAGCAGCAAGGGCACATCCACGCCGCCCACAGTGAGCCCGAACACCTTGGAAGGGTCAGGCCACGGCACCGTGGTCGACATGCGCACCGTCATGTAGCCGATCAGGAAGCTGCTGAAGATGAAGGTGTCCGACAGCAGGAAGATCCACATCATCGCCTTGCCCCACGGCACCTTGAAGGCTTCGCGGTCGGCCGACCAGTCCGTGACGATGCCGCGCCAGCCGTCAGGCCCGGCGTCGGTGGGCGTGGTGGCAGTGGATTCGGTCGGGAGCGTGGGCGTGGTCATGGCGCGGCTCCATACAGCGGCCCGCAGCTGGCGGCGACGAACCCAGGGGTGATCCACCACATCGCCGCCAGCAGCACGAGCCAGACAGCCAGCAGGAAATGCCAGTAGATGGCGCACAGCGCGATGGCGCGCTGGGCTCGGAAGGGGTCCCCGCGCTGGAGACGCGCGATCGTCACCGCCCAGGCCACCAGCCCGCCCAGCACATGCAACCCGTGCAGGCCGGTGAGCAGGTAGAGGAAGCTATTGGAAGGATTGACGGTGACGGTCTGCCCGGCCGCCGACAGCATGCGCCAGGCGGTCAGTTGTCCGATCACGAACACGGCCGCCAGCACACCGCTGGACACCAGCCACGCCGCGCGGTGTAAGGTCAACTGCCGGGCACGCTGCATGGCAATGCTTGCCAGCACCAGCGCGCCGGTGTTCCACCACAGCAGCGCCGGATGCGGGATCGGCTGCCAGTCGGGCTCGCGCATGCGCATTGCATAGGCGAACAGCAGCAGTGAAAACAATGTCGTTGCCACCGCCATGAAGACGATCAGGCCGATGCGGCTCGCATTCGGCAAGACAGGTGGCGTGTCAGGAACGAAGGAGCGGGGCAGTGTGGTCATTCGCGTGCCTCGCCGGGTTGAAGCGTCGGGTGGGCCGGTTCAGGCGCCGTCGCAGGCGCAGGCGGCTGGTTTTGCGGGACGAAGTCTTCCTCGTGCCCCGGCGGGCTGTATTCGTACGCCCAGCGGTAGACGACGGGCGGTGCGGCGCCCCAGTTGCCGTGCACTGGGGGCGTTTGCGGCGTCTGCCATTCCAGCGTGGTGGCCCGCCAGGGGTTGCTGTCGGCACGCTTGCCGCGCACCAGGCTCCACGCCAGGTTGTACAAGAACAGCAACTGCGCCGCCGCAACGATCAGCGCAACGACGGTGATGAAGGTGTTGAGCTTCTGCGCCGAAGGTGGAATGAAGCTGTAGCCCTCATACGCGTAATACCGCCGCGGCATGCCCAGGATGCCGAGATAGTGCATCGGGAAGTAGATCGCATAGGTGCCGAGGAAGGTAACCCAGAAGTGCACGCGCCCGAGCGTGTCGTTGAGCATGCGGCCCGTCACCTTCGGATACCAGTGGTACATGCCGCCAAACACCACAAGGATCGGCGACACGGCCATCACCATATGGAAATGCGCCACCACGAAGTACGTGTTCGACAGCGGAATGTCCACGCTCACGTTGCCGAGGTAGAGCCCGGTCAGCCCACCCAGGACGAAGGTGCTGATGAAGCCGATGGCAAACAGCATGGGCACGGTCAGATGGATATCGCCGCGCCACAGCGTCAGCACCCAGTTGTAGACCTTGAGGGCGGTCGGGATGGCGATGATGAGCGTGGTGGTGGCAAAGAAGAAGCCGAAGTACGGATTCATGCCGGCGATGAACATGTGGTGCGCCCAGACCACGAAGCTCAACGCACCGATGATGATGATGGCCCACACCATCATCTTGTAGCCGAATATGCTCTTGCGCGCGTGCGTGCTGATGAGGTCCGACACGATGCCAAAGGCCGGCAGCGCGACGATGTAGACCTCCGGATGCCCGAAGAACCAGAACAGGTGCTGGAACAGCAGCGGGCTGCCGCCGGCATGCTTGAGCGTCTGCCCCATCGACACCACGGCCGGTATGAAGAAGCTGGTGCCGAGTGTCTTGTCGAGCAGCATCATCACTGCCGACACGAACAGCGCCGGAAACGCCAGCAGCGCCATGATGGTCGCCACGAAGATGCCCCACACCGTGAGCGGCATGCGCATGAGCGTCATGCCGCGCGTGCGCGCCTGCAGCGTGGTGGTGACGTAATTCAAGCCGCCCATCGTTGTCGCGACGATGAAGATCGCCAGCGACACCAGCATCAACACGATGCCCCATTCCACGCCCGGTGTGCCCGGCAGGATGGCCTGGGGTGGATACAGCGTCCAGCCCGCGCCGGTCGGCCCGCCTGGCACGAAGAAGCTCGCCATCAGCACCAGCACGGCCAGCAGGTAGACCCAGTAGCTCAGCATGTTGAGAAACGGGAACACCATGTCGCGGGCGCCCAGCATCAGCGGGATCAGGTAGTTGCCGAAGCCGCCCAGAAACAGCGCCGTCAGCAGGTAGATCACCATGATCATCCCGTGCATGGTGACGAACTGGTAGTAGTGGTTGGCGTCGATGAAACTGAACTTACCCGGAAAACCGAGCTGCAACCGCATCAGGTCCGACAACACAAGGCCGACCAGGCCGACGGCGATGGCCGTCAGCGAATACTGCACGGCGATGACCTTGTGGTCTTGGCTCCAGACATAGCGGGTCCAGAAGCTTTGCTGGGCGTGGTTGGTGTGCGCGTAGGGCATTGCGTCTGCTCCGCTAGGGTTTGGCTGCGCTGATGGCGGCCGGGCCGCCTTGCGATTCGATGTAGGCCACCAGCGCGGTCAGCTCCTGCTCGCTCAGGTCGAAGGTCGGCATGATGGGTGCGAAGCCCTTCACGACGCGGGCCTTCGGGTTGCGGATAAAGGCGCGCAGATAGGCTTCGTCCACCTTCGCGGTACTGCCGTCCGCCATCGTTTCGGTCTTGTCGTACAGGCCCTTCCAGGTGGGGCCCACGCGCGGACTGCCGTCCACGGTATGGCAGGCGAAGCAGCCCTTGGCCTCTGCGAGCGTCTTGCCCTGGTCAGCAAGCGCCTGGGCGCTGCCGCCTGCAGCGGCGGGTGCGGCCTGCACCCTGGCCTGCTGCCGCTGCGCGAACGTGCTCTGCTTCGCCAGCCAGCGCGAGAACGATGCTTCGTCTTCCACCACCACCACGCCGCGCATGTTGGAGTGCCCGATACCGCAAAGCTGCGCGCACAGGATGTCGTAACGCCCTGCCTTGGTCGGCGTGAACCAGAAGGTCGTCACCATGCCGGGCACCATGTTCATGCGCGCACGGAACGGCGGTACGTAGAAGTCGTGCAGCACGTCGAGCGACCGTGTCAAGACCTGGATCGGCCGGTTGAGCGGCAGGTGTACCTCGGGCGTCTCGATCAGGTAGTTGTCACGGCCGTTGGGGTCGCCGGGGTTCAGGCCGAAGGGGTTGCCGTTGCTGATGTAGCGCACGTCCGTCGTGCCCAGCTTGCCTCCGGGGCCGGCAAAGCGGAAGCGCCATTGCCATTGCTGGCCGAGCACTTCCATCTGCAGCACGTTGGGCGGCGGCCGTACGAAGTCTGCGTAGACGAAGAGCCCCGGTGCCAGCAACGCTGCCACGCCGACAGTGGTCAGGCCGATCAGCCACCATTCCAGCCGCTTGTTGTGCGGCTCGTAAGCAGCGCGATGACCCCTGCGGTGGCGGTAGCGCACCAGTGCGATCACGATGAACAGGTTGATCGCGATGAAGAGCGCGCCGGTAATGACGAGCGTGATCGTCAGCATGTCGTCCATGCGCACCCAGTTCGAGGCGATCGGCGTTATCCACCAGGGACTGGCAAAGTGAAACCCTACCGCCAATACGATGATCAGGCTCAGGGCAATCGCAAGCGCCATAGTCCACCTCGCTGCGCGTCACTCGCTGGAGCCGCTAACAAAAAAGCTCCTGGCGTCGTTGTGCCGCCTTGCCGTACTTCGTACTGCCTGCGCCGGCACTTCTGCCAGGACCGCTTCGCTGAGCATTGTAAGCGGCCCTAAAGCAAAGGTAGTCCTCTCCTCTGCATCGTGCAAGACAGCGCCAGGGGGAAACGCGCCCCATATACGGATCGCGCGAATGGAGGAGTCACTTGCCGCGATGCAATGCAAAACGGCCGCCTCCAGCATTGGTTGCCGAGGCAGCCATCTCCCAAGGGCGCCGGGTGTTTAGGGTCTGTTCACGTGTTCGACGTGCGTACGACGACTTGCTGCCGGCGCGGATCACATCGCGACATATCCATGTCCTCGCGAATCACAGTGTCGCACTCGAACAGTTACCCGAGGCATCCTTGCTGCAAAGCAGCGACGTCGTGCACTCGCTCGAACGCGGCGTGGCGCTCGGCGGTGCGACCGGCGCGCTTCTCGGCCTCGTGGCACTGGTATACCCTCCCGCGGAGCTCGCCATTGCGGGCGGCGCCGTCGTCGCATTGACGTTGGTAGGTGCGGGCTTCGGGGCCTGGACGGCCACGATGATCGGCGTCGACGAACCGAATGCACGACTCGAGCGCTTTCGTGGCGCCATACGTGACGGCCAACTCTTGATCATGGCCGACGTGCCTGGATCGCGCGAACATGAGATCGAGCAGATGGTCGCGCAGCATTTTCCGAAGGCCGATCTCGAAGGCGCGGAGCCCACGACACCGATCTTCCCCTGAGAAGCAGTCTAGACGAGGCCATCGGCGCCCCTACAGGGTCGACAAGGGAAGTTCGCGCTGAGGTTGGGTAAGCGACTATCGGGAGTCGCGAAACTTCCGGGTTCGTTTAAGACAGTCAACTGGTTGCGGGTTTCACTCGAGCGCAAGCGGGATGTGGAGAAGCGATGCAGCGTGGGCACGCGAGAGCGGTTCGATGGTTGTGAAAAGATCGATCGTTATGCTATTTTTAGCGATGGTTTGTCAGGATTGCAGATGACGTTGACGTGACGCTTCATGGCGCGGGGCGCCATCGCCATGGTGCTCGCACCGGCGCTGATCGTCAGCAGTAGTGCCGCAGGTTGATCATCGTGTAAGCGAGGGTCTTGAATGCATAGTGGACCGCGCTCAGACGCTCGAAGCGAAGCAGCAGTCGCCGGAACTTGTCCTCCCAGGCGAAGACCCGCTCGATGGTCCTGACGCGCTCCTCGAAAATGACTGGATCGAAGCGCAGTTTGCGGCCCCGCTTCGGCGCTTTACGTCCACGCGGATTTTCGGGAATGTTGGGAATCATGTCCCGGTTGAAAATCGCCTTGCGGTTGGCCCGGCAGTCGTAGACGCCATCCAGGCTGACCGTTGAGCCTTGCAGGTCCATGCCAATGGCGCGGGCCATGTGGTTCAGTCTGGGCAGCGCGTCACGCAGCAGCGGCGATTCGTTGCGGTTGCCCGGGGCAGAAACGAATGGCGCGATCACGTTGCAGTGGCGATCGCAGAAGGCGACCACCTTGTCGCCTTTCAGGTGCTTGTGTCCGCTGTACCCCAGGTTGTCGCCGCCCTTCTTCGCGGCAGTGGTCGTGCCGTCGCCGTGAATGACTGTGAGGTCGAGGAACTGGTCCTGATGAAGCTGGTGCACCGAGCCGGCAAAAATCCTGTCGATGCAGCCATCGGCCTGCCACCGCCGCAACGCCCGATAGATGCGCGTGTAGTGGATTTCAGGACGACCTTCGTCATTCCTTTCGATCGGCAGTGCCTTCCACTGGCAGCCCATGTACAGCAGTTGAAGAACGTAGTTGAAGATCTTGTGCAACCCCAGTGTCGGTGCCGGTCCGCGCCGGCCCCGGCTCAGATGCGGCAAGACAAACTGCTCGAACTGCTCAACGCTCAATTTCGTTGGAATCGCTTGCCCGCATTGACTTCCAGCCATCCGTAACATCCACAAATCCGGACTTTAACCGATCTGGCAGCGCAGATCACCAGATCCAGTCCTGATGCGGCTCGCAGACAAATTTAGCCACCTCAGGAAACCCGCAACCAGTTGGCAAAATCGGCGGAAATTTTTGCAGTAAATTCGCGCAAATCGGGAATGCGTGTAATTACCCCGCCGGCCTATCATGGAGCGTCGAAACGACGGCGGGCCGAATCGGTGCGTGGTCTCGCGGATGATCATCGCGTCGCCGTCCGGCGTGGTCACGCCCCGCTGCAATAAACGCCCCCGTGATCGTTGGCGCGATTGTGGCGATATTTTCGTCACCCGTAAATCCTTTTCAACGAGAACACCTGCAGTCAACAGGAGCAGACCTCTACCGTAGCTACGCTGCACGAGGCCTTCCTCCGTCGACGTTTCCGCTCAAGGTCTGACCGAGGTCATGCGCGAGCGCACCTGACCGATCTTGTCGAGTCCCGCTTCACGGCCTTCCTGTTCGGCGAGCGGTGCACGGTGCCGCCCTGGTTTAGCGCCGCTCGCCGGAACTCCGCGCGGCTGTGGGCTGCTCGCGATGCAATCGAAAACGCGGATCTCTCGAAAAATGCATGGCTGGGACTATACCGGCCGATTGTTCGGCATGTATGGCGCCGGGTCTGGCACCAATCTACCCGGCGCGTTCGGACGGCCATGTGGGCCGCTGTCACGACGCGCGCCGTGGACCTGGGGTGACGCCCCGGGGGCCCGCTGCCTGCCTGAACTCACCTTGACCGATCAAGGACGCGATGCCCAGGAGCTAACTCGACACCGTCTATGCCGACTGTGCAGCACCCATAGCTGAAGGCGGTGAAGCCGAGGCATTGGTGTTCCTGGCCAGTTTCGCGCTGCTTGCGATCATGCACACGGACGCGGCCGGTGCCGCATTGCAAATGATTGACGACGCGCGAGGGGGTGGCGGGCCCTCCCGCTTCAGATGATGTCAATTCACGTGCCCGCGAGCCGCTGGATGGCCCGGTGGGGCCTTTCCCTGACTGCCACGTGACATCGATCCAAGCCCCGCGCGTGCCCGGTTTTTTTGCGAATCGTCTGCACGATGCCAGTAGGTGAAAACGATGACGTCATTGGGCGACGTTATTCTTGCGCGCATGAAAATTATGCTAGAAAATCAATAAAAAATCCCACAAGTGGTTTTGTGGCATACAAATACAGCATGACGACATTCACGATCCCCATTGGAGGCAACAAATGAAGGAACTGACAGTTGGGAACGTCAGAGCCGGAACGGGCACCAGCTGGTATCGCAGCTGGTTCCTGCTAGTTCTGGTGCTCATCTATGCATCCAGCTTCGTTGACCGCATCATCATCGCGGTGGTCGGGCAGGCGGTGAAGGTTGAGATGAACCTGAGCGACCTGCAGCTCGGTCTGCTTGGCGGGCTCGCGTTTTCGATTTTCTATTCCCTGCTTGGGATTCCGATCGCGCGGCTCGCCGACCGCTTCAACCGTGTCGCGCTGATCGCGGTGTCGATTGCGGCGTGGTCGGTGATGACCGCGCTGTGTGGCACAGCCGGCGCGTACTGGCAGCTGCTTGTCTATCGTCTCGGCGTTGGCATTGGCGAGGCGGGCAGCACGCCGACCGCGCACTCGCTGATTGCTGACCAGTTCGGCCCGCGCCGCCGCGCGAGTGCGCTCGCGATCTACGCGCTCGGGCCTCCTCTCGGCGTGCTTGCCGGCGCGCTCGGCGGCGGCTGGATGGTACAGCACATGGGCTGGCGGCCCGTGTTCTACGTGGTCGGCCTGCCGGGGCTGGTCTTCGGCCTGCTCGCCTGGGTCACGCTGCGGGAGCCGGAGCGCGGCGCGGCCGAAGAAGGCGGCGCCCTTCAGGCCGCGCTGGTGCCCTCACTGCGTGAAGTGCTCACGGTTCTGATGAAAAGCCGGGCATTCGTGCAGATGCTGCTCGGCACCGCGATCGGCGCGTTCGCGCAGTTCGGCATCAACCTGTTCATCCCGGTCTACCTGACGCGCGTCTACGGCATGGGCTATGCCCAGGCCGGTCTTGTCTTTGGCCTCGTGATTGGTGTCGGGGGCATCGTCGGCAATATGCTCGGCGGCCTGTCAGCCGACTGGGCGAGCGTCAAAGACCGCCGCTGGTATGCGTGGATACCCGCGCTCGGCACGGCGATCGGCTTCCCGCTAATCGTGAGCGCATTCATGGTGAACCAGTGGCCGGTTGCCGTGGGGCTGCTCTTCGCCGCCACGATCGCGCTCAACACGTGGAACGGTCCCACCTTTGCGGTCGTGCACGGCATCGTCGAGCCGCGGATGCGCGCCACGGCCACGGCTTTCGTGTTTCTGCTCATGAATCTCGTCGGCCAGGGGCTCGGCCCGACGGCGGTCGGCTTCCTGAGCGATCGCTTCACCGACCACCTGTTCACGCTGGGCAGGTTCCATCTGGTTTGCGCGGCGCCCGGTGCGCATGGTCCGACAGTGGCCCCGCCGGGCCAGTTCACGGCTGCCTGCCATGACGCGTCGGCCTATGGCATCCGCTACGCAATGCTCGCCGTGAGCGTGGTGCTGATCTGGTCGTCGGTGCACTACTTCCTCGCGTCGCGTCACATGCATCGCGGCAATTGACGCAAACAGGTTTGAGCAAACGGGAACGAAGCGGGTGGGAATACCTGCAATACATCAAGGAGATGGTAGTGAAAAAGAAGCTGATTATCGGAGCGGTGGCCGCGGCATTAGCGGGCACGGCGCAGGCGCAAAGCAGTGTGACCCTGTACGGGATCATCGACGACGGCATCACGTACGTGAGCAACGCGGGCGGACATTCGCTCTGGAAGCTCGATGACGGCATCAACCAGGCATCGCGCTGGGGTTTGCGCGGGGCCGAGGACCTTGGCGGCGGACTGAGGGCGGTCTTCACGCTCGAAAACGGCTTCTCACTCAACACCGGCACGGCAAGCCACGGCGGCGCGCTGTTCGGGCGGCGCGCGTACGTCGGCCTGTCGAGCACGACCTTCGGTACACTGCTCGCCGGCTACGACTACGACTTCATCTACGACTACGTCTCGTACTACACGAATGTCGCGCAGTTTGCGCCTTCGTACGCGTTCCACGGCGCCTATGACATTGATCGTCTCGCGGGCGAGCCGGTCAGCAACATGGTGCGCTATGAAACGCCGAACTGGCACGGCTTCGGCGCGGGCGTGATGTACGGCTTCAGCAACGTCCCGAACGGTTTCGCAGGCACGCCCACGGGTAATCCCCGCGTAATCAGCGCTGGCGTCAAATATAGCCCGACAGGCACGTCCGACGCGCCGTACTCGATGGCAGCCGTGATCACCAAAACCGACGGCGGGAACGCGGCGCGCGGTGTCGGCACAATGGCCCAGGTCGCACTGAACGCGAAGTCGATCTATACGGTCGCGGTTGGCGGTCAGGCGAAGGTGACCGACGCGATCTCGCTGAATGGCGTGTACACCTACACGAATGCGTCGCAGAGCCCGCGCGGTGTGGTCACCGTGGGCGCCTACGAGCTCGGTGCAAGTTACAGGTTCTCGCCGTTCCTGACCTTGGGCGGAGGCTTCACCTACGTCGATCAACACAGGCTCGGCAAGTACGACCTCTACAGCCTGGGCCTCGATTACCATTTGTCCAAGCGTACCGATGTGTATCTGTTCGGGACCATGCAGCATGCATTCGCGGGCCAGAAGTATGCGGACAACTTTCTCGTCTCCACGCCGTACTCAGTGCCGGGCGCGGGCGGTTCGCTGTATGGCAACCTCGCCTCCACCAGCTCGAACCAGCTAGCCGTGCAGGCCGGTATTCGCCACCTCTTTTAAAAGATGTCCTCGGCGGCGCACAGCCGGAGGCCTCTGCAGTGACGCCGGCTTTCAGCGGCGTCGTGCGTCGGGGCGGCACCGGTATTCTCTATTGCGGTGGACCTGACTAGGCGTGTGGTATACCTGCGGGGTATCATATCGGGTAGCCACGCGATGCTGCCGTTCTCCGGCGCGCATCGCGGCCCTCGATAACCCACTGCATCCCATCCAATGAGTCAGCCCCCAAAACTGAGCCGCTCGACCGAAGTCAAGGCGATCCTGGAAGCGGAAATCGAGCGAGGCGAGCTCGTACCCGGCGCAGCGCTCGACGAGCGCGCGCTTGCCGCTCGCTTTAACGTGTCTCGTACTCCGATCCGCGAGGCACTGCAGCAGCTCGCTGCCCAGCAGTACGTGCAGATCGTGCCGCGCCAAGGCGTGTTCGTCACCAAGATGACGGTGCCTCAATTGCGCGACATGCTTGAACTGCTGAGCGAGCTTGAGGTCGTTTCGGCGCGGCTCGCTGCGCGTCGTATGAACGATGCTCAGCGCGCCGAACTGCAACGCACCATCGACGAAGGCGTCGAGGCGCTGAATCAGGGCGACGCGCGCCGTTTCGCGCGCATCAACGTAGATTTTCATGAAGTGGTTTGCGCGGCCTGTCATAACGACTATCTTGCTGACCAGATCCGCTCGATTCGCCGTCTGATTTCGCGTTACCGGCCCAAACCGTTCCTTGCGCCGAGTCGGCGCGAGAAGGTGATCGCCGATCACACGGCGCTCGCGCAGGCGCTGCTTTCGGGCGACGAGAGAGCCGCCGGCGATATCATGGCACAGCATTCGCCAGGTGGCGAGGCAGGTTTCTCCGAGTTTCTTGCGACTTTGCCGGCCGAGTTTTTCAACGATACGCCGGTCGTGCTGTCGCGCGACGCGTCCGCTGCCGAGCTGGCGGATAACACGCAGGGCACCGATTAACCGGACGGATTGCGGGCAATCAATCGGGAATGGGCCGCGGCATTGCCGTGGCCCATCTGCGTTTTGGGCCTGCAATGTCGGTTGCAGGCGCCTGGTCGAGCCTAGAGATCAGCGAAACGGCCGTTCGTGGCGGCGAGCTTTTCTAGCAGCGGTGCCGGCTTCCACCAGTATCCGTACTCCTCGTAAAAGCGCTGCACGTCGCGGTAGACGTTTGCGACACCGATCTGGTCCGCGTAGTACATCGGGCCGCCGCGATGCGCCGGGAAGCCATAGCCTGTCACGTAGACGACGTCAATGTCGCTCGCGCGCAGGGCAATTTCCTCTTCGAGCAGCTTCGCGCCTTCGTTGATCATGCCATACACGCAACGCTTGATAATTTCTTCGGCCGCAATGGGGCGACGGCTGAGGCCCAGGCGCCCCGATTCCTCGACAATGAACTGCTCCAGTTCGGGGTCGCGCTGCGGATCGCGGCTGCCTGGCTCGTAGCGGTACCAGCCCTTGCCGCTCTTCTGCCCGAGACGTCCCATCTCGACGAGCTTCATGATGAGGTCGTTCCAGCGGCGGTCGGTGGGACGCGTCGCCATCTGCGCCTTGCGCGTCTGGTAGCCGACGTCGTTGCCCGCCATGTCGTGCACCGCGAAGATGCCCATCGCGTAGCCAAAGTCCCTGAGCGCCGAGTCCACCTCATGCGGCAGCGCGCCGTCTTCCACGAGGAAGTGCGCCTCGCGGTTGTAGCTACGGAATAGCGCGTTGCCGATGAAGCCCGGATAGATACGTGCGAGGACGGACACCTTCCCCATGCGGCGGCCCAGATCCATCAGCGTGACGATGACATCGTCAGCGGTCTGCGCTGAGCGTACCACTTCGAGCAGGCGCATCACGTGCGCTGGGCTGAAGAAGTGCGCGCCGACTACGTCGGCGGGGCGCTTCGTGACCGCTGCGATCTCGTCGATGTCGAGGCCCGAGGTGTTGGTGGCGAGGACAGCGCCCGGCTTCGCATACTGGTCGAGTTCACGGAAAATTCCCTGCTTGAGCGCGAGGTCCTCGAACACCGCCTCGATCACGATATCGGCGTTCTTCACGTCGGCAATCGAGAGCGAGCCCGTGATGCGCGCGAGCCGCTCGTCACGCACGGCGGGGCCGAGCCTGCCGCGCCTGACGCTGTTTTCATAGTTGTCGCGGATGCGGGCGAGACCCCGCGTCAGGCCGCCTTCATCCGCATCGATCAGGGTGACGGGGATGCCGGCAGCGGCGAGCGCCATTGCGATGCCGCCGCCCATCGTGCCGGCGCCGATCACGGCCGACTGCCCGATCGGGCGCGGCTGGGCGTCGCCGACGGGAACCTGGGCGGCGGTTTTTTCCGCTGCCTTCACGTGTGCGAGCGCCTGCTCGCGCGCGGCCGCTTCCTGCGGATTCAGTTCGGTTGCTGCATTCATGGTTCGTTGCACCTCAAGCTGGGGTCTTAGGCTGGTCGGGACGCTCGAGTGGCTTCGCCGTGCCATCCACGAATTCCTGCAGGCGCTTCGCGGTCTCAGGCGAGCGCGCCATGTTCGAGCTCATGTACTCGAGAAAGAGACCATCCTCGTGCGAGAGATCGTTCACGCGCGGCAGCAGGTTGGTGATGCGCCAGTTCGTATCGGGCGCGTTCTGCGCGATTTTCGCCGCGAGCTCTTTCGCCTTGGCGAGCGCCTCGCCAGCCGGAGTCAGATAGGTAATCACGTGCTCACGCAAACCTTCCTCGGCTGAGAGCAGGCGGCCCGTCAGCATGAGATCGGCCATCACGCTGTAGCCGATCACGCGCTGGATTCGTACGGTGCCGCCACCGCCCACGAAAATACCGCGCTGGCCTTCGGGCAGGCCGAAAAACGCCGTCGCGTCGCCGACGCGTACGTGCGCGGCGGTCGCGAGTTCCAGTCCGCCGCCGACCACCGCGCCGTGCAGTGCCGCGACAAACGGGATCGGACCGCGTGCGATGATATCGAACACTTCATGCCAGGAGTGGCGGCGACGCTTGCGCGGCGGCGCGCTCTGGGCGGTGGCGCGCGAAAGCGCCTCGCGCAGGTCGAGACCCGCGCTGAAATTGCCTCCGTGCCCGAATAGCACACCGACATCGGCTTCGTCGCCAGCGCGCATGACAGCGTCGCGCAGTTGCACGATCACGTCCTCGTTGATTGCGTTGCGCTTGTCGGCCCGGTTCAGCCCGATCAGCGCGACCGCGCCGTCGAGTTCGTAAGTAACGAGGGTT
The DNA here is from genome assembly GCF_013177695.1 of Paraburkholderia solitsugae. Lineage (GTDB taxonomy): Bacteria > Pseudomonadota > Gammaproteobacteria > Burkholderiales > Burkholderiaceae > Paraburkholderia > Paraburkholderia solitsugae. The sequence goes on along the minus strand of NZ_WOEY01000067.1, from coordinate 35,864 downwards.
TGGCTCATTGTGGGTTCCGTTTGTTGAATGTGTAGGTCGCCGCGGCAGCGCGTTACAGGTCGAGCACGAGGCGGCCGCTCGTGCAGCGCGACACACAGACCTGCATGACCTTGCCGCTGGTCTTGTCCGCATCGGACAGGTAAGTGTCGCGGTGATTGATCTCGCCATCGCAGACGCGGGTCGAGCACAATCCGCAGTAGCCGGCGCGGCAGTCATACATGACGTCGACGCCGTTTTCGATAAGGGTGTCGAGCAACGACCGGTCGGCTGGTACGGTGAGCCGTGTGCCCGACTGTTTGAGTTCGACCTCGAAGGCGACGTCGCCTTCCTGAGATGCGGTCTCGGTGAACAGCTCGTGGTGCAGGTCGCACTCGTGCCAGCCGCGCTTGCGCGCGACGGCGAGCACCGCGTTGACCATGCCCGCCGGGCCGCACACATAGATCGGCTGGTTCACCTGCGCGTTTTCAAGCAGCGCGTCGACCGACAGGCGCGCGTTTGGGTCGTCGTCGCTCCACAGCACAAGGCGTTTGCCTGCAAGCGCCCGCAGTTCGTCGACGAACGGCAGTGAGTCACGCGTGCGTCCGCTGAAATGCAATTCGAAGTCGCGTTGCTGCGCGGCAAGCTCGGCGGCCATCGAGGCGATCGGCGTAATGCCGATGCCGCCTGCAATGAGCAGCACGGGCGCTGGTGCGGCGAGCGGGAAGTGGTTGGCCGGGGCGCGCACGTTGAGTGTCTGCCCGACTTCGAGTGCGTGCATGTGACGCGAGCCGCCGCGGCCCTCGTCCTCCCGCCGGATGCCGAGCCGGTACGCCGGTACGCCGGCGCGCGGATCGACAGACGGGTCCAGGTTGATCAGCGAATAGGAGCGCCATTGCGGCGCGCCAACTCCCGAAAACGGAATTTCGACCTGGATGTGTGCGCCCGGCTCGTAACCGGGCAGCAGCACAGCGTCCGCCGCGTCTAGCGTGAACGACCTGATCAGCGGGGTGAGCGTGTCGACCGCGGCGACGCGCAGTGTAAGCAGCGAGGGGGCAAGCATCGAAGTCATTCCGTATTACGTGGTTTCGGTGAGAACTCGCCAATCGGCGCCGGTCGGCAACACACCGCCGACTGAAATGGCGCGCGAGTAATCGAGCTCAGGATTGTCAGCGAGCGTCGGTGTCTTGCCTGCCATGAACTCGCGCGCCGATTTGAGCAGCAGCGTGCGAACGCGCAGCACCGCGCCGTCGGCTGAGCAGAGCTGCTCGTTGGTGCGGTCCGCGATCGGTCCCTGACCGAGGAACATCGCGAAGTCTTCGGTGCCGAGATGCTGGTGGAAGCCGGTCGCGTGACCACGCTTCATGAGATCGCGGTTCTGACCGAAACCGTCGTTGCGCGTGCCCGGCGGCAACGGCGGGAAATTCCACACGTCTGGCGTGGCCGACATGACGGTCATGCCGAGCTTGCGGGTCGGATTGAAGTGCACGAACCACGCACGGTGGGTGACGTCGTCGACGGGCGTCGAAAAGAACACCGTGCTCGGGCCAGTTGCGTCTGGCGCGCAGATGATGCCGTACCACGGCATCACGAAGTTGTTCACGCGCGCATAGACCTTCTCGTCGGGCAGGTCGCGCAGCGCGGCGTAGCGGTAGCCATAGGGACGCTCCTCGAATTCGAGACGCGGGGCGAGCGCTCTATTCATGTGCAAACGCTCATTGCCGCCGCCCGCCGTGATCTGCGTGGTCGATTCGTGCAGCACGCCGACGTGCGAAGAATCCATCGAGGCTTCCACACCTTGAACCCAATTGGTCGGCACTTCGGCGCTCGTGACCGAGCGCTGGTCGGCGGCCAGATTCGTGAACGGCAGGTCGGGGAACCGGGGTGGCGTGTCGCCCTTGCCGAGCCAGACCCAGACGATGCCGCCGCGTTCCTCGACGCGGTACTGGCCGGTCTTCACCCGCTTGCAGAACTGAGCCTGATCGCCGACCTGGTTTGGGGCTTCGACGACTTTGCCCTGGACGTCCGTCTTCCAGCCATGGAAGATGCAGCGCAGGCCGTTGTCCTCATTACGCGCCATCATCATGGACGTCCTGCGGTGCGGGCAGAGCTCGTCGATCAGGCCGGCCCGTCCGTCGGTGGTGCGAAACGCCACGTAGTTCGTGCCAAGCAGGCGCACCAGCACCGGGGCGCCGTCAGCCACGAGCGTGGCCGAGGGCACGGCGGGCATCCAGTAGTGCTGGCGGATCATTTCACCCATCGGCGCGCCGTTTTCAACGCGTGTGAGCAGTTCATTTTCTTCGGCGGTCATGGCCATGATCAGGCTTCCTTGTAGTTTCGGAAGGCGCGCGGGTAGACGCGCGCGCAATTGCACTCGAACACGTTCTTGCGCTGCTCATCGGTAAGCCATTCGATGCTTTCGATCACCGGCTTCATGTCGTCGTAGTCGCGTCCGGAGATAGGGTCGCGCGCGCTTCCCGTGCCGGGTTTTTCCGTGCCGAACAACACGTTGTCGGTCCCCGCCACCTTGAGCAGCAGTTCGATCGATTCCTTCGAGTAATTGCAGGTGTCGAAATAGAGCTTCCTGAGCTGCTCGTCGAAGGTTTCCAGATGGTTGCGGCGCACCGCCCACGAGCGGAAACGTCCCATCTGGTAGGGAATGGCGCCGCCGCCGTGACCAACCACGATCTTCAGGGTCGGATACTTCTTGAACACATCCGAGTCGAGCAGGGAGATGACCGCGATGTTCTCTTCGTTGATGAACTTCAGTGTGTACGACTCGCGCGGGCTGCAGCTGCCGGCTGAGTGGATCAGTGCGGGCACGTCAAGCGCGGTCATCGCTTCATAGAGCGGATGCCAGAACGGATCGCCGAGCCCCAGCGGCGGCGGACCTTCCGATTCGGTCGGGTCCGGGTTCAGCAGACAGCCCACGAAACCCAGTTCGTTCACGCAGCGCTCGAGCTCCGCCACGACGCGTACCGCCGGCGACTCGTTCATGAACTGCGGCAGGCCCGCCACGCCGCGGAAGCGGTCCGGGAACATCGCGACGTAGCGCGCGATCAGGTCATTGCAGTGGCGCGACCAGAGTTCGGTCACGCGCGCGGGCTTGACCGAATGCATCTGAAGATAGGGGCGCGGCGAGATGAACTGCACGTCTGTGCCGACCGAGTCCATGCTACGCACAAGTTCTTCAGCGACCTTGCGCAACGAAGCGTCCGGCACGTTGGGTTTGGTCGACGGGTTGGCGCGTCCGCCGATCAGTTCCGCCATGTAGCGGAAGCTTTCGGGCGGCATGACGACGTGGGCGTGGGAATCGATAATCACGTTGGGGCCTTTGTGAATGAGGGGAAGGGTTGCTTTGAAGGGATCCGCCGGACGCTCAGGAGGCCACGGCGAGGGTTTCTAGCTGAAGCGCCATGCCGTGCTGCAGGTCGTGCACGACGATATGGCGTGCTGGCCGCTGTGCCGGGTCAGGCCAGCACGCGAGCCAGTGCGCGTTGATGTGCTCGCGGATCGAATCGTCTTTCACGTACACCGTGAGTTTCACGACGTCCGCGAGTGTTGCGCCGCCTGCGTCGAGAAAACGCCGGAGGTTGTCGAACGCGAGCCGGGCCTGATCGGCGGGGGCGGCGGCGAGGCGGCCGGTCGCCGGATCCTTGCCGGCGATCGCCGACGAGCAAAGCACGTTGGCGACGCGCGCGCCGACCGGGATTGGTGCGTTGTGCGCGAGACCGGGGACGTCGATGGAACGGGGCATGATTTCTCCGTAGGGCTGGTTGAGGACGGCTCGGTTCAGTCCGTGCCGAATTCGAAAAAGTGGCGTGGTACCGCCGCGAGGAACTCGGAGAAGCCAGTCGTGCCTGCCGGTACGTGACGCCGCATGACCTCGGCAGCTTTCGCTTCGTCACCGGCCTGGATCGCGCGGGCGATCTCGAAGTGCTCCTGCAGCGAGCGGCTGATCTGGGTGCGGTGGCGCAGGTCGGCCACTCGATAGCGAGCCGACTGGCGGCGCGCGGCGCGAATCTGCTCGGCGAGGCACTCATTGCGGCTGCCGTTATAGATCGTGTCGTGGAATAGCGCATTGGCGTGCGCGTACCCAACTGCGTCGCCCTCGACGGCCGGCTGCTGGCAGGCCAGCAGCGCGCGGTCGAGCGCTTCGTGTAGCGCGTCGCCCGCACGCCGCGCGCAAAAGCGCGCGCACAGCGCCTCCAGCTCGCCGATGTACTCGAGCATCGAGCGCACTTTGGCGATCGACAGCCGCGCCACCGTAATGCCTTGGCGCGGCGAGATCACAACCAGATCGCGCGCTGCGAGGTGCTGAAGCGCCTCGCGGACGGGGGTGCGCGAGACGTTAAAGCGCGCGGCGAGCGCGCGCTCGTCGATGGTTGCGCCCGGGGCTAGATCGCCCGCCTCGATCTCGGTCTGCAGTGTCGCGCGAATGTCATTTGCAAGGCTGGCCCGCAGGCGCGGCGTCACTTCCGGCATGCGGGGCATTCCGCCTTCGTGCTCAACGGACAGGTCGACGACAGTTTTCATGGCAGAGGCTTTCTGTTGAGGTGCATTAAATATACCAATAGTTTGCTGTGGTATTCAAGACTAGGTTATTTTTATGCCTCGCTGCCTAGCGGCGGGCGTGCCGAGGGTTTTGCAAAATATGATTTAAAATCAATATGTTGGCGGCATGTTATTCCTTTGTCTGATCTTCAGTAGGGGAAAATACCAAGACAACAAAACTGTCTGTGGTGTATTGAATGACGGCTTGTGGTATGCCAGAATGCACGCATCCGACATGATCCCGGTGCACAAGCTGGGGTCCCAATCAAGAAGAGGCATGACCTGATGAGTAAGTCACTCTCCGACGCCGCCGGCGTGCTGTCCGTCGAGCGCGTGCTCAAGCCGAGATCGATCGTGATCGTCGGCGCTTCCGCCGACCCGCGAGCGTTTGGCAATTTCGTGCTGCAAAACCTTGAACGGTTCGGTTATGCGGGCGAGATCCATCTCGTTTCGCGTAGTAGCCAGGAAATCAACGGCCGCCGGTGCGTCAATAGCGTCGACGCGCTGCCCGAGGGCATCGATCTCGCGGTGCTCGCGATACCGGAATCAGGCGTGCTCGATGCGGTACGTACGCTCGGTGCTCGCAAGACCGGCGCGACGGTGATCTTCGCTTCGGGCTATGCCGAAGCGGGCGAGGAAGGCCGTGCCAGGCAGGAGGTTTTGACCGAAGCGGCGAACGCGACGGGCATGGCGCTGATCGGCCCGAACTGCATGGGCTTCACCAACTTTGAGGCAGGCGTGCCGATCACCTTTGAGGCGATCGCGCCGTATCCATGCGCGGGCCGCAAGGGCGTCGGCGTGGTCGCGCAAAGCGGCGCGATGGCCGCGAACCTGCGTGATGCGTTCATGGGGCGCGGGCAGCCGATCACTGCGGCTGTGTCGACGGGCAATGAAGCCGTCCTCGGTATCGAGGACTACCTGGCCTGGTTCATTGGCGACGTGCAAACGAGCGCGATCGCGGTGTACGCCGAACAGATCCGCCGTCCGCAAACCTTTATCAAGCTGGCGCGTAAGGCGCGCGCGGCCGGCAAGCCGATCGTGATGCTCATGCCGGGCAAGAGCGCCCGGGCACGCGAAGCAGCACAGTCGCACACCGGCGCGCTGGCCGGTGATCACGCGACCACGAGTGTGCTGCTCTCGCGGGAAGGCGTGGTGATGGTGGACACGCTCGACGAGCTGTTCGACACCACGACGATCCTCGCGCGTTTCCCGGTACCGCCCGCAGCGGGTACGGCCGTGATGACCGCGTCAGGCGCCGTGAAGAATATCGTGCTGGACTTCGCTGAGGACATCGGCCTCACCTTGCCGGCCTTGACCGGGCCGACAATTGAAAAACTGACAGCGTTGCTGCCGGACTTTGCGGTGGCCGACAATCCGCTCGACTACACGACGATCGGTGTGCGTAACCCCGGCCTGATTGGAGAGCTTATCGACACGGTGCTTGCCGATCCGAACGTCGGCAGCCTCGTGCTCGCGATCATGGGCGGCCCGCCGATCGCGCAGCGAGACAAGGCGGATCACGTGGTGCCGGCGCTCGCGCGCGCCACCAAGCCGGCTGTGCTGGCGGTGTTGGGCGACAACAACGTGCTCGAGCCATTTTTTGTCGAAGCGATCGCCGCGAGCGGCGTGCCGTTCTTCCGCTCACCGGACCGAGCGCTGCGTGCCTGTGCGCGCGTGGCTACCTACGGCGAATCGCTACAGCGTGCGCAGCGCGCACAAACGGCAGATCCGGTCGCGATCCCGCTGCCGGGTCCCGTGCCGGCAAATGGCATCTTTGCGGAGTATCAGGGCAAACAATGGCTCGCGGCGGCCGGCTTGCCGGTGCCTGCAGGGCGTCTTGCGAAGTCGCTCGACGACGCGTTGAGGATTGCCGACGAAATCGGCTACCCGGTAGTACTCAAGGCTCAGGCGAGCGAGCTGCCGCACAAGAGCGACGTGGGAGGCGTGGTGGTTGGCCTTGCGGATGAAAACGCGTTGCGCGCGGGCTGGGACAAGCTGCATACGAGCGTGTCCTCGCATCGGCCCGAGCTGGTGCTCGACGGCGCGCTCGTTGAGGCGATGGGACCGCGCGGCCTCGAACTCGTGGTTGGCGCCAAGCGCGACGCGGAGTGGGGGCCGGTCGTGCTGATCGGTCTCGGCGGGATCTGGATCGAGGTGCTCAAGGATGTGCGCCTGATTCCGGCCGACATGACCGAGGCCGACATCGTGGTCGAACTACGCCGCCTCAAGGCCGCCGCGCTGCTCGACGGCGTGCGCGGTGCGGAAGGCGTGGACGTGGGTGCAATCGCGAATGCCGTGGCCGCGATCGGCGCACAGATGCGTGCGAACCCGCAGATCACGGAGATCGACGTCAACCCGCTCGTGGCGTATCCGAACCGCGTCCTGGCGCTCGACGCACTGGTCGTGTGCGGCGCACGCGACAGCGCGCACTAATCATAAGGATAATGAATCAATGAGACTGGAATTCTCCGCAGAGGACGACGCATTTCGCGCCGAGGTGCGCGAGTTCGTCAGACAGAACCTGTCGCCCGAACTCAAGCGCAGGGCCGAACTCGGCCTGCGTCTCGAGCGCGCCGACTATGTCGAATGGTTCACGCGGCTCTACGAGCGTGGCTGGATCACACCATCGTGGCCGAAGGAGGCCGGCGGCCCGGGATGGACCCCGCTGCAACGCTACATCTTCGACGAGGAAACGCTGGTTGGCGGCGCGCCGCGCATTATCGCAAGCGGCATTAACATGCTCGGTCCGGTGCTCAACGCATTCGGTACGCCCGAGCAGAAGGAACACTATCTGCCCGCGATCCGCCGCAGTGAGACGTGGTGGGCACAGGGTTTTTCGGAACCCGGCGCGGGTTCGGACCTCGCGAGTGTGCGCACGACGGCGGTGCTGACCAGGGACAATGACGGCGATCATTTTGTCGTCAACGGGCACAAAGTTTGGACCTCGTATGCGCACTGGTGCGAGATGATGTTCGCGCTCGTGCGCACCGATCCTGATGCGAAGCCGCAGGAAGGCATTTCGTTCCTCCTCATCGACATGAAGTCGCCGGGCGTCGAGTTGCGCCCGATCCGGATGCTCGAAGGCGGCACCGACCTCAACGAGGTCTATCTCGACAACGTGCGTGTGCCGGTCGAGAACCTCGTCGGCGAGCTCAACAAGGGCTGGTCCTACGGCAAGTATCTGCTCGGTCACGAGCGCACCGGCATCGCTGGGATCGGCTCGTGCAAGCAGCAACTCGCACGTGTCAAGACTCTCGGCAAGCAGCAGGGCCTCGCGGGTGATCCGCTGTTCGAGGCGCGCGTGAGCCGCTTTGAGATCGAATTGATGGCGCTCGAACTCACTGGCCTGCGCATGCTGAGCGCGAACCAGCAGAGCCGCGTGCCGGCAGTCGAGGCATCGATGCTCAAAGTGCGCGGCACTGAACTGCGCCAGTCGATCTACGCGTTGCTCACAGAGGTCGCAGGACCGCACGCCGTGCCATTCGACGAAGCGGCGCTCCTCGACCAGGCCGGCCATGAGCCGCCAGGCCCCGACGACCTCATTGCCGTAGCGGCCAATTACTTCGACGCACGCAAGCTGTCGATCTACGGTGGCACCAACGAAGTGCAGCGCAATCTGATTAGCCGCGCGTTCTTCAATGCCTGAACCTGGAAACGATAAAACATGGACTTTTCTCTCACTGAAGATCACGTCGCGCTCCAGGATGCGGTACGCCGCTTCTGCGACGGCGAATATCCCGCGCATCAGCGCGGCAATGCCGAGGACGCGGCGCTTGCCGCCCGCCGTCGCCGCGGTCTCGCCGAGCTCGGCGTGACCGGGCTCACCATCGATGCGGAGCACGGCGGCAGCGGCTATGGCGCAGTTGAAACGATGCTCGTCGCCCAGCAGCTGGGCCGCGCGCTCGGCGGCGCGGGTTGGCTTGCGAGCGGTCTGCCGGCCGCGGCGTTGATCGGCGCGGCCGGCAGCGTCGAGCAGTGCGTCCCTTGGCTCGAAGCGGCGGCCACCGGCGAGAAGGTGCTCGCGTTTGCGGTCGGCGAAGCCGATGCGCGCTATGACATCGCGCGGCTCGCGGTGCCTGCGAAGGAAACCGGTAACGGCTGGCGCATCGACGGCACCAAGACGCTGGTATTCGACGGTGCAATCGCGGACGCATTCGTGGTCGCTGTGCGCACCTCGGGCGAGCGCGGCGATACGCATGGCCTCTCCCTGTTCCTCATCGACGCGAAGACAGCAGGCATCGCGCTGCGGAGCTTTGCGACGATCGATGCACGCGAAGCAGCACACGTCACGTTCTCGAACGTGGTCGCGAACAAGGACGATCTGATCGGCGAAGCCGGCGAAGGCTACGGACTGATCGAAGCGGCGCTCGACCGCGCGAACGCTGCGTTGTGCGCGGAATCGGTCGGTGCACTGGAAGCACTGCTCGAGTTGACCGCCGAACATCTCAGGACACGCACGCAGTTCGGCGCGCCGCTCGCAAAGTTCCAGGCGCTGCAACACCGCGTCGCAGACATGCTGATCGCGCTCGAACAGGCGAAGTCGATGGCGTGCGCGGCCGCAGTGGCGGTCGACGAGAACGACCCGCAGCGCCGCGGCAGTTTCGTGTCGGCTGCAAAGGCCTTCATTGGCGACGCGTGCCGTACCGCCGGGGAATGGGCGATCCAGCTGCACGGCGCGATGGGCATGACCGAGGAATGCCGCGCGGGCCATTACGCGAAGCGCATGTTTACGATCAACATGACCTACGGCGACGCCAGCTGGAACCTGAATCGTTTCACGGCCCAGCGCCTCGGCAAGGAGGCCGCATGAGCCTGAATGGACAAGCGTACATCGTGGGTGCCTATGAGCACCCGACACGAAAGGCCGACGACCTTTCCGTGGCGCGTCTGCATGCCGACGTCGCAAAGGGCGCGCTTGAGGACGCAGGCCTGACGAAGGACGACATCGACGGCTACTTCTGCGCGGGCGACGCGCCGGGCCTCGGCACGACCACCATCGCCGAATACCTCGGCCTGAAGCTGCGCCACGTCGATTCGACCGAGTGCGGCGGATCCGCGCCGATCCTGCACGTCGCGCACGCGGCCGAGGCGATCGCAGCCGGCCGCTGCAATGTCGCCCTGATCACGCTGGCCGGCCGCCCGCGTGCGGCAGGTGCGGCGCTCTCGCTCAGGGCGCCGGACCCGGATGCACCGGACGTCCAGTTCGAGTTGCCGTTCGGCCCAGCCACGCAGAATCTGTACGGGATGGTCGCCAGGCGGCACATGTACGAATACGGAACCACGAGCGAGCAGCTCGCGTGGATCAAGGTCGCGGCGTCGCACCATGCACAGCACAACCCGAACGCGATGCTGCGCAACGTCGTGACCGTCGAGGACGTGGTCAATTCGCCATTGGTCGCCGATCCGCTGCATCGTCTCGATTGCTGCGTGATGAGCGACGGCGGTGGTGCGCTCATCGTCGCGCGTCCTGAAATTGCGCGGCAACTCAAGCGCCCGCCCGTCAAGGTGCGCGGCGCGGGCGAGGCCCCGAAGCATGCTGCGGGCGGCAAGATCGACCTGACCTGGTCGGCGGCGAAGTGGTCGGGCGCGGCAGCGTTCGCGGAAGCGGGCGTGACACCGGCCGACATCAGGTACGCGTCGCTCTACGACAGCTTCACCATCACCGTGCTCATGCAGCTGGAGGATCTCGGCTTCTGCAGGAAGGGCGAGGGCGGCAAGTTCGTGCAGGACGGCGGTCTGATCTCCGGCGTCGGCAAATTGCCGTTCAACACCGACGGCGGCGGGTTGTGCAATAACCATCCGGCGAACCGCGGTGGGGTCACGAAAGTGATCGAGGCGGTACGCCAGCTGCGTGGCGAGGCGCATCCCGCCGTGCAGGTGCAGAACTGCCACCTCGCGCTCGCGAGCGGCATCGGTGGTGCACTCGCGTCACGTCATACGGCCGCTACGCTCATTCTGGAACGGGTATAACGATGACGACTATTCAGAATCCGGCGGCCGACAAGGCCGCGAACAAGCCCCCGAAGCCCACCGGTCCGCGTCGCATTGCCGCACCACGCGCGCTGCCGGAGGCACTGCCGTTCTGGGACGCGGCCAGCGAAGGCCGCCTGCTCGTGAAACGCTGCACGGACTGCGGCGAAACACACTACTACCCACGTGACATCTGTCCGCACTGCCTGAGCGCGAACACCGAATGGATCGAATCGACTGGCAAGGGCACGATTTATTCGTTCAGCACAATGGGCAAGGACGAAGCGCGCTACACGCTCGCCTACGTGACGCTCGACGAGGGCGTGACGATGCTTACCGATCTCGTCGACTGCGATCCTGCCGCGCTTGAAATCGGCCATCGCGTTCAGGTGATCTTCAAACCGAGCGACGGCGGCTATCCGGTTCCGATGTTCACTCCGGCCTGAGGCATAGCACATGACTAACGAATCCAACGGCGCCGGGACGGCGGGCGCCCCGCGTAAAGGCGCCCTGTCGCGCTTCACGATCATCGACGCAACGCGTGTACGCGCGGGCCCGACCGCCATGCGTCTGTTCGCCGACATGGGCGCGCGCGTGATCAAGGTTGAGATTCCGCCGGGCGCGCCGGGCGGCGACGACATGATCGGCGGACGCGATCACAATCGCGCCGATTACGAAAATCTGCATCGCAACAAGGAAAGCCTCACGCTGAACATGAAGGACCCTGCCGGCCGCGAGATTCTTCACGAGCTGATCCGGCGTGCCGACGTGTTCATCGAGAATTACCGTCCCGATGTGAAGCACCGCCTCGGCATCGGTCCCGACGCGCTGCGCGCAATCAATCCGCGGCTCGTGTACGCGAGTATCTCGGGCTTCGGCCAGGACGGTCCGTATGCGAACTGGCCCGGCTTCGACTCCATCGCGCAGGGCATGGGCGGCCTCATGAGCGTGACGGGCAAGCCAGGCGAAGGTCCGATGCGCGTCGGCATTCCGATTGCGGACCTGTGCGCAGGCCACTTCTGCGCGATGGCGATTCTGACCGCATTGCTCGAGCGGGAAGCATCGGGCGAGGGGCAATGGGTACAGACATCGCTACTCGAAGCGCAGCTCGCCATGCTCGACTTCCAGGCGGCGCAATGGCTCGTGGACAGGAAAGTGCCGGAGCAGGTGGGCAATGAGCATCCGCTTACGGTGCCGACCGGCGTATTTGCGACTCAGGACGGCTACCTCAACCTCGCCGCGATCGGCCAGACGATGTGGACGCGTTTGTGCGACGCGCTCGGTCTCGAGGATCTTGCACGGGCACCGGGCTACGACTCGGACCCGGCCCGCGTCGCGAACCGTGACGCCGTGAACCAAGCGGTCAGCGAGGTGTTCAAGACGCGCACGACGAAGGAATGGACCGAAATCCTGCTTAAGGCCGGTGTGCCGTGCGGCCCAATCTATGGGATCGATGAAGTGTTCGACGACCCGCAGGTCAGGCATCTCGGCATTACCTGGCCCGTCGATCTGCCGGGTAAAACCGGAGCCGCGTTGCTCGGGCAGCCGTTCCGGCTGTCGCGCTACCCGCGCGAAGCGGCGCCACGCCTTGCGCCCGAACAGGGCGAGGACACCCAGGCAATTCTGCAGGAGCTCGGCTACTCAGACGAGCAGATCGAACAATGGCGCAAAGCGTTCGTAGTCTGAACGTCGCGCAACTCACGAGAGAACGGAAGGACAAGATATGGCACGTTTGGTAGCCGCATTCGGTTCATCGCACAGCATCATGCTGGTGTCGCAGCGCGAAGATTGGCAGCATGGCTTCCGCGCAGTTGACCCGAAGAACCCGCATTACTTCGACAGGGCGGGCGATCACGTCACTTATAACGATTTGCTCGAACGCGCGCCGGCTGACGCCGAGACGATGGTCACGCCTGAAAAGATGGGTGAGCGCTACGATCAGGCTGAAGCAGCGATGGACGAGTTGCGCGAGCGCATTCGTGCCGCCCGGCTCGATGTGCTGATCGTCGTCGGCGACGACCAGACCGAGTTGTTCCGGACAACGAATAACCCGGCGTTCGCGATCTACTACGGCGAGACGATCCGCAACGCAAAGCGTGTGACTGGCGAGAACGACAGCTGGTACGCACGGGCGCGGACCATGCGGCAGGAGCCCGATGCCGACGTCGACTATCCCGTCAGATCGGACATGGCACGCTGGATGATTCGCGAACTCTGTGAATGCGACTTCGACATGGCGGCAATGGACGGTCTCGAGCGCGGCCAGTACGAAGGCCACGCTTTCTCGTTCATTCATCGCCGCTATCTGCAGGGCCTCGACCTGCCGGTCATTCCGGTGATCGTGAATACCTTTGATCCGCCCAATCAGCCCACGCCGCGTCGCTGTATCCAGCTCGGCGCTGCGTTGCGGGAGCTGATCGAGGCGTACCCGGAAGACCTGCGCGTGGGTGTGCTCGCCTCGGGCGGCCTCTCGCACTTCGTGGTCGACGAGGAACTCGACAACGGCATCATCGACGCAATCCGCCGCAAGGACAGTGCCTGGCTCGCCGCGCTCGATCCGAAGCAGCTGCAGGCGGGCAGCTCGGAGATCCGCAACTGGATCATCGCAGTCGAAGCAGTCAAATCGCTCGACCTCGAATGGGTCTCGTACACGGCGGGCTATCGCAGCCCCGCACTGACCGGCACCGGACTGTGTTTCGCCGCATGGCGCACGCTGGCCTGACCTGGCTTCCTGCCGCAGTGAAATCTACGGAAGACAACCAACATGACTGACCTGAATGTACAGCGCCTGCGCCGCCTCGATTGCTGCGCCGTGTCGGACGCACTCGACAAACTCAAGCTGCCCGGCGTCGTGAGCGGACTGCCGCAGCGCGCGGGCGCGGGAAGGATCGCCGGCCGCGCAATCACCGTCAAGCTTGGCACCGGCGAAGCGCCGCCCGGACCGCCCGTCCACCTCGGCTGCACGGCAATCGAACAGGCCAATGACGAGAACGTGATCGTGGTCGAACAGCGCAGCGGCGTCGAAGCGGGCTGCTGGGGCGGTCTCCTCTCGCTCGCGGCGAAAGTGCGCGAGGTCGCGGGCGTGGTGGCCGACGGCCCGGTGCGCGATATCGACGAAGCCATCGCCTATGAACTGCCGGTGTTCAGCCGCGCAACCACGGCGCGCACGGCGCGCGGCCGCGTGGTCGAGAAGGGCACCAACGTGCCTGTGCAGATCGGCGAAGTGCCGGTGGAGGCAGGCGACTATGTCGTGGCCGACAACAGCGCCGTGATCTTCATCCGCGCCGGCGACATCGGCATCGTGCTCGACACTGCCGAGACGATTGTCGCGAAGGAAGCCGCGATGGCCAAGGCGATCCTGTCTGGCTCGCCGGTCGGGAAAGTGATGGGTGGCAACTACGAACACATGCTCAAGTGAGCACATTCACAATCCACCAGGATAGATACATGACGAATGAAAACCGCAACGTTGAACGCGCCGGCAAACTCGATACGGCCACCCTCTCGGATGCGCTCGACAAACTCAGCATCGCTGGGCAGTGCTACAGGATCAAGGCCCGCAGTACGGACTTCCGGCTCGCGGGGCGCGCCTGGACACTCAAGTACGGTCCTGCCTCGAACCCGCCTGGGACGGTCGGCGACTACATCGACGGCGTGCCGCCCGGCGCGATCGTCGTGCTTGACAACGGTGGGCGCGAAGACGCGACCGTCTGGGGCGACATCCTGACCGAGATCGCACACCGCCGCGGCCTGGGCGGCACGGTGATCAACGGCGTGTGCCGCGACGTCGCCCTGTGCCTGAAGCTCGGCTATCCCGTGTTCAGCCGTGATCACTGGATGCGTACAGGCAAGGATCGGGTGCAGGTCGAAGCGACCAACATTCCGGTCAACATCGGCGAGGCACGCGTTCAGCCTGGTGACATCCTGCGCGGCGATGCCGACGGTGTGATCGTGATCCCGCGCGAGCATGAGGACGCTGTGCTCGACGCGGCCGAGACGATCCAGCATGCAGAGGACGCAATCCGCGAAGCCTGTCGCGGCGGCATGCGTCTGGACGAGGCGCGCAAGCAGTTCAAGTACCACCAGTTGCAGGCTCGGGGGAAATAAACATGAAAGAACACGATTCGGCAACGACGGTGCGCACCGCCATTGAACGCGTCGAAGCGAGCGTGGTCGAGACCGCGCGCACGTTGCCTGCGGCGACGCTGCACGAAGCAGGCGGCAAGGTCGGTGCGCTGCCGCCGGCGATCAGGCCGGTGGCGCCGGGCTTCAGAATCTGCGGCGCGGCAATTACCGTGCATTCGCCCGGCGGCGACAACCTATGGCTACATCGCGCGCTTGTGCTCGCGCAACCGGGCGATGTGCTGGTGGTCTACACCAGCGGCATCTACGAGCATGGCTACTGGGGTGAAGTCATGACAACCGCGGCAAAGGTGCGCGGTCTCGCCGGTCTCGTGATCGACGCTGCTGTGCGCGACGCGGACCTGCTCGAGCAGATCGGCTTCCCGGTGTTTTCGCGCGGCCTGTCGATTCGTGGGACGGGCAAGGATTATGGTGCGATTGGCTGGATCAACGAACCGGTGTTGATCGGTAACGTAACGGTCAACGCGGGCGACCTGATTGTCGGCGACCGGGACGGCGTCGTTGCCATCCCGCGTGCGCGTGCGGCGGACGTAGTCGAGATGGCCGCGAAGCGCGAGGCCGATGAGGCCACGATCTGCAAGCGCATTGAGTCGGGCGAGACGACCATGCAGATCTACAACTTCCATTGATCTCTAGATGACCCCGAAGCCCGTCACCCATTCGTCCGGCTTTGCGCCGGAACTCACCGTCGCCGGTCCGATAGCGACGATCACGCTGCGTCGCCCCGAGATGGCGAACCGTCTCGAACCGGAAGACCTCGCGACGCTGCGCAGCTTCATCCGCGACGTAGACGCGCGGCGCGACGTGCTCGTACTGCGGCTATGCGCCGAAGGCCGGCACTTTTGCGCTGGCTTCAACATTGGCAGCATTGGCGACGGCGACGGCGACGCGGGCGCGAGCTTCGAGGCGCTCGCCAACGAGCTGGAGCGCGCGCGGCCGGTGACGATCGCAGCGATCAACGGTGGCGTGTACGGCGGCGCAACCGATCTCGCGCTCGCCTGCGACTTTCGGATCGGCATTGAAACGAGCCAGATGTTCGTGCCGGCTGCGCGGCTTGGCCTGCTGTTCTATCGCGACGGCTTGCAGCGCTATGTTTCGAGGCTCGGACTGAATACGGCAAAGAAGCTGCTGCTTGCGGCCGCGACGTTCGATGCCGCGCAGATGCAGGCCTGCGGGTTTCTCGATGCGGTGGTGGCGCCAGCCGCGCTGCGCGACGAAGTCGAACGCCTAAGCGGCGACCTGGCCGGGATGGCGCCGCTGGCGCTGCTCGGCATGAAGAAGCACCTGAACCGGATTGCATGCGGCACGCTAGACGAAGACGAGTTCTGGCGCGACGTCACGCAGGCGGACGCATCGCAGGACCTGCGTGAAGGCGCGCTGGCGTGGCAGGAGAAGCGCAAACCGGTGTTTCGCGGCGAATAGGCTTCGAAGCAATGCGAAAAGCGCTTGGGCTTCGAACCCCAAGCTGCCTCGAAAATAGGAGACCATCAATGGAAATCGATGAGAAACAGACTCTCGCGCGCCTGTACGGCACGAACGGCTCGCTGCCGGCGGTGACGACAACGCTTGGCGGGAGATTCCTGTCACTTGTAGACGGCACGCTTGAGGCGCAGTACGTGGGCGCGCCGGCGTTCCTCAACCCGGCAGGTCAGGTGCAGGGCGGCATGCTGTGCGCCATGCTCGACGACGTGACGGCGACGCTCGTGACGTCGACACTGGCTGAAGGCGAACAGTGCGCCACGCTTAGCCTGAACACCTCGTTCCTGCGGCCCGCGAAGCCCGGCAGCCTGGTTGGCCGGGCGACGCTGGTGCGCAGGGGGCGCGGTGTGTGCAACGTGAACGGAGAGCTGTGGCAGGACGATAAGCTCGTTGCAACGGCGTCGGCCGTATGCATGATCGTCGCGCGTTGAGCCCGGCGCGCGCGTCGGGCCGAACTGTATCGCCTTCCTCATCTATGAAAATGACGTGGAACCGCAAGCTTCTTTCGATGGTCGCCTTGCTGTGGATCGGCCTCGTGCTGATCGGCGCGTTTGGCGCGTGGCAGGCGCGCTGGTCCATGCTCGCCGATCGCTGCGAGCAGTTGCGGGCGCTCGTGCAGCAGGCCCAGAGCCTCGCCGGCCACTACTATCGGCTCGCGCAGAAGGGTGCGCTGAGCGCCGTGGACGCGCGCAGGCAGGCGTTGGCGGCGTTGGCCGACCTGCGCTATGGCGAGGACGGCTATGTGGCGATCATCGATTCGCATCTCGTGATCGGTTGAGGTGGGCGCTGAGCAGGTATCAAATGCAGGCGCGACGATGGCCGACATCGTGAAGGCGGTCACGCGCGTCCACGCAATCCTCGACGAAATCAGCTGCGCGTCGCTGGAACAGAGCGCGGGCATCGAGCAGGTGAACCGTGCGATCGGAGAGATGGACGAGGTGACGCAGCAGAACGCAGCGCTGGTCGAACAGGCTGCGGCTGCCGCGCACTCGTTGCGCGATCAGGTCGCCAGCCTGCGCGATGCAATTGGCCGTTTCACATTACCAGGCTAGCAACGGGGAATGAAGTGTGATCCGCCATGCCAATTGAACGGTTGGAAGTTCGATAAGCGAGTCCGCGGAAGACAGCTAATGGTCGTATCCCCGGTGAGCGGTGCAGGTATTGCAGCTCCAGCTTTACAGGGCGGGATAGTCTCGCTTTTATCGTCTCACCGTCAGGTAGCATTCGCATCGCCAGGTTTCGCAGGCGCATAGAGGGATCGAAGTAGTCGGAGGAACAAATGGGCACCCGGGAAAAGTCATTGCGCGCGCTGGTTGAGAATTGGTTGGGACCGGACGCTGCGAAGCATGCTCGCGTGACACGCTTCGGTCACTCGCGCCGTAAGCAGTGGCGCTATGTATGTGTGGAGGCCGATCGCCCGTCAGGTAGGCTGGCGTTCGTGTTCTTTCGTCACGACGAGGGTTCGTGGTGTGTATTCCCGCCGGAATACAAGCGACCAGCGATGAATATCGCACGATCCATCTCTTCGCCGGCGGCGAGCGCAGACCACATACCGCAATTTCTAGGCGACGAAGTCCCGGGCTGATCGCTTCACTACGCCTGCGCGGCTAGGAGTCTGCGCGGCAGAAGCCGCGCGGTAATCCGATTGCCTGTTGTAAACGTTGTAGGCAGATGACGACGAGCTATCTTCCCTACGATCCACAACAGCAGTTCCTGCTGCCCCATGCGCTGCAAGATTGGCTGCCTGAAGGCCACCTTGCTTACTTCATCAGCGATACGGTCGACTCGCTCGACCTGTCCGCCTTCCATGCCCGGTATGCCGGCGGCGGTGCGCGCAACCAGCCCTTTCATCCGGCCATGATGGTCAAGGTGCTCGTTTATGGCTACGCGACCGGTGTGTTTTCCTCGCGCAAGCTGGCCAGGAAGCTGCATGAGGATGTCGCGTTCCGGGTCCTGGCGGCGGGCAACTATCCGGCGCACCGGACGCTGTGCGACTTCCGCGCCTTTCACCTCAAAGAACTGTCGGACTTGTTCGTGCAAGTGGTGAAACTGGCCAGGGAGTGCGGCCTGGTTAAGCTCGGCACGGTCGCGGTCGACGGCACCAAGATCAAGGCCAACGCATCGCGCCATAAGGCGATGAGCTACGAGCGGATGAAAAAGGTCGAGCTTGAGCTGAAAGAGCAGATCGATGCTCTGCTGGCAAAAGCGAAGGCGGCCGACGCCGCCGAGAAAAATGAGCCGGAGCTGGATATCCCGGCCGAGATCACGCGGCGCGAGGACCGCCTGGCGGTGATTCGCGCTGCACGCGCACGCCTGGAAGAGCGCCAGCGTCAGACTGATATCGCGCGCGGTCGCAGTGACGACGATGCGCCGCCGGACGCCGACGGAGAGCCGAAAAAGAAGTCGCGCTTCAAGTACAAGTTCGGCGAGCCGAAGCCCGACGCACAGGAAAATTTCACCGATCCGGAAAGCCGGATCATGAAGCATGCCGGCGGCGGCTTTGACTATTCCTACAACGCGCAAGCTGCGGTCGACGAGGCTGCCCACATCATCGTCGCGGCCGAGCTGGGCAACAGTGCCGCTGACAGCGGGCAATTGCCAACCGTTCTTGCTGCCGTGCTGCGCGACGCCGGTGCCGATCCCAGGCAAATCCTTGCCGACGCTGGCTACCGGTCGGAAGCGACGTTCGAGCAATTGCGCGAGCATCCGGCCGAGCTGATCGTGGCGCTCGGACGCGAGGGCAAAAAGGACGTGAAGATCGATGCCAGCAAGCGGCCGCTCTGCGCCGCGATGGCTGAAAAATTCACGTCTGCCGAAACACAGGCCGCGTATCGCAAACGCAAATGGCTATCTGAGCCGCCAAACGCCTGGGTAAAAAGCGTGCTCGGGTTCCGCCAATTCAGCATGCGCGGACTGGCCAAGGCCCAGGCCGAGTGGAAGCTCGTCTGCACGGCGTTGAACCTGCGCCGAATGGCCAAAATGATGTACGCGTAAGCCCGGAAAGGGGGCCATCTCACGCAATTTCGTCGTCGACCAAGCCATTCTTTGGTAGGTCGGCGCGCCAAACCGAAAGCGGTCGCGATGCCGAACGCTGTGGCGTCCCCGCTGTCAGCTCAAAACTCGTCTGCCGCGCAGACTCCTAGCGCAAGTCAACGAACGGGCTTGAGCGTCAGTCTTTGGCCTGGCAGCGGGTTACGGATGCCGGCAGCCGCATGAGCCGAATCGGGTTTGCAGGGAGCGGGACTGTCACCTGTCTGCGGTGCAGATAGGCGCCGGGAGCTGTCCGACGTTTTCCCGGATGAAAAGGTCGCGTGGCTCGCATGAGACGCGATTTATAAAGTATCTGTAAGCATGGAGATCTGGTTCAGTGTGTATCTCGACAGTCCTCGAAGATGACTTCGCCCCTAGGCGCGAGTCGATGGAATACGACGTCGTGATCGTCGGTGGCGGCCCGGCTGGCCTGTCCGCGGCGATCCGCCTGAAGCAGCTGGCGGCTGAAAAAGGCGTCGAGATTGGCGTGTGCGTACTGGAAAAAGGCTCGGAGATCGGGGCGCATATCCTGTCGGGCGCGGTGATGGATCCGCGCGCGATCACCGAACTGATCCCCGACTGGAAGGAAAAAGGCGCGCCGCTGACGGTCGACGTGACCGAAGATAAATTCCTCTTCCTGACCGAAACCGGTTCGAAGAGCGTGCCGACCTGGGCGCTGCCGGACAACTTCAAGAACCACGGCAACTATGTGATCAGCCTCGCGAATGTCACGCGCTGGCTGGGTCAGCAGGCTGAGGCGCTCGGGGTGGAAATCTTCCCGGGGTTTCCTGCTGCGGAGATTCTGTATAACGACGATGGCTCGGTCAAAGGCGTCGCGACCGGCAATCTCGGCATCGGCAAGGACGGTGAGCCGACCGAGAACTTCCAGCTCGGCATGGAACTGCACGCGAAGTACACGCTCTTCTGCGAAGGCGCGCGCGGGCATCTGGGCCGTCAACTGAACGACAAATTCAAGCTGCGCGAAGGGGTCGATCCGCAGGTCTACGGTATCGGCATCAAGGAAACGTGGGAAATCGATCCGTCGAAACACAAGCCGGGTCTGGTGATGCACACGGCCGGCTGGCCGCTGGAGAACGACACCTACGGTGGCTCGTTCCTCTATCACATGGACAACAACCAGGTGGTGGTGGGCTTCGTGGTCGGCCTCGGTTACACGAACCCGTACCTGTCGCCGTTCGAGGAATTCCAGCGCTACAAGACGCATCCGGCGATCCGCGCGATTCTGGAAGGTGGCAAGCGGGTGTCGTACGGCGCGCGGGCGATCACCGCGGGTGGCCTGCTGTCGCTGCCGAAGCTGGTATTCCCGGGCGGCGCGCTGGTCGGTGACGATGCGGGCTTCCTGAACGCATCGCGGATCAAGGGCTCGCATGCTGCGATCAAGACCGGCATGCTGGCTGCTGACGCTGCGTTTGAAGCCGTGCAGGCCGGACGCACCAGCGATGAACTCACCGCGTACCCGGAGTCGTTCAAGACTTCGTGGCTGCATACCGAGCTGCACCGTGCGCGCAACTTCAAGCAGTGGATGAGCAAGGGCCTGTACCTCGGTACCTTGATGGTCGGCATCGAGCAGAAGCTGTTAGGCGGCAACGTGCCGTGGACGCTGCATCACCAGCATTCCGATCACGAGATGCTCAAGCCTGCTTCGCAGTGCAAGCCGATTGTTTATCCGAAGCCGGATGGCAAGCTGACATTCGACCGGCTCTCTTCAGTGTTCATCTCGAACACCAACCATGAAGAGAATCAGCCGGCTCACCTGACGCTGAAAGATCCCTCAGTGCCGGTGAATGTGAACTGGCAGACCTATGCCGGTCCGGAATCACGTTACTGCCCGGCTGCGGTGTATGAGTTCGTGAAGAACGACGATGGCAGCGAGCGCTTGGTGATCAACGCGCAGAACTGCGTGCACTGCAAGACCTGCGATATCAAGGACCCGACGCAGAATATCGTCTGGGTGACGCCTGAAGGCGGCGGCGGTCCGAACTATCCGAACATGTGATGGGCAGACTGTGAGATGTGCAGAATCAGGAGTCTGATTCGACAAGACTCGGTGACTACGCGGCTGTAGGCGGCATTAAAATGTGCCGCCGACCGCACCTCGAAATGTCGGGCCAACGCGAGGTTGCAGCGCAATTTCCATTGCAATCCGAACGAAATAAAGGAAGCCCGAACCGGCAAGGGGCGGGAGCAAGTGAAGCATTCAGACTATAGGGCAACGGGCGTTGCCGGCGTGTTCGAGCGGGGCCGCTATCGTGTTTGCGACGATCCGTGTCAGCCACACGGATCGGCCCAGTTTATTTGGATCGGCATCCCACGCCGGCTGTTCGCGAGACAGAAGTCCACGCTCAACAACAATCTCAGCGACGCCGCGGCCAGAGACCAGCGCTTCTTGCGCCACCATCGTAGCGTTTGAATAGCCGATATACGGATTTAGAGCCGTCACGACGCCGATAGAATTTTCCACCACCGCGGAAAACAAACTCTCGGTGAAGGTGTCGGTGTCGCGCATGATCTCCAATGGGCAAGTGAGCGTTCCGTATCAGCGCATCAGGGGCCTTCCGGGATGAACTCTGCCGCCGGTTAGTTCAGCACCCTGCTAGGTGGTAAACCTAGTCTCAAAATTCATTAACAATTGTTAATGAATGAGGCATACTCTAGCCGATGCTTCAGTGAAATACCCACGTAGAGAGGAGTTGAGATATGTCAAAGAGTTCGATCGAAGGTCAAGGAGTGCCTGGCATCACTGGACATCTTCAAGGGCTCGAAATCAATCAATTTGCGCCGGCTCCGAATGTAGTTGGTTTCCGGTTGCTTAAACTTACGAATCTGTTGAGTCAGCCGTTCTTTAAGCGAATTCATAAGCAGCATGCTATTTCGTTGAACGAATGGCGTGCGATGGTTGTCTTGGCCAATAAACCGGGTAGCGCTGCGCAGGATATAGCTGAAGCAACCGGTCTTATTGCGATGAATGTGAGTCGCGCAGTGGCCGAATTGCGTAAAGCTGGTCGGATTTCGACTTCGCGCGATCCAAAAAATCATCGTCGCACTCTGCTATGGCTGACGCCAGAGGGCGAGAGATTGTTCGCGGAAATAGCTCCGTATTCGGCCATGAAGGCGCAAGAGTTTTATGGGTCACTCGGCTCGGAGGAACTAGAGGCTTTTAGCCGACAACTTGAGAGACTGATAAAGAAGGCGGAAGAAATGCTTGATTCTGATGCGGATTGATTAAATCGCCAGTATCGCTCACCTTGAGTTTTTGGGTTCATCACTAACAGTGGTACATAGCCGACAGATGCGTATAAACGAACTAGTCGGCAAAAAAGGAGACGAGTAGATGGCTCAAGGCGAGTTGGGATTGCAGATGGATTCTGCATCCAAAACTGCACATAGTGGTGCGCGTTTGGACAGACTGCCGATCGGTCGATTTCATTACCGAACGCTGTTTTTGCTTGGCGGCGGACTATTTGTCGATGCTTTCGACGTATACCTGATGGCCGGTGTTATGGGCGCGCTCGTTAAATCCGGGTTCGCAAGCATGGCGCAGGTTGGGCATGTGGTGTCCGCAACCTACGGTGGTTTGGTGGTCGGTGCGCTTGCCTCGGGTTATTTCAGCGACAAATTCGGCCGTAAGCTGTGCTACCAGGTAAACCTGGCAATCGTAGCGATCGCTACTCTGGTTACTGCCTTGGTCAATACCCCTGACGCTATGGCGATCTGGCGGTTTGCTTCGGGCATCGGCTTGGGCGCAGAAGCTGTCGTTAGCTACGCGACCCTAAGTGAGTTTGTGCCGCCGTCCAAGCGCGGACGCTGGCTTGGCCTGACAGCATTCATCGCCAATACCGCTATCTTCGCGTCGGCTCTGGGCGGCTACTTTTTGTTGCCGAGACATGAGGGATGGCGCTGGATGTTTGGCTTGGCATCAGCAGCGGCGTTCATCATCTGGGTCATTCGTTGGAGTTTGAAAGAATCGCCCCGCTGGCTCGAGTCGAAAGGCCGAATCGAAGAGGCTGATACGATTCTCCGCGAAATCGAGTCTGAATATCCTGAGACCACGGTGCTTCCGGACTATGACGAAACTGCCACGGTGAAATCGGCTAAAAAAGAATTGTCTGCTACGGCTTTGGTCAAGAAGGGACTCCGGGTACCGACGATCATCGGCGTCATGTTGGCCATCGTTCAGTTCTCGGCGATCTATGGTCTTCTGGTCTGGCTGCCGTCGTTCTTTGTGAAGCAGGGGCTGTCGCTTTCGACGTCGTTGCAGTATTCGCTGTTTATGTCGGCGGGTGGACCGATTGGCACAGTGGTCGCGGCATTGCTGGCCGATAAAATCGGGCGACGCAAAGGCGTTGCAGTTTTCTCGGTAGTGGTGGCAGTTGTGGCGGTCCTGTATGCAATGCAGAGCACGCCAGTAGCGGTCGTCAGCGTTGGTTTCTGCTTGTTCATCGCGGTATATGTGACAGCTACGTTTGCATTGGCCGGATATACCTCGGAACTGTTCCCGACTGCGATTCGGTCACGTGGTATCGCACTTTGTAACGGCATTGGGCGTATTTGGTCTGTTTATCTGCCGTTCCTGGTCGTCGGACTGTTCGCATTCGGAGGTCTGAAGGCGATCGTCGCGGTCGTTGCGTGTCTTCTGATATTGCAAGCTGTCGTCGTTACCGTATTTGGTCAGGAGACGAATCAAGCTTCGCTGGAAAAACTGGATTCAATTGCAGACAAGCAAGCTTCGGCGTAGCACTCGTCGGATGATTAAGGCCCCATAAACGGTGGCGCACTTTCCTAACAGAAGTGCGCCATTAAAATGACGTATCAGTAACAAATGTGATCAAGAGAGAAGTGGGCAGTAAAACCGATTATCTGCATAGAGGTTTCACAATGGATTCGATTTCATATCTCTCGCCGACAGGTGTTCTCGGCGTCGGTTTTTCCGAAAATCATTTTCTCGCGGCTATCGCGTCGCGGGATCTGGCGTTCATCGGCTGTGACGCGGGTTCGACCGATGGCGGTCCTGCCAATCTCGGCGGTAATAAGCCGTTCTTTTCGCGTGCGGCGATCAAGCGCGACCTTCGCATTCTCGTCACTGGAGCGCGGTCGATTAACGTCCCGCTGTTCATCGGTTCCTGCGGGGGATCGGGTGGCAACTGGAACCTGAACTGGGTGTGGGAAATCGTTCAGGAGATCGCCCGGGAAGAGAGTCTCCACTTCAAGACGGCGATTATCGAATCGGAAGTTCCGCGTGAAACTCTGATCCAGAAGTATCGCGACGGAAAGATCAAGGCGCTGGACCCGGCCCCGGAAATCGACGAATCGGTTTTCAAGGACGCGGACCATATCGTTGCGATGATGGGTGCAGAGGCTTACGTTGCGGCGCTGGAAGGCGGTGCGGACGTCGTGCTGGCCGGCCGCTCGACGGATGCTGCAATCTTCGCGGCCGTTCCCGTTGCGAAGGGCTTCCCAGCTGGTCTTTGCTGGCACGCAGCAAAGATCATGGAATGTGGTGGCGCAGCTGTCGTCACCATGGAAAAGCCGGAAGGCATGATCTGCACCGTCACGCAGAAAGACTTCACGCTCGAACCGGTCAGCCCGCAGCAACAGTGCTCGCCGTTGAGTGTTGCTGCCCACGCTTTGTATGAGACGGCTGATCCGTATCGCATGCTCGAACCGGGCGGCGAGATGGATCTGACGAACGCTCAATACGAAGCCGTTGACGAGCGACGTGTTCGCGTTACGGGTTCGCAGTTCAATCCGAAGCCCTACACGGTCAAACTGGAGGGGGCGAAGAAGATCGGCTACCGCGCCATGGTCCTCGGCGGCGTGCGCGACCCGGTTATCCTGGAGCAATTCGATAGCTGGTTCGGCGGTCTCCAAGACCATATTTCCGAAAACATCGAGGCCGTCTATGGTGAATCGATTCGCGGCCAGTATCAGATCGACTACAAGATCTACGGGCGCAGCGGCGTCCTCGGCGCACGCGAACCGAATCCGACGATCGGGAATGAAGTCGGACTCCTGATGGTTACGCTCGCACAGACGCAAGAAATCGCCTACGCGATCGCTGGCCAAGCCGCTCACATGGTGCTTCACCACTCAGTTCCGCAATGGGAAGGCCTGTTGTCGAATCTCGCCTTCCCCATCGCCCCGCATTTTTGGTCGTTGGGTGAGGCGTATCAATTCGTCCTGAATCACGTGGTCGAACTCGACCACCCGCTTGAACTGCATCCGATCCGTTACGAGGATATTTGATATGGCACGCCTTCGCGATTTGGCAAAACTGATCCGCACCAAGAATGCGGGTCCCTTCCTCCTGACGCTGGACATTATGTTTCCGGATCGTCGCACCTACGATCGCGTAGTTGCGAGCGGTGTGATTAAGAAGGAATCGATGGCGCGGTTTTTCAGCGTCGATGAAAGCAAGGTCCGGCTATTCAACTACGAGCCGGCGAACGCGATCAAGGTGACAGTGCCGCGTCTGGTGACGAGTGGTGACCCGGCCGATACGGATCTGTTCGGAGGTCAGCAGTTCGGGCCTTTGGTCAACGTCGAAGTCCCGGATCTTCCGGCTGCTTGACGACTTCCCGTCGAGGTGTGAATTAATTCACGCCTCGCTTAAATATTGAGATGCACTATGACGAAACCCATTCTTCGTGAACTGATTACCGACGCCTACGCTTGGAAGGCAGCAGATCTGCAAAACGATCCTTCGTGGATTTACAAATTCACCGAGTCGGATATCGTGGCTGTCGATACCGCACTCCGCAAGGTCCAAGATCAGGGCCTGTCGTGGGGTTCGTTCGGCAAAGAGCAGTTCGATCTGGGCTCGCTGGGCGCCACATTCGCGGAAATCGACAATCAGATTCGCAATGGGCGGGGCTTCGCTCTCCTGCGTGGTTTCCCGGTTGAGCGTTACTCGCTCGACGAACTCAAGACCATCTACTGGGGCGTGGGTGTCCACATTGGTCAAGTGATCTCGCACAACGTTGCCGGCGACTTCGTTGCAGCGGTGACGGATTTGGCACTCAAGGACGACGACCCGAATCGCCGTAACAACACGACGAACCGCATGCTCGACCCGCACACGGACCTCGCCGACGTCGTTACTCTCCTCTGCGTGGAAAAGGCGAGGGAAGGCGGCATGAGTGGCCTGTGCAGCACGGCGGCGATTCACAACCACATCGTTCAAAACCACCCGGAATATCTGGAAGCTTTGTACGAAGGGTTTTACCACGACTACCGTGGCTATGGCCCGAGCCACGACGCGAATGAAGTCACGGCGTCGCTGATTCCGGTGTTCGAGTACAACAACGGTCGTGTCAACTGCGCATTCGCGAAGAAGATCATCGAGACCGGCGCGAAGAAGCGTGGGGTGCCGCTGACTGCAATCCAGCAGGAAGCGATCAACTACGTGCACGATCTCGGCACGCGCGAGGACTTCCGTATCGACATGATGCTGGAGCCGGGCGATATCCAGGTCATCAACAACTTTGCGACCCTCCACTCGCGCTCGGAATACTTCGATCACGAAGACGGCCGCAAGCGATATCTTCTGCGCATGTGGGTCAACCTCGAAAACAGCGTACAACTGTCGCCGGACTTCGCTGAATTCGTTCGTCGCGGTATCCCGGCAGCGCCGAAGAAAGACGCGTAATAACGTTTAATAGAAAAGGAGTCGTCCATGTATCCCGTGACCGAAAAACTGGCGCAATTCAGTTCGGCACTTCGTTTCGAGGACCTGCCCGCCGAAGTCAGTGAACGCGCAAGTCTGCTGTTTATGGACTTGCTGGGTATCATAATCCGTTCGCAAACCCTGGATTCCACTCTCGCACTCGAACAGGGTCTGAGGGACCTGGGCCTTTCAGGTGGTATTTGCCGGGTGCCAGGCAATACCGATACGTGGACCCCTTTCGGTGCAGCGCTTCTCGGCGCCGCCGCGGCACACAGCCTGGATTTCGACGACACGCACGCGAAATCACTGCTCCATCCCGGCGCACCCGTGATTCCGGCTGCTTTGGCGGCGGCCCAGATGGTAGGCGCTACGACCCGCGAACTCTTGGCGGGCATCGTCGCCGGTTATGAGGTGATGATTCGCGTCGCCTATGGTGTGAACCCCACCAAGCATTCGGAGCGCGGCTTCCACCTCACGGCAACTACCGGCGTATTCGGCGCGGTGGCCGCCGCGGGCAATATCCTGAGACTCACACCGGAGCAAATGGGCCACGCGTTCGGAACGGCTCTCAGCGAGTCGGCGGGCACGGGCCAGTTCTCGGTGAACGGCGCATGGACGAAACGTTTCCACGTGGGCCATGCTTCGGCTGGCGGTCTCATGGCCGCAGTTCTCGCCCGCAACAACTACACCGGAGCGACACAGGCATTCGAAGGCCGTGAAGGTTTCTTCAACGCATACTCGCCCGAACCGAATCCGGCAGCGGCGTTGGCCGGTCTCGGCGAAGTGTGGGAAATCATGTCGTCGGGTGTCAAACCCTATCCGTGCTGCCGTGGCATCCACGCGCCTTTGGATGCAGTATTCAAGCTCCTCAGCAAGCATCAGATCGATGTGCGCAATATCGAAACCGTCCGCGTGGGCATGGCTGATCGTAGCGTTGCGGTTGTCGGAAATCCGCAGAAACGCAAGCGTAATCCGCGGAACGTGGTCGATTGTCAGTTCTCGACGCACTTCGGCGTCGCCGCTGCGCTCGTGACCGGCACTTTCGGCTGGGACAGTTACGAGTCGGGCCTGAAAAACGAAACGATTCGCGCACTGATGCAGCGTGTGGACGTGTTCGAAGACGAGGAATGCAATCGGAACTTCCCTGGTGCTTTCTCGGCGGTCGTCGAGATTAACGACAAGAATGGTGACGTCCTGCGCGAGTTCGTATACGAGCCGAAGGGCGAGCCCACGACCATGTTCTCGAACGAGGAATTGCGCGCGAAATTCACGTTGCTCGTCACTGAACGGTTGGGCGCAGATAACGAAACCGCGTTGTTTGAAGCCATTCACAACATGGCTCAGGATAAAAAAGTCGCGGCGCTTCTCGACGCCAGTAAACCCGTGATCAGCCACTAAGGGGAATGCACATGACGGACCAGGTGATCAATGAACAGACGTTGCGGACCGGACTCGCAGGCTGCTATCGCATTTTCGCGATGCTTGGATGGACAGAGCTGATATACAACCACATTACGCTGCGCATCCCTGGTCCGGAATCGCATTTCCTGATCAATCCATCCGGCCTCCACTATAGCGAGGTCACGGCATCGAATCTGGTGAAGATCGATCTCGATGGCCAGATCATCGGCGAATCGAAGTACCGGGCTAACCCAGCCGGATTCGTTCTGCACTCCGCAATCCATCGCGGAATCCCTGACGCACACTGTGTAATGCACACGCATACGACGGCAGGATCGGCCGTTTCCTGCTCGCGGCAAGGTCTCGTGATAAATAACTTCTATGCGGCCCAACTTCACAATCGGGTGGCGTATCACGATTTCGAAGGCATCACGGTTCATGCCGAAGAAGGCCCGCGCGTCGTGCAGTCCATCGGCGCCGCGAAAGCGGTCATCCTTCGCAATCACGGATTGCTGAGCATTGGGAACACGATCCCCTTGGCCTTCAGCTATCTGTGGACCCTACAGCGCGCTTGCGAAGTTCAATGGGCCACTGCAGCGCTGGGCGAATCCATTCCCGTTCCTGAGTCGATTTGTCGTCAAGCAAGTCAAGACGCATTACAGTTCGATCCGCGCTATGGCGGCGGTCGCGATGTGTTTGACGCATTGATTCGACAGGTTGACAAGATTGATGCGTCGTGGCGCGAATGAGGGCCAACGGATGAAGATCACTATTCACGGGCTGGGTGCCGTCGGCGGTCTTATGGCTGCAAAACTGGCCGGTGTCGGGTATGAGGTGAGCGCTATCGCTCGAAATGAAACCTACGACACGGTGAAGCGTCAGGGTTTGACTCTGATCGAAACCGTCGATGGGGAAGAGCGTCGCACGTCGCACAATGTCAATGTGGTGCGTACGCCTGCGGAGCTCGGTCCTCAGGACCTCGTGATCGTCGCATTGAAGACTACCGGCCTTGGAGCCGTTGCGCCGCAAATCGCAGCAACGGTCGGTCCGGAGACGACGGTCCTGTCTGCCATGAACGGCATACCCTGGTGGTTCGCTCACGGACTACCCGAGCCTGCTGCATCGCTCAACCTGTTGTCGCTTGATCCATCAGGTGTCGTGCGAGCGTCTATTTCGGCATCCTCTGTGATTGGTTCGGTCGTGCATCTCTCATCGACCATCCCCAATCCGGGAACCGTACGTCGTATCGCGGGCAACAGAATTGTTATCGGTGAACCAGGAGGCGGCGAAACTTCGCAGCGTGTAAAAAAATAGCGACGTGTTTACGCGACGCTAGTTTCGATGTTGAAGAAACTGCTTTGATTCAACGGGAGATATGGTTCAAGCTATGGGGCAATATGACTGTGAACCCGATCTCAGCCATTACGGGCGCAACCGGTGACAAAATTCTTGCTGATCAGTACGTGCGAGAGTTCATGTCAAGTTGTATGGCCGAAATGGCCAACATTGGCAGTTGCATCGGAATACCAATTGGAGCAAACCCTGAAGAGCGACATGCAGTCACCGCTGCGCTAGGAGCATTTAGGACCTCTATGCTTCAAGATTCAGTCGCGGGAAAACCGCTGGAACTTGACGCCTTGGTTTCTGTACTGGTTGAAATCGCTTCTCAGGTTGGCGTGGAAGTCAAGAATATCAAAGCATTGCTGGGTATTTCCCGACTCTATGCTAGATCGAAAGGCTTGTATCCAGAATAACTCGGACGCAATAGAACGGCGGTTTCAGGGGTGAAGCGCAACAACGGGTTTAATGTTTAGAGCCTTGAGATTGACTTATTGAGACGAGGGTCGCGGCGAAGACCTCAAATGGTGAATGGAAGTTGTGAGTTGCACGAGGGAGATTGTTCAGATTGTCGGCGACGGCGTCGAGTTCGTCCTGATTTTAGACCGAAAGGTCCGTGACTTTGGGCAGATAACCCAGCGGTAAAACTACTAAATGGAGACACAGCAGTATGAAGAAAACGCTTCTCGCAATTGCATTGTTGCAAGTGCCGGTTTTTGCATTCGCACAAAGCTCACTGACGCTTTACGGTATCCTCGATGCGGGTATCACCTACGTGAACAATCAGCAGGGCAAGTCGGTCGTGATGAGCGACTCGGGGATTCTCCAGGGTAACCGTTGGGGCTTGCTCGGCAAAGAAGATCTCGGCGGCGGCCTGAAGGCCGTGTTCAACCTCGAAAGCGGCTTCAACCTCAGCAACGGGGCGATGGGGCAAGGCGGTCTTCTGTTCGGTCGTACGGCATACGTGGGTCTGGACTCCGATAAAGCCGGCGTCCTCACTTTCGGCCGTCAATATGACTTCATGACGGACTTCATGGTCGAGAACTCGGCAGCGGCCAACGGTACGACGGCGGTTGCGTTCCACCTGTTCGACGCGGACCGTCTTGCAGGTGAGCAGCTGAACAACACGGTCAAGTACGTCAGCCCGACGTGGGGCGGCGTCTCGTTCGGTGCCCTGTACGGCTTCAGCAACGTCGCTGGTGGCTTCGCCGGAACGGATGCGGCTCCTCGTGCCTCCAGCTTCGGCCTCAAGTTTGCTCAAGGACCGCTCGTTGTTTCTGCGGCGTATACCGCCGTCACCGGAATGACTGGTTCGCTTGCGACGATTACACTCCGCGGACACAGCCAACGCGTCTGGGCAGTTGGCGGGCGCTATCGGTTCGACAAGCTCAAGGTGTTCGGCAACGCGACATCGACGCTGGTTCGGGCAACCGCCGCAGGCCATAACGCGACGATCAACAACTATGAGGTGGGCGCGACCTACTTCGTGACACCGGCCGCCACGCTGACGGGCGGCTATACGTATTCGACCTACGCGAGCCACGGCTACAACCAGCTCAATACGACTGCGCATTACTTCCTGTCCAAGGAAACGGACGTCTATCTGGCCGTCAACTATCAGCACACGAACAACCAAGCCATGGGCGCTGGTATGTTCCTGGACACGACGCCGGGTACCCTCATCGGCTACTCTTCGACCGAAAACCAAGTCGGCGTGCGCATCGGTCTTCGTAAGAAATTCTAGATCATCTCGCCGGGTTACCAGGTTTGATCGTAAGTGCATAACATGCTCTAGGCGACTGACGCCAGTTCGTTTCTCACGATAAGATTTTGTTAACGAGTGAGCGACGCGACGACAGTAAGCACCTCGCGAGGGCCGTTCCCAATGATACGCGCGCATGGGGCATGATCGCGATGGAGATCGGGAGGCTAACAGGTAGATCGGGGAAGATCCTGTCCATGATCGCGATCCTGGACAGGATCTATCTGGATCTCCCTGGCAATCAGGCGATGGACGCTGCCGGACCTGCCTGCTTCGGCAATTTGCTGGCCACATTCCAGGGCAACAGTTCGTCGATACGGTTGATTGGGTGGTCAGCTATATGGGTCAGGACGTATTCCGGATAGGCGCGCAGGTTGATGCCATTCAGCTTGCAGCTCCCAATCAAGCCGTACAAACCGCCCTGGCTTATGGCATGACAGCGGGGTATGTTCTGTTCGTTGCTCGGTGCCGGCCTGGCGATGTTACTGCGGTGCATTCGCCGTGTCGCCGGGTGTTGAATGCCGCCACCCGACGATCAGCCCGCATGTCGATCACATGCGGGATCGTCTTGCGCAGGACGGCGTAGCGAGTAGCGCCCCCGGTTGGCAGCGAGAAGGCGGTCGGCCAACCAGACGCGATGTGTTACTTGAGACGATGGAGCAGATCGTGCCTTGGAGGCAGTTGTGCGAGGTTGTCGAGCTGCACTATCTCAAGGGTCAAGGCGGACGGCCGCCAGTTGGTCTTGAACGTATGCTGCGCATGAACTTTGTGCAGCGCTGGTTCAACCTGGCGGATGAAGCCTGCGAGGATGCGCTGCTGAACAGCACGGCATTGCGGCGATTCGTTGGGATGGACCTGGGGCGAGAGCGCGTGCCTGATGGCACGACGCTGTTGAAGTTGCGCCGGCTGCTGGAGCGCAACAAGCTGGGCGAGCGGTTGTTTGCCAAGGTCGGCGAGGTACTGCAGAGGCGTGGGCTGAAGGTTGGCACCGGCACGATCGTGGATGCCACCATCATCGGTGCGCCCAGTTCCACGAAGAACGCAGAGAAGGCGCGAGACCCCGAAATGCAGGTTTTGTCGCGGTAAGGGGAAGATGGCGAACGAACGGCAGTATAAGTAGGATTGCTTATGCTGCCAGTGAGTAGAGCTGCTCGGCTCGAGTGTATCCGACGCCATTGTCTTCCATTTGGCCCTTGGCGATCATGTGCATGAGTTCGATGCCGCCCAACAGAATGCGTGCACAACGAAAATTCTTGAAGCCGAGCATGGGCCGTGTGCGCCGCTTGATCGCCCGGTGATCCTGCTCTATTACGTTGTTCAGATACTTGTTCTGGCGAATCTTGATCGGCGTTTCCCGCTCTGCGTTGAGAGCATCCAGCGCGGCCAGGTTCGCACCGCTCTTATCGATCGTCACCGTCTCGGGCTCGCCGTTCTGGTCAATTGACTTTTCGAAGTAGCGCCGCGCCGCGGCCTTGTCACGATGGGCACGCAGCAGAAAATCCACCGTGTTGCCCTCCTTGTCGACTGCGCGATACAAATACTTCCACTGGCCTCGGACCTTGATATATGTTTCGTCCATTCGCCAGCTCCGACCGACGGCTCGCTTTTGGCAACGAAACGCCTTCTCCAGAACCGGCAACACCTTGATGGCCCAGCGATGCACGATTGAATGGCCGACCGAGATTCCGCGCTCCGCCATCATCTCTTCCAGATGTCGAAGGCTCAGCGGATACGCCACATACCAGCGCACACACGTCAGGATCACATCGAGCGGATAGTGCAAACGCTTGAGCACCCGTGCCAGGGCTGGATTCAGCGTCGTCATCAAGCGTCCGGTCGTTCGTATTGCGAGGGCACATGATACCCGACGCCTAATGCGACAAAGCCTCAGCGGGTACTCGACCCACGCGGCGCTGTGCCGACTTGCGAACGAGCAATCCGCTCCCGCGCGATCTCAGCCAGTTGCCACGAAGCAAGCGCCATGCATCCAAACACGACCTCGCGCATTCTCTTAACAAATGCCAACGAAAGCGCTGTGTCGCGATCGACCCCAAAGATCTGCGCGAGCAACACAACCGCTGCATCCTGCACCCCAAGCCCCGTGGGAATGAAAAAAGCCGCATGCCGGACCGCCTGGGTAATCGCCTCTATCGCGAGCGCGCCGCTCAACGAAATAGGATGCCCAAGCATGGCAAGCGCCCAGTATGTCTCGAGCGCCCCCAGCGCGTAGCCGGCAAACTGCCACAGGAAACTGCGCAGCAACAACCCGCCGCGCGACATCAACGCGTCGATCTCCAGGTCGAGCTGCTTTCCGTCGATGCTCCGCAACAGCGGATGCGCATGGCCCAGCAAACCCGCTGCCCAGCGCTCAATCGCCTGAAAAATGCCGCCGCGGCGCGCGACCACGATCGCCATGACCGGCAGGGGAATGGATAGCAGAAACGCCACGCCGATGCTCCGTAATGCATCGACCTGCTGTGCCGATACGACGATCAGCACAATCCCCAGCGCTGAAAACGCATACTGGACGGCCATCGTCACCAGTACCTCGACGATCACCGATGCGCTGACGCTGCAGGTGTCGGGCACGCGCCATCGCGCCAGCCGGATGCCCACAATTTCACCGCCAATGCTCGCAACCGGCATCAAACGGCTCACCGCCTCACGCACGGTGGCGACCCACCATAGAAACCAGAGCGGCGCCCGCTTGTCGAGCAGAAGCCGCCACGCGTGAGCGTCGAGCAATAACGGCAACGCATGCAGCGGCACGAGCCATAGCAGGACAAACCCGGCCCTTCCAATCGTATGCATCACGTCGCCGACGCCACTTTGCAAAGCGAGGACCAGCAGCAGCCCAATGCCGATCGGCAACCCAGCCCATTTGAGCCACTTCATGCCGTTTGCGAACGTCCGGTGGACAGGTCGGCGAAACCGCCGCGCACGGCGCCCGTGGCGTCGAGTGCCGCGGCGACACGCGTGGACAGCAGCGCGGTGAGTTCGTCCGCATGCCGGTACGCCTGCATTCCCGCCGTGAGCGCGCCGTCTCCCGGCGAGGCAGGGTGGCAGTAGATTTCGCCGACGCCGGCAGGCAGGCGAGCTATCGCGTCAAGCAGCGTGTTCTCATCCATCTGTCCCGTGCGGGCAATCCCAACCACGTAGTCGTTATGCGCAATGTTGGCGCGATCGAGGCGTGCGCGCATCTGTGCAACCCAAGGTTTGAGCCACACAGGCGTGTCGGCCTCGCAAGGCAGGCGCATCGCCTGCATGCCGTACTCTTTGCCGATCTTCAGGATCAGCGAGAGCACCGTCGGGTGCATGTGAAAGTGCTTGTGCGTATTGACGTGATCGAGCGGCAAACCGGTTCGCGCGAAAGCATCGAATTGAGCGCGGATTTCCATCGCGAGTTGCGCGCGTACGTGCGGCAAAAAGAAGAAGCGGAATCCGTCACGCACCATGTTGTCGCCGAAGCGTCCCTGGGCGTCGACCAGCGCCGGAATCGCGGCGCGCGGCAGTATTGCCGCGCCGTCCACCAACACCAGATGCAGGCCGACCCGCAGGCCGGGAAGATTCCTCGCCCGCTGAACGGCATCCTGTACGGCGGGCGCGCCGACCATCAGGCTTGCCGCGGTCAGCACACCGTGCCTGCACGCAAGCTCGACGGCTTCGTTGACACGCCGATGCAGACCGAAGTCGTCAGCCGTGATGATGAGCCGGCGCTGCGGTTGCCAATGCTGCTGCGCGCGGTCACCGGATACGCTCTCCATCACGCTTGGTGCGCGCGCAGGAAGCGGAAGAATTCGACGCCTTCACGCAGGCGCCGTTTCATCATGTCCCAGCTCGTAAGCATCTCACGCAGAATTTCCCAGATCTTCGACGGACGGAAATAGAAGCGCTTATAGAAGTTTTCGAGCTGGTGATAAATCTCGTCACGCGACAGATGCGGATAGCCGATCGCCGCGAGCTGCACCCCTGATTTGCTGACGAGGTTGATGACCTTGTTCTCTTCCAGCCAACCGTTCTCGACCGCCTGGTTGTAGAGCGTCGTGCCGGGATACGGCGCGGCGAGCGACACCTGGATCGTATGCGGATTGATTTCCTTCGCATACTCGATGGTCTTCTGGATCGTGTCCTGCGTCTCGCCGGGCAGCCCCAGAATGAAGGTGCCGTGGATCTTGATGCCGAGCTTGCGGCAATCTTCACTAAAGCGGCGCGCGATGTCGGTGCGCAGACCCTTCTTGATGTTCAGCAGAATCTGGTCGTCGCCAGACTCGTAGCCAACCAGCAGCAGGCGCAGGCCGTTTTCCTTCATGATCTTCAGCGTCGCGTACGGCACGTTCGCTTTCGCGTTGCAGGACCACGTCACGCCCAGTTTGCCGAGGCCGCGAGCGATCTCTTCGACACGCGGCTTGAAGTCGGTGAAGGTGTCGTCGTCGAACATGATCTCCTTGACTTCAGGCATGTTGTCGCGAATCCACTTCACTTCTTCGAGCACGTTCTCGGTCGAACGCGTGCGGTAGCGATGCCCGC